>JAIQFV010000001.1 GCA_020073085.1 Terriglobia bacterium | reverse complement strand
TGCCCGTCTCGATGGGGAAACAACGGAGTGGCGTTCGAAGACAATCGACTCACTGGCGACCGGGCGGAACACACAGCAATACTCGGCTGGGCACTGGGTGGAGTCTTGCCTCTTGACACAACTTTGAGATGTGTGACCCAAGAAGAAGCTTCGGGTCGGGCCTTTCCAATCTCCATTTCAGCGACGTGAATTACTCTGGATCGAGTTTTCCTCGTGCAATCACCAGCAACCATCGCCCCGTTCGGGAGGCTGAGACTCAAACCGTTGGGCGGTCTCACGGGCGACCAGTTCCGGCGGAAAACCTTCCTCCAGACATAACTGAACCGCTTTGAGTAGGCCCTCCAATCTAGTTCAGTTCCTGGCCCTGGATGAAATTCCCATGCCAGGTGTGATACCAGACCTGGCCGGTGGCGCCGTTCACGCTGAGCATCCCATACTTCTTTCCCGTGGCCACATCGTTGACGTCAAAACAGTAGTATCCAAAGAAGGTATCAGGTGGCGTTGCCACGGCCAGTCGACGCGCAGGAGCGAACCGCTGGCTCAAGAACTGATTGGCGGCGAGCGCGGCCGCATCCGCGGTGACCGTCATGTTCGCGTTCCCCCGGGAGAATCCAGCCATCGTTTGGCCCCTCATCATCCCGCCCCCGAAATACTTTGCGTTCCACATCATGTCGGGTCCGGGCTCCGGCATGACCACACCCGTCCACTTGTCAATGACCAACTGAAAGGCTTTATTTGAAGAGTCCGTCTCTTTCACAACCACGTAGAAGTTATATTCCCATTCCTCGATTTCATCGAGTGCCAGATTGGTCTCTCTTCGGGCCGCGACCAATCGGTGGGCGATGTCCGTCGCTTCGGCGAGGGTAATTGCTGTGCCGTCGGAATGGAATGGCCGCCCGCCACTGAGGAGCATCATTCCCCCCATGCCATCGGTCATCAGGTTTGAAAATGATCCAGTTCCCATCCCCGGCATATTGCCGGTCCCACCGCCACCCCCCATCCCTCCACCTCCCATTTGGGCGTGAAGGAGGGACACGTAAACTCCGGAACCGAACAGAAATAGAGCCACCGCGAAGACTACAAACACCTTCTTGGAACGACAAGAAAACAACATCTCAATCCTCCCGTTTATCTTAGAAATTTTAATTACTTGAACTCATTATCATTAACTCGCTTGGAGCCATGCTCTCCGTAACGTGTAAGCCTCGGTAGCATTGACGGCCTTTGGAGTCTGACCTCTGATGCGACCACTATCTTTTCGGACGAATCCGTATTGGCAAGTAGCCAATGACCCCTCTAGCAATCCTCTATCCAACAGTCCACAATTTCTTATGAGAAGGGTCATTAAGAATCAGCCAATTGCGGACATACTTCACGAATGAAATCTATCCACGGACCGATTCTGAAATAGTTGTGTTGCACTGGAGTGTTGCGAGGGGATTATGAACAGAGGTTGCAATCGAGTGGATTCGTTTTTGGTGAAGCCGGAACTACTGAGGATGATAGAAAATACTGACGAATGACAGTATCTCTCGAAGTGCTATGGTTTGGTAGCCGGGATCCGCACGCTTTTCCGCGGATCACGGGCTTTTGCGACCGGCATGGAAAAGCCCGCGATCCCAAAAAGCGGGATCACGGCTACCAAAGCGTGTCCAACTCAGCATTATTTGATTATCCTCGATTGGTCATTCAGATTGAGGAATTGGAGGCGTAATCTCCCCGCTGATTTGGTCTTGATCCACCCTGTTGCTTCAAGTATCCTCGGAAGAGTCTCATGGATCCACGTTTCCAGCAGGCCGGTCAGACGGTCTTGTGCTCGCCTGAGTGGTCTCTTTACTCAAGGAGAAAGTTAATGGGTGTATTTCCCGGACGACTCTGTCGATTCCTGTTTTTGTTAATCACTTTCCTGTTTGGCTCGACTCTCTCGGCCGCCGACTCAATTCATTATCGGTTGGCGATGCCTCAACCCTCTTCGCATTTCTTTGTGGTGACGATCATTGTTGAACAGGTTGCGGCCCCCGCTCTCGATTTTCAGATGCCGGCGTGGTCGCCCGGACGGTATGTGATTTATGATTTTGCGCACAATGTTCAGGAGTTCCGGGCCCAGGGGGATCAGAACAAGCCGCTCGCATTCGAGAAGATCGACAAGCAAACTTGGCGGGTCCACACGGGTGGGAGTCAGAGGGTGGCCATTGAATACAAGGTTTTCGCCAACACCCTTTCGGGAACTTTTTCGCAGCTCAATGACCAACATGCCAATTACAATGGCGCCTCAATTTACATGTATGTGGTCGGGCTGAAAGATCATCCGATTGACTTGGACATTGAAGCTCCTGATGGCTGGGCGGTCATGAATGGGCTCCCGGGGGGAAAAGGGGATGGAAACCACTGGATGCTGCGAGCGCCAAACTACGACGTTCTCATTGACTGCCCCACAGAGATCGCCCCGTTCTCCGATTCGGGATCCGTGCGCATGAAAAGCTTTTCGTTTGCAGGAAAAAGCTTTCGGGTGGTGATTCACAACAACGGCAGCGATAAGAATGTAGATCGGTTTGTGAGCGACCTGGAGAAAATTGTCAAGACAGAATTTGAAGTCATGGGCCCGCCCGATTACAACCAGTACACCTTCCTCTTCCACTTTAATCCTTACGCCTTGCATGGCGATGGCATGGAGCATCTGAATTCCACGCAGATTGTCATCACGGGCAATTTGGGAGACGACGAAAACTACGACAACTATTTGTGGGTTTCCGCACACGAGTTCTTTCACTGCTGGAACGTCAAGCGGCTGCGCCCGGTGGCGCTTGGCCCGTGGGATTACGCAGGAGAAAATTACACCCCGTCGCTGTGGATTTCCGAGGGGATCACCAGCTATTACGCGTCATTGAGTCTCCGCCGCGCCGGCATTTGGGATGATCAGAAGTACTTCAAGCATGTGGCCCGCCTGATCGAGATGATCCAGAATTCCCCTGGACGCTTCGAACGCAACGTCGAACAGGCCAGCTTGGATACCTGGTTCTGGCATGACACCCCGGATGTCAGCAACTGGCAGAACGTCTTTCTTTCGTATTACACCCAGGGCGAAATCCTGGGGGCCCTGCTTGATCTTGAAATCCGTCAGCGAACAGCGAACGCAAAAACGCTCGATGATGTGTTCCGGACTCTCTACAAGAAATTTTATGAAACGCCCGGAACGACGTACTATCTCCAGGGGCGTGGGTTCCGGGAAGAGGACTTCCTGGAAGCCCTCAGCCACGTCTCCTCCACTGATTTTGCGGATTTCTGGAAGCAGAACATCGCAACCACCGCGGAGGTGGACTACAATCGGTATCTTAAGGCTGCAGGGCTTTTTCTCGATGCCCAACATTCTCAAGCGGAGCCCTATGCGGGTATTTCCTCGGGAGAGAATCCCAATCACCTCGTAGTGATAGAAAACATCATTCCGGAATCTCCGGCCGCTCATGCGGGGTTGAGCGCAGGAGATACCATCCTTGCCGTCGATGAGGAGCGGGTGAGTTTGAAGACGCTGGGAGAGATCTTGAAGGAAAAGAAGTCAGGGGAAAAAGTGAAATTTACCGTTTATCGTGAGAATCGGCTGTTGAATGTGGATGTCGTCTTGGGCTCCCATGAAGAAGTGACTTACTCGATCAAGGAATTGAACAATCCCACGGAATTACAGACGCAGATCCGGGCGAGTTGGCTGGGTCGGCCGTCGGATTTGAAGGGGAGTAATCGGCCGTGATGGGTTGAGGGCAACGGCGCTCATCTCCGGTCGTTGTCCAGCGAGGCTGCCGGAACCCTAACCGGCCGCCGCTGCCGCCTTGAGTTTTGCATTGAATCCGATGGCGTACGGGCAGAAAATATTGGCGCGCTTGACGCGGTTTTGGTGAGGGCCGGCGAGGTAATAGGCGTTGATCTTGAAGTGATAATCATCGGCGGTGCCGGCCAGTGATCCGTCAGCGGTATAGTCCCAGGCTTGAGACCGTTTCTTGTCGTTGACCTCGAGGATCGCGTAAATGGTGTTGGGCTGCATGTCGCTGATGTCGGTGTGGCTCGGTTGTGACACCCCCTTCAGGTCGCCCCACCCGGTGTGAGAATGGAAATCGCCGATGACGGAAAGGTGAGGCATGTTCTTCAAGAAACTCTCCATTCGTTTTTGCGCGCGCGTGTTCTTTCGCACGCTCAAGTGGGTGCGACTGGCGGTTTGATGAGGGATGGCGTGTTCAATAATAAACATGCCGTTTTGATCCCGATACCCGATGAGGATTCCGTAAGTTTCCTTCTTGTACACTTCGATGGCCGAGATCAGCAGTCCCCAAAATGCATTCGCGGAAATGTAGGCTTCGATTCTCTCGGGAGGTCGAATGGGCGCGACGACGGATTTCGACTTTTTGACCTCAGTGCTCACTGGTAACGGCCCTCAGTTTTGAAGAGCTTCCTCATGTAGCCAGAATTTGGGATGCCCTTATAACATAAAAAGGTAGGCCTGCGAAGTGAAAATTTTCGGGGTGGGGGAGAGTTCAATTTGCATCGAATTTGGCCCCGGTATTGACCCCCGGATAAACCAGAAAGCCATCAATCTGGCGGGCCGTCTGGAGCGCCTGAAATGGCCTGAAATTCTGGATGTTGTGCCGGCCTATTCTTCGGTCACTGTGTATGTTAATCCATTACGAATCAATAGGATGGTTTTGATTTCCCGGCTTAAAGAGGCCGCGGACATAGGGTCCGATGAAGCGGTGGACGCACTTCGAGCCCATAAGGTTCCCGTGGCATACGGTGGGGGATTCGGCCCCGACCTTGAAACGGTGGCTGAAATGAACGGGGTCTCCAGTGATGAAGTGATCCGGATTCACACCGGAATCCGATTCAGGGTCTACATGTTGGGATTTATGCCGGGCTTTCCTTACTGCGGAATCGTTCCTGAAAAAATCCGCGCGCCCCGGTTGTCATCTCCACGAACGCGAATCCCCGCCGGGTCGGTGGGTATCGCAGGAGCGCAAACGGGAATCTATCCCATGGAGAGCCCCGGAGGCTGGCGCCTCATCGGGCGCACCCCGCTCACGCTTTTCGATCCGAAGGCAAATCAAGATACAATGTTTCGTTTCGCGGCCGGCGATTCCATCGAATTTTATTCCATTTCGGAAGAGGACTTTCATGGGTGGACGAATTGATTTGAATTGTGACATGGGAGAAGGTTTTGGGGCCTGGAGGATGGGCGTCGACGAAGCCATCATGCCCTTCATTACCTCGGTCAACATCGCCTGTGGATTTCATGCCGGAGATCCGGACACCATGCGCCGTACCGTCGAGTGCGCTGTGCGTCATGGCGTGGCCGTGGGGGTCCACCCCGGATTTCCCGACCTCATTGGCTTCGGTCGGAGAGACATGAATGTCACTCCGGAGGAGGCGAGAAATTTCGTTCTATATCAAATCGGAGCGCTGTCGGCATTTGTCCAGGCCCAGGGCGCCAGGCTCTCCCACGTGAAACCCCATGGCGCCCTGTATAACCGGGCGGCACGCGACGCCCAGCTTGCCAGCGCCATCGCACTGGCCGTCAAGGAATTTGATCCGTCGCTCGTCTTCATTGGGCTTGCAAACTCTGAATTGGTCCGTGCCGGAGAGCGATTGGGGCTCCGCGTGGCCAGCGAGGTCTTTGCGGATCGCACCTATCAGCCGGATGGTTCTTTGACCTCTCGTCGGCTCCCCCACGCCATGGTAAAAGATCCCCGCGAAGCGGCTGCCCGCGTCATCCGCATGGTGCGCGAGGGAAAGGTGAAGACCATAGACGGGCAGGACTGTTCCGTTCGCGCCGACACGGTTTGCATCCATGGCGACACCCCGGGCGCACTGCAGTTTGCTCAGACGGTTCGCCAGGAGCTTGACGGGGCGGGAGTTGAAATCGGCGCGCTGTGAACTTGGACCCTCTCCAGCAGCGCGAATTCGTTTTCCTCGATGGCGAAGGGTCCATCGCTTGGAGACAAAAGATTCACAGGGGCACAAAGGCACGGTGAGTTTGATCCACAACCCGTTTCTTGTGACTTCTGTGTCTTTTTTGGGGGCCGATCCTCCTGCCTGTCTTTCCTTTATGCCTGCACTGATCGAAGTTCTCAAGCCGGGAATGTTGACGACCATCCAGGATCTGGGCCGGACTGGTTTTCAGAAATTCGGTGTCTCGGTTTCCGGCGCGATGGATTTTTTTTCACATCGTGTTGCCAACCGTTTGGTGGAAAACGATCAGCAGGCAGCCACGTTGGAATGCACCCTGATGGGACCTGCACTTCGCTTTCTGAGCGGCACCATGGTGGCGATTACCGGCGCCGCCCTCTCACCCCGGCTTGATGGAGTTGATGCAGCTATGTGGCAGTCTTTTGAAGTGAGGCGCGGGAATGTTCTAAGTTTTGGGGAGTGCCGCCGCGGTTGCCGTGCTTATGTGGCCGTCGCGGGAGGGATTGATGTGCCAGTCGTTCTGGGTAGCAGGTCAACCCACACTCGGACACATCTGGGTGGACTGGAAGGTCGGTCCCTCCAAAGAGGAGACATCATTTCATCGCTTGAAAGGGGAAACAACCGGTGCTCAACCCGGTTCCATTCTCTTTTCTCCGAAAGAATCCTCACCTCCCGGACCCTTCGATTTATTCTCGGACCAAACGACGATCATTTTGCGGCTGCTTCCATCGAAGACCTTCAAAGAGAGACGTACCGCGTTTCCCTCGATTCAGACCGGATGGGAATTCGCTTTGAAGGCAAGGGGCTCACACATTGTGGAGGTGCTGAGGTCGTATCAGATGCTGTACCGTTCGGCACCATCCAGGTTCCCGCCAACGGCCAACCCATTGTTCTTGCCGCTGACCGGCAGACCACGGGTGGGTATCCCAAGGTCGGAGTGGTAATCACTGCTGATTTTCCGGTTCTCGGCCAGTTAAGACCCGGTGACGAAGTCCGGTTCCAGTCCATCAGCCTCGAGGAGTCGCTGGAGAATCTCAACTCCATCGAAGCTGCCATTTCCACAGGGTATTCGATGGAAGGCCAAGGGCCCGAGATCGATTCTCATTAAAGGCTGTTCTGCAAACATGATGAGCGGTACCGGGGACGGACTCGGCCCTTCCGTCAGGTCCGCCACCCGTTCGCGTGGGTTCCGGTTTCCCGCACAAGAAAGCTCTTCTCTTGACCGGACATTTTTGATAGATTGCGAATGTCGTTCCCCCCTATTTGATATCCCCCTGATCGTAATCTCCCCCCTTAAACCCGTTTGCCAAACAGTGCCGCGGGATTCTTGACTCGCATTCCTCTTGTACTGATGAATCCTCGTGTGCGACTGAAGGAGGGTGCCGTGTTTTGCTTAAGTTCATTTCAGGTGAAGTGTTTGACTCTCCCCCTGCTCATTCTTGGAGCCACCCTGGTCTGTAGTCGACCTGCCCTGTCTGACGATCTCGATTCCGCCACGATCAAGGGGTTGATTAGCGACAGTTCGGGCGCGGTCATTGCCGGCGCGGTTGTCAGAATCCGTGACACCGGCAGAAATCAGGTGACAAACCTGACGACACGCGCTACGGGCGAGTTCCTGGCGGCGCGGCTGGCGCCTGGCAGCTACGAGATTGAAGTGGAAGTGGAGGGGTTCCAGCGTTTTGAGCAAAAGAACGTCCAACTCGAATCCGGTCAAACTATGGTCCTGAACATTGCAATGCATATCGGAAGGTTGGAGCAAGTGATGGTGGTAACGGAGGCGGCCCCGGCCATCGATTTGTCGAAGACGGTTGTGGGCGGGACCCTGGCGGCACGCGAGATCGAGATGATCCCAATCAACGGACGCGATCCACTCGATCTGGTTTTCCTGTTTCCGGGCGTCACTGAAGAAACCTTTGACACACGGGACGCGGCGAAGCCGGCCAACGGCCAGTTTCTCAGTGACACTCCCATTGAAGCAGGCATTTTCTCGCTGTCAGGAGGAAGGGGATTTTCAAACAACCTGACCATTGACGGCCTGGACAACAACGACGATCGAGAGGCGCGGGAGCGCATCAGCTATTCCCGCGAGGTCATAGAAGAGGTCCAGGTGATCACCAACCAGTTTTCAGCGGAATATGGGCGGGCATCCGGCGGCCGCGTGAACCTGCGGACGCGCTCCGGTTCCAACCAATTCCATGGACGGGGATATTTCTTCTTCCAGGATGAGAGTCTGAACGCCAACAGCTTCTTTCGAAACCTGGCAGGGGAGGCGCGTGCGCCCTACCAACGGCGGCAGGATGGATTTTTCTTTACTGGCCCGATCCGGGTCGACCGCATCTTCTTTATGATCGGCTATGAACGCGATGACACTCCCGACACGACCGAAATAAACTTGCCGCTGCCGTTCGAGACCAACCCCCGATATCCGCTCCCGCAGCCGAATGTCCAACTGGGAAGCATCATTTATCGGCCTTCCGGGGGCACGCCCATCCTGGGGGGGCGATTCATCGAGGAGGTGTCGACCCCGGCGCAGCGTAACTTTGTCTCGGCAAGAATCGATGCGGTGTTAAGCCAGAAGCACAATCTGTTTGCCCGATACGAGATCTCCCGGGGATCGTCGTTGACCGGATTCACAGGCGGCAGCCGGTTCCCATCGACCGCGGTGGCGCGCACCCGAGATTCACAGGCGTGGTCCATCACTGAGAATTTTGTGGTCAACCCGAGTTGGATCAATCAGGCGCGCTACCAGTACTCCCGGCTCCTGCCCTCGAATCTCGAAGGGCTCGGCGCGCAGCCGGTGGCCGTGGTGGTGAATGGCTCCTCTGGCTTCAGCGCCGGCGGTTCGGCCTCGACGTTTACCTCGAACCGCCGCGGGAAGCGTACGGAGGTTCGGCAGCAGTTCGTCGACAATATTACCTTCGTGAGAGGCCGATCCACTTTCAAAACGGGACTCGACATTCAGCGGGTGGATTCGCGCGATCTTGATTTGTTCGAGTCCAACGGGATTTACTCGTTCTCCAACATCGCGGATTTCCTGACCAATCAACCCAGCCGGTTTCTACAGGCGGTCGGCAATCCCGAGGGGCAAGTGACCAACACGGTGGCAGGGATTTATCTGCAGCAGGAGTTGCGGTTGCGTCCCCACTTTTCTCTAAATCTTGGGTTTCGATATGACCTTGAGACCGCCCTTTCGAGTGACAGAAACAACTTGGGTCCGCGATTCTCGTTTTCGTGGGATCCATTCAAGTCGGGCAAGACGGTGGTGCGCGGCGGCTTTGGAATTTTTTACAACCGCGTCCTGTTGCGAACATTCGGAGACTTTGCAGGAAGGAGCGGCCTTCGATATGTGGATCTTCGCACGGCTGACGATGTGCAAAGGGCCTTTCCTGGCCTTTCAGTCTCTGAGGCCGGCAGCTTCCTCTCGAATCTGTTCCCCAAGATCCTTCCGAATTCGGCGGAGATCTTTTCAGTGGCTTCCGCGGCCGAGGACACCCGGCGGATCTCCGGCAATCTGCGGATTCCTTATTCCGAGCAGGCCTCCTTCGGCGTGGAGCGGGAGATCCGTCGCGGCCTCGTGGTTGAGGCTTCGTACCAGTTCAATCATGGCGTGAAACTCTGGCGCGATCACAATATCAATGCCCCGATCCCACCTCCCGGGGGATTGCTGAATTACTTGTTGAACGGGAGGTTTGCGCTGTCAATGGACAACACGCTTTATTCCGATGTGCGCTTCGATCTGGGAACCAGTACAACCGTTCCTGCGCCCCATGGGGGTGTTATCCAGACCCCGCTCATCCTCGGATTGAACGCTCCATCCCTCATCTCCGGTTCTTCAACCGCCCGTTTTGTTCGATTGTTGTTCGAAGCGGTCCGGCCGCTGCGACCTGATCCCACCCTCCTCGGAATTGATCAACTCGAATCGTCCGGTTCTTCGACATATAACGCCCTGACGGTGGCCCTCACGCGGCAGAGCAGCCATGGAATATCGTTTCGGACCTCGTACACCCTTTCCAAACTTTTCGAAGACACTTTCATCAACACGGCCACGCCGCAGGATGAATTCAACCTCCGGGCGGAGAGGTCGCTGGGGAACACGGATCAACGGCACCGGTTTGTTTTTCAGGGGACCCTTGAAATTCCGAAGTTGAAGATCGTCGCGGTCCCGGTGCTGACCTTTGGGTCGGGACGCCCTTTCACCATAGGCAACGGTGGCAGCGATCGCAATTTGAGCGACCGGGCGACGGACCGTCCCAATCTGGTTCAACTGCTCGACCGGCGTCCGACCCTGGCTCCAAAGCCTGGCGGTCCACCTCCCCTCGATCCCGACGTCTTCTTTGCTCTCCCCACCATCGGCACCAGCGGGAACCTCGGACGAAATGTGGGTCTGGGCCCGGCCCAGCATCGAGTCGATGTAGCGCTTTCACGGACTTTTCAAATCAGGGAGCACTGGAGCGTTCGTCCGCAGGTGGAGATCTTTAATGTATTCAACAACGTCATCTTTTTTGTGAACGGCTTTGCGGACATCACGGACAGCGATTTCCTCCAGCCTCGGGCTGCCAGGAGGCCGAGGACGATTCAGTTGTCGTTGAGGATGGATTTTTGAAAGAGAAAAGAGAAGTTAACCGCAAAGAGCGCTGAGAAGGCGCAAAGTGCGCGTGCCCAAGCCGCGTTCACGCGAGTTCCCCGAAGGGCCATTAGGCCAGCCGTTCACGGCTGGTCAGGAGGCCGGGACGCCATCGGAGGTTGGGACACTATTCGAGGATGGGCAGCTAAGCCGCGTTCACGCGGTTTTCCCGAAGGGCGCTTAGGCCAGCCGTTTACGGTTGGTCAGGAGGCCGGGGCGCCAATGGAGGCGGGGTGGCCGAAGCGCGTTCACGCGGTTTTCCCGAAGGGCGCTTAGGCCAGCCGTTCACGGCTGGTCAGGAGGAGTAAAACCACTGGAGGCCGTTTAAACGGCCTTCTCAGGGGAACGTTGGAGAAGGAGGTATACAGATGCCGCGCAATGTCTATTCGGAAATTAACCTGCATATCGTCTGGCACACCAAGCAGAACGCAAATTTGCTCACCGAGAAAATCGAAAACCGCGTTTACCACTTCCTGAAGCATCGAATTCTGCAGACCCCTGGCATCTTTTTCCACAGTCTCGGCGGAACCGAGGATCATGTTCATTTGGTTGTCACTGTTCCACCCACCCTGTTGATCAGTGACTGGATCGGAGACTTGAAGGGTGCCAGCGCATATTACGTCAATCATGAGGTCACAAAACGAAAATGGCTTGACTGGCAAACAGGTTATGGCGTGGTTAGCTTTGGAACACGGGATCTTCCCTGGGTAATCAATTATGTCAGGAATCAGAAAGAACATCATGATCAGGGAACGATACACGAGCGATTAGAGCGCATTGAAAATTCGAACACCGATTTGAAGCCCGTTAAAACGGGCTCTGATCATATTTGTGAACCAGGAACCAGCCGTAAACGGCTGGCCTAAATGCCCTGCGGGGAAACCGCGTGAACGCGGTTTGACTGCCCATCCTCGAGCGCCGGAAACGGCTGGCCTAAATGCCCTGCGGGGAAACGGCGTGAACGCGGTTTGACTGCCCATCCTCGAATAGCGTCCCAGCCTCCGATGGCGTCGCAGCCTCCGCTGGCGTCCCGTCACGCGCCGGAAACGGCTGGCCTAAATGCCCTGCGGGGAAACGGCGTGAACGCGGTTTGACTGCCCATCCTCGAATAGCGTCGCAGCCTCCGATGGCGTCCCGTCACGCGCCGGAAACGGCTGGCCTAAATGCCCTGCGGGGAAACGGCGTGAACGCGGTTTGACTGCCCGTCCTCGAATAGCGTCGCAGCCTCCGATGGCGTCGCAGCCTCCGCTGGCGTCCCGTCACGCGCCGTAAATGGCTGGCCTAATGGCCCTGCGGGGAAACCGCGTGAACGCGGTTTGACTGCCCATCCTCGAATAGCGTCCCAGCCTGGAATGGCGTCGCAGCCTCCGCTGACGTCCCGTCACCCGTCGTAAACGACTGGCCTAAGTGCCCTGCGGGGAGGCCGCGTGAACGCGGCATAATCAATTGCGATCTTGGCGTCTTCTTGGCGCCCTTTGCAGTTGACTCTTTATTGTGCTGGAGGCGGGTTGAAACTGAACTCGGCCGGGGGAGTGCGCCATTCGGGTCTGCTGGTGAGAATGCCGATGACGCGGTATTTCCCTGCGGGTACGGGCTCACGGCTGGAATCCAAACCATTCCATTCACCGGAAAATTCCAGGGATTCCCCGGGGCGCAGACCAATGCTGCGTTTGACCTTGGCGAAGTAATGGGTCGTCGACCAGCGCCAAAGAGGCTGGTCGGATGACTCCGGCGCGATAATGAACTCATAGGATTGATCGTTATCGAAATTGAGAGGGATCATTTTGTCCTTTTCATTGCGAACGCGCAAAACGAACTTCACCTTTCCAGCCTCCGGGGTCACCTCCAGGGTCAACACCGGTCCGGTCTCGGCATAGGGTGAAGGAGGCCCTTTGGGTAAGGGAGTCGTCTCCTCAGGGACGGGTTCCTTGGCGGCGGGCGCGGCCGCGGAGGGGGTCACGTTCTTCTCTGCCTTCGTGAGCGTGTATTCTTCCACCCCCAGTTGAGTGGTTTTGCGGGCGGAAATGATCCCTTCGCCGTACTTGAAGACGATTTCGTCGGCGGGCGTCCCTTGTTGAGATGGGACTTGCGATAATGCTCGAAATGCCACTTTCAGAATGCGCAGGTCCACCTGACCCCCTGCCGACTCACCCAGGCTCAACTCGACCCGGTTTTCTCCTTCGGTGGGGTAGAGTTCCACATCATGGTCATTGATCAACTGGAAGTAGGTTTGTGATTTTCGATCGAACCGGAGGAGAGGAAGTTCAGTTTCCTGCCCGGGGGAAAAAGGGAATCGGTTGAACAGGTAGTAGGAACGGAAATTCTTAATGACCATCTTGGTAATTTCGATGACCATCGGCTTTGGGCGCTTTTTTCCATTGAGGGCCACCTCGTAGGTCCAACTGTTCCCCACTTGCAGGGGAAAATAGGATTCCACGAGATGTAACCCTGAATTGGGGAGTGCTGGAGTGGTTTGCGTAGTCCCGGGATTATCAGACCTTTGTACCCCGACATTGATAGGGGACCCGGAAGTTTTCTCGTGAACAGGAGTTTGGGAGACAACCCGGGACGAAAGGCTGCAAAGCAGGAAGGCCAGAATGGAGACCACCCTGAGAAGCTCCATTGAAGGAACATATCCCCGGCTCCGGCCTCGGATTGCAATGCCGCTAATTGGTGTCAAACGGCACGTGTTCAACGATGGTGATGCCATACCCCTCGAGGGCGACGAGTTTGCGCGGATGTTTGGTGAGGATGCGTATGCGATGCAGGTTCAGGCTGGAAAGGATTTGGGAGCCGATGCCGATCTCGCGCTGATTGATGTGGACGCCTTCGCCATCGCCGCGGTCCTTTTCGCTGTGACCGTGGTAGGCGATCTCATACTTTCCATCGGTCATCTGCAGCCCAAACCCGCGTCCGGTTTGATGAAGATAGACAAACACCCCCCGGCCGACGTGCGCGATCATGGTCAAGGCCGCCTCGATCGTCTTCTGGCAATCACACGTCGTGGAGCCCAACACATCCCCGGTGAGACAATGCGAATGCACGCGCACCATGACGGGTTCTCCGTCGCTAATATTTCCTTTGACGAGGGCGATATGCGTTTCGCCGTCAATCATGCTCTCGTAAGCGATCATCCGGAAGTCGCCAAATTTCGTCGAAAGAGTCGTCTCGGCGACGGGATGGACGTAGCGCTCCGTGCGCATGCGGTACTTGATCAGGTCAGCCACCGTGATCATTTTAAGCTGATGTGTGCGGCAGAACTCCACCAGCTGAGGCACCCGTGCCATGGAGCCGTCCTCATTCATAATTTCGCAAATCACACCTGCGGGTTTCAGCCCCGCGATTCTTGCCAGGTCGACGGAGGCCTCCGTCTGTCCGGCGCGCACCAGCACCCCCCCGCGCCTTGAGCGCAATGGAAAAATATGCCCGGGCCGCGCCAGGTCGTTGGGGCGAGTGGCCGGATCAATGGCCGCGAGGATCGTCCGGGCACGATCGGCGGCGGAGATTCCGGTGGTCACTTTATGCTTGGCTTCGATCGACACGCAGAATGCGGTCCCGTAGTTCGAGGTGTTTTCAGTGACCATCATGGGAATCTGCAACTCGTCCAGCCGCTCGGGAGTCAAGGCAAGGCAGATCAGCCCCCGGCCATACTTCGCCATGAAATTGATCACTTCCGGCCGGATTTTCTCGGCGGCCAGGGTGAGATCGCCCTCGTTTTCGCGATCCTCATCGTCGACGACGACCACCAGTTTGCCGTCGCGGATGTCCCGGATGGCGTCTTCGATGGTCGCGAAGTAGACGCCGGCTTCCCCGTCCCTTATCGGTACGACATTGCGCTGCGGAGTCATCCTCAGAACTCTCCAAATCCTCTTCGAGTCACCAACGTGGTTGAAACCCTTGACCGATAGACCTCAGCATAATCCTTGTTTAAAAGGTCGTGGCTAGATTCTAAGACAGATTTCGCCATACAGCAAGGCACAGCAGGACGTCCGCATCTCCCGATCTCATTTTGGGGGGGAGAAAACCCAGTTCGCAGAGTGCTGACGGACAGCCCGAGGAGCGGCCGACAGCGAATCCTGGCCCATCGCCGGACTCAAAAACCCAGCCGACGCAACGCTCCCACTGACATCTTGTGCGGTTTGGCGGCAGGATCACTCGTCGTCGGGATCACGATCTTTTGGAGCATCTGTTGAACGTATTTTGCGACCACATCAAATTCGAGATTCACCAGATTTCCACGCCTCAGGGTCTTGAAATTCGTGACGGTAAAGGTATGCGGAATAATTGCGATCACGATGCGAAACATCCCCCGCTTCCGGAAGGGCCCGTCTGGAGTGAGTTCAGCAATGGTCAGGCTGATCCCGTCGATGGCGATCGACCCCTTGAAAACCGCAAGCGGCAAGAACTCTTCGGGAACCTCGAATTCAAACATCCAGGAGTCCTTCAGGGCCGTATAGCCGACGAATTTCCCCACTGTGTCGACGTGTCCCTGCACGATATGTCCTCCAAACCGGTCGCTTGCGCCCATGGGCCGCTCCAGGTTGACGGGGGCACCGGCTTTTATTTTAGAAAAAGTCGTGCGGCGAACAGTCTCCGTGGAAAGTTCGGTAATGAACGATCGCTTCCCAAACCTCACCACGGTCAGACACACGCCATTCACGGCGATAGAGGAGCCGATCTTCAGATCTTCGAGGACGCCCCGGGCCTGCACCTCGACGACCTTTCCTCGTGTCCCGAGGGGTTTGATGCCGGCGATGCGTCCGCATTCCTCGATGATGCCTGTAAACATTAGAGCCTTCCCTTTAGCAAAAATAAATTGGATCGGTGAGGCCTACTCAAATTTCATCGATCGATGACGGATATCCCGTAATGAGAATGTCTTCTGCGATACGTTCCAACGTAATCCCGGTCAGACGGGGAGCAGATTTAAGGGAGCCGAACCCTTTCCCTCCAAACACGGAAACATGCTCATGTCCCCCGAGGACCCGGGGTGCTATAAAGAAATGCACCTTGTCCACAATGCCGGCCCGCATGGCGCTTCCATTCGTTTCTCCTCCCCCTTCGATGAGCAGGCTCTGGATTTCGCGACTCCCGAGCTCCTTCAGAATTGACCTCCAACTCAGGGGTTTGGCTAGATTCCGGAGGGTGCCGGTTCCCTGACCCGTTATGGGAACAACCTGGACGCCACCCCGTTCGAGCGCCTTCAACTTCCTCCGAGGGGCGTCGGGAGAGCAGATAACCAAGACGTCTCCGCTCGCCGTCTGGATCAGATTTGACCGGTCGGGCATTCGCAACCTCGCATCCAGCACCACCCGCAGAAGCTTACGCCGGCGAGGGCGTCCCGAGCGGTCGGTCAACAGGGGATCATCCCGCAGAATCGTGTTAATGCCGACAAGGATGGCATCGTGAGCGTGTCGGATCTCGTGGACTCGTCGCCGCGAGTCCTCCGAGGTGATCCAGGTGGCCGAGCCCCGTGTCTGCCTTGCCTGTGCAATTTTTCCATCGATCGTCATCGCCGCCTTCAGCGTCACAAAGGGTCTCCGGGAGGCAATGTAGCGTACAAAGGCCTCATTGAGACGGCCGGCCTCGTCTTCCTCCAGTCCGGCTTTAACCTCGATGCCAGCCCTCCGAAGTTTTTGAAAACCTCCTCCCGCCACCAGGGGATTGGGATCACGCATGGCACAGACGACAGTTCGGATGCCACTGCGGATGATAAGGTCGGTGCAAGGAGGGGTCCGCCCATAGTGAGAACACGGCTCGAGGTTCACATAGAGCGAAGCCCCGTGAGCCTGGGCGCCCACCTTTTCGATCGCAATGACCTCGGCGTGTTTCCTTTGATCGTAGCGGTAGAATCCTTCTCCCACCACCTCGCCGCGCTTCACTACGACCGCAGCGACCAGGGCCCCCGGCGAAACCAGTCCGATTCCGCGCCGCGCAAGTTGAAGCGCCCTGGACATGAATCCGGCATCTTGGGGCGAAAATCTCATTCAAGCAATCTTGAGGATGGAAAGAGAATTCGTGAGAGACTCCCTGGTTAGAGCGGCCTCCGAAAGCATATTACTCAAACAATGAATCCACAAACTCTTCCGCATTGAAGGGGATCAGATCGTCGATCTTCTCGCCCACCCCGACATACTGGATGGGGATGTTGAGTTCCTTGGCGATGGCGACGACGACCCCTCCCTTGGCGGTCCCGTCCAACTTCGTCAGGACGATTCCCGTGACCGCCGCCGCCTTGGTGAATTCACGGGCTTGCTGGACTCCATTCTGCCCGGTCACCGCATCGATGATGAGGAGCACCTCATGCGGGGCGCCGGGCACCTCGCGAGAAGCCACGCGTTTCATCTTTTCAAGCTCGCTCATGAGGTTGTGCTTGGTATGGAGGCGACCGGCCGTGTCGACGATCAGTACATCGGATTGCGCCGCGCGGGCGGACTGGAGGGCATCGAAAACAACGGCCGAAGGGTCGGTGCCGTGTTTCTGACGAATGATTTCAACGCCGGCGCGTTGTCCCCAGATTTCCAGTTGTTCGATCGCGGCGGCCCGAAACGTGTCCGCGGCACATACCTTGACCGAGCGGCCCTCGGTCTTGAATTTGTTTGCCAGCTTTCCGATGGTGGTGGTTTTCCCGACGCCGTTGACGCCCACGACGAGAATGACATGCGGCTTCTGTTGCATCACAACGGGGCGTGCATTTTCCCCCTGAAGGATGACCAGGAGCTCATTCCGGATAAGTGCCTTGACCTGGCTGACCTCCTTCAGTTGCTGGCGGCTTGCCTGGTCGCGGATCTTTTCGACAATGTGCGCCGTCGTGGCAGGCCCGATGTCCGCCCCGATCAAAGCCATCTCGAGCTCTTCCAGCGTGGATTTGTCGATCTCTTTCTTGAAAGTAAAGATGGAGTCGATCGGCGTGTTCAGAACATCACGCGTCTTGGTGACGGCGGCTCTGAGCTTTGAGAAGAAGCCCGATTTTTTCTCTTCAGCGGACTTGTCTTTTGTGAAGGGTAGAATCATCTCATTGACCGGAAACGCAGGTTGATCGCCGGGGGGCTCTCACCGGGAGCGGCCCGGCCTCGACTACGGGGCTGTCCTGACTGAGCGGTCCCGTTTCGCCAGAAGATAAGCTTTCATCAATTTATCAAGATCTCCTTCGAGGACCCGATCGGCATCGCCCACTTCCAGCTTGGTCCGGTGGTCCTTGACCATTCGATAAGGATGCAAGACGTAGCTCCGGATTTGCGAACCAAACCCGATATCGAGCTTGGCATCTTCCATCTTCTGGCTCTCTTCCCGCCGTTTCTCCAGTTCCAATTCGTACAACTTGGACCGCAGAACCTTGAAAGCAACATCGCGGTTCTTATGCTGGGAACGTTCATTCTGGCAGGTCACGACAATGCCGGTCGGAAAGTGGGTGACGCGGACCGCGGAGTCGGTGGTATTGACATGCTGCCCGCCGGCGCCGGTCGACCGGAAAGTGTCGATGCGCAGGTCTTTCTCCTCAATCTTGATTTCGATGGTCTCGTCAATCTCGGGAGAAACAAACACCGAAGCAAACGAGGTGTGCCGTCGTTTATTGGCGTCGAACGGCGAGATCCGGACGAGGCGGTGGACCCCGATCTCAGACGCGAGCAGCCCGTAAGCATTGACGCCGGCGACAGTAAACGTCGCGCTCTTGATGCCCGCTTCCTCACCGTCTTGCAGGTCGAGCATCTCGGTTCGGAATCCGTGGCGCTCGGCCCATCGCAGGTACATACGCAGCAGCATCTGGGCCCAATCCTGCGACTCCGTCCCGCCGGCGCCGGGGTGGATGGTGACAATCGCGTTGAGCCGGTCGTTCTCGCCGCCCAACAACATCTCCGTCTCCACCGACGAAAGCATGTTTTCGAGTTTGGACAGCTCTGCCGTGATCTCCGCCTCGACCGGTTCGCCTTCCCGGGCCAGCTCAAAGTAAGCGGCGATGTCGTCGTCGGCCTGTTTCAGGCGAGCGTCCACGGCCACCTGATCCTCAAGCCATTTGCGGCGTTGCAGAAGTTTTTGGGAATTCTTCTGGTCGTTCCAGAAATCAGGCTGACTGACTATCTTTTCAAGGGACTCAATTTCTCGTATCTTGGCGGGCGCGTCAAAGAAAACCCCGGATATCGTGGATTCGCGTTTGCAGTTTTTCGAAATCGTGGGAAAGCTCTTCAATCATTGTTTAGGTACCTTTTTCTGTCGCACTGGAATTTGCAGCGACATCATTCTAAGCGATGCATAAAGATCGTGTCAAACCACCGCGGGGGAGCGTGACCCCTGCAGGATGCACCCCAATAGATTCTGATCCCCAGGGACCGGACAGCGGCCATGAACCCTCAGAAGTGAGCGGGTGCGACTACTCAAGCTCCGGACCTCCCTCCCGCTCCCGGTCTTGGGGTCCAGGGACATTGAACACCGATCTACTTGGGGTGCTCCATGGGCTTCTTTGCATCTCCCGGGTGTGTATGTTCCATCAGGTACGGGACCTTCATGGACTGCACCCCACGGAATTGACCGCAACGGGCCTCAAACTGGTAGAGCTCCGGCTTATTCATGGCATCCACGGGTGAGATCTCCACCGACAAGTACGGGTGGTCCGGGTTATCAAACGTGGTTTCGAGCGGAACCGTAATCGTGCGAGCGGGACTGGTCAGGGACAGGGTGAATTTCCGGCCGGGCTCCAGGAGAATACCAAAGACATAATCCCCCTTCGGAACTTCCTGGTCCCCGACGATCACATCGAAGTCGAGATGTGCCTTGCCCAGAGCACTCCAGACGTTCTTGTTCATGGTAGCCCGAAAGTTTTCCGTCGTCATGGCTCGCTCGTAGCTGGGTCCGTTCCAATGCATGCCTTTGTACATGATCTCGAGCCTGCCGGCGCCGCCGACAATCATCCCTGCGGAGAAATCCTTGGAGGTGGTCCGGGGATCGTGGGCAAACATCAGGATTGACGTGGCCACCAGTACGGCGGCAGTCGCACACTTCAATTGGAATATTTTCATGACTTCATCTCCTCGTTGGCTTTTCGAATCTCTTCCTGGAGCCGCGCGCCACCCAGCAGGCCGTCTCTTCTTTGGAGACTGGGCCGGCCGATTCTATGGCTCATGCTTGGCAGGCGTCGGCGGAACACTCGCCTTCGGGGTCGCCGGTCCGCTTGAAGATGGGGCAGTGGCCGGTTTAAGGTAAACCCTTTGCATCACCACATCGACTTCCGGTCGATCGGCGGCATCCCGCTTGACTTCCGAAATAGCTTTGGCGACTGCCAGCGAATTTGCGTCCGTGAGCTCGCCAAAGATGGTGTACTGACCGTCCAGCCGACTGGGGGTGCCCACGCAGATATAGAATTGTGTGGAGGCACTGTTGGGATCGCTCTTTCGCGCGGCGGCGACGATCCCGGGGGCGTGATGAAGTTCAGCATGAAATTCGCCGGGCACCATTTGCTCGTTGGGCCGACCGAATCCCCATTTTGACTTATCGGCGAATTTGCTGTTGAAATCCCCGCCCTGGATCATGAAATTGGGAATGACCCGGTGGAATTTTAACCCGTTGTAGAACCCCTGCTGGACCAGCTTTTTGAACTGGGCTACCATCTTTGGCGCAGCCTTCGGATAGAGCCTCAGCGACATCGTGCCCAGATTCGTCTGGATGACCACGAGGTAGTTGTCGGGGGTCTTGAGTTCCTGAACCTGGGGGCTGTCGAGAGCATTCGCGTTCGCAGTAGTTGGGGCCTGGGCCACCGCCAAGGACGGCAGCAACAATCCCGAGAAGATCGCCACAGTTACCCGGTGTTTCCACATAAGATGCAACTCCTTTTTATCGCCTTGGAATCTAACTCGCTCCAGTGGGTGTGACGGTCCATGGAACGGCCGTCAAGGTCAGAGTGTTAAAGACCACGCCGCGCCTCGACCCGATCACGATTTTCTCTACTTTTGATCTCCGCGTCCAAGCCCTGAGGGCAGATTCATGAACGGCTTCAAACTGCCAGTTTGCAAGAGGGGTATTCTGCCTAGGAGTGGGAGAATAAGCAAGAGAAGAAAGAGGTTGGGGACCCTTCCGACGGCTCACCAGTTCAAAGAGTTTCATTTTTGCATGGCATTCACCGGCATCCGCCCCTCTCCTGCGACGCTCCGGTTATGATATAGTGACCTTTTCAAACGGGAAATGATCGAAGGGAGAATCGCGAGTGTTCGATTCGATTAAGAAAGTCCTCTCAGGTGAGGTCGCGAGGAGTGTGTCTGCGATGGGGAAGAAGACCATTCCTCCTGACGCGCTTCATATTGCGGTGTGCGTGCTTTTGCTTGAGGTGGCTCATGCAGATGACTCATTTTCCGAAGCAGACCACACTCAGATCATGCGGTTCTTTGAAGAGGGGGCCCGCCTATCTCCAGAAGCCACGCGGGATCTGCTTTTGCTTGCAGAGCAGACTCGGCAAAAGGCCGTTGAGCTTTGGCAATATACACATCTCATCGCTGAGAACTTCTCACTGGAAGAGAAGCTCAACCTGGTCGAGGCCATGTGGAAGATTATCTACATTGACGGAAAGCTTGATATGCGGGAGGACTACTTGATCCATAAACTCTCGACACTCCTCGGCTTGCGGCACAGTGAACTCATTGAGATCAAGCTGCGGGTTCTTCGACAGAATGCAAACCCCGAACCGCCCCTCCTGCCCGACACCCCCTGAAACCGACATCATCGCGACCCCTCCGGTCGTTGAGGATGTGCCTATCGGCGCCGACCTCAGCCAAACTCTCCTGACATTCCACGCTGGTTCGAGACGCAATGCCTGAGTAGTCGAAAGGTAGTTTTCAAAGAGTTGAAGTGATGTCCCGCCCCCTCTGCAGAGGGGAAAATACTTGCTCGAACCCCAGGTCCCTCGAGGTTCGAGGTACTTCGGGTGAAGCTAAGTGTCTATTGATCAGAGCAGATGCGCTTCAATCCTATTTTAATTGTCGATTTAAATCAGGCAGTATGGTATAAGCGGGAGAATTTCAAACTAGATCGGACTATACACTAACTTAAAAGGGAGTGAAACTCTGTGGCTATGAATACCAAAAGACTGCTTACTGTGGCAAGAAGAATTGAGGCATTAGAAGGCCAACTCGCGAATCTAGAGAACGAGGCCCGGCAGATTGTTGCCGGTCAGGTGACGACTCCCCTTCGAAAGGGACGAAGGATGTCCAAGGCAGCCCGTAGAAAGATTTCAGAAGCGATGAGAAAGCGCTGGGCTGCAATCAAGAAAAGAGCTTAGTTGGATTTGGAAGTGGGATGAGGAAGGACATCGTCAACCTCCAGGGCGATTGAGGCGCCCGGGAGGGAAAGTTGGTGGAGGCGGCGGGAGTCGAACCCGCGTCCGAAAATGATCCGCTTCAAGAGCCTACATGCTTAGCGCATTCATTTCTCCCGCGACGGCCTGCGCCGCCGCCGGAAAATGTCACCCGCCTTCTCATGAATGCGCAAGAGCAAAGGCCGGCCAGCCCTGAGTTTTCGTTTCCAGGCGCGGGCGTTCCCGGAACTTATCCCGCAAAGTCGACGCTCCGTCCCCGAGCGCGGGCTCACGGGGGGGAGCGCGCTACTTAATTAATTAAGCAGCGAGGGCCAATTCAGTGTTGGCAGTTGATTGTTTGTCACGTGTTTAACGAGGGACGCGACCACCTCGGCATGCCTCTCGAGTTTCACGATTCCCGTCGAAACCGTTTCGCCCCCATCCTGTGTTGGATGTCTTCACCGGCTGCAATGCCGATCTGGAAAAGCAACGACCTTGCTTCACCGCACTGCCTGCCGGATTCATGAGAACATCGACATGATTAGATTAGCATTTGGGGAGTGGGGAGTCAAGGAAGGGGAGAACTCCAATTGACAGTGGTCAGAAGGCTAAGCTATAGTGCCTCTTGCTTCTCCGCGTGCAGGAGTGGCGGAACTGGCAGACGCACCAGACTCAAAATCTGGCGGATCTTTGATCCTTGAGGGTTCAATTCCCTCCTCCTGCACCATGGAAATCTAGAACGCTTCCCCACCTACTCCGGCAACGACCCCTCTCTTGTCTGTCGGTCCTCAGAGGGGTATAATCCCCTTGAGTTTTGGCTTTGTGTTTGAAGGGTCCCATCCCCCCGGTTCGGCTGGCATTGTGAACGAGCGTGATTCCCCATGCGCCAACTCCACACAACTCAAAAATCTCTTGCCATCTCACGGATCAGTGTCGCATCGGGAGGGTCCCCGAGAGCGAAAGCCAATGGGACGGGTGCGGGAATGGAGGTAGCAGGACGCTCTTCCGGCATGGACATTTTGACCCGCCGCGGATTAGGCCGCGACGGGGGCGTGGTTTGTAGCATCTTTGTTTCGTTTCGTTCCGCTGTTTCTGTAACACATTGGAATAAAATACGTTAGGGGCACTCCAATGTGCGCCATATAATTATATTGTCATTTACCCATATCCCGCTATACTCATGTATGCGAAATGTCCGCTTTGAGTGGGATGACGATAAGGATAAGGAGAACCAAACAAAGCATGGGGTTTCATTTACGTTGGCCCAACGAGCGTTTCTTGATCCGAACCGTGTAATTGCCGAAGACTTGAGTCACAGCGCGACAGAGGCGAGATACTACTGCATGGGATTGGTCGATGCCGGGATCTTGACGGTCCGGTTCACCTTTCGTCATAACGTGGTTCGCATTATCGGGGCGGGCTATTGGAGAAGAGGGAGAAAGATCTATGAAAAACAGAATTCGCTACAGTGATGAACCGCTGGGGAAGTTGAGGGTCATTGATGATTTCCTGCCCTCCCCAGAGCAGTTGGTTCTCCGTGAAGACAAGGTCAAAATCACAATTGCTCTAAGCCGATCCAGCATTCAGTTTTTCAAACAAGTAGCTAAGGAAAATAAGACACAGTACCAGAAGATGATTCGAGGCGTCCTCGACTACTATGCCTCACGTTTCAACAAGGCCGCTGACTCGCGCGTGCACCCGACCGGCGCGAAAAGCAAAAGCGCGCCGGGCGGGTGACGCGCTAGGCGTTAGGCCGATGAATTGACACTGCCCTCAACAGCACGTATCCTCCAGGCAGATATTCCCGAACGATGGAGGTCTCGATGATCATTAAGGTCGTAATCCGGCAGGGAGAAGATGGCTATGTTGTGGCCACCTGCCCCTCGCTGAAGAGCTGCTGGTCTCAAGGAAAGAACAGGGAAGAAGCGCTCCAGAACATTCGAGAGGCGATTGCCCTGTATTTAGAGCCTCAGCCGAACGATTTGACCCAAGACAAGTCGCAGGAAGTTGTGGAACTATCGCTATGAAGTTGCCACTGCTTTCGGGTCGTGCCGTGGTGGCCGCCTTAAAGCGTCTTGGTTTTCAGGATGTTCATCACAAAGGCAGTCACGTCAAGATGGAACATCCGGATGGCAGAAGGATCGTCTTTCCGTATCACGATGAAATTGATCGGTATACCCTCAAGGGCGCACTAAGGGATGCCGAGGTGGACCCCGCAGAATTCCTCAAACAGGTGAAATGACAGTTCGACGGCCTAACCCGCGCGTGCACCCGGCCGGCGCTAGGAGCAAGAGCGCACCGTCGGGTGACGCACTGCTCGCTCGCTAGCCCGCTCATCCCAGTCGTATGTCAACGAATTCTGGTCGAGTCCATCAAACAGAAAAGGGAAAATGCCTATCAGCAAATGCCTTGTCCCCTCCAATCGTATACTGTCAACCGGTCATGTGCCTCACGGAGAGGCACACACAAATCTAACAAGGGGAATACCAAATGAAGCACAACGTTATGTTAACCATCGCGTCTCTGCTCTCGATCCTCTTCGGCACGTTTCACCTGGCAGACGACATCGCCCGCGGAATGTCACCGGGAGGGCTTCCAAACCTCTTTGCGGTGGTCATCTGCGTCGTCTGGTTGTACGGAACGCTCGTGCTCGCCGAACGGCGATCGGGGTATGTCATCATCCTCCTCGCGTCGCTCCTGTTGATGGGCGTCCCCGTCATCCACATGAGAGGGGCGGGAGTCGGCTTCGGGACTACCCGCAGCGGGGGTTTCTTCTTCATCTGGACACTCCTTGCGCTCGGCGTGACCGCGCTCTTCTCCGTCATCCTCTCGGTGCGCGGACTATGGAGCCTGCGACGGGGCCAGTCCCGATAGTCCAACAACCCGAACCCAGAAAGGCCCTTCGCACGGCGGAGGTGATCGGCGCGGATCAGGTTCTGCCGGCGACCGCCGCGCCCAGTTCTATTCAAGGCGAAGTGCGGGCTAACATGCGCTCGAAGCGGTCGGGCTGGCGCGGCCACTTCTGGCGGAACTGTCTTTCTTGACTGTGGCCGCCCCAGCCCGCTGCATAAGCGCAATCCGTTAGGGGCACTCTCCACCGAAAGTCGTACCACGGCTGCCCCTTGCTCTTTGTTACCATTAATGATACGTTTAACTGTACCTCCGGAGGTGATATAAATGAGCAAGGTGCCACATATTATCCCGATCACCGATCTACGCCAGGATGCCGCGAGTGTGCTCAAGCGTGTCCGCGAATCCAAGCAGCCCATCTTCGTTACGCAGCGGGGTCGGGCCGCGGCGGTGATCCAGAGTCCGGAGGCCTACGAGCGGGGCGAGCAGGACCGGGAACTGCTTCGTATTTTGGCGCGGGGAGACAAGGAAATTGCGGCTGGAGAAGGACACGACCTCGAATCGGTCCTTGCGGAGGCCGACGCGCTCCTCCAGGAAGATTGACCGGTGAAGGTTTTTTTCACACCGACAGCCCGGGCCCAGTTTCTTGCGGCGCTCGAGTTCATACGCCGGGACAGTCCATCCGCCGCGCGGCGTTTTCGCCGCCGGGCGGAGACTCTCCTGAGGCGGCTGGTGAAGTTCCCCCATTCCGGTAGAGTCATTCCCGAGTTCCCTGATTTGCCACAACGGGAGGTTATTGTGTCACCCTATCGTTTCTTTTATCGTACGGTGAGGAGCACGGTTTGGATTGTTGCGGTTTGGCACAGCGCCCAGCTTCCAGATAAGTCAAACAAGACTGGAGGCCCCTAACCCGCGCGTGGACCCGGTCGGCGCAAAGTGCGAGAGCGCACCGGGAGGGTTGACGCGCTATCCGTTATGCAGACCTGAGGAAGCGGCCCGATATGGCGGGCTCTCACAAGGAGGAGCGCATGTGGCCATTCACAAGAAGGCAATCCGTTGAAGAACTGGTTCGCGATTTGATGTACACCTCACCCGGGGTCGATCGTTTGAAGCGCGAGGTGGATGCGTTCGAGAACGCGAACCCCATGGTCGGCGCACTGGGGAATGCATTTGGCGTGATCAGCGCTGGCGGACGAAATCCTGCGCTGCACGCGAAGCTTGCGGAGTTGAATCGCCGGAAGGCAAGACTCGCGACGGCCGAGCGGAAACAGCAGAAACGCCGAACACAGGCTGCCGGGAGATTGGCTGCGCTTGCAGAGCGAGATCCGTCTGAGAAGGTGCGCTACGCAGCAAGAGAGGCTCTGGATCAAGCAACCAAGACAAAGAAGTGACGAGCCCCGCAAGGGCCGAGTCACATCCTCGGTGCGGAGCACGGCCGCCGAACAATCGGATCAAGCTGACAAGGCCGGCGCAAGCGATGGAGCTTCGCGGCTTTCCGCGCTGTTTGGAGGGTGGAAAACAGATGATTTTGACAAGCAAGGCTCCTTAAAATATCCCCTCTTTATCCTCTCGAAATAGTAGTGCTAGATTGGTGTCAGTTTTGGTCTTAGTTGGTTTTGTATTTCCGTGTGCTACCCTGCGTGCCAGCGCATCAGAGCAGCTCGCGGATGCACTTGTAAATATTGGGGATTTCAGCGTTATGCGTTTTGGTGCGCGAGCGTGCAGAGGGCAAATTTTAGACTCAATATCTGGCGAATCTGTGATCCTTGAGGGTTCAATTCCCACCTCCTGCACCAAACAACGTTCTGGCATCCTCCCCGACGGAAATTCCTTCCGTAGATGGTCGTGGTCCTCTCTCGCCACTGCCCGTTGATCTCGAATATTGATCTCACATCCGTATTTTAAGATGGCCATTTGAGATTGAACACAGCCCGCTCTGGAGATTCCAGCCCAGTGAAAATCACTCCTCCTGCTCAAAAATACATCCACGGGTTCTACGTGAGGGTGTAGAATAACGTTTTTCGAAAACGGCACTTTTTTCATATTTTGGTCAGGACGGTCCATGAAACCAGGGTTGATGGTTAGAAACGGCCTGAAGCAATTAGTTCATGGCTTCCAACGGCCATTCATGATGATGTTTGAGACGACCTTGCACTGCAATATGGCGTGCGAGTATTGCACCGTGTGGTCGAACGACCGCAACGAAAAGGTCATGACGAAGGAACAAGCCTTTCGTCGCATCGATGAGGCCATCGACCTGGGTATCTTCGCATTGAGTTTTTCGGGTGGGGAGCCGCTGCTCAACCCCAATACCGCGGACTATATTGTCTACGGAGCCGATAGGGGATTGTTCGTTTCGATGCCCACGAACGGGTTGGCGCTGAAGAAATACGCCTCAGCGCTTCAGCGGCTGGACCTTCTGGAGGTGTCCATCGACACTCTGGACGCGAAGAAATTTGCCAAGCGCCGCGGTCTGGACTCGCTCGAGAACATCATTGAACAACTCGACTTTCTGATTGCCCATCACCGTCCCCGAGACATCCAATTGAACGCGGCGGTGAATTTGGAAAATCTCGACGACCTTCCGGCCCTGGCCACCTTTGCGGATGATCGTGGAATTCACCTCCACACGGAGGCCGTCCACAACGTCATGCGCTATGGGTTGATGGAAGGCGATGGCGAAATGACTCCCGATGAGATCCGGAAAGTGGAAATGTTCCTGCACCAATTGAAGCGGGAGCACAAGTCGGTTCGCTATTATTCTTACTATTACAAATTCTACCGCGACGGCGGATTCAGCAGAAAGTTCGCCTGTCGCTCCGCCTCTCATCTGATCAACCTCAAACCGGACGGCACGGTCCAGTTCCCATGCGCGTTCGTGATGAAACATCGCGGCAATGCGGACATGACGCTGCAGGAGATTTTCAAGACACCCGAGGTTCGTTCACTCATCGATCAGGAAACCCGGGGGATGTGGGATTTTTGCAAGGGCTGCAAGATCGGTTGTCCCTTTGAAGTCTCTTTGTATACGCACCCGCTGCTGGCCATTCAGGGGACTTCGGATTTCTGGGTGGATCGTTAGCGGGTCGAACGACCCGTCTCGTTTTGTGTAACGACAAGTCTCGTTGCCCGACTAAACTCGCCAGATTGGCTCATTCCCTTCAATATTTTCCATTTCACCGGTAAATTAATGCAAACGTCTTTGAATATGATGCAAGACCGCGCATGATTCAACGTAGGGGCGCATAGTCCGCCACGGCGGACGCCCCTACCGTGAGGATTCTCCAAATACCCCATGTAACTCTATTTTAAATGTTTGTATTAGTTCGCAGTCGCTAATGAACCACCTCGCCGGGAGCCTATGGAGCAGAAAACGATTCTCATCCTGACGATTCAATTCGGCGCCGGGCATCGTCGGGTTGCAGAGGCCGTGGCAAAGACCTGCGAAAAGAATTTTCCCCAGTGGAAGGCTACGGTGGTGGATGTGACCCCGTGCATGCCATATTGGATCCGCTGGATCTACGTGGATTTGTACCTCCTGGTCTTGAAGTATGTTCCTTCCCTGTGGCGATGGATTGAAGGAGTTCAGAGAAAACAATCGCACACCTTTCCTCCGCGATTGCTCGAATCAACGGCCGATCGGCTCCACTGCCAAATCAAGGGATGGAACATTAAGGCGATCATCACTTCGGAAGTCGGCGTCAATGAGATTGCTTCGATTTTGAAGGGCCGATATTTTCCCGATACTCCGCTGATGGCAGTTCTTACCGACTATGATGCCGATCGGGCCTGGATCCGGAATGAAGTGGACGTTTACTGCGCCGGGTCCGATGAGGTTCGCACCGAACTTTCGGCCTTGGGTGCTCCCGCCGAGAAGATAAGAGTGACCGGCATCCCTGTCGACGAACAATTCTTCGCGCCGTCTCCGCAGCGAGCGGGCATGCAAGAAGAGACGGGCCGCCCCGCCAGGCTGAAAATCCTTTTGGCGGGGGGCGGCGAAGGACTCCTTAAGGTCAACGATCTCCTGAGAGCATTGGATGAGATCGGGAGTCCAGTCGAGGTGACCGTGCTCGTGGGGAGGAATCAGAAGCTCGAGCGTACTTTAGAAAGAATTACCTCACTCAAGAACATTCAGCTGATCATTCAAGGTTGGACCCAGGAGATGCCACGGCTCTTTCATTCACACGATCTCCTGATTTCGAAGCCGGGGGGAGTGACCGTGACCGAGGCGATGGCGGCGGGTTTACCTTTATTGGCTGCTCTCCCGTTGCCCGGTTCCGAAGTCAGGCATTGTGAGTTGGTCGAGCAATGGGGAGTCGGGCTGGCGGCCCCCACGCTGGAATCATTTCCGATCCAGGCCACTCGACTCGTCAGGGATCAAGCCCTTCGGAGGAGTCTCCGTGAAAGGGCGCGTCGTATTTTCCTCGACCAGCATGTCACTTCGATTGCAGAGGTCCTGCGCGAATTTGTCGGATCTGCACCTTCGCCCTGCAAACAACTGCAGATTGAGTTTGACGAATGGGCGGCGGCGGGCCGCGGGGAGGAGATGGAAGACCATCACAATCAAATCGCCCAGGGTACAATTGATCGAATGCAACTGGCTCCCGGTGACCGGGTGTTGGATCTTGGATGTGGGATTGGTTGGGCCTCCCGGCGCATGGCAAAGATGGCTCCGCAGGGCGCAGTCGTCGGAATCGATATCTCCAGTGGCATGATCCAGCGGGCGACGAATCATCCGGCCAATCCAGAGCATTTAAATTTTCTGGTGGCCAGTGCCGAAGCCCTACCGGTTCGGGACGGCGAGTTTGACAAGGCCTTCTCTTGCGAGGCGCTTTATTACTCTCCCGATCCAGGGCTTGCCGTTCGAGAGATCTTCCGGGTCCTGAGGGCAGGAGGGAAGTTTTTTTGCGTCGTGAACTTGTTCCTGGAAAATCCGTATACCCACATGTGGGTGAAGCTATTGAAAGTGAAAGCTCATTTGTTGGGAAGGGCCGAGTACGAACGGATGTTTCACGACGCGGGATTTGAAGAAACCGAGACGATTTTGGTCCCTGATTCGACCCCGGTGAATGAAGCTGAATTCAAGCCGGGGTGGGGTTTGAACACGCCGGAGGACCTTAAACAGTACCGGGCGATCGGGGCGTTGCTGATTACGGGCAAAAGACGTCGTTAGCCGCAAGAGAACTCGTTGCGCGAAAGCCCCCTTCGGATGCATCCAACCCGGAGCGCGCATCTCAAGGATTTACGGGCACGACAAAGTTTGGTATAAAGACAATCTCAAGCGGAACATTCATCAGGGGATGATCGCCAAGGAGAGAGCATGAAGGAAAAGGCAGCCACCGTGAGCAAGGAGCTGGAGCTAAAGAAGAAGACCGGCTGGATGGAGTCGATTTGGGAGAATATCAAATCGTTGGCGATGGTGCTTGCCGCTGTCCTGTTGATCCGGGCAGTTGTGGTTGAGGCCACGGTGGTACCCACCGGCTCCATGCAGAATACGATCCTGATCGGGGATCATCTTTTCCTGGATAAAATTTTGTACGGTCCGCAGATCCCGTTTACGGATGTCCACCTGCCGGCGATCAAGCACTATAAGCGTGGTGATGTCATCGCGTTCCGCTACCCCGTGGACCCCAACATTGTATTCGTCAAAAGGCTTATTGGGATGCCGGGCGATACCATCCAGGTAAAACAAAAGCAATTATTTGTAAACGGGAACCTGGTCCAGGAGCCATGCGTCATTCACCGGGACTCTCAGATTTACCCTGACAGCGAATGGATTCCCCGTGAAGCTCGAATTCGCGACAACTTTGGCCCGGTGACAGTCCCGGCTGATCATTACTTTGCCATGGGTGATAACCGCGATGAGTCCCTGGATAGCCGCTACTGGGGATTTGTTCCAAAAGAAAACATGGTGGGTGAACCGATCTTTGTCTACTGGTCCTTCGATGCCCCGACCGACGTCTGGACGGCAACCGATATTTCAGATCGGATCGGGGGGGATGTGGACATTCTGGTGCACTTCTTCACTCGCACACGCTGGTCCCGTATGGGGAAGATCGTCTCCGCAGGCTGCGGGGAACGGAACTAAGTTGACCGCCGGCTCCTTCATTGGGAACTGTGCGGTTCGCGAGATCCGGCGCCTGCAAAGTCCCAATTTTCGGCTTTAAGCCCCGCCCTGACCTCCCGCCCCGCGAACAATGGCCTCCTTTTGACCCGTCGGGCACACATCCAGCAGCGGACATATCAAACACTTGGGTTTCCTCGCCTGGCAAATCCTGCGCCCATGCCAGATCAATTGATGTGAAAAAGCGATCCAGCGATCACGCGGAATGATCTTCATTAAATCCCGCTCGATCTTCTTGGGATCCTTTTGCCGTGTCAGCCCCAGGCGCCCCGAGAGTCGACCCACATGAGTGTCCACGACCACGCCACAGGCGATCCCGTAAGCCGTCCCCAAGACCACATTGGCAGTCTTCCGGGCCACTCCCGGCAGGGTTAACAACTCCTCCATCGTTTTGGGCACTGTACCGTTGAATTGGTCAAGGAGGATCCTGGATGCAGCGCGGATGTTTTTCGCCTTGTTACGGAAAAATCCGGTCGATCGGATTTCTCTTTCGAGACTGGACTGACGAACGCGGGCAAAATCGACTGGAGTGCGGTACCTCTTGAACAGGGTTTCCGTGACCATGTTCACACGCTCATCGGTGCATTGGGCAGAAAGGATTGTTGCCACGAGCAACTGGAAGGGGTTCCGGTGCAACAAGGCGCATTCCGGCGCCGGATAGTGTTGGTCGAGCCGTTTGAGGATGACCTCGACTCGTTCCTTCTTTTCCATATTCATCCTTCCGGCTGGTTCACTCATACGCCGGAATCCCAGTGATCCTCTGACCGATGATGAGGGTATGGATGTCGTGTGTGCCTTCGTACGTGTAAACGGATTCCAGGTTTGCCATGTGACGGAAGATTGGATACTCATCCGCAATCCCCTGGGCGCCCAGAATCTCGCGGGCGCGCCGGGCACATTCCAATGCCATCCAGACATTGTTTCTTTTGGCCATGGAGACATGGGCGAAGTCGGCGCGACCCCGGTCCTTCAGCCGTCCCAGTTGAAGCGCCAGCAATTGGCCCTTTGTGATTTCCGAGATCATCCACACCAATTTCTCCTGGACGAGTTGATGGCTGGCAATGGGTTTGTCGGCAAACTGTTTCCGGCCCAGGGCGTACCGCAGCGCCGTGTCATAGCAATCCATCGCTGCCCCGAGGGCTCCCCAGGCAATTCCATAACGCGCGGCGGAGAGACACGAGAGCGGGGCCTTCAGGCCTCGGGCGTGAGGCAGGCGGTTTTCGGCCGGAATCCGGCAGTCTTGTAATAACAAGCCGCTGGTCACACTCGCGCGCAGCGAGAATTTCCCGTGAATGTCGTAAGCTGAGAAGCCGGGGCGATTCTTTTCCACAAGGAATCCGGAGATTTCGTCTTCTTCATCATCGACTTTAGCCCAGACCAGGGCCACGTCGGCAATGCTGCCGCTCGTGATCCACAGCTTCTCTCCGTTCAGAACATAACCATCGCCGTTCTTTCTCGCCCGGGTACGCATGCCGGAGGGGTTCGAACCGAAATCCGGTTCAGTCAGACCGAAGCACCCGATGGCCTGTCCGGACTGCAATCGGGGAAGCCAGTGGGATTTCTGCTCCTGGCTTCCATAAGTGTAGATAGGGAACATGACCAAAGCGCCCTGCACACTGACAAAGCTTCTCAGCCCGCTATCACCGCGTTCCAGTTCCTGCATGATCAGCCCATACTGCACGTTCGACATCCCGGCGCATCCATAACCTTCCAAATTGGCCCCGAAGAACCCGAGGTCCGCCATCTTCTTGACCAGCTCCACGGGGAAGGTGGCATTGCGGTTATGTTCGGTGATGATCGGCAGCAGTTCGTTATCCACAAACTCACGCACCGTCTTGCGGACCAACAGCTCATCATCTGAAAAAAGAGAATCAATCTCCAGGTAATCGACACCTTTGAATGGCGACATCGGTGCGCTCCTCTATAAGACGTGCATCTTTGCGATTCGAAAACGACTCAAAGCGAGGACAGAGTGTAGACTCAGCGGACCAAAATTTCAACTGAACGGGTCAACCCGGCGGGTCGGTCGAAGAACGCGACGCCTATGATATAATAGCGCCTTTTTGCAGGGACCAAGTCGGGCAGGGAAGGGAGGATGCTTTTGAGGACTGGCATCAAATTGACCGCGGCAATCGCGCTGTGGATAGGGATGGGGACTCTTCTATTCCCCGGGATTGATGAAATGGATTGGGCTCCCTTCTCTCAAGCGCGCGGGGTTCGTCCGGACCCCGTGCATGTGCAGGGTGTCGTCGACGATCATCGTGTTGTTCTTGGACGACCCTTTGTGGTCCGCCTGCACGTGATAGTCGAAAATGGCTACCACATCAATTCCAACCGGCCCCGGGACAAATTTCTGATTCCGACCCAGGTGATTCTCAAGAACACCCCGGAGTTCACCTTCCTGCCCGCAAAGTTCCCTCCCGCTTTGGACCGCAAATTGGAATTTTCAGAAGAGAAAGTCCTTGTTTTCGAGGGGGAGGTGCAGTTCGAAGTACCGGCCCGGAGCAAGGGAGGAGCGTCGACGGGCCACCGGACCATTTCAGGAAGCCTGAGGTATCAGGCCTGTGACGAAAGGACCTGCTATCCGCCGAGGACAATCCCCTTTGACGTTCCAGTCGAAGTCGTCAAATGAGCCCGAACCACCCGTTGGCCCACGCGACTCGCAGAGGGTCGTGGGCTGCGCTCGAAGCGGTCCGCCCCTAAAATTTTTCCGCCACAGCTTTTGATTGCAGGAACAGCAAGAGGTAGTCTCGTCCTCCCGCCTTGGAATCCGTTCCACTCATGTTGAAGCCGCCAAACGGATGGACGTCCACGAGTGCCCCCGTGCATTTACGGTTGATATAGAGATTCCCCACGTGGAATTCCGTCCGGGCGAATTCAATGTGCGAGCGATCCCGTGAATAGAGGGCCCCGGTCAGCCCGTACTCCGTGTTATTGGCGGTCTCGATGGCTTGCATAAAATCGCTGGCACGCAGCGCCGCAAGCACGGGCCCAAATATCTCTTCGCACGAGATTCGCGCCTTCGGATCGACTTCCCCGAAAATAGTGGGTTGAACAAAGAACCCGTTTCCCGCCTTGTCGTCTTTGCCGCCGCCGGACAGGAGCTTTCCCTCCTTCTTCCCGATTTCGATGTAATTCAGAATGGATTCATAGGCTGACTTGCTGACGACCGGGCCCATGTAGTTCTTCTGATCCCGGGTGGGCCCCACCGTGATCTTCCGGGTGCGTCCAATGATCATCTCCATCGTCTTGTCATATACCTTGTCCTCAATCACAACCCGGGAGCAGGCGGAGCATTTTTGGCCTTGGAAGCCAAATGAAGACGCCACCACTCCTTCAGCCGCCGCCTCGAGATCAGCGGTCGCATCGACTACAATGGTGTCTTTGCCACCCATTTCTGCAACCACTCGTTTGACCCACTTCTGTCCTGGTGAAGTCTTTGCGGCCAGTTCGTTAATACGCAGGCCCACGGCCTTTGAACCCGTGAATGAAATGAACCGCGTGCGTGGATGCGACACCAGGAAATCGCCGATCTGCCCGCCGCTTCCCGGCAGGAAATTGAGAACCCCCGCAGGCAGCGAAACACTTTCCATGAGTTCAGCAAACTTGTACGCGATGAGAGGGGATTCACTGGAGGGCTTAAGCACCACGCAATTTCCGGCGACGATCGCCGCCGCGGTCATCCCGACAGTAATGGCCAGGGGGAAGTTCCAGGGCGGAACCACCACGCCCACCCCAAGGGGAATATAGAAGGCATCATTGTGCTCGTCCGGGACGGGAGAGGGGGTCAACGGTTGCGGCAGACCGTACCGGAGGGCTTCGCGGGCATAAAACTCCAGGAAGTCGATGGCCTCACTGACATCGGCATCCGCCTCAAACCAGCTTTTTCCGACCTCAAAGACCATCCATGACATGAACTCCATCTTGCGCCGACGCATTTCAGCCGCCGCGGCAAACAAGTAATTGGCGCGCCGCCGGGCGGGCAATCGGGACCAGTCGTGAAAGGCCTTCCAGCCGGCATCAATGGCTTTTTCCGCGAAAGCCTGGTTCGCACGGTGAAACGAGCCCAACACCTGATCCTGCTGGGAAGGATTGATCGTTGGCAGCAAGTCTCCCGTCTCGAATCGTTCTCCACCGATAATCAGAGGATATTTTTGACAGAACTGCCGTTCCACCTTCGACAAGGCAGTTTCCATGGCAGCAACATTCTTCGCGTCTGTGAAGTCGACCAAAGGTTGATTCTTAAAGGGATGAAACATAAGGGAGTCCTTTCAAGAGAGGGTATGATTGCAGACAGTCCGGCATGGGTGAAGGGCAGTCGTGCATCGCTCGATTCCCGGGAAGACCCGAACGCGCCAAGACAAGGTAAGTATCCTATGCGATTTTGGCCGGATTGCCAAGCGGCCCGGGGAAGAACTGGACGTTCCAAAATCCAGCTGAACGGTGTAGACTGAAGTCTCTCAGAATTCCGAGATGGAAGCCGCGGGTTACCCGGATTCATGAGGTCGGGATTCATGCTCACCTCCTGGCCTGAAATCACGCATTGCCCATATCAGTCTCATTTGAAAAATGCGCGGTCGTTGCGCTCGATGTGCTTTTCAGCCTGCCTTGTCGGGGATTGGAATTCAGATCCGTCGGGGATGAGCACAGACGGGTGAGGACGAGCGGAAATTAAGGAGGAGAGTCGATGGATCTCGCGAAGTTACTTCCCATCCTGACGGGATCAATTGCTGTTTTATCCGCTGCGGTGGGTGTCGCGATCTACGTGACAAAATTGCGGTGTGAAATCAGTCAATCCCACCTTGAGAACGAACTCAAGAACCTCCAGGGGCAGCACTCCGCTTTGGAGACCAAACATCGGGCCTTGCTGAGTGCGGGGAGCATTGTTTTCACTCGGAAGAGCGAGATCGACGCCCAGCTCGTCACGATTGCCGATGCCATCGAAGCGACGGGAAGCTCGATTCTGGTGCCTTCCCCCTCCATCACGCGCGCCGGGGAGCCAAAGGAACTCGTCTTTCTGTCGTTAGAGGGGCAGGGTTCAGAGAATCTCAAACGGTTGCGCGTCTCCTTGGATAGCGTTGCCGGAAGCGTCTTCAAGTCCGCCAAGGCGATCATCACTCATAACCCTCGGGGCGAGGGGGGATTTGCCTCTAAAGCCGACCAGGTGTCCAAGGCGGACACTCTCGAGATGTTGGCTCTCCCGCTCATCTACCACGGACGGTGCCTCGGCGTTGCCGAGTTCCTGAATAAGAGGGGCAGTAAGCAGTTCGATCTGGGAGATCAGCAGGCCGCCGAACGGCTCATCGCCTCCTTGGTATTGAAGGTGGGAAGTTTTCTTGATGACCCGGATAACTTTCGATTGTTGGGAATTACTCCCCGGAGAGATGCCGAGGATGCCGCGGTGCTTTTCTCAGATGTCTCAGGGTCCTCTGAGATGGCAAAGCATCTCGACGCGTCGGTGGTGATTGACTTGATGAATGAATACTTCGAGCTGCTGGGTGACGTGGTTCTGAATCATGGGGGGACGATTGACAAGTTTCTCGGAGACGGGTTGATGGTGACCTTCAATGTTCCAAAACCCGTGGCGGAACCTGGACAGAGGGCGGTGTCTGCAGCCCTCGAAATGCAGAAAAGCTTCGACACCCTGAAGTCGAAGTGGTCCATACTGAAAATCCCCAGGCTGTTTAACCGGATTGGAATTGCCCTCGGCCCCGTGCATCGTGCCGAGATGGGCCACTCCCAGTACCGACACATCACGGTAATGGGAGAAGTCGTCAACACGGCGAGCAACCTGTGCGAATTCGGCAGCCGGGAAAGGAATATCATTTTGGTGGGCGAAGAAATTTGCCAGGCATTGGCTCCGGACCTCGTGGTTGAAGAGTTTAGGCCGGGAATTGTGAGCAAGGCGAAGGGCGGGCTTTCACACGCCTATGAGGTAAGGTCGCTAAGTTAGCCAAGGTCCAGCAAACATTACGGTTCGGGGTCGAACCGGACGCCATTGCTGGGATCTCCTTTTTCGAAGCCGATATGTAAAAATCTTGGCTGGGGCATATTTTCTACCCCTCCTTTCCACCCTTAATACAGTGAAGTCGGAAGTGATCCCGAATCCCGGAGTAGTCACCCGGGAGATCTCAACCGGGAAGGCTTCCCGAAATCAGATTGAATCATGTTTGAGCGACGGATGGATCTATTACGAGAATCTGATTGCGGATCAGCGCCGAAGGCAAATCGGAGGGGTTGTGGAAAACGTGATCGAATATAAGAACGAATACCATGGCCGGTCTTACACCTGCCAGTACAAGATTGAATACCTGCAATTCCGGGGATGCTATACGATGACCTTTGTTCCTGACAGTCTGCAATGGGATGATCAGGAAGCACCACCCCTGGAAATGTGACACCCCCTTTAGAATGCGGGACGCCCGGATTTAGAATCTTTTCAACCTCCCGGCCACTCCAGATTGCGTCTTGTAGTCAAAGAGGTGGGATGAGACGCCTTCCTCGCGCAAAGACTCCTGCCTCGTTTTTCCGCAAATAAGACCCCTTCGTCTGCAACTCACAAGGTGCCTCAGGTCGAATAATCTCCGCCTATCCTGCCACTTCAAAGATCCTCGGAGGGTCCAACACACCGCGTATAGAGGGAAAACGACCCCCGTTGTTATTTCGACAAATTTTGAGGTTATCCTCCAATCAGTACGGAGGGCCCATGGAGAGCATCATTGAGTTTAGAAGCTCGCTCGATGGGCGGTCCTATTCTTGCCAGTACAGGCGAACTTATTCCGAGAACGTTCGTTGTGATACCCTCACAATGGTGCCGGGGAGTCTTAGATGGGAAACTGCATTTGTGGAGGAGAGTCCTCATCCTGATCCAGGAGGGGGGGGCTACGAGCGATCCTCCCACCGTCCTCCCATGCATGCCAGCCGAATGGATTAATCCTGATCAGGCAATTCGGGACGAGGTCCACGGGCGATCCGTGGTCCTCGGCGAGATCCACAGGTTAGAACCTCGGATTGATGGGTGGGAGAACGACCTCGGGCCCCGGGCGGAAACCCGCCTTATATCGGCTTCTCAACCAGTGGTCTAACGCCCAGTGCGGCTTCCATCATTGCTCGTGGAAATTGCTGCATGAGGCGGCGCTTCAGGTGGATGTAGTCCTGGTCTTCGAAGAGCTGGGTCAGGATGGAATGAATAGTCCGAGAAGCGCGAGCGAATTGAATCATGCGCGTCGTGAACTCGCCCCCCCAGAACCGTCCCGTGTAAAAGGTGGGCATCAGTTGGGCGGCCCGTTGGTGATTGAGGCCAAAGTCCTCGCGAACCCTGGCCGGGTACAGATCAGCTTGACCTTCCAGCAATGACTGAACGAGCAGCTCAGCGGATCGAATCGCGAAGTAAATACCTTCCCCTGTGATGGGATCGACCAATCCTGCTGCATCGCCAATGAGTGCCCAGTGTGGGCCCGTTATCTTCAATCGATGCAGAGTCTCGAGTTTCGGCGTAGGGATCAGGGCGGAATAGAAGTAAGCATTTGTGGGGATCCCGCGGCCATAGATTCTCCGGGCAAAGAGGTGAAGGAACGATTTCAATTCATCGGCACTGTGCTCTGAGAGTTTGGAGCATATCCCCAGCGAAAGGTGATCGCTTCTCGGAAATGTCCAGATGTAGCCCTTGAATTGCTTCAGGAATTGAATCCGGATGAAATCTTCGCGAAGGGGGAGGTGGTATCCCATCGCGGAGCTGTAGTCGGCGGTAGTGAAATTATGTCCCAGGTTATCCGCCAGGGAACTCTTCGCCCCGTTCGCAATGATAACAAAGTCGGCTTCAAACGAACCGTGAGGGGTGTGCAAACCCCAGTGGGGGCTTGGCCCGCCGGGGGAGCCGTTCAAGTCCACTTCGGCATCTTTGGCTTCAAGATCTCTAATGTGGGCCGGCACAAGGCGCGCCCCCCTCGACAACGCCCTCTGGAGCATGAGTTCATTGAGCGCCTTGCGTGAGTAAATGTAGAGGGGCGCCTGAAGGGGGAGGTGGATGCTGCGGCCCTCATGGTCAAGAAGTTCGATGCGACGGATCGACTTTTTCTCAATCATCGCATCCAGCAGAAACGGATAGCGCTGTATCCCTTTTGACGTGACCCCGCCGCCGCACGGCTTCTCCCACGCCCCTCCTTTGCGCTCAAAGAGCAGAACCTCATGACCGGCTTCGGCCAGCAGGGATGCTGCCATCGAACCTGCAGGACCGGCTCCCACCACGGCGATTTTCATTTTAGAGATTTGAGCGGCCATCATTCCAACCTGAACCTCCGGCAGATACGAGACGGCTATTTTCAACGGACCCGAAGAGGGCGGCAGGGTGACAGCGCCTTGTCCCCTCCTCAAGGTTCACGGTTTGACTCCCGAGGGTGTGGAAATGGCCCGGGAGGTCGGGTAAGCAAGAGTCAGACCGGGATGCGCTGAAAGCGCCTTCAGGATGGCGCGATTCATGGCGTCACGCATCTTGTTGCGCTCGCGAACCCGCGTGTAATAAACGATTCGAACCTCGACGCCGCTCTCCGCAATTCGCGTATACACTGCAGGCATCGCCGGATTGACGCCGGTTCCCCAGTGCGTGAAGGATTCGTCCTGGGGGACCAGTTCCTTTCCTCCCGGTTCTCCGTCGAAGAACTCGTTCATCACATTTCGAGCCGTTGCCCGCACCAGGTCAACTGCCTGCTGCCAGTCCGTTTCAAAGGTGAACGTCAGCTTAAGCTCGTCGTTGATGAAGGGTTGCGGCTTGGTGTAGTTGAAAAAGTAATTCTTGAACACGAAGCTGTTGGGCACGAAGACACGACGCCCCGTGGGGACGTCATTACTGATCCAGTTGCCGACTTCCTGCACGACGATCCGGAGCACCCCGATGTCGATTACATCCCCCCGTACGCCCGAGACCTCGATGCGGTCACCGATGGTCAGGCCTCGGCGTCCGATGATGAAGAACCATGCCACGAAACTCACGATCACATCCTGCAAGGCAATGGCGACCCCGGCGCCCGTCAGTCCAAGGAATGCGGAGAACGAGCCGAGTTCTCCAAAGATCGTGTAGAGGAAGATGATTGTGACCAGCAGCCGGCCGGAATAGGTGATGAGCTTGTGGATGTAAAAGCGGTCCTGCTCCTCTTTGACGATGCGTCCGGGAATGCGCTTCAGAAGTCGTGCCAGGATCCAAATGAGGAAGGCAAAGATCAGGAAGAACACAATGCGGCGTCCCAGAGCGAGCAGCATCGAATTCCGCTCACTACTGAGTTCCTCCATTGCATCCTCGACCTTGCTCATCTTTTGAGTGGAGGTGCTCAACCTGGATTGAGCGGAGGCCAGCTTCTTCTCGAGTGAATCCCGCCTGGGGTTGCTCTCGCCCGTTGGGATGACGGCCGGGGTCGCCTGGACTCGGGCGGTGAGATCATCAACATCCGACTGAAGCGTTTCGATTTCTGTCTGGAGAATGGACCGCCCCGGCCTGAGCTCGCGAAGCCGTTGCTGGTCCTGGAGGATGCGTTGCAGGATCTCAACGACGGAATTGGACGACGCCACGGACCCGGTGTTGTGGGCGGGGTTGCTTTCGGTCGAAAGGGGAGTGGAACTGGCGGCAAACCCTTTCATTTCGAAAGACACGAGCAGCAGTGCCATGAGGCAAAGGAGTGCTCCCCTCCATTCCCGCTGACGGCGTGCATTCGGCTGAGTTTTCACAAGGCCTCTGTGACTCTGAAATCCTAAGGGCGAATGGAATTATAGGGACGCGATCAGGAAATATAAATCAGAATTTGTATTCGCAAAAGCAAGCGATTCGAACTCGTTCTTCATGGCGCGGCCTGAAGCACTGGAGCGAAGAGCATGCAGAACCCGGGATGAGCGTGCAGGCCGGCTGTCTCTCTTGCAATACCTGTGTTATGATTTCGCCATGACCTTCGAACTCTTTCACATCAGCTTTGGTTTTCGCAAAGCCACGGCAATGGCCTACGATGAAGAACACAAGTATACGCAGTTGTACCTTGATCTCCAGCAGAAGATTCAATCAGGGGAGCGCTGGGTATTGCCGAAGGAACTGCAGCCGGGGATGAAGTTTGAACTGAGCCCGGAAGAGATCACGCAAGCCAAGTCGGCCTGAGCCCAGCTTACGTCCCATCGATCGACTTCTTCCTGAACGGAATTGGATTGAAGGAAAACCCGGGGCACAAAAAAGGGCCACTCAATCGAGCAGCCCGAGGTCTTTTGTGCTCTCCCCGCCAGATCAAAAGATCAGTTTCAATGCCATCTGAATATTCCGCGGACCACCGCCTCCCAGGAAAGGATTTCCTATCCCGACATCAGGGGTGACCGTGATGGGCAAAAACCCAACGCCATGCCCTGTCACCGGATTGATACCGTTGAAGCTGGCGTCAGAGGAAAACCCCGGCAGCAGCGGCGAGCTGAAGTTGGGGTGGTTGAACAAATTGAAGAATTCGGCGCGGAATTGGAGCTTGATCTTCTCACTGAGCGGCGTCATCTTCATGATTGCAAAATCGAAATCCCTGTAGTTCGGCCCCCGAAGAGAGTTCCGGCCCAGCGTACCGAAATGCTGCGTCCCCGGGATGCAGGACGCGGCGCTCCCGTCTCCGGTGGGGTCCAGGCGGCATGGAACCTGGAACGCGGTGAGATTCAAGAAGGCGTCCGGGCCATGGGTCCCGGCGAAGGGGTCGCCAACAAGGTCGGGGCGGGGGAAGAACTCTCCCGTCCCGTTGTAATCATCAAACAGGTTCACGTGGAAAGGGGCCCCCGATTGCAGCGAAAGGGCGCCGCTGACCTGCCAACCGGCCGTTAAACGTTTCCAGCTTTGCGACCACTGTGGAATTTCGTAGGAGAAGGTCCACGAAATGCGGTGTCGGATGTCAAAGTTGGAATTGGCACGTTCGAGGTCCGGGCGGAAACTGTTTTCCGGTTGCGTGGCGTTGGCCACGTAGTCTTGCCCGTCACTGGCATTGTCGATGGAGTGCCCATAAGTCCAGTTCACCGTGGACGTGAAGCCGTGCAAGTTGCGGAAAGCCAGGCTGGTCTGCAGGCTGTTGTAATTGGACGCCGCTGAACTCTCCAGGTTGTTGATATAGAAGAAGGTGCCGCCGGAAGGAGCGAAGGGACCGTTATCAAAGGGCCGTGAGGTAGAAACTGCGGGGTTGGGCGGCTGATTGATGTCCCGGTACCGGAACAGCTTCCGGCCCTGAGATCCCACATAGCCCACTTGCAGAACCACGTTCTTGGCGACCTCCTGTTGGAGATTCAGACTGAAGTTCTGCACGTAGGGTGTGCGCAAGTCGCGCTGCGTGGCGAAGACATCGGAATCCGAGAAACCGGTGAAGACAGGGACGCCGCGCTGCAAGGTGTCAGTCGTGGAGAAAGAGAAAAGAACACCAGAGGGTCCAATAGGATTGTATGCCGCACCCGGATTGAACGTGTTGAAGGGAAGTTGGCCGACAAAGAAGTCCTGCGAGAAGGCGTCGAAGAACAGTCCCCATCCCGCCCTCAATACCGTCTTGCCCTTTCCGGTCAGGTCCCAGGCAATTGAGAGGCGTGGAGCAAAATTATTGAGGTCGCGGTTGTACAACCTGTCGAGGCCGTTCGAGCCGATGGGGACGAGGCCGAGGGTTGGATCAAAATTGCTGAACCGATTCCGCTCTTCTCCGATGACCCCGTAGTAGTCCCACCGCAGGCCATAGTTGAGAGTCAGGTTGCGCCGGACCTGGAAGCCGTCCTGGAAATACCACCCATAAGAGTTCTGGAAGGTCCCCCGCTGCGAATCGCCCCGGGCGCTGCGACCGCCACTCAAATTCCCCTGGAGAAAATCCTGGAGGGATGCGAAATCAAGGCGGCCGCGATAGCCGGCATCAAAAAAGCCGTTCACGAAGGTGCGCCGGAATTCATAGCCCAGTTTGACGTTGTGCTTGGGCACTTTCCAGGAGAAGTTGTCGATGAATTGCCAGTTGGTATCAACGCGGCCCCGGGGCACTGACAGCGTTGAACCAATGGAGGCGATCGAGGATCCAAGCGCGGGATCGTTCCGGATTCGAATAAAGGGCAAACCAAAATCACGGGGATTGGTGGCGCCGGTGTTCAACCCAATAGTGCTTGGGTCGAAGCCGTTGTCTTCGGGGAGGAACTTCTCCACAAACCGGTTGAAACCGAACCGGGCTTCGTTGACCTTGGTGGTGGAGAAGATGTGGATGTACGAAAGTGAGACCAGCTGGACCCGGGTCGGGGTGACCGTATTGAAGCCGGGAAGGACGTTGCCCGCCAGGATGGCCAGAGGAAAACTCTGGTCGCTGTTCCCGTAATAGTATCGCCCGGTCAGCGTATTGGTGGCGTTGAACGTATGATCGAGTTTGGCGATAAAGCTGTCGACGTTATTGAAGGCGCGAGTGGTGATAAAGGCGTTGGGCGACGGATCAAACAGGGGCACCGGCCGGTTGGGCTGAGGCCACGGGTTTCGCGCCAGAATCCCCCGAATGATCGGATTCGTGGCGCCTCCAAGCGCGGCAATTTCCCGGGGGTCCGGCACGCGCGCCACACTATTCAGTCCCACGCGCTCCCGTTGGCCCTCGTAGTTAACAAGCCAAAACGTCTTGTCATGCACGAGGGGGCCGCCCAGGACAAACCCGAACTGGTTGTTCCGGAACGCCGTCTTCGGGTCGGTGTCGGGGTTGAAGAAGTTTCGGGCATCGAGCTTATCGTTTCGGAAGAATTCATACACGCTGCCGTGAATTTGATTGGTCCCGGACTTGGTGACGATGTTAACCACGCTCCCGGCGTTCCGTCCGTATTCCGGCTCGAAATGAGAAAGGACCCCCACTTCAGCGATCGCTTCGATGGGGAGAATAGTGGCGGGAGTGCCGAAGACGCCCGCCTCGTTGATGGCCGGCAGATTCCGATAACCGTCATTCATGTCGGTGCCGTCCAGAAGATAATTGTTGGAACGGCCGCGATTGCCATTGACGCTGAACAAGCCAAAGGATCCGGGCGAATCCGTGGTGCCGTCCGGGGCCCCGCTCGCTCCGGGGACCAGAACGAGGAGTTTATTAAAGTCACGACCGTTGACCGGCAGGCTCTCGGCTTGCTGGCTTTCAATCAACCCCCCCAGGGTGTTATCGGTGGTGTCCACAAGCGGGACCGAGGCCTCCACTTCCATCCTTTGCTCAAGCGAGCCCGGCCGCAAGGTGACATCCACCCGCCGTTCCACCGCCACCTCAACTTTCAGGTTCGTGACAACGGCCCTCTGGAACCCTTTCATTTCGACCGTCAGCTCGTAGGTTCCAATAGGGAGTTCCGCCACGACATAATTTCCCACCGTATCCGTGGCCGTTGTCCGCGTCAGCCCCGTGGCTGAGTTCTTCACCGTGATACCGGCGCCCGGCACCACGGCGCCCGAATTGTCCATCACCGTTCCGAGGATTGTCCCCCGGAAGGTTTGTGCAAAACCAAAGCTCGTCAAACACAGGTATGCCGCGAGACACACCATTACGGCGTAACTCGCACGGAATCTTGAGCCACACATGGTGACCTCCTGTTGCCGGAACGAATGGTTAGTGACTGACGATTTGTAGTCGGTTTGGTTCGTAGTGGTGTACGCCCTGATTATAAACAAAAACGGAAAGGGAGCAGAAGAGTTTCTTTTTAAAAAATTAAAGAAGGGCGAGATAATTCAGGATTGAACCTTGACTTTGACTTCTACAGGATGAAATGATTTGTTGACTTGATCGGTTTGAGGGGTAACATGACGCGGCAATCACATGAATCTCATTGAATATTTCAGGGGGCAGCGAGAGCAACTGGTCGGAATGATCGGTGAGCTGGTGAAGATGGAGTCCCCCTCGGATGATAAAGCGGCCATTGACCGGCTTGTGGATTGGCTTTCGAGAAAGTTTCGCTCGATTGGGGTGACGTCGAAGGTGCATCACGTCCGAGGATATGGGAACCATCTTCGGCTGGGCGCCGGTCGGGGGAGGAGACAGGTCTTCGTTCTGGGCCACACGGATACGGTTTGGCCAGGGGGAACGTTGAAAATGCTTCCTTTCACCATCGAAGGGAACAGGGCCAGAGGGCCGGGTATTTTTGACATGAAGGCCAGTATTGCGGCCTTCTATTTTGCCTTGAAAGCGATTCGGGATTTAGAGCTCGAAACGCCGCGGCGCATCGTGGCGCTCTTTGATTCTGACGAAGAGGTGGGAAGCCATTCATCGCGAAGCCTCATCCTTTCGGAAGCCAGGAAGAGCGATCATGTCTTGGTGTTGGAGCCGTCGATTTCGCCCCACGGGGGCTTGAAGACAGCGCGCAAGGGTGTCGGGGTCTTCCGGCTGCGGGTCCGGGGGGTGGCGGCTCATGCAGGGATCGCCCACGAAGCCGGCGTGAATGCGATTGAGGAGCTGTCCCGCCAGGTGCTGAGACTTCAGGCCATGACGAACCGCAGGCTCGGCACTTCGGTGAACGTGGGGCTCATTACGGGCGGCACGCGATCGAACGTGGTCCCCGCGGAAGCTGAGATTGAAATCGATGTGCGCGTGAAAACCGCGCGGGAAGGCGAACGCCTTACCCGAAGAATTTATGGTCTGAGGCCCCTCAACCCGGGGGCGAAACTCGAGATCTCCGGAGGCATCAATCGCCCGCCACTGGAGCGCACTGCGAGGATCGCTGCTTTATTTAGACGGGCCGAAGCGATCGGACGGGAGCTCGGACTCAGGCTCTCGGAAGGTGCGACGGGCGGGGGCAGCGACGGCAACTTCACGGCAGCCCTCGGGGTCCCCACCCTGGACGGGCTCGGGGTGATCGGCGACGGCGCACACTCGGTGGATGAGTTCATCCAGCTGGATCGACTCCCGGAGCGCGTCGCCTTGCTCACCCGGCTGTTGACGATGGAGTAAAAGACGTTGGAAATTTACCAGGAGGCAGCATCGTATTCAACGCTACGCTGAAGATCAGAGAACACCGCTCCATTCAACCGGTCTCATGTCCATTCTTATTCTCTCCCGTCATTTGAAACTGCGGATCCGAACGGCGGCCGGCTTTCTTCTGCAGGCCTCTCCGCGTGTGTTCCTTGTACTTTTGACAGGGGCCTGCCTGGTCTTTGGTCCGCTCTCCCTCGCTCAAAAGAAAAAGAAAGGCGCTCTTGAGCCCCAGCAGACCAGCCAACCTCCAATCCGGGTGCAGGTGGATCTGGTTAACCTTCACACGACGGTATTCGACCAGAATGGAAAGATTGTCCCCGGATTGGCGAAGACGGATTTCACCGTCTTTGAAGACAATGTGCAACAGGACATCGCCCTCTTTGGCGTGGAGACCGACACCCCGGTCACCGTCGGAATCCTCATCGACACCAGTGGAAGCATGGCGAACAGCGGCAAGCTGGAAAAGGCCGAAGAGGCCGCACAATTGCTTGCAAAAGCCCTTTCACCCAAGGATGAAATCTTTGTGCTGGGATTTACCGATCAATTCTATCCCCTGGTGGATTTCACCCCCGCCGACACAGACTTCAGCCGGGTTCTCGCCCGGTTGGTCGCTCAGGGTGGCACCTCGGTGGGGGCGGGGGTCGAAGAGGCGATCTTCAAGATGCGGGATGCTTCCAATAAGAAACAGGCGGTTGTCGTGATTTCGGATGGGCTGGATGTTCCCGGGGGCGGGGTAATCGACAAGATCCGCAGTCACGAAGCCCTGGTCTATGCCATTGGGCTCAAGGGGGTGGGCGGGATCATGGGATTGGCCTCCCATCTTCAGGCCCTCAACGTCCACGGCTCCTCTCTCAATGTCTATGCCAACGAGAGTGGAGGCAAGGCGATCTTTGTGAACTCGCTCGACGAGGTGCCGAAGGCATGTCAAGACATTGTCTACGATCTCAAAGGGCAGTATCAAATCGGTTATTATCCCTCCAACCCCGCCCGGGACGGCAAGTACCGGCGCATCAAAGTGCAGGTCCATCGTCCCGAATTCACGGTCCGCTATCGTCGTGGCTATTACGCCCCCCGACGCTGACCATCCAGGGAACGAAGTGAGACCGGGCACGATCCAGTTGACAGCGGTCCGGTCCCGGCGCTAAATTCTTCCGTGCAAAACGATCGAGCGTTCGTTTTTTTAATTCTGCCGGGGTGTTGAAGGGCTGTTTCTCACAGGTTGGGTTGAACGGAGGAGGCTGCCATCATGATAGAGACGGGACTCAGGAACAAGGTCGTGATTGTAACAGGGGGAGCAGCGGGGATCGGGCGGGCGACGGCCCGTCGCTTTGCGCAGGAGGGAAGCCGGGTCGCGGCATGGGATGTGAGCGAGGCGGCTGCCGCAGCCCTGCTGGAAGAGTTGAAATCAGCGGGAGGGGAGGCGTTGTTCCGCCGGGTGGATGTGACCGATGCAACAGGTGTGGACGCCGCAGTTCAAGACGTGGTGGAACGATGGGGTAAGATCGACGTCCTTGTCAACAATGCCGGGATTACCAGTGATGCGCAGATTGTAAAATGGAAGGAGGGGGCGGTGGCTTCGACGATGACCGAGCAGGCCTTCGATGCGGTCATCGCGGTGAACCTCAAGGGGGTCTTTCTTTGCACCCGCGCGGTCATCCCCCATATGATCAAGGCGGGCTCGGGAGTTATTTTGAATGCCTCCTCGGTGGTCGGGTTGTACGGGAACTTCGGCCAGACGAATTATGCGTCGACCAAGGCGGGAGTGATTGCCATGACCCGGACCTGGGCGCGGGAGTTGGGGCGCTACAAGATTCGCGTCAATGCGATCGCCCCCGGATTCATTGCCACGGAAATGGTCAGGGCGATGCCGGAAAAGGTGATCCAGTCGATGGTCTCACACACACCGCTGGGACGAATGGGCGAGCCGAACGACATTGCCGATGCTTACGTCTGGCTCGCTTCGGACGCGGCGACGTACGTCCACGGAGCGATCCTGTCGGTCGATGGCGGAATTGTCTTGGGAACCTAGCAGCCCGTTCTCTTGCCACAACACAAAGGATGATTCTTATGAACCGTTACGGAACGATCGTCTCGACGGGACGCTTTCTGCCCGAAATCGAGGTGAGCAATGATACCCTGCGAAAACAGTTGGCCCATGTGCCCGACTTCGTCGACAAGATGGAATCCGGAACAGGGATTTTGACGCGCTGGCATGCCCCGGAAGGCTGGACCACCTCCGATGTTGCGCTGCCGGCGGCGCGGCAGGCCCTGGAGCGGGCACATCGGAAGCCTGAAGTGGTGGACCTGATTATTCTCGGAACGGACTCGCCGGATTACATCACTCCCTCCACATCCGTTGTTCTCCAGCACAAGCTCGGCGCCGTCAATGCGGGCACTTTCGACGTCGGTTGCGCCTGTGCCTCCTTTCCCACCGGGCTCAACGCGGCGGCCGGTCTGATCGCCGCCAATCCCTCCCTGCGGACTGTTCTCGTCGTCGGTGTTTATCTGATGCACAAGCTGGCGGATCCAAAAGACCCCATGACCTTCTTTTATGGAGATGGCGCCGGCGCCGCCGTGGTTGAGCCCGGTGATCGCCCGGGATTTATCGCCAGTGCGTTTCATGCGGATGGGTCGTATCATAATTACTGGGGCATCTACTCGGGTGGAACCTTCGAGCCGGCCAATGAGGACGCCCTCCGTGCCGGCCGGACACAGGTGCGCATGATCAATCGGTATCCTCCGGAGATCAACGATCAGGGTTGGCCTAAGATCGTTCGTCGTCTGGCGGAGAACGGCGGGTTTGAAATCGAGGACATCGATTTCATTATCTTTACGCAGGTGCGCAAGCCCACCATCGAGCTTGTCATGAAGGATTTGGGGCTGCCGATGGAACGGACGCACATGGTCATGCAGAAATTTGGGTACACCGGCTCCGCGTGCATCGGGATGGCTCTGGATGACGCCCTCGAGCAGGGCAAGATCCACTCGGGGGATTTGCTGGTCCTGGTGGGTTCGGGGGTGGGTTACAATCAGGCGGCCACAGCGATCCGAATGACTTGAATAAACGCACCTCAACAGGATTCGGTGAAAAGAGTCTGAAGTGGTCTATGATTTCCGCTGATATCCTCGGAGAACGGTCTCGTCTCACCCCTGAGAAAACAGCGCTAGTGTATGTTCCGACTCAAGAACGATTCACCTACCGGGAGTTGAATGAGCGATCAATTCGCTGCGGCCGGCTGTTGCTCGAAGGGTGCGGATTGAAAAAGGGGGATCGGGTGGGAATCCTGGCCCACAATCGGGTCGAGTTTCTGGAGGCCTTCTTTGCCGCCGGGAAGACAGGCCTCGTTCTGGTTCCGCTCAACACGCACCTTACGCCTTACGAGCTGGAATTCATCATTCGCGAGAGCGAATTGAGTGCTTTCCTCTTCGGGGGAGATCTCTCAGACACGGTCGATCAACTCCGAAGGAAAGTAATCCTGAAGCATTGGATCTCCCTGGATGAACCGCGGAATGCAGGGGATACAAGTTACAGGAAGGCGACCGAGACCCTGGAGCCTTCTGGTTGGGTTGGACCGCGTTGCGACCCGGAGGACCTTTATTGCCTGCTGTATACCAGCGGCACGACCGGACAACCCAAAGGCGTCATGATTCCGCATCGTATGGTGGCCTGGAATGGCTATAACACCGCAATTTCCTGGCAGCTTCGAGAGGAGGATGTGGCGCCTATTTTCACCCCACTGTATCACGCTGGAGGTCTGGGGGTGTTCCTGGTTCCTCTTTTTGTGATCGGGGGGACCATCGTCCTCCACCGTGGATTCGATGCCTCCGAGGTCTGGCGGACGATCGGAAAGGAGAAATGTACGGTCGTGTTTGGGGTCCCGACCATTTTCAAAATGTTATTGGAAGCCCCCGAGTATTCACACATCGATCTCGCACATGTGCGCTGGTTCATAAGCGGTGGAGCTCCGTTGCCTCGCTACATTATTGACGCATACCAGGAGCGGGGGGTCATCTTCAAGCAAGGTTACGGCCTGACTGAGGTGGGAGTGAATTGCTTTTCGATGACCCTCGAGGAGTCGGTCCGGAAGGCAGGTTCCATTGGTAAGCCGATGATGTTGACTGAGGCAAGACTGGTCGATGGGGAAGGGCGCATCACCCCTGCGGGGGAAGTGGGGGAACTGCTCCTTCGGGGCCCTCACGTGAGCCTGGGGTATTGGAATAATCCCGATGCCACGGCTGCAGCCCTCGACAAGGAAGGGTGGTTCCATACGAGCGATCTGGTGAAGTGTGATGAGGAGGGGTTCTTCTACATCGCCGGCCGCAAGAAGGACATGATCATCAGCGGCGGGGTCAATATCTATCCCGCTGAGATCGAAGGAGAACTGCTTCTCCATCCTGAAATCAAGGATGCCGCGGTGATCGGAGTGCCTGACCCCACCTGGGGAGAGGTCGGCGTGGCCTTCCTGGTCGTTCGCGAGGGATGGGCCGTCTCCAGCGAGGGGTTGTCCCGCTTTCTCGCAACTCGCCTTGCGAAGTACAAAATTCCCAAGGAATTCATCTATACGGAGACGCTTCCTCGTACGCCTTATGGAAAGGTCGTGAAATCAGAACTGCAGGAGCGCTATCTACACGAGAGAAATGGGAAATCGCTGGGCCACTGAAGCCAAAGGATTACTGGAGCCGACGGGTGTGCGGCAAAGCGCATCTAACGATTTTCGAGGATTTGGACTAGAATACGGCTGCGAGGCATTCATTATTGTTTCTGGTCAATAAAACGAGGAGAGTGAGGCATTATGTTAAAACCCATTTACATTGCGGCGTACCATCAATCAAAGTTCGGGAAGCTTATGGGCATGACGGTCCCTGAGATCGTCAGGAATTCTGTCGAGGGGGTGTGCCAGGCGATCGGGGTGGAAGCCTCGAGCTTGGATGTGGGCTCCATAGGCGCGGCCTGTAATTTCTCGCTGAACAAGCAGGGACTCTTGGCCGGGCTGATGGCGAGCGTCCCCGGAATGGAAGGAAAACCGATCGAAGCGGTCGAAAACGCCTGTGCCACCGGTGGTCAGGCGATTCTTTCGGTCATCCAGAAGCTCCAACTGGGACTGGGTGAAGTGGGCGCCGCTGTGGGGTATGAAAAAATGCGCGATGCCGAAGGGAAAATGGATGGCAAGCTCATCGGGGAGGTTCTGGGATACTTTTCGCATCCTGACGAGCGGGAGGGAAAGGTTTTCATTTTTCCTCACATCTTTGCGGAAGTTATGCACTGCTATATGAAGGTTCACCAGGTCAGCGAGGAAGCCCTGGCCCAGATCGCGGTGAATGAGTATGGAAACGCCAGGCACAATCCCTATGCCCAAATGCAGAGAGTCCAGATAACTCTGGATCAGGCCATGAAGATCGAAGGGATCAACCGCTATGTCGTCGAGGGTCTCCCGTTGAAGACCTACGACTGCTCCCAGATTACAGACGGTTATGCGGCCATGATCCTGGCGACTGAAGAAGGACTGAAGAGACTGGGCGTCCCCCGTTCAAGCTGCGTTGAAATCGCCGGATACGCCCAAGCCACGGATCCCCTCAAAAAAGAGGGGCGTGATGTTCTCAAGCCGGCGGGTGCCTTCGCGGCGATGGGAAAAGCCTATGCCATGGCGCGGATCACTCCATCGGATGTGAACGTGGCCGAGATTCATGATTGCTTCACCGTCATGGGCGCCATCGGGACTGAAGTGATCGGCAAGGCCGCCTATGGCAAAGGGGCCCAATACTGGGTCGAAGGCAAAGCGAGGGTGGATGGGGAGTGCGGGATCAACACTTCGGGCGGACTCATCGCCAAGGGTCACCCGGTCGGAGCGACCGGCGTGGCGATGGTCGGTTGGGCTGCGCAACAACTTCTCGGCAAGGTTCCAGCGGAATTGCAGGTGAAGAATGCGAAGGCCGCTGCCACATTCAACATCGGCGGACCCATTTGCGCGTCCGTGTGCACTGTCCTGAAGCCAGCGGCGTGACCTGGAACCGAACAGGCTGGGCGCTGTCCATCCGAGGGTCATGGCGTGCATGGTTCCCCGCCAGGATCTCTCTCGCGAGAGTGGTGATGGCTTGAATTGATCGGACGCGCACCGGCATCCCGGCCCTACAACTCGTTCGCAGCCCAAATTGAGTTCATGCCAGAGAGGCCAGTCGACGATGTTGCCCTCAGACTTCTGGGAATGCTCAATGCTTCGAGGAGTGCAACGGATCGGGTTTGGGTACGGGCTCGTAGACCGTGCAGTCACCACATTTCTCAAGGGTCCAGTCCACCCGCATTTTCGGGTGATCGCAGTGGTGACGCGTATCATGAAAGGGTTCGTCCCGCTTCGGGGCTTCGGCGGCCTTGGAAAAGCGACATGATTTGAGTTTTTTGATCAGCGTGTTCATAGTTTATGTGCCCGCAGTTTTAATCTCTCATATTATAGATCATTTTTGGGCGCGAGACGCGTTGGAATCCACCCCGTGGTCGATGGGCGAGCGGAGACGAAAAGGGGTCATGATCGCGGGTCTATGTGGACGGTTGCGGAGGATAGCACGATGGCATCCATTTATCCCATAGCAGGCTTTCTGCTGGCCGGTGGAAGAAGCTCCCGGATGGGTGAAGACAAGGCCTTGATCGAGGTGAGCGGACAAACCTTGATGGCGCGTTCGGTGGGACTTTTGAAATCGGTGTGCGAAAGCTGCACATTGATAGGGCCGAAGGAGCGGTACGCCAGTCTGGGTCTGGACGTCGAGATCATTGAAGACGCGGTGGAGCCGTGCGGTCCCCTGGGGGGAATTCTCACGGGGCTGCGTCACTCGAAGCACGAGTACGCCCTTTTTCTTGCCTGTGATTTGCCATTCATGACGGAGAGATTTCTCCGCTATCTGGTAGGCGCTGCCATGGTCGAAAAGCCCGACATCGCCGTGCCGGTGGACGGGTCAGGAGAATACCAACCGCTCTGCACGGTGTATTCCCGGGCTTGCCTACCCGCGGTGGAATCCTCGATTGCGGCCAAGCGGTACAAGGTGAGCTCTTTTTATGATTCCCTCGGGAAGTTGCGGGTCATCGGCACGGGTGAAATCAGGCACTTCTCTCCTGATTTCAAGATTTTTACAAACGTAAATACTCCCGAAGAACTGCTGGCTGCAAGAAAAGAAAGTTGAGGCCAAGAGACCGGATAGCCGCGGTTGCATCCTCATGAGTGAAACGGATCAGTCAATGTTGAGGGTTGAGGGCGAGACCCCCTTCATACAGTTCGAGCACGTCTACAAGTCCTTCGACGAAAAGAAGGTCCTGATCGACGTGTCCTTCGACCTGCGCAAAGGGGAGACCCTGGCGATCCTGGGTCGCAGCGGGGTGGGCAAGAGTGTGACCCTGATGCACATGGTGGGATTCATGAAGCCCGACCGGGGCAAGATCAACGTCAAGGGGCAGGACATCGTGGCCATGGATGAGCGGCAGTTGACCTCGTTGCGACGGTGTATCTCGCTGGTGTTCCAGTCGGGAGGCTTATTTGATTCCCTGTCGGTTGCAGAAAACGTAACCTTCGCCGTGAATGAAAAACATCCCCTCAGCGATGAGGAGACGCGACGCGAAGCCATCCGGTTCTTGAAGATGGTGGACCTTGAGGATCTCGTGGACCTTTACCCGAAGGACCTGTCCACCGGCCATAAACGCTGTGTCGCGATCGCCCGGGCCCTGGCAGCGGAGCCGGAGGCCATCCTCTATGACGAGCCGACCACCATGGTCGATCCAATCCAATCGCAGCTCGTCGCTCGGCTGATTCAACGCCTCCATGATCAATACAAATTGACCGCGGTCGTGGTCACGCATGATTTGAAATTGACCCGGCGAGTGGCGGAGCGGGTGGTCCTTCTGGAGGAGGGTCGCGTCCATTTTCTCGGGACACGCGACGAGTTCTTTGCGTCACGCGATCCGCTCGTCCACGAATTCGTGATGCGCGATCACGTGGTGGCGCTCGAGGCCGGTACGTTGTAGAAGACCGAATCTGTAATCATCTCCAAGGAAACACAAGAAGCACCGGGATATCCACCAGAATTGGAGAGGTGGAGTTGCGTTTGTGCTCCCAAGTGGACGCGCTAAGCGCTTGTCAACCGTTCTACCTTTGCCCCCAAAGCGGAAAGTTTCTCCTCAATCTGTTCATAACCGCGGTCAAGATGGTAAATGCGGTCGATCACGGTCTCTCCCTGGGCTGCGAGGGCAGCGAGCACCAGGGAGGCAGAGGCGCGCAGATCGGAGGCGATCACGTTGGCGCCGCTCAAGGGGGTTGGTCCGCGAACGATAGCGCGGCGGCCATCGATGGAAATATCGGCCCCCATCCGGATGAGCTCCAAGGCATGCAGGAAGCGGTTTTCAAAGATCGTTTCCGTGATGATGGAACTGCCTTGAGCCTGCGTCATCAGGGCCATGAACTGGGCCTGCAGATCGGTGGCAAAGCCGGGATACTCATACGTGGTCAGATCCACGGCCCGCACCGAGGTATGATTGCAGTAATGGATGGTGGTGGAATCGGGGATCTCAATGCGTACCCCGGCTTCAATGAGTTTTCCCACCACCGAGGTCAGGTGGGAAGCGTTGCAATTGCGGAGGGTCACGTCGCCTCCCGTGATGGCGGCCGCGATCAGGAAAGTGCCGGCTTCGATGCGATCCGGAATAATCTGGTGGGTGGCCCCGTGGAGGGATTCGACCCCTTCGATGAGGATCGTGTCTGTTCCCGCGCCCTCAATCCGGGCCCCCATCGCGATCAAGAGAGCGGCTAGGTCCACAATTTCAGGCTCGCGCGCCACATTCCGCAAGGTGGTCTTGCCTTTGGCCAGCGTCGCCGCCATCATGATATTTTCGGTCCCGGTGACGGTGATTTTATCGAAATAGATGTCCGCTCCATGCAGGGAGTCGGCCTTGGCCACCACGTAGCCGTGAGAAGTGGAAATTCTGGCTCCGAGCTTCCGCAACGCCTTGATATGCAGATCGATGGGCCGGGCGCCGATGGCACACCCTCCCGGCAAGGAGACCCGGGCATGGCCAAAGCGGGCGACCAGCGGTCCCAGGACGAGCACGGAGGCGCGCATGGTCTTGACGAGGTCGTAGGGGGCTTCCAGGGAGGAGAGTCGTTCAGCGCGGATCGAACAGCGGTGGGCGGCCAGATCTTCGCGGGCGGAGATCTCAGCCCCCATGACTTCGAGGAGCCGCCGGAGCGTTCGAATGTCCCACACGTGAGGCAGATTCTCGAGGCGGACCTCTTCCGGAGTCAGAAGTGCCGCAGCCATGGCTGGAAGCGCGGCGTTCTTCGCCCCACCGATCGTCACCGTCCCCCGAAGAGGAGTGCCACCCCCAATCCGAAGTTGATCCATAGCGGTTTCAATTCCTTTCCCTTTGCGGCGCGATGGTACCACAGCCGGTCGTGGGCAGCCAAGGACCGCCGTCGATAGCCGTCGTCAGACCACGACTGAAGCCCCGGGGAGGGCAGCCACCGGCGGTGTGAGGGAAGAGCCCAGCGGGGAGCGACGCCGTAGCATGGTGCGGCTCCCTCGGCCCTGAGCTGTCCCCGCGCGCGCCGGTTCAGGTCCTGAAGGGCTCTTTGATGTGTCTACAATTCACAAGCTCAGAAAAGACTTGACAAGAAGCGAGAAAATTATTAAAAAACAAACGTTCATTTTTGTTGAGTGCACCTGAAATCGCCGCATCTCATCCTGAGGGTTGATCCCGTCCAGAGGGAAGCACATGCCCAAGCTCCATCCCACGGTCATTGATGCGAATCGAGAAAAAATCGAACAGGTGGCGCTGAGATTGTTCTGCGCGCAGGGTTTTCACGGAACGTCCATGCGCCAGATCGCCCAGCGGTCCCGGGTGTCCCTCGGGAACATTTACAATTATTACCGGACGAAGGATGAACTGTTCACCTCGATCGTCAATCACTACGCGGTCGTGATGAACCGGGAGAGGCAGAAACTGCTCGATTCGGTCGACGATCCTTTCGAGGCAGGCCAGGTGAAGGCCATGGCCCGGAGGATCCGGGATCTGGTGTACCGGCACGGCGATTTCTGGTTGCTGATGTATGTGGACGTGACGGAATTCGGAAACCGGCATTTCAAGAAGTTTTTTCCGGGGTTGACGGACCTCTTCCGGCGGCAGTACGCCCAGGAATTTGCAAAAGGGAGTCGCCGACGAGGAAAGGACCGGGCGGATCCGGCCGTCGTCTTCGCCTCCATGTGGATGCAGTTTTTTAATTATTTCCTGGTGGAGCGACTGTTTCGCGGCTCGCATCACCTGGGAATGAATGACGAGCAGGTGATTGACACATTTTCGGATTTCTACAGGCGGCTTCAGGGCTGTTGACAGGGGATGAGTTTCGAGGTGAGCCGCAGAACCACAGGCTGAGGTCAATTTCAGAAGGGCCGCTCCGCAAAGTGGTCTATTCAGGAGGACGTTATGAGCATAAGAAGAATGATGATTTCCTTGCTGGCTGTGACGCTGGTTCTGGCAGGGCTAGCCGGCTCCTCACTGTGGGCGCAGGCGACCACAGGAACCCTGCGCGGGGTGGTGACCGACGCGACGGGCGCTGTCATCCCGGGTGTGAGCGTCGTCTTGATCTCCGAATCCGGGGAACGTCGTGCTTTGACGACGGATGCGACCGGAAATTATGTGGCGGCTCTGCTCCGCCCGGGATCGTACACCGCCGAATTTTCGCTGAAAGGGTTCACCACCAAGAAGATCGAAGGCGTCAAGGTGGCGGTCACGGAAGTGCGCGACCTCGACGTTCAACTGGAGGTGTCTCAAACTCAGGAAACCGTTACCGTAACGGCGAATGCGGACATCCTGCAGACTTCCACGCCAACCGAAGGCCGCGTCATCGAGGAATCCACCATCCGCCAGTTGCCGCTGCCCACCCGCAATTTCCAACAGTTGTTGACTCTTTCTCCCGGAACGAGCGCTTCGTTGTCGAACAATACCGAGCTCGGCCGAGGCGACTCCAACATCTCAGTGAACGGTCAGCGCAGCACCAGCAATAATGTGGTGGTAAACGGCACGGAGGTCAACAGTCCCGGGACGAACTCGACCCCGAACGTCTCGGTTCCAGCCCCAGATGCCATTCAAGAGTTCATTGTACAGACTTCCATGTACGATGCCTCCCAAGGTCGCAACAGCGGCGGTAATGTCGCTGCAGTCACCAAATCCGGCTCCAATTCATTCCATGGGAATGTGTATGAATTCCTGCGCAACCGGGTGTTGAACGCTAACGATTTCTTCCTCAACGCCAAGGGACGGCCTCGCCCGATTCTAACGCGCAATCAATTTGGCGGCACGCTGGGCGGTCCCATCGTTAAAGACAAGACCTTCTTCTTTTTCTCATACCAGGGAACGCGTGAGCGGAATGGGGCCTCCTTAAACAATAGTTTGACCTTCCCCAACATTCCCTCCGGCCTGACAAATGACCGGAGCGATGCCGCACTTAACGCGCTGACCGCTCAGTTTTCAGCACAGCTGCCCCCTCCAAACCCTGCAATCACACTTAGCCCCATTAGTCGCGCGCTCCTTCAGGCAAAATTGCCCAACGGTCAATTTGCGATCCCAAGTGCGGCTGGACAGGGAGCCACGGCGACGAGTTTGATCAGCACTCCCCTCAGCGGGGTGTCGCGATTCCGTGAAGATCAAATCAACATAAACATCGATCAAGCCCTGACGGCCAACAACAAACTCTCGGGCAAATTCTTTTTTTCGAACACCCCCCAATTTCAGTCCTTGTTCAGTTTTGTGGGCAGCAACCCCCAGCAGTTGCCAGGCTACGGCGGGAATATTGAGTTTCGTAACCGTGTATTTTCGATTGCTGATACGCACATCTTCAGCTCGCAGGTTATCAACGAAGCCCGCTTTGGATTCAGCCGTATCAACGGACCCTCGAGCCCGCAAGAGCCGTTTACCAATTCGCAGTTTGGGATCAACAATCCGCTCGCCGCTCAGTTCCCCGGTTTGGCAACGATCCAGGTGCTGGGCCTATTCTCAGTGGGCTCCACGACATTGGCCGACCAGCGATCGACAACCGAGACCTTTACTTGGTCGGACACCCTGTCTTATACGCGGGGGCGGCATCTCCTCAAGTTCGGAGGGGATGTTCGGCGGTATCATGTGGATTTCTTCTTCAACTTTTTCTCACGAGGCCAGATCAACTTTAATTCGTTCCGCGATTTTCTGGCGGGCAATATTGCCTTCGGGTTGCTAGGCAATGGTGTCCCCGACCGCGGGATGCGGGCGACGGATCTCGCCTGGTTTGTGCAGGACGATTTTCGCGTTTCTGACAGTTTGACAATCAATGCAGGATTCCGCGTGGGCCTCAACGGCGGCATCAGCGAAGTCCGTGGCCGACTGGTCAATTTTGATGTGAATGCGTTTGCCCACAACACATTGCCTTGCACCATTGCCAAGCCCTGCAGTCCGCCGAATGGTTTTGCGACCTTGAAGCCTGGAGACACCCTAAACCCGAACGACTGGAATGCTGCGCCGCGGTTTGGCTTTGCTTGGAAACCCTCAGTTGGCAAGAATTTCGTCCTTCGAGGGGGCTTCGGGGTTTACTTTGACCGTTTCTCCACGCGCATCGCCAACCTCCAGATATTCAATTATCCTTTTGACGTTGTCGGGCTGGGACTGGGATCGTTCGCAAATCCCTTTCCAAATTTGACGACCCTCTCTTTCCCGATTAACCCTGCAACGATTCCTTCGCCGATTCCATTCTCATTTGGCGGAATTCCACTCCCGACCGTTCGAACCCCCATCAGCGGACTCTATGTAGATCCAAATTTCCGCACCCCTTACGTCTATCAGTACAATCTTGGCTTCCAGTGGGAGCCATTGAAGAACTGGCTGGTTGATATTGGATATGTGGGTTCGAAAGGGACAAAGCTCATAAACGTATTCACTTTCAACCAGGGTGCCAGTGAAACGGCCCCGTTCACCGGTTCCGGCTTCTCGAATAACAAAGCCCTGAACGGGTTGCAGAGTGCCGAAACGACTGCGGACGCCCATTATGACTCGTTGCAGGCGAGTGTGATGAAGCGGTTCAGCAGTGGCCTTCAATTCCTTGCTTCTTACACTTATTCCAAGTCGATTGATGATGTATCGGGGGCGGCGACGAACGAACTGATCGGGCTGCCCGGGGATCAGCAGAACCGCAACTCACAGCGTGCTCTCTCCGACTTTGACCGCAGAAACCGCTTCGTTCTCAGCGGGGTGTACGATCTGCCCAAGTTCTATGGCGGGAGTTCACGATTTGCAAAGACGGTAGTCAATGACTGGGAAATCTCTGGAATTGTCACCCTCCAGTCGGGCATCCCATTCTCGGCAGTGTGCGCCTCTGGCTCGGCCCTTTTCAATCGGGCGGATCTTCTCTCCTCAGGATCGGTCGGGTTATCGGGCTCCGTCAACGATCGGCTCAATCGCTTTTTCAACACTTCGGTTTTCTCTCCCACGTGCACAAACACTCCACCGTTTGGGACGTCCGGACGCAACATCATCATCGGTCCTGATCAACGCAACGTCGATTTCAGCCTCATCAAATTCGTGCCGGTCAGCGAGAAAACGAAGCTCGAGTTCCGCACAGAGTTTTTCAATGTCTTCAACACGGTGAACTTCGCGCTCCCCAACAACAATACCCTCGTGCCCGGAACGTTTGGCACGATAACATCTTCCAGCGCAGGGCCCCGGGTTATCCAATTTGCATTGAAATTTTCTTTCTGAGCGAGTTGAGGGGCAGGCTTCTGGCCATTGAGAAAGCCTGTCCCTTTTTTGTTTTGGGGCGTCGAGGGATTTTTACCTTCTTCTGTCGAACCCTTCAATTGGTGACTTCCAGGAAAGGCCGGTCTTGCCAACCATTAAGGGCAACGGCATTGAGATTTATTACGAGGAGCACGGTGCAGGAGAGCCGCTGGTCCTTATTCAGGGCCTGAGCTATGCCACGCCGATGTGGCATTGGCAGGTCGCCGGGCTAAAGGGTTACTTCCGGGTCATTACCTTCGACAATCGTGGATCGGGTCAATCTGCGAAGCCTGACATTCCGTATTCGATGAAAATGTTTGCCGACGATGCGGTGGGCCTGCTGGATGCACTAAAAATACCTCAGACCAGCGTTCTGGGCATCTCCATGGGGGGGATCATCGCGCAGGAAGTGGCGCTGTCCCATCCCGACCGGGTGACGCATCTGATTCTTTGCTCCACCCTTTATGGGGGTGCCACGGCTGCCCAGCCCGATCCGGAGACGCTCGCCTATCTGGCGGAGTATCAGGAAAGCGTGAGCGATGAGATCTCCCGGCTCGAGATCGCTTACGGAACAGCTCCCGGATTTGCCGAGCGGCACCCAGATCGCGTTGCCGCATTGGTGGAGTTCAAGCGACAGTCGCGGCCCCCCCGGTTTGCCTACTTCCGACAGTTGCTTTCCGCCGTAGGATACGTCAGTGAAGATCGGCTGCCTTCCCTGAGAATTCCGACTTTGATTATTGCGGGAAGCGAGGACCGCATCATTTCGCCTGACAATTCCAGGCGTCTCCACCAGATGATTCCAAACTCCCGGTTGAAGGTGTTTGCCAACGCCGGACACCACGTCCCCATCGAATATCCTGAGGAATTCAACCAGGCGGTGATTGAATTTCTGGATTCGACCCCCGTCGCCAGACGACCTGCAAGCTAGCGCTTGGACCCCCGGATTCCTATTCAAAAGACGACCGGAGACAACGGCTCGACGGAGCTCAAGTCCGGTGGCCGGACTCCACTTCCAATTTGTCCAGGGAGTAGAGTTAAGGAACGGATGATTTGCGACCATCGCGCTCACGCCGGTGGACGGTGGGGGGATGAATGCTCGCGGAAATGGACTAGAAGATCTTTGCTCCCACGAACTTCAGATTTTCGTCATAAAAATTGAATCGTGCCAGCGACCCCTCGGCGATTCGTCCGTGGTGGGCCTCGATTCCCATGAGGTGGGCGATGTTCAGAGTGGTGGTCTGGATGGCCTCCCGGAAATTACAGCAATGCCAATCGACAAAATGCTTCACTACCCGATCCTGTGTAAGGGTTGATCCCGCCAGCTGGCCGTCCGGGCCGAGGCAAACGCCGGCTTTGACTTCGATTTCAAATCCCGCCAATTGATAACGTCCATCTGGCATGCCGGTGGCACTGGTGGCATCCGTAATCCCCAGTATCCTCTCATAGGACTTTTGTCGAAAGGCAATTTGGACATTCAGTGGATGGACATGGATCCCGTCGGCAATGACCTCACACGACAGGCGCGGATCAGCCAGGGCGGCCCCCACAATTCCCGGGTCGCGATGATTCCAGGGTCGCATCGCATTGAACAAGTGGACGGCGTGGGTGGCGCCGGCATTGATGGCCCTTTCCGTCTCCTCAAAGGTGGCGTTGCTGTGACCCAAACCGATTTTGAGATCCAACGATCTTGCATAACGTATGAATTCAACCGCTCCCTCGGCCTCCGGAGCGACCGTGAGGAGTTCGATGCGTTCGTCGGAGGCATCGAGCAGGTCGTTGAGAAACTCCTTGGAAGGCGCAGCAATGTGTTGAGCCGGATGGGTCCCCGGTTTGGCCGTACTGATGAAAGGCCCTTCGAGATGGATGCCCAATGGGAGGGCCATCGGTTCCCGATTCTGTCCGGGAAACTCTCCGGCCTCAATCCGCTTAATGGCCTGGCCCAGAAACTCGACCGCCCGGAGGGTCTGGTCCCTCGAGGCGGTTACCGTGGTCGGATAGAATGCCGTCGTGCCGTGGCGGAAGAGGGAAGTCGCAACGGCCGAAAGCGATTCGTCGAAAGAGTGCATCACATCATGTCCCGCACCGCCATGCACATGGATGTCGAGAAAACCCGGCACAACAGTGGTGTCCGGTGCGTCTACGATGCTTGCTTCCGCCGGGATTTCCAGATCCGCTCTGGAGGCCACCCGCTTGACAACCCCCCCCTCGACCAGAATCACGGCCTCCTGGATTTCTTCCCGTGGCGTTGTCACGGACTTTGTTCGAATGGCAGTCAGCATAATTTTTCAGTCGCTCTCGTCAGATAATAATGAGTCCAACTGGGGTCGGGTGCCCGCAGTCACTTCTTTGCAGGCGTGGTTTTCTCAAGCGCCTTCCGCAGGTTTCCCTCTCTTCCGTTCAGGAGGTCTCGGGCCTGGGCAGCGTTGCACTTTCGTGCGAGCATAACGGCTGCGATTTTCAGGTCACCTCGAGCCGAGGCCACCGCTTTGCGAGCCTCTGGCTCACCGGCCCCGGTGATTTCGTGCAAGATCGTCAGACCGCGGTTCAGCAACTTCTCGTTCTTCATGTGGACATTAATCATCAGGTTCGAATAGGCAGCGCCGAGCCGAACCATGGTGGCGGTCGTAAGGATATTACAAATCATTTTTTGGGCTGTGCCCGCTTTCATGCGGGTTGATCCCGTCAGGGCCTCCGGGCCTGTGAGGGCTTCAATGGTGAGGTCGGCGATCTTCTTCATCTCGGAGCGCGGGTTGTTGACCACGGCGATGGTTTTCGCACCCATGGAGTTGGCAAACCGCAACGCCCCACAGGTGTAGGGGGTCCGCCCACTCGCGGCAATTCCCACCACGATATCCCGTGCGGAGACCCCCTTCTTGAGCAGGTCACGGGCCCCTGCATCCGCATCATCCTCGTTCGCCTCAATGGCGCGATAGCAAGCATCAAATCCGCCCGCGATCATCCCCTGGATTTGGTCCGGATCGGTGTTAAAGGTAGGAGCGCATTCAACGGCATCAAGGATTCCAATCCTCCCGCTGGTGCCCGCCCCGATGTAAATCAAACGTCCCCCCTTCGCCACCTGGCTCGAGATTATCTCTACAGCGCGCGTGAGCTGAGCCACAGAGCGCCCCACGGCTTTGGCGACGTTATGATCCTCGCGGTTGATCAGTTCAACAAGCTGTCGCGTCGGCAGAACGTCAAGTTGCCGCGTTCTTGGATTGCGGGCTTCTGTCGTTAGTCGGTTGAAGTCTTTTTTGTTTCTCACGGGTCAATTGAGATCTTTAAAGGCCGGAAGCTCCGAGGTGCCCCTGTAAGAACCCCCGGAATTCCTCTAGAACCTCTTGCCTGGTCCTTCCATCAGGTGTTTCAAGGATGATCCAAACCGAGTCACTCGGCAAGGTTTCCGATGCACTCACTTTCAGCTTCACAATACCAAACACCGGCACCATGGAAATCCGCTCGATATCCGCGAAAGCGATGTCATAAGGCGGGATGTGGGAGGAGAGCACCCGCAAGCCGTTTTCCGTGATGTCGACATGTTTGAGGCGGCTTCCCACGGGCGCCAGGGCTGCGACGACAGCCAAGATCGCCACCAACACGGCGGTCCGGGCAACAGAGTCGGCGATAAGGTTTCCATAGATTATATAGGCTCCCAGCAAAATCAGGAAGAGCGGCGCCGCAATCGATAACACGTGCAAGAGATCGGTCAGCCCCGTTGCTGAGCGGAACAGGCGGACGGGGTTCGGCACAGATTTTTCTGAAGAAATGCTCATTCGATTCAAGCCGCCACCGACCGGCCGGGTCGGTTCTTGGAACCCGATATCGTGCTGCCCCTCCGAACCGCCTCCTTGAGGGCTCATCGAGGGCCCAACAAAGTGAGCCTACTCGAGGACCGTTTTCCAACCTCGGCGGTTGAGGTCCCAATAGATGACATATCCTGCGGCGGCAGCGATCACAAGAAACACCATGCCGGTTCCCGTTTGCCCGAAGATAATCTTTCCGACGCCGAACAGGGTCATATACACGAGGACGCAACCTGAGATCCAGTCGAGGAAATTGAAAAAGGCATCATGACTGGGGATTACGTCGGCGGCCTCAGAGGCGATCGGCCCCCACAAGGCAGCGCTTGGTCGAACGCGTCGATAAAACGAAAGCAAGGTCTCTTTCTTTTCAGAGGCGGTCATCAGCGTCACTGCCAGCCAAACGGTGGTTGAACAAGCGACTGTAATGATAACGATCCAGGCAAAGTCGCGGGGGTTGTCACTGCTCAGTTTAAAGTAGAACTGCAGCATGAGCGACACGAAAAACGAGGTTGCCATCGCCGCGACCTCGCTCCAGGCATTGATGCGCCACCAGAACCAGCGAAGGATGTAAACGCTGCCGGTCCCCGCCCCGATGGCAATCAGAAATTTCCACGCCCCCGAGATCGAGTCCTGGTAGTAAGTGACGACACAGGAAATTACCATAATCAGGATCGTGGTCGCCTGGGAGATCCGGACATAATGCTTCTCGTGTCGTCCTTTTAGCAAGAAGCGTTTGTAGAAGTCATTGACCAGGTACGAGGCGCCCCAGTTGAGTTGTGTTCCAATGGTGGACATATAAGCCGCGGCAAAAGCGGCGATCATCACCCCTCGCAGGGCCACCGGAAATACGTTGGGATCGACGATGGTCTTGATGAACCCGGATTCCTTGTCAACCAGGGTGGGGTAAAGAACCAGCGAGCACAGGGCGGTCAAAATCCACGGCCAAGGCCGCATTGCGTAATGGGCGATGTTGAACCAGAGGGTCGCCAGCAGCGAGTTCTTCTCATCCTTGGCACAAAAAATCCGCTGGGCAATGTAACCTCCGCCCCCCGGTTCTGCGCCGGGATACCATGTCGCCCACCAATTGATGGCGATGTAAACAAAAAAAGTGATCATTGGCATCCACGGAGACCCGACGGTCGGCAGGAACGAGAGAATCGAACCTTGTCCCCCGCTGGTCGCTTCCTTCGCCGCGTCCAGCGCCATCAGCTTCTCCTTCAGCGCGCCCATGCCCCCAACCGCCTTGACAGAGAAATAGGCCAGGATGATGACCATGCCCATCTTCAAGACAAATTGGAAGAGATCCATGACCAGCACGCCCCAAAGCCCTGAGAGCGTCGAAATCATCGCGGTGACCAACATGATCGCAAAGACGAGCATGAGGGCATGAAGCTTGGTGACGCCAAAGATGATCATCAGGATCTTGACCATGGCGAGATTGACCCATCCCATGATGATGCAGTTGATGGGCAGCCCGAGGTAAAGGGATCGAAATCCCCGGAGGAAGGCCGCTGGTTTGCCGCTGTACCGAATCTCTGCAAATTCGACATCTGTGAGCACGCCGGCCCGGCGCCACAGCCGGGCATAAAAAAACACCGTCAGCATGCCACTCATCAGCATGCTCCACCACAGCCAATTCCCTGCGATTCCGTAGCTGGCCACCATCCCGGTGACCGCCAGGGGAGTATCCGCGGCGAACGTGGTGGCCACCATGGAGGTCCCTGCCAGCCACCAGGACACATTGCGGCCACTGATGAAGAAGTCTTCGGTCGAACCCGTCGCACGCTTGCGGTAATAGAGGCCGATGAGAATATTGAATAAAAAATAGGCCGCGATGGCGAGCCAGTCAATCCATGTGAGTTGCAAGCGAAGTCTCCAATAAATTCAGATTTGGGAGCAAGGCCCTTCTGAGTCCACCTCAACCATTTCCCGTGAGTCGCTCCCTGAAGTGTCGAGATGGCCCTCCTTGGCTTTGGTCTGAGACAAGAGCGACCAGGAGGTGGGGCGACGAAAGGGGCTAGAACATCCTTCTGCCTTGAAAATTTGCCCTCGCGAGCATGAGGGCTCCCTCCACGGCTGACTTCCTGGGAAAACAGACATTGGCGCGAGGGGCGAACCGGTGAACATACCACGCGAAGGAATCTCGAACCTGCCGGCTGGATTGAAACACTCCGCCCGTCGTTCCGCAAATGAAATCCTGGTTGTATAAGTCCAGTTTGCGCACGACGGCCTCTGCGGTGGAAGAAAGATCATGCCCTGCCCGTTCCAGAAGCTTGTTGGCAATGATGTCACCGCCATCAGCGACGGACTGGACAAGAGGGAACAAGGAAGCGATTTTGCCGGCGGTCGTGTAATCCCGGTGGATCGCAATCAACAGATTGTCCACATTTTCGGCATGAAGGGTGTCGAGGAAGGCTTGCGTCAGACGGGTTGGAGGTTCCAGCCCATCGTGAGCCCGAAAGACTTCGTTGAAGGCATTCCGGACGATGTCATAGCCACTTCCGAAGTCATCGACGATATGCCCCCAACCACCGGCACGGGCGCGTTGACGCTGAGCGTTCATGCCATAAGCGATGGAACCGGTGCCGGAAATGACCACCATTCCCGGTTCCCCCTCCGTGGCCCCCATCAGTGCCGTCGTCGCGTCGCCCACCACCGAGATCCTGTCGATGGGGACAATCCGGTACAGGATATCGGTGATCTGCTTCTGGATGGTAGGGCGATCGACCCCAGCCAAACCGGCACAGATGGAGACGACCTCGGCCCGGCTGGCATGGGCTTTCGCTAAGGAACCTTCAATCACGTTTTCGAGCGCCGCAGCAGAGGCGGCGAAGTCAACCTTGAAGACGTTCGACGGCCCGGCTTCAAACGTGCCGATAATTTCCCCTCCCTCGGTGGCGGCTGCCGCTTCTGTCTTGGTCCCGCCTCCGTCAATTCCGATGAGTATCTTCATAGGATCACTTCTGCCGATTGGTGGCTTCCGGGTTCGGGGATTTGCAGTCCTCCGATCTCATGGGAGACCGTTGCGATACAATCGGCTTGGTTTTCGAACAAGTTGTTTCACGGGTTGAGGCCCCACCTGAACTTTATCAGACTGTTCGGGTGATCTTGCTAAGCGATCGAGGGGTGTCCGGACTCAGCCCTTTCGTTTCCGCAAGTAAAGCTGCGAAGATTTGGCCGGGAACAATGTAAGGGATTGGAGAATAGAGATCATCGATCCGGTCTCGCATTTTCAATGCGCGCGTAGCGAACTTAAGGATCTGGGCCTCGCTGGAAATCACAACGGTCTCGGCCTTTAATTGCATCAGTCGACGCGTGAGCCTGAGCATGTCGCGAAAAGCTTTTCCGGGCGCAGCAAAGAGAATGACGGGGAACCCTCCTTCCACCATGGCGATCGGGCCATGGAGGAAATCTGCTGATGAAAAACGCTCCGCCATAACATAGCAGGTTTCCATCAGCTTAATCGCCAGCTCAAAGGCATTGGCATAATTCAGGCCGCGGCCGACCACAGCACACTGACGCATGAAACGATATCGCTCCACAATCTCGCGGATGCTCGCTTTTAATAAGAGGGATCGTGCGGTCCATCCGGGGATGCGCGTCAGGGATTTGCTCCACCCATCGGGAAATCCTCGAAGACAAGCCGCCAAAAGGTAAAGCACCATGAGCTGGGCGGTATAAGTCTTAGTCGCGGCCACACTTCTTTCCTGGCCAGCCCGTGTGACAAAAATCTCGTCCACAAGGGAGGCCAGGGTGGACCGGGAATCATTGGTGATCCCGACGGTCATGGCGCCGCACTCTTTGGCGTGCTGAATCGTAAGGTTAATGTCGGTAGATTCTCCGGACTGAGAGATTCCAATCGCAAGCGTATTGGAAAGGCGTAGTCTGGCCCGATACAACGTGTGGACCGAAGGCGCCGCCAGTGACACGGGGATCCCAGTCGTAATTTCCAGGAGGTACCGGCCAAATTGGGCGGCGTTATCGGAGGTTCCTCGAGCCACCAGCACAATCAAGGAAGGACTCCGCCGCGCGAGAACTCGGCTCAACTGCTCGGCATGTTTCCATTCTGCATTCAGAGTGCGCTCGAGGACGCCGGGTTGCTCATCGATTTCCTGAAGCATCAAAGACATTAAGGCGGTTGCTCCTCAGTCAGGCGAGTCTGCCGTGGCGGAAAGGCCAGGCGCATCTGAGTTGCGTGGATTCAGCAAACCCCAGGAGTGGGAGAATTGTAGCACAAAATAACCGTGAAGAGGTTGGAGGCCGGACAATCGAGTAACGACAAGGAGACCGCCTCCCTGAAGGGTCCAGCCTTAAAACCCTGTCAGGCGGGCCGGAAGGAGAAATGATCAAGGATGCCGTCGATGGCGGAAGGCCTCTACCTTCTGGGCTTGAATGCGTCGTTCAACCCTTCCCCAAATAGGTTGAAGGCCAACACGACCAAAAAGATGGCAGCACCGGGCGCAAGAATCCACGGTCGTTCCGTGAGGGCGGTGATATCCAGGGCTGAGGCCAGCATGTTGCCCCAGCTTGGATTGGGTTCTTGAATTCCCAATCCCAGGAACGATAGGGCAATTTCGCCCAAAATGTAATATGGAATGCTTAACAACGCTTGAGTCAGCAGAAAAGGAGCAGTGTTGGGGAGGATATGCCGGGTAAGGACCCGTGCTCTTGAAGCACCCACTGCCCGGGCTGCCTCGACAAAATCGTTTTCTCGTAACGAAAGAACCATTCCGCGGATGACGCGGGCAATCGAACCCCAGTTCACCAGGGAGAGAATGCTGATGATTAGAAAAAAGCTCGCTGTTGGGGAAAGTTGTTTGGGAAATACGGATCGCAGGGTCAGGAGCAGATAAAGGCCGGGCAGCGCCATGAACAGCTCCGAACCGCGCATGGTCATCTGGTCAATCCAACCTCCCACGAACCCCGAGATTCCCCCCAGCAACATCCCCACGAAGAAAGAGATGGCAACCCCGAGGAAACCGACGAGAAGCGAGATCCGTGCCCCAAAGACCAGGCGTGAGAAGATATCACGTCCGAATTCGTCGCTTCCAAGAAGGAAAATCGGCTTTCCCTCCTGAGAGCCGAAGAGGTGCCGCCGCGATGGAAGAAATCCAAGCCATCGGTATGAATCCGCGGCGACAAACAAACGGATTGACGGAGGAGCACCGTCGGCCCGCGCGCTGTCCGAGAAGGGCGCCGAGTTGAATGACGTCCGATACTGATTGGAAGGGGGATAGGGCGCCACAAAGTCGGCACCCAAGGCGACCAGGATGAAGAGAAGGAGAAGGGCGGATCCCCAGAGCATTTTTTGATTCCAAAGGAGGGTTCTCTTCATATCAGGAGGTTCCGCTCCCATAACAAGTGCCTCGTTCCAAGGGTCTTGAATGAATGCCCTGCCGTCACTTCGGTCACCTCACCGTGGAACAATACTACATAGAGCTGACTTTTATCCTTGGATCATTCCACGCCATCAAAAAGTCAGCCAACAAATTTCCCCCAATCAACATCAGTGAAGCCAATGTAAGAGAACCCATCACAAGGTATAAATCGCGACTGAGAAGGGCCTCGTAGGTCAGTCGACCCAAGCCGGGCCAGGACATAATGATCTCCACAAGGAAGGCCCCATTTAGCAGGTTTGCGACTGAAAACCCAAAAAGCGATATGAGGGGGTTCAGTGCATTGCGCATGGCATGACGCAATAGAATGTGAAGAGGCCCCAGTCCTTTGGCACGTGCTGTCATGATGAACGGATCGTCCAATACGGCGGAGAGGTTGCTGCGAGTCTGTCGAAAATAGACAATGGCCGGATTGACCGCCAGGACCATGGCCGGCAGAACAAGGTGATGAAGCAGATCCCGGCCATGGGCGAACCAACCCAGTTCTGCGGCATCCAGCCGCTCGCGGCCTCCGATGGGGAACCAACCCGTCTTTGCTGCGAACAGAACAGCGAAGAGGGCGAGGAGGATCGTGGGCAGCGACACACCGACCGAGGAGACCAGATGGACGGCCCGATCTATCCACGAGTTTCTTTTAACAGCACAGAGAATCCCCAACGGCAATGCCGCAATCAACGCGAGGAAAAGCGCAGTGACGGAAAGTAAAAGCGTGTTGGCGACATACGATCCGATGATCTCGGTGACCGGCTGCTGATAGGCAAACGAGTACCCGAAATTTCCCCGGGAGATTTGCGCAATCCATTTGAAGTATTGTACGTACCAGGGGAGATTCAACCCGAATTTTGTACGTGCGGTCTCAATTGTGGCGGGATCAATCTGGGGATTCAACTGCATCGAAGAAAGAAAATCGCCCTGGGCCGTGTGCATCAACAGAAATGAAAGAAGGGTGACTCCGAACAGGAGGGGGATAGAGGCAAGGATCCGGGGAGCGAGTCGACGGAGCATGCTGCGATTATATCGGGCGTCTGGAGAATTATGAACGGAAAACAAGAGCGGATCAAAAAAAGCCTGCGCGGAGGAGGAGACGCGCAGGCTAAAGTTGTTGCATTGAATGGAAGAGCTAAATTTAAGGTGCCGGTTTCATTGAATTGGAAACGATCTCTCTTCTTCGGAAGTATCCATGGCGAATTCAATCTGCTGGCGACGTTTCTTTTGCGTGAATTTGTTGGCGTACATGCGCGAGTCGGCGACAGACAGCAAGGTGTCGGCGTCGTTTCCGTCCTGGGGGAAAGTGGCGGATCCGATGCTGAGCGAGAGTTTAATAAACCGGCCGAACCGTTTTTCGGACTGAATCCCTTCGATGGCGGCTTGCACCTGTTGAATTTTCTTGTTGATATCCTCTCCGAGAAGTCCCGGCAGGGCAGCCATAAATTCGTCTCCCCCGAGACGGGCCACAAAGTCGTAGTCGCGCAGTGTACTTCTCAAATACTTCCCAATCTGGCGAAGCACCTTGTCGCCGACGGAGTGTCCAAAAGTGTCATTCACTTCCTTGAAGGAGTTCAGGTCCATAGCCAGAACGGTGAGGGCGGTCCCGTTTCGGCGGGCTCTCGCGATTTCCTCATCCAGCTTGAGGAACATATGCCGCGAATTGGGAAGGCCGGTCAAATCATCCGTCAGGGAGTTTTCATAGGTTTGCTCAAAGGTAATCGCATTCTTGATGGCGAGCGCGGTCTTGGAAGCAATGAGCTCCAGCACCCGAAGGTTGTCTCCCACGAACTTGTTGGGGGTTTCATCATAAAGAGTGATGACGCTGAGAACCTCTTCATTCACCTTAAGGGGCACGGATAGGGCGGACCGCATCAGAGTGAACCGCGCCGCATTGCCCAGGTACCCGAATTCCACCAGCGGATTGGAATTGATCAGAGGCCGTTTGTTCTCAGCCACCCAGCCGGTAATTCCTTCTCCCAGAGGGATGGCAAGGTCAGAGAAGGTTTCTTTCTCCTTCCCGTCTATGTATTGGGGCACAAGCGTCTCGTCCTGGCGCAAATAGGCAACGCAACAATCGCAGGGAATCACCTTTCTGATTTTTGAGGCGATGAGGTTCAACGTCTCAACAAGATTGAGACTGGTGCCCACCGTTTGGATGAGTTCATACAGCGAATAAACCTCTTGGTTGGCAGCGGCGATGTTTCGAAGATGATGGATCTGGGTGGTCTCGCTGTATCCGGTCGCCGGGTGCGCCAGCGCCCCCTTGGGATTCGTTTGGAGCGAAAAGGAGGGGAGATTGGCAGAGATCCGGTGGGCTTCCAGCGCCGCAGCCCGGGCTTCTTGCTCAAGGGTGGGATAAAGGCTCTCAAAGAGTTCGACGATCTTTGGATCGAATGCCTTTCCCTTCTGTTCATGGATATATTTCATCGCCTCTTCGGGAGGCAAGGCCCGGCGGTAGGGGCGATCTGAAGCAAGCGCATCGAAGCAATCCACCACAGAGAGGATGCGGGCTGTAATAGGGATCTCTTCTCCTGCCAGTCCGTTTGGGTATCCGGTGCCATCGTATCTTTCATGATGACACAGGACCACCGGCACAACAGGATAAGGGAAATTGACTGCGGAGAGAATCTCTGCTCCGACCAGAGGGTGAACCTTCATGCGGTTAAATTCTTCCGGCGTCAGTCTCCCCGGTTTGTTGAGGATGTATTCCGGCACCGCCAGCTTGCCCACATCATGAAGCAGTGCCCCTGCCTTGATAGAATTGAGTTCGTCATCACTCAGGTTCAATGCCCTGCCAAGCCCCGTCGCAAAGATGCGGACCCGTTGCAAATGCAGATGCGTCGTTTCGTCTTTTGCATCAATGGCCAGGGCCAGAGTTTCAATGGTGCGCAAATGAAGATCGGCCATGTCACGCAGGTGCAAATGACTCTCTTCCAGACGGGCCATGTACATCTTGTGAGTGAAATATGTGAGGTACAGAGGGGGAAGAGCAAGGAAGATAACGGCAATTCCATACCGCTGATAAAAGACCGTCAGCGCCCAAGCGATGGATGCCCCCACATAAAAACTGGGAGCGGTCCAGTAGAAGTTCTCCAGCCAAATGCGCCGAAATCCTTTCGATTCACTAAGGGAAATGACAAGGCCAACCATGAAGGAATTGAGAACAAAATAGATTGAAGTTGCAGTAATAATTGGGAGTATCTGAAAGCTGTTTCGGAACCAAAACACATCGGCGTTGAGAATTCGAATTGCATAGCATGCGACCATCACACAAACAACTAGATTGCCAACATTAAAGGCAAGCTGGTGCGTCCGAAACTCCTTGACCTGTACAGCATACCCAGTGAAGGCACAGATTGCAGCGATCAAGATAGTTTCTTGTGTTCCTAACAGAAGCATGCTCGTGAATACAAAAGCATATGCAATCGAGATCGTACCTTTTGACGAGGGAAGGATAACCTTAACTGAAGCCGAGACAGCCCCAAGAGTTCCGAGTATCAGCAGTTCTTTCCAATACGTGATATAGCGGGCGTGAATGGCCGCATTTACGAGAAAGTATGCCCCTGTAACTGACGTGACGAAGATGTAGAGATCAAGAAGAGATATGTTTTGGAGAGGTCTTTTAGACACTATCTTCTTCCTTAGATGAGCAGCGCACCTGATATTATCACGAGACGCGATTCGGTGGGATACTCCCGAATCTTCGTTGTTTTGTTACTACTCCCCTGATATTAAGGCTGAAGAACTCCATATCACGTTTCCACTGGTTGTCACCGACATCCCTCCACAAAAGTCAGAACTCCACAACGACCTGGATACTAGCAAGGGATTGAGTGATTGCGCGGCACTTGCTCCGATATAGCTTCCGCCAGTTATAAAGTTTCCTCCCCAGATGACACTGTTACTCCACAGCACATTTCCATTGCTCCACAGCACATTTCCACTGTCCCAGAGCATGTTACCACTGCTCCATAAGACATTGCCATTGCTCCAAATGACATTGCCGCTGCCCCAGGCCACCTGAGTGCTCCATATCGCTAAATTGCTCTCGATGATTCCACCCCACAGCAGGTTTTCTCCCCAAATGATATTGCCTCCCCAATTGACAGTTTCTCCCTGGATTGTGTTCTGTGTGCTCAAGGCTCTTCCATTATCAAGAAGCTGCGAAGAACCCAGGGGGGCCCTGGTTGCCGAGACGTTTCGTGCAAGCATCACCGCCCCAAGAGTGTTCAAGTAGCCTGCCCCTTGAACCACGAAGGGCAGTCGCAGGTCCTGCGCCGTCACCATGAGGATTGCCTTAACCAAATTGGGAGTGAGATGAGGCTGGGCTTGGAGCATCAGCGCAACTGTCCCTGATACCACCGCGGTTGCCATGGACGTTCCGCTCAAAATGAAGTAGTGGACCTTTTTGATCTCGGTCCCTCCAGCCTGAGTGTAATAAGACGGGTCCACACGGTTCTGGGGGTAGAGATCGAAGAGATCGTTCTTATTGGTGCTCGGATCTGCGATCGACTTCACCCGGTTTCCGGTGGCAACCAAGTCCGGCTTGGAAAGGAGGTCGAGAGCTGTGGGTCCTCGCGAACTATAATCCGCGATAGCGTCGTCGGAACGGGCGGGCGTCCCTTGGGACTTCGCCGCACCGACAGTTATCACCTGGGGATCGTTACCGGGGCTGGTAATTCCGCCATACACGATCTTCCCAAACTCATCCTTACCGTAGTTGCCCGCCGCGACGACAACGACAATGCCGGCTCTGACAGCGGCCTCACAGGCTTGGGCGAGAGGATCCGTTTTGTAGGATTCCGAAACCGGATGCCCCAGTGAAAGGTTGATGATTCGAATGTTGTATTTAAGTTTGTTTTGAATTACCCATTGGATCCCTTCGATGACATCACTTACATAACCCGATCCGTCATCCCCCAAGACCTTGACGCTGATGATTTTCGCCTTCGGTGCGATCCCCGAAAGCGCTCCTCCGGATTCATCTCCATTGCCAGCAATGATCCCAGCGACATGGGTCCCATGGCCATAACTGTCGTCCATCGACCCGGCGTTCGCCATGGCGTTGCCATCCAATCCAACGGTGCTCCATTGAGCGAGAATCCGGCTGCCGATCCGTCGAGAGCCATCCAGGTCTTTGCCATGGGGAGATACGCCGGAATCCAGCACAGCGATCCCAACACCATCACCTTCGACCCCATAACTCATCCGGGCAATGTCCGCGCCGACGGACTTGACAGTAATGTCATTCGATGGCCTCACCACATGATCTTCCGAGATTCCTTCGATGCCGGGTGTCTGGGCAAGTCCCTCCAGTTCCGTGACCTCTGCCTCAGCTGCGAGGCCATCGATCGCCCAGAATTCCTTTTTGACCCGTCCTCGATGTCCTTCAATCCTATCGTAGAGGGCCTGGTTAAGCCGCGATTTTGAACGGTTTGAATCGGCCGGCACGAGGGCGGTCCGGATGATGATCGGGATAGTGCCGCGCTCTCCGCGCCTTACCCTCTCGCGCAGGGATCCGTCCAGTTTGTCCAAACCTCCGCCAAAGCAAAGCATTGGCAGCGATAACACTGCGACCATGAGGAGCCTGAGAATAAGATGTTGGTATCGCATCGGCCCTGTTCTCCACTCAGTGAGTTGGTGCGTCATTCGACGAAGAACTGGCTTGATTCGCCTAAAGAGAAGATCGGCTGGAACTCCGCTGGGCCGGGAGAATTCCAAACCAGACGCGCACCACGAAAGGTCATTGAATTGAATTCAAGATCTCCAATCGATCCGAATGACCGCAACGGCTGATTCTTTCGAATGCGGTCTCCGCCCTTTTGATCGCGGCTTCCTGATTTGTTTGGAGCCATCGAATTTCCTCCTTAGATTGGGTTAATCGTCCCACTTTCCAGTCGTGAAACAGTCTGAGCATGGGCGCTACTGCAGTTACAGTTCAGCAACCTGTGCACCAAGCTTTGCACTGAGGGATTTCAATGGGTTACGAAGGAGGAACGCCCAAACCCTCAGGCTTTTGGTCAAAATGACCGACAGCATTTCAGTCAATCTGACTGAAATTAAGAATTTGAGTTCGGTCCCGAAGGGTTGTGCTTTGATAGGAAGAAAGATCAACCTTAGGTAAATCTCAAGGTGAAGGAAGACCCTCACGGCATCTGAGGATGGAATTTGGAGGAGGACTTCTCGGTCGCCGAAATGAATGCCCGGAATCGATTTCTACCAGCGAGCAGACTCCAATCGACGATACCCAATTAGATATGACATGAGAGAGAGCCGAGTCCCATAATTACCACAACGGGTCGAGGCGTAGAGGAAGGCAGAAGGCGGCTTTCTACGAGTGGTTTACAGGGGGGATGTTAGGGTTAGCCCAGAAGAGGGCCGGACCGGAGACTCAGCAGCCCCCTGATGACGCAGTAAAGGGAGATGTGGACGAATAAAAGGGAGGAATCAGAACCAAGACCAGAATTCCGTGCGAATAAATCTTACCAACCTCCGGGTGACAAGTTCTCCAATGGTTCGTTTTCCACAATATATCTTGGCGTAACCCGTCATTTCAGGTTTTAAAAGAAAATTCGGGTTGTCAATCTCGCTTCTGACTATGAGGATTCGCACATTCTTATCTTGCGGATCGGCGATATCAGAGATCTGCGTGACCTTCCCATCAAACTCTTTGCTGGGATATGCGTTAGCCTTTAGTCGCACGTAGAACCCGATCTTCACATCCCCCACCTCTTTTTCGGGAACGGGGATTTCGGTAAGTATCTTCCGAGTGTTTGCTACCTGGCAGATCACGTCACCCTGTTCCAGGTAGGCCTTTTCCTGCTGCTTGAGAAAATGCGTTGTAATGATGCCGTCAATGGGACTTCGGATTGCGGTATAGGTACTCTCCGTATCAAGCAGGGTCCGCTGGGAGACCAGTCCTTCGATCTCAGCCCGCTTCGCCTCGATTTCTTCCGCGCGTGTCCCCGCCATCACCTTGGCCAGGGCCTTGCGGGCCTCCTGGTAGAGTCTTCGTTTCTCCTCGACGTCGTGCTGAACCTCGTCGAATTCTCGCTTTCGAATGTTGAGATCACGCTCGGCTTCATCGAATGACATCGAAGCGAGGAGCTTTTCGTCAAAAAGGCGTTTTACCCGCTCAAAATTCTTGTTCGCATAATCCAGCCGTTCGCGGGCAATTGGAGCTTGGGCTTCAGCCTTTCTGATGGAGGCCTCTGCGCGATCGACTTGAGACTGCCCCAAAGCGATCTCTTCCTTCGAAGGACCCACCACCATCAGTTGAAGCCGCGCCTGGGCTTCCGAAATGTCAGCCGAAGTCTTGGCCTTCTCCCCGCTGTACTTGTAATCAGCAAGACGGGCGATGACGTCACCCTTGTGTACGGCCTGCCCTTCGTCGAAATAGATCCGCTCAATGGTTCCGGGAACCTCTGCTCTTACCTCGGCCCGTTCATAGGGGATCAGGGTACACTCGCTGGCCACCTTGAGCTCCCATCGGCCCAGGGTAAGCACGAGACACCCGCACAGGCAAAAAAAACCGGTGACAAAAAGATTCTTGTGCTTCGACGCGCTCTGTTTCTTCTCGGTCATTTTCTTGGAATGGACATGTCCAATCGCCTGGATCAACGGGTCGCTTACTACGAACAATGCGACACCCCAAAACAGTATAAAACCTGTTCCTTGATATTGCTCAACAAAAAACTGCTCAACCCTGAGAATAACGTATTTGATTAAACCGAATGAATAGATGAAAGCGATCATTCCATAGAGCCAATAAATCATCCGATCCCTCCGCGAAAGCCCTTTTATTGCACCCGAAGTTCCTGTCATGAATGATCTTGCCTTCGCCCGAAGCCAGGCAAAGGACTTCGCCCGCAGATTCGGGATTGAAAAAAGCTCGGACAGAATGTAGTACCCGTCAAGCTTAATCAGCGGATTGAATTGCAGAATCGTCACGAACCCTGTGACCGCAACATTGATAAAGATGAATCGGGCGATCAAGCTCTCGGGAGCCAATATTCGCCACAGAAGTGTGAGGACAGCCCAGAGGAAAGTCTGGATGAATACGCCGGCGGCCATCACCCAGAGGCGCTGAGATCTTTTCTTGAAAACATAGCTGTCGCTGACATTGCAGAAGCATGCAGGCTGGAAGTACAAGAGGAGAAATCCCATCTCGTGTACCTCTCCCCCGAAGTATTTGCAGGTCATGCCATGGGCCATCTCATGAAGGATAAGAATTGGCATCATGATAATGAGTGCCCAGAGGACGGAGGCGGTTGAATAGAGGGTTTGAATCTGATCCGTGATTTCATCCCAATTGTATGCAGTCACACACGCTGCAGCCAGGATCGTGGCGACAACGAGCAGGAAGAAGGCCGACGTGAAGAGAAACCTGAAGTGCGGCAATAGCCGGTTGAAGAATGCATCGGGATCGAAATAGGCAATCTTCCAATACAGCAATCTGTCCAATCGGGAACGCCGCTTATTTTCACGCGAAAACGAAGGGTGGGGCGAGCAGTTGGCAAGAGGCGGCAGAACGGGTTGCCCAGTTTGAGTTGTTTCCTGTCCAGATGTCTCAAGCAGGCCCTTCGCGCCCAGCTTCTCCACGAAGTCTGAAAGCCCTTCTGCATTGACATTGAGATGGAGCTCTTCCTTGAAATGAGTCGCAAGCTGGGCGATGGTCAGCTTCCCCTCAAATTGACTCGCGATCAGGAATTCGTGTTGCCTCAATCGAAAGAATTTTCTCGATTGGGGGTCCTTTATAATGTACGCGGTCTGATCCCCCTCACCCTGTTCGGTAATGATCAAATCGCGCCGCAATTTTGGATGATTAGAAGATTCCATTTTCGTCTTGCAAAGACTTATGTCTCTTCGTTGGGGGCTTGCGCGATATCACGCTTTGTCTAATGAGATTCGCGAGCTAGGGGCCCCATGTTGCTCTTCAATAAATTGAATTGCGCCTGCCCGACCTGGAGTGGGACAAAAGAGACAATTCGGATTTTGCAGCAAGAATTCCAAGGCTGCTTAGGAGAGATAAAAACAGAAGTAGTGTTAAATACCGGGGACCGACCACGCAGATAAGCGTTATCTCAAGCATCAAGGTCAAAAGAGTTAGAATCTTTGCTTTCTTTGTGGGCTTCTTCATTTCAGTTGTGTCAGCCAGAATCGTGTTTGTTTCGGGAAATTAATAGAGGGGCGACTCTTGTTATGAAACCAATGGATTGGTGAGCCGCCCCATTTCGGAGTTTAGACAATCTTAAAGTTATACACCCCAGAGGATGTTGGGAGCGACTATTTCCTCAAGCTCCTCAACCTCAAGAACCAGATTCTCTTCCATTTTTGTTTCCTCCTCAAAAATCAGCAACTTCAATTGCACCAAGCGCTTATCAAACTCCAAAACCCTGTCCGTTTCTTTTGGGGTCAAACTGAGATCTTGTGGTTGACGGGAACTTGGGTTTCCCGCTTCGGGCCCCCCTCGTCCCCGTCTCCCCCTCCCCTCGTCACTGAGGAGTACTATGAGCGGAGAAGCGAAGGTACCTTTTCTACGTCTCCAGAGTTGATCTTCTCAACTCTCCAAAGCTAATTGCCTTTGATATGTACACGACTAGTGCCAATCCTTGTTCTTTCTAAAAATTTATATAAACAACTCAAACAAAGTGTCTTAGTGCTTGTTTCGATGATGAATTGTGAAATGAATACAGAATTAAAACTAGAATAACTAATCAAAAGAAATGATTATAATCTCCAGCGGTGATTTATTTATGAAAATTAAACTACGTGTGACCTGAGACTTGTTGATGGAATTGACTCGAACTGGCAGATCAGGGATTGATCGCTGACTTGTGGAAGGGTTGAGGCCGAGTGATGCGTTTCGGCAAGCGCTCAAGCAGAGGACATTTTCTGACGGTAAGGTTTGTAGTCAACTTGACAGGAATGCTTCTTCAAAAAGTTCATAAATACTGTATATTCACTGTCTTTCAAATGAAACGGCTCCAAGAGATCCTTATATCGCCCATGGGACTCTTCCAACCCTATTTTGATGATCTCTCGTACCAGTTCCTTAGAAATCTCCCTATTCATGAAGGGCTCCTTTACGATCTTCCAAAATGAGATCTTTTCCAGCTTCATGCGTCGGAACAAGACCAGGGCTTGTCCCTTTTCCTCGCTCCTTTGCTCGCCAGGGGAAGGTGCGAGTGTCGGCCGAAGTGAGTCTTCGACAGCGTGAATCGGTAAGGCGGCCTCTTGAGTGGCCAGTTTCCCTTTGAGCTGAGAAATCTCCGGCGGGAAATCGGGGACGTGAATTTCAATCTCTTGGGCCATATAAAAGGCGCTTTCCACAAGGTTTTCCAACTCGCGCACATTCCCTGGGAAGGGATATTCCATCAACATTTGAAGGGCAACATGACTAACGGTATGGCGGATCGAGGGATTCTGTTGTTCAAGCTGCTTAAGGAGATGATTCACCAGCAACGGGATGTCTTCTTTATGGTCTCTTAGAGGAGGGACATGAAGGGTCAATACATTGAGCCGGTAGAAGAGATCCTCTCGGAACTCCCCATTCTGAACCATCTGTTTCAGATCCCGATTCGTGGCAGCGATAATTCGCACGTCCACTTTGCGGTCTTGAGAATCTCCCACTCTGCGGATCTCTCGCTCCTGGATCACCCGGAGGAACTTGGCTTGCAGGGCGCGACTTGTATTCGTAATTTCATCCAGGAAGATCGTGCCCCCGTCTGCCTCTTCAAACAACCCCTTCTTGTCGAAGATAGCTCCAGTGAAAGCACCTCTCTTGTAGCCAAACAACTCGCTCTCAATAAGGTTTTCAGGGATCGCACCGCAATCGATGGCGATGAACCTCTTCTCCTTTCGGGCGCCGTTGTAATGGATGGCGCGAGCGATGAGCTCTTTTCCGGTTCCACTCTCCCCGGAGATCAAGACATTGGCCGAACTGTTGACCACGCTGTCCAGCCTTCGGAACAGATCCATCATCTTGGGGCTTCGGCCGATAATATTTTCATACGCATACTTGCCACGCACCTCCTGCCGAAGATAAATGTTCTCCAGGCTCAGTTTCTCGTATAACCGGGAGTTCTCAATTGCAATAGCGAAGAGATTGGTGAAGGATAAGAGGAAGTTGACCTCCTCCTCATTAAATGGGAGGGTTGCCACAGGGTTATCAATATAGACCGCCCCCACGATTCTCTCTTTAACCTTCAGGGGGATGCATAACACCATTCCAATTCCAAAATCGACGATCGAATGGCGATCCCGAAGACGCAGATCATCGCGGGCATTTACTGAAATCAGGGGTTTACCACCGTGCATAACTTCTTCGAGCACTGTCTTGCTGATGGCCGTGGCGTCGTCCAGAGTGGCCTTGCTGATATTTCGAGCGGCCTTCACCTCAAGCTCGCCGGACACCTCATCTACCAGCAGGATCAAACCGCGTTCCACCCGGATGGCTTCCAGTACCAGATCCATAACACGTTCGAGCAACTCGCTGAGATTCAAGATGGAATTGACGATCTTGGAGATCTGAAAGAGCGTGACAGAATAACTCTGACGGGTTACCAATGGGTCAGCCAGGTTCTTGGAGGTCATAATTGAGTTCTTGCCCCCCGGCTTGACTTTCACCGAGGGTTCCAATGATCCTAATATAGTGGCCCGTTCCTTCTTTTCCAAATACTTTTTTCTCAGGGTTTCCGGAAGTCTTCCAGCGATCCCTGTGATAATGGACCGCGCATGTTGAGCCTGGACACCGGCGTTATGGGGATCGCCTTGGGCCTGATACCAAAGACTCAAGGAGTACCGCGTCTCTGCCAGTAAGTCAGCTTCCTGTGTCAATTCTGCAAGACGAAGAGCTTGGTGCAGGTCCTCAGCGCCAGAATGCTGAAAGGGATCCTTCCTCGCGAGCGCCAATCGTCCTCGTAATAAATGGAATTGCGCCTTCAACAGGATGTTCTGCGTCCCTTCGGCTAGAGAGGCGATTTCATCAAGTGCGTTGTGGCTATGATCGAAACACTTAATCTTTTGGTCCACCAATGCTCGAAGGAGGACCACTTGGAGTATCCCATCCCTATGGTTGAGCTCTTCTGCGAGGGCACCAGCAATAGAAAATGAATCGTCTCGGCTGCTCACTTTCTCTTGTTCAATTTCAATTCTCGCTAACGCGACTCGGGCAAACAGTTCTTCGAGTTTGCTCTCTGTATGAAGCGCTAGATCTGCTGCGCTCTGAGCATAGGTGTGGGCTTCCTGCATTTCTCCCATCTTCTCATGCCATTCAGCCAAGCGATTGAAAATAGAAATCCTTACTTGTTGATTGTGTGTCTGTTCGGCTAGACTCATTGCTTTGTCTAGAGCGTCGCGCCCCTTTACAAACTCACCTAGATGTGTCCAGTTCTCCCCTCGATTGTGCCAAATTTGGATTTCAATTTGTTTGTCCCTCAAGACATTATTAAGGCGCTCAGCAAGATCAACATATTCCAATGAGGTAGTATACTCGCCCAATTTCGTGTGGATGCTAGAGAGGTTTACATAAGACTGTTCAATTCCCCGACGGTCAAATAGCTTTTCCCGTAGCTGGAGAGCTCGACGTTGAAAACGCAATGCTATCCGATAGTCATTCAAATAATCTTCATATATTGCTCCTAAATTCGCCGTAACTCCAGCTATTCCAGTTGTCCAACCAAATCTTGTGTATACGGCGATAGCACGATGTCCTGCCTCGACAGCCTTTCCATATTCACCTTGGTAGAAGTAAATGGCCAGTTGACTATTGTAGATATCCCCTAGACCAAAATAGTTCTCAAGGTGTTCGACCAGAGCGAGCCCCTTGTTCGTACATTCTAAGGCAGTTCGATAGTCGGTCAATCGTTGGTGTTGTAGGCCGAGCCGTGCAAGAAGATCCGCCTTGGTCATAGGTTCAGGTAGGGATTCGATTATACTTAGACCTCGATTTAGAATATCGATCGCCTCTGTATAACAGCCCCGAAATTGAGCAATCATCCCCAGGCGTAAGTGAAGTTTTGCGATCCTGCCGGGAGTAAGAAAAGTTCCTCCTTCGTTGATCAGGGACCTATATATCTTTTCTGCGCTTGGAAGCTCACCCAACTGGTAGTAACAATAGGCGATCTTTTCTCGAATTTCATATCGGCGCATATCTGTATGGTCGATGTAGCCCTCGGCCAGTCTGTAAGCAACAATTGCCTCAGATAAAGAATAAAGTTGTCGCAGTTTGTCGCCTGCCCGAATGGAGTAAAGCCTTGCCTTCCCCTTATCGCCACTCATCGAATAGTAATAGGCCAACATCTCAGAATAATCAGAAAGACCTGAGCCTGATTGTTCTTCAAAGTATCTTGCTATCCTCGCATGGATGGAGGGACGGCTGGCAGGAGGCACCCTTGTCTCCACAGTCTTCTTCATTTGAGTATGTTGGAAGAAGTAATAGGGGTCCTCGGCCGCATCTGTTCGGACGAGGATGGCTCGTTCCACAAGTCGGTCAAGATCCGTCTTGACTTGCGACAAAGGCCTGTTTAACACAAAAGAAACCGCCGTGAGGGGAGCGGGTTTGATAAAGAGTGCGAGAGCCTGAAGCAGGTCTCGCTCAGGGAGGGAGAGATAGCCAATCCGGCGGAGAAAGGCATCAGCCATGGTCTGGGGGACCTGAAGGGAATCCAGTACGGAGGGCTCTGGTTCCCAGGTGCCCGATCTGGGGGAAAGGATCTTTTCTTCCATCCAGGCCCAAATGACTTCCTGAATAAAAAAGGGATTCCCCTTCGTTTCGTCCACAATTCTTTGAACCAGGGGCGCAGGGGCGCGTTCGGTGCCAATCATGGAATTGACGAGATCGCTGACCTCGTGAGGAGACAGAGGTTTCACCATTATCGTCTCGCTCGATTCGAGACCACTCAGGACGGGCAATGCCGACTCAAGTGCGGAGCCCTTGACCTCCTCGGACCGGTAGCTAACGCCAAGAATCAAGCGCTGGGATTGCAGGCCCCGGGCGATGCGTTCGATGAGTTGCAGCGATAGCGCGTCGGCCCACTGAATATCCTGGATCAAAATGAGCGAGGGGTGATCTGCACAGACTTCCAGCAGGAAAGCTGCCAGTGATTCCAAGAGCAATTCTTTCTCATTCGCAGAGGCGGGCGTTGCGGGTTGAGGTTTGCCTTCAAAAAGGCCGGGAAGAACCCTGCTCAGGGCCGTTTCGTACTTATCGGAAAAGGCCCGCTGCGCTGAGGTTGCTTGTTGAGCGCTCAGAACCATGGGGCGGAGGACGTCAATCAAACACTGAAAAGGCTGTGTTATTTTCTCGTAGGCAGCGCCTGCAAATGTCCTGACCCCTTCTAACTGAGCTTGAATCTTCAATTCTTCCAGGAGCCGTGTTTTTCCGACACCGCTCTCTCCGCCCACCAAAACGAGGCGCCCACCGGTCGCCTTCAGCACCTGCTGAAGTATCTTCTTCAGTTGCGCTTGTTCCCTTGCGCGTCCAACGAACTTGCCGCTGCGGACATAGTCCCTCGCCGTCTCCTGTGTTTCGATTTCGAACTGATAACCCAAGTTCTCGTTGAAGGCTCTGATCAGCTCATCCGGAGTCTGAAACCGGTTGTCAGGATCCCTTTCTAACAGCCGCAGCAAGATCATGTCGATGGCCAGCGGCAGGGTTCCATCCTTCTCGGTCGGTGGCGAAGGATTCACATTCAGCTTCATATCGACGAGCAATTGAGGATCGATGTCACCAAATGGAAGTTGCCGGCTAAAAAGCTGATAGAAGACTACCCCAAGGGCATACAGGTCAGACCGCGCATCCAAGGGCCGCCCCTTGATGGCCTCGGGGGCGAGATAGGCAAGGGTGCCGCTCAAGCGATGCCTTGCCTGGTCATCGATATGGCGCGCCAGTCCAAAATCCAGCAACTTGATACTGGCTTCGCCCGGCCGAGTGCCGGACAGAACCAGGATATTTTCGGGCTTCAAATCTGCATGAATATAGCCTCGCGCATGAATGTAGGTAAGAGCGCGGCAAATCTCGACGGCACGCTCCAGTTTTTCGCTGAACCCCATATGGGCCGTTCCCGTAATCAAATGTTCCCCAATACAGTACTCGGAGGTAAAAAAGGGATCGCCTTGAACGGTATATCCGAAGTCATATACCGAGGACAGGTTGGGGTGACGGAGCTGTTTAAGTGCGGTGAATTCACGCACGAAGAACTCCCGGGTGCCTTCCGTGAGAATTCCCCGCTGGAGTTTTTTCAGGGCGACTTGCCGGCCATTTTCCCAAAGATCCTCGACGAGGAAAACTTCACCCATCCCCCCTTCACCGAGCGGGCGTACGATCTGGTACCGTTTCGTTATCAGGTTCCGGGGCATGGCAATGGATGAGGAGGCTTACTTCAAATAGAGTTGCTCACAATTCCAGAGGGTATGATGGTCCAGGACAGTCGGGCGAAAGTTTCCGACCCGGCTCTTTGCCGCCACAAGAACGTTGCGGGAGACTAAGTAGATGAAAGGAAGCTGTTCGCTGACGATCAATTGGACTTCATCGAAGGCCTTTTTGCGCTGTTCAATGCTTGAAGCGGTCGATTGGCTGAGCATCAACTCGTCGATGCGCTCCTCCCAACGGGTGGCCGGTTTCTTTTGGTTGGGAAACCATTGATGGTTGGGTGCGCCCGATAACCACAGGTTCATTTGACCACTGGGATCTGTATCCACATTCGTTGGACCTAAGAGGCAGGCATCATAATCAAAGGTTTCCATAATCCGCGCAATCAAAGAACTGAATTCGAGGGGGGTGAAATCCACTTGAATCCCAATCTTCTCCAAATCGTTTTGTACCATGGCCCCGATTTTTTCGCGATTTCGGTTTCCGGCGTTCGTGATTAAAGAAAATCGTACGGGCCGCTGGCTGCCGTCCCTTAACTGGAGTTGACCCTTGACGGTGGCCCACTGGAATCCAGCCGCAGCGAGCAGTTTCTTCGCTTGATCGACGTCGTAGGGGTACTGCTTGATGGATGGGTTGTACCAGAACTTGTTTGAGATGGTCAGGGGTCCGAAAGCCTCGGTGGCACGGCCCTGGTATATCAGGTCAACGAGACTTTTCCGGTTTATGGCATAAGAGACGGCCTGCCGGAACTGCGTATTGGTAAACCACTCCAATTTGGGCCGGTTCACAAGGGGTCGGCGGGTTTTGGAGCTTATGTTACGGTTTTGGTTGAACCAGAGAAGTTCACTGCCCAGGCTCGGCCCGAGGTCTTTCGCCACGACCTTCGATGAACCCGAACCGCGTGCAAGAACGGAATAATCTTCTGCACGGAGGTCATTGAGGATATCCAGATCACCCGACTTGAAGTTCAGGAACTGTGTTTCCCGATTCGGAATGATTACCAGGATCAATCGGGATAAGTAGGGAAGCCTTCTGTTTCCTGCGTCAACCTTCCAATAATGAGGATTTCGTTCCAGTTCCACTCTCTGCCCTGGTGTATATCGGCTGAATCTGAAAGGTCCCAAGCCCACAATTTCGCCCGGGGGGGAGGTCACGGTCCAGGTCGAAGCAAAACCCCCGGCGTTGTAGGCCGTTTCGAGTTTGTGCTTTGGCAGAATGAAAATGGAATCGAAGACCCTTTCGATCCCGGCGGCAGGTTGGGCAAAGGTGAATTCAATCTCATAGTCCCCCATCCTCTTGAGGGCAAAGGGTTGTCCGTTCACTTTCAGCTGGTCTGCCTGGGGTGAGTTGACTTTGGGGTCGTAAATCACCTGGAAGGTGAATATCACGTCGTCTGCTGTAAACGGGCGTCCGTCGGAAAAAAGGATTCCCTCCCTCAAGTGCATGGTCATGCTCCGCCTGTCCGGAGAGTATTCCCAGGATTTCGCCAAGGATGGCTCAGGGCGTTGTGTTTCACGATTAATATGGATCAAATCCGCAAAGATCCGATCAGCGATATCCGCAGTGGCCGTATCACTGGAGACAATGCGGTTGAAGGAGCGAGGCTCCTGGCCGATGGCGGTGACCAATGTCCCACCGTATTGTCCCGCCGTTCCCTCCATCACGAGGGCATCCTTGGAGAGAGGCCCCCAGTTTTCCAGTACGTCCTGAACCGGCTGCTTTCGAGAGCAGCTGAATGTCCACCATAAGCTGAGGAACAGGAGAACAAGGCCCAGCCAACGCTTGGTAATTCTGCAATTCATGGGTACTCCTCATGATTTGAGAACAGGAAGTAATAGCAACCTCATGGGGCGCGGGGAGGTCAAAAAGAGACAATTTGTGAACTTTTGACTTGGGTTGTGACAATTTCGTAAAGAATCTAAGTAAAGATTTCGGTGCAAGATGACGAAAAGGTAATTAGAGTCGCCTCCTCGGAAAGTCTGCCAATCAGGAGGGACACACTCCAACGCATTTTAGAACACTTTACTCCAGTGAACAACATTATGAGCGATTCGTCAAATAAGACAGATGCGATGTCTGCGGGGGGCCCCGACACCGTGAAGGATTCAGCGGTCGGCGACACCCATCCAAAGAAGATGAGGGTTCTTGTAGTCGACAACGATTTGACGACGATACGTCTCCTGCAGCAGCACTATCCGCAGAAGGATTATGTTTTCATTGTGGCGAACAACGGGCTCTCCGCGATGGAATTGATCCAGAGCGAAGAGTTTGACGTTCTCGTCGCCGAATTGATGCTCCCACGGATGACCGGGCTGCAATTGCTCTCCAAGATCAAAGCGCAGGAGAATGGCCCGGAGGTGATCCTGGTCTCGAGCCAGCCGGCCGTGGAGTCTGCTGTGGAAGCCATCCGGATGGGCGCGGTGGACTTCCTGACCAAACCTCTCCGTCTCCCACTCCTCCAGGATGCAATTAATCGAGCCTACGAGAAGCGCCGACTGGTTATCGAAAACAATCCCGCCATCAGGAGACCCCGGGGTCCCCAATGTATCATCCCTTCGTTGACTCGAAGTGCAAAAATGAAGGAGATTGCGGTGCTGGTGACTCGCGTGGCCAAGAGTAATTCGACGATCCTGCTCACCGGTGACAGTGGGGTGGGAAAGGAAGTCATTGCCCGCGCCATTCACGCCGAATCTTTGCGCTGTAACAATCCGTTTACAGATATTAGTTGCGCCGCGATCCCGGAAACCTTGCTGGAGAGTGAGATGTTCGGGTATGAAAAAGGCTCCTTCACGGGAGCCGACAGCTCGAAACCGGGTCTGTTCGAACTGGCGACGGGAGGAACACTGTTCTTGGACGAGATTGGAGAGATCGGACCAGTCCTCCAAACCAAACTTCTTCGCGTCATAGAAACACGGTCGTTCTACCGTGTCGGCGGGACAAAACAGATCACTGTGGATGTCCGCATCCTGGCCGCGACAAACAAGGATTTGAAACAGGCGGTCAAAGAGGGGAAATTTCGAAAAGATTTATTTTACCGGTTGAATACGATCAACATTGAGATTCCTCCTCTCCGGGAGCGGCGGGACGATGTTCCTCTCCTTCTCCACCAGTTTCTCGAGGAGTTTGATCGAACGCACCAGAGGCGCTTTTCAGATCCGGCCATGGAGCTCCTGAAGCGTTATCCATGGCCCGGCAATGTGCGGGAACTCCGGAACATGGTCGAGCGCGTCCTGCTGATTTCCCCGCACATGCTGATTGACGTCGAGGATTTGCCGGAGGACATCCTGGAGTACATATCCGCCCCCGGGAGAGAGACTGAAGGGTACGCCGGCGACGCGGTGTCGCTCGTCGAAATGGAGAAGCGGCAAATCGCAAGTGTTCTCCAAAAGACCCACTGGCATCGTGGCAAGGCCGCAGAACTGCTTGCCATTTCCCCGAAGACGCTCTACCGCAAGATCAAACAGTACGATCTCGACAAATTTCTTGAGGCTTACTAGAGTCATCCGACTCAAATATCCCCCACGCACAGAGGACCTCCCTCTTGGAATTGAGGAGGGAGGTCCTGCGCTCACTCTGCCCCCGCCCGATGAGAATCTGGCTTCGAGTGCTTGCCAATTGACATTTCCATCCGCAAAACGATATAAGACAAGACGGTCTGTGTGACAAGGGAGAGGAGTTTGACATCATGCCGCCGGGACGCCCAAATCCACTGATACCTGGGCATGTTCAGGAGTGTTTGAAGATCAACGCCCCACTTTTAAGTGGCACAAGCGCTGAGTGGTGGGCTGGGTGGCGGATTCCGGCTAGGTGGCGACCGAGCTCTCTAGAGGAGCGGTACCTGTTGGCCGCCGTGATTCGATCCCTCGTTCTGGGCGTGTTTTTCCTGATCCTGTTGCCGATGACAATGGCTGCCGGCGACATTCAGACAGGATTGGATGTCCTCATCGCTTCCGACTTTTCTCAACTTCAGGGACGTCGAATCGGGTTGATTACAAACCAGAGCGGCATCGACCGCGGGTGGACCAGCACCATTGACCTTCTCTCGAGGGCGCCGGGTGTCAAGTTGGTCGCGCTTTTTTCTCCGGAACACGGGATTCGCGGCATCGAAGACCGGCCGGTGACTTCCACCGTGGATGAAAAGACCCATCTCCCCGTTTACAGCCTGTATTCAGAGAAGCAGAGGCGGCCGACTGATGAGATGCTGCAGGGAATCGATACCCTCGTGTACGACATTCAGGATGTGGGGGCCCGTTTTTACACTTATATTACGACCCTGGCCTACACCATGGAAGCCGCGGCACAGCACCATCTCAAGTATGTGGTGCTCGATCGACCAAACCCCATTACAGGGCTGCGTGTGGAAGGCCCGGCACTCGATCCCAAGCATGCGTCTTTTGTGGGCTATTTTCCCGGGATGCCGACCCGCCATGCCATGACGGTGGGCGAATTGGCTCAACTGTTCAATGAGGAAAAGAAGATCGGGGCGGATTTGGAAGTGATTCAGATGCGGGGGTGGCGTCGGTGGCAATGGTACGATGAGACCGGGCTCCCATGGGTTCCTCCCTCGCCCAACTTGCGAAATATGAACGAAGCACTCCTCTACCCCGCGGTAGCGGTTGTTGAGGGGGCCAATGTCTCCGTCGGACGTGGAACCGACACTCCCTTTGAGGTGTTGGGCGCTCCCTGGATTGACGGGGTCCAGCTGGCAAAAAAAGTTCTCGCCGCACGAGTGGCCGGGTTGCGGGTGTATCCAATTCACTTCACTCCAAGTGCCCGGCCCTTTGCGAATGAATCTTGTGGCGGCATCTTTCTCATGGTGGTGGAGCGGGATTCGTTCGATACGGGGAAGGCGATGCTGGCCGTTGTGTCAGCCCTGCAGCAACTCTATCCCGTCAAGTTTCAGATCGAGAAAATTCTCCCGCTCCTGGGTAGCGAAGCGCTTTTGCAACAGCTGGGGAATGGCGCTGATATGAAGAGCCTTCACCGCTTTTTGTCGGCCGATGAAGACCGTTTCAAGAAAATCCGCGAAAAGTATCTCATCTATAAATAACACTCGGGAGTTTCATCCTTCCAAAGGTGACTGCATGCGTTACCTCAAGATTCTTCGGTTGGCGGTTCCCACTCTCATTCTCTTTCTAACGTGGGGACAATGGGACTATGGACGAGCAAACACCCCGGACGCTCGCGTTCAACTTCAGCAAATTATCAACGGCTCTAAAGGAAACGTCGCGCTTGCCGCCAAGAATCTCCGCACCGGTGAACTCATAGAGATTAATGCCCGCGAAGAAGTGCAGACCGCCAGCGTCATCAAACTCCCGATCATGGTAGAAGCGTTTTATCAGGCGCAGGAAGGCCGAACGCCACTCGATTCACTGCTCTTGCTGGATAAAGCGAACCTGGTTCAGGGCTCGGGTATTTTGCAGGACCTTTCCGATGGTTTGATCCTGCCCCTGCGGGACGCGCTCACTTTGATGATTGCCTTGAGCGATAACACTGCGACGAACATGGTGATCGATTCCGTTGGCATTGATGCCGTGAACTCCCGGATGGAAAGGTTGGGGCTGGTTCATACAAGGCTTTTCAAAAAAGTATTCCTCCCGCCGCCGAAGCCAAGTGAGGAACAGAAGAAATTTGGTTTGGGTGTCACTACGCCCGCAGACATGCTCAAGCTTTTGGAAATGCTGGCGCGCGGCGACCTCGTCGACAAGGCCAGTTCCGAAGCCATGATTTCCATCCTTAAGAAGCAGCGGGACCGCGATCAGATTCCCCGCTACATCAGTTATGACGATCTGGGGGAAAACGCAAGCGGGATTCAGGTCGCAAATAAAACGGGGGCGTTGGATCGTGTCCGGAACGATGTGGGATTGGTCTTCACCCGAAGAGGGACGTATCTAATGGCGATCTTCACATGGAATTCCGCGGACGCCCGGTGGACTCCTGACAATGCCGCCACTCTTACGATTGCCCAGCTGGCCAGGGTGCTCTTCGAACATTTCGAAAAAGCAGGTGCCACGCCTTGAAAGTTTTTCCTTGAATTTTAGGTTCACCGGAACTAGGATACGTTTTCTGACTGCTCAGGTTGTGGCTCAAAGGCTCTCTCCCCAAGGGGAGGAGGGAGATGGTGTAAATAGAGAGGGGCACGTGACCTCCCGGAGGGCAAGAAGGATCCCCACCCCAGGCGCCCTGAAAAGTCGGGGTGAACCACTCTGATGAACAGACCGGTGATCATCTTACTTCGTAAGAATCGCGGCGCCTCGTTCTTGAGCCTCCTGGCCCTGGTGTTTTTGTTGTTCCCCACCTTTTCGACGGCCGACGATTTTCACGTTTGCCATCTTTCCATTGCTCATTTGTTTGATGCGATCCCGTCCGCGGCGTCTCTTCAAAAGGATTCTCGAAGCACAGATCCAGAGAAGGAGACCGTCTGTATCGCCTGCTTGTGGTCCACCTTCGATAGCACCCCTCCGGCGACCCCGGTCAATCTGGACCCGGTTCCCTCAAGGGTCGAATGTTGCCAAATCCCCGAACCGTCTTTGCCGTTTATTGAGAGTTTTTCCTCACGCGCCCAACGTGCTCCTCCCCTCGTCTAATGTTCCCCATCTAAAGGCTGCTCAGTTCTGAAATTCATTTTTTGATTTAGTTCACTCGGTCGTCAGGAGATCTTCAACTGGACGACTTTCATCAACACCCGGTTGCACCTGAAATTGTTTCGTGGTCTGAGTATTGTGGGTCTTGAGAGGGTTCGACGAGACGGACTTTAAATCATGCGTATCTTAAGGACATCTTATCATAAGCGGGTTGAAGTTTTCACTTGCTCTCCTATCCCCAGTCCTCTCTCAAATTACCTCTGTAAAATAAGTGCCCACCCATAAGACGGGGGAGATCGGCGGTCTCCTCCGTTTTTATTTCTCTTCAATTCACGAAGGACGAGGCAAGCTTTATTCCCTCGATGGGCTTGGGATCCGGAGAGGCAAGGAAAAGTCTATTGGGAATTGGGGGAGGCCCGGCAAGCTACCGCCGCTCTTGTTGTGGGGGTTGAGATTCGACCTGGAATACGGACCCCTAACCCCACTGACTCAATTTCTGTCCACCTGATCCCACACGGCTTTCCATGAGCGTCGTCAGGCTTGAATGCAGAATGCGGTACTCTGCCCTATGTTCATGGATCAATCGTTCCAGCATCCGTTCTCCCTTGACAGTCAACTCAACGAAAACTTGGCGGCGATCCTCCGTGCTGGGCCGCCGCTTGACCAGGCCCAGCCGCTCGGTCCGGTTGATCAGCTCAACTACACTGTGATGGTTGCGCTGGAGCTGTTCAGCGAGTTCTCCGATCGAAGCGAAGTTCCGTTTAGGGAACCCCTTAATGGCGAGGATAAGGTGATATTGTTGGGGGGTGACCCCCTGGTTGCGAACCGCCCTTTCGCTGTGTCGCAAGAAGCGGCGCAAGGCATGCCGGAAGGCGGCAATCCGCTCGAATTGTCGCTTCGTTAAGGGCATTTGAAAGGTTGCGGTCATCCCGGGACCTCCCGCCGAATCATCTGGACAGTATTATATCGTTGGACGATATTGTGAGCAACGGTTCAATGCCAAGCGAGCGCAGGCCCGGACGCAGGGTGACCTTCGCGTGTCAACCACCGGCGGCGCAGGCAGGTCAGTCATCCCCCGCTTCAGGTCAAGGCCGGTGAATTATAGTGGAGAGCGCGAAGAGAGTCAAAAACGCGAACTCCCACGGGCTTCAGGGCGCTTTTCAGACAACCACGGAGGGGCCCTCAAGAGTCAGAAGGCCCGTTGATTGATTTTCAATTTGACTTGTGAGAGACTCGCTTCATCGAAGGAGACACTATTTGGATTAGGCGCAACGGCCATTTGCTCTGTTGCAGAGGGCCAGCGAGTGCAGGGGTCGGGCTGACCACTTTTGTGGGGTCGTTAATGGAGCGCGGGTGGAGTCCTCAAGTCCGTCCGATGAAGCGGGGGAAGGTGCGAGGAGATTCACCTTTGGCAGACAACGTTCGCATTTCAAGATTATGACGAACCTGATCAGTTTGGTGGTTTCTGATGTCGATGGAACCCTGATTACATCCAACCATGAGATCACGCCCCGGACAAAGCGGGTTGTGCTTGGGCTGAAGGAGCATGGCATCGGTTTTACAATTGCGAGTTCTCGTCCTCCGCGCGGCCTCGAGATGCTCCTCAAAGCGCTCGAGATCGTGCTCCCCTTCGCTCCATTCAATGGTGCCCAGGTGGCCACGCCAGAGGGGAGAGTGCTCGAAAAGCAGGTGATTCCGGTGGCTTTGATCAACCAGGTATGGGTCATCGCCAAAGAATTTGATCTGAACCTTTGGGCTTATCGGGAATGGGAATGGTTTGCCCGGCGTCGCGATGAGTATGTCGAACGTGAAGAACATACCGTGGGATTCGCGGCGAGGATTGTCGAAGGGATTGAAGAGGGGTTTGAAGACTGTCCCAAACTGACAGTGGTCGGGAAGCCGGAGATTGTCGCGTTGTGTGCGCAGAGGATCCGCCAGAAGCTGGGGACAGAACTTGCAGCGACGCAATCACAACCCCGGTTTGTCGACATCACCGTCAAGAGCGCCAACAAAGGCTCAGTAATCACGAGTCTTTCCCGGATTCTTCAGATTCCCGCCGATCGAATCGCCGCCATCGGTGACGGGCCGAATGACGTGGAGATGTTTGCGCGGGCAGGTCTCTCGATTGCCATGGGCAATGGGAGTGAGGCCGTCAAGAAGGCAGCCCGATATGTGACGACGTCGAATGCGGAAGAAGGTTTCGCGGACGGAATCGAGAAGCACATCCTTGGGGGCGCCATGGCAGCCGGGAGATAGCGGATCTTATGGGAAGGCAGCGGGCGCCACAGGCCCTGAAAGCAAGAAAGAGTTGGTGAGAGGATAGGAGGACGCATGAGTGTCGTGGCTGCAGATCGAAAACAGACCGACGAGCTTTGCATAAACACGATTCGCGCATTGGCGATGGACGCGGTTCAGAAAGCGAACTCGGGTCATCCGGGCATGCCCATGGGCGCGGCCGTGATGGCCTATGTGCTCTGGGATCGTTTTCTGCATCATAATCCCGCCAATCCCAAGTGGGCCAATCGGGACCGCTTCATCCTTTCCGCCGGCCATGGGTGCATGTTGCACTATGCATTGCTTCATCTCACCGGATACGACCTTCCCATGGAACAGATCAAGCAGTTTCGACAGGCGGGATCAATTACGCCGGGCCATCCGGAATACGGCGTGACGCCGGGGGTGGAGTGCACCACGGGACCCCTGGGCCAGGGGTTCGCCAATGGCGTCGGCATGGCCATCGCGCAGAAATTTTTGGGGACGCAATTTAACCGCCCGCCGTATTCCATTGTCGATTACCACATCTACGCCATCGTTAGTGACGGCGATCTCATGGAGGGCGTGACCTCGGAAGCGGCGTCGCTGGCCGGGCACCTTGGCCTGGGAAACCTCATTTATCTCTACGATGATAATCACATCAGCATCGAGGGCGACACGGCACTGGCCTTCACGGAAAGCGTCGATGAGCGTTTCGCTGCCTACCGGTGGCATGTGCAGCGGGTGGATGGCAATGACATCGGGGCAGTCCACAAAGCCATTGAAGTCGCACGCGACGAAAAGGAGCGCCCCTCCATCATTTGTTGCCGAACCCATATCGCCTTTGGGAGTCCTCACAAGCAGGATACCGCGGGGGCTCACGGGGCTCCTCTGGGAGCAGACGAAGTGAAGCTCACGAAAAGAAACCTGGGTTGGCCAGAGGAGGCGCAGTTCTATGTTCCTCCTGAGGTCCTTGCACACTTTCGCGAGGCCACCCGGCGGGGCCAGATCATGGAGGCGGATTGGAAGTCGACCTTTGATCGATATGCCCGGAATTACCCCGAAATGGCTGCACAATGGAGTCAGATTCAGGAAGGAAGACTTCCTGATGGGTGGGAAAAATCGCTGCCCGTCTTCGGGGTCGCGGCCGGATCCCTGGCGACGCGCGAGGCCTCAGGCAAGGTGCTGAACGCGATCGCCCCCGTCGTCCCCTGGCTGCTGGGTGGATCGGGGGATTTGGCCCCTTCGACGGACACGCTCTTGAAGGGCTATGGGGATTTTGAAAAAGGGAATTACCAGGGGCGAAACTTTCACTTCGGAGTGCGTGAGCATGCCATGGGATCGATTACCAACGGGATTGCCCTGAGCGGATTGATCTCCTTCAGCGCTACGTTCCTGCAATTTTCCGATTACATGCGCCCTCCTATCCGGTTGGCTGCCTTCAGCGAGTATCCGTCCATTTTTGTGTTCACCCATGATTCCCTGGGACTGGGGGAAGACGGTCCCACGCATCAGCCGGTCGAACACCTAGCCGCCCTGCGTGCGATTCATAACCTGACCGTGATTCGTCCCGCCGATGGTGACGAGACTGCCCAGGCCTGGAGGTTTGCCCTCGAGAACCGGAAGTCGCCAACCGCCCTTATTTTCACGCGGCAGAAACTTCCACCGATCGACCGGGCAAAATATGCGCCGGCGACCGGCCTCCTGAAGGGCGCCTACGTCCTTGCAGAGGCAGAAGGGGGAGCGCCTGATCTTATTCTGATCGCCACAGGGTCGGAAGTGTCTCTGGCAATCGACAGTCGACTCGAATTGGCGAAAAAGGGGATTCGAGCGCGGATCGTCTCCATGCCGAGTTGGGAGCTGTTTGAGCAGCAATCGCAGGCTTACCGCGATTCCGTGTTGCCCCCGGCGGTGAAATCACGATTGGCTATAGAAATGGCCGGACCCATGGGTTGGCAGAAATGGATCGGGGAAGCCGGGGACATGATCTGCGTTGATGGTTATGGCATCTCGGCCCCCCTTAAGGCGATCCTGGAGACCTTTGGATTCACTGTCGACAACGTTGTAGCTCGCGCCCGAAAACTGGTCAACCGGTGAGAGCTACGTACGATATTGGACGGTGGGAATAGATTTCAGGAGAAGCTGGTTGCAGTGTTCTGCGGCCGAGAACATTTGACTATGGAATGCTCAGACTCCATTGGGTGAGCGCAGGAGAAATCCGGACAAAGCAGGTTGAGGAAAGGAGTGAATCCATGCAACTAGGATTTATCGGATTGGGCAAAATGGGCGGCAACATGGTGCAGAGGCTGCTCCGAGGCGGGCACAAGGTCGTCGCCTTTGATCGAAACCCGGAGGTCGTAAAGGCCTCGGCGGCCTTGGGCGCAACTGCCTCCGCCTCAGTCGGGGAAATGGTATCGAAACTGAGCCCGCCACGGGTGATTTGGCTGATGGTCCCTTCGGGCACTCCTACTCAAGACACGATCAACGAGGTAGCATCGCTTCTACAGAAGGGTGACACCCTTGTCGACGGCGGCAACTCCATGTTCAAAGACAGTATCCGTCGCGGGAAGGAACTCGCTGATCGCGGCATCCACTTTGTGGACTGTGGAACCAGCGGGGGCGTGTGGGGACTGCAGAATGGATACTGCATGATGATTGGAGGCGAGGCCGCCGTTCTCAAGAAGATTGAGCCCATCTTTAAGACCCTGGCACCTGAGGATGGCTATGCCTTTGTGGGACCTTCCGGGGCGGGCCACTATGTCAAAATGGTGCATAACGGAATTGAATACGGCCTGATGCAGGCTTACGGAGAAGGGTTTGAGATTCTCCACAACTCCCAGTTCAATCTGAATCTTCCCCAGGTTGCTAAGCTCTGGAACCACGCCAGCGTGGTCCGCTCCTGGCTGTTGGAACTGGCCCAGGATGCCCTGGAAAGGGACCCTCACCTTGAGAACATCAAGGGCTATGTTGAAGACTCTGGCGAAGGCCGGTGGACCATCCTGGAAGCGATGGAGCATAATGTGCCGGCGCCTGTCATAACACTCTCCCTCTTCGAACGGTTCCACTCGCGACAGCCGGAGTCATTCTCCGCCAAAGTCCTGGCGGCGCTCAGGAATGAGTTCGGCGGACACGCCGTCAAGGCCGCGGCAAAATGATTCCGATTTGAATACCGAGGAGATCATGACATCTACCACACTGCTGACTAATCCGCTTCGCGAGGGATTGCAAGTGGAGCGCTCGGCGGATCCGTGCGTCGTCGTCATTTTTGGGGCATCGGGAGATCTTACCAAACGGAAGCTGATCCCGGCCCTTTTCAGCCTGGCAGAAAATCAATTGCTTCCTCCCTCGTTTGGCATCGTAGGCTTCGCGCGTAAGTCCTGGACCGATGACGGATTTCGCCAGGTGCAGCGCGAGTTCATTGAAGACGAACGCCTCAAGACACCCGTCTGGAAGTCCTTTGAAGAGGGGATTTTCTATTGCCAATCCGATTTCTCGGATGCTTCGGGATACAAGAAGCTGGGAGAACTCCTTGCCCGGATCGACCGTGAGAGAGGGACCCAGACCAACCGTTTGTTTTATCTCTCGACGCCGCCTGATGCCTATTCTGAAATCATTCGACAATTAGGGGCGGCCAGGATGGTGGCCGGGAGCGGATCCAAGAACTGGACCCGAATCATTATCGAAAAACCTTTTGGGAGAGATCTTGATAGTGCCCATGCTCTGAATGAGGAAGTAAACAGCGTCTTCAGAGAAGATCAGGTGTATCGCATTGATCATTACCTGGGCAAGGAGACCGTCCAGAACATTATGGTCTTTCGATTCGCCAACGGGATTTTTGAGCCGATTTGGAATCGGCGGTACATCGATCACGTGCAGATCGCCGTGGCCGAGACCTTGGGAGTGGAACATCGTGCCTCTTATTACGAGAGATCAGGGGCCGCGCGCGACATGATTCAAAATCATATGCTGCAGGTGTTGAACCTCGTGGCAATGGAACCGCCTGCCGCGATGGATGCCGACGCCATCCGGGATGAGAAAACCAAGGTCCTGCGGGCCATTCGGCCGGTCTCGGGAGAAGAAGCCCGGAAGTACTCGGTGCGCGCACAATATTCCCAGGGGTTTGTCGCCGGGAAGCAGGTGCCCGCCTATCGCCAGGAGGAGGGTGTTGATCCGGCATCTCTGACAGAAACGTATTGCGCATTCAAGCTTTTCATCGATAACTGGCGCTGGGCGGGCGTCCCCTTCTATTTGCGCTCGGGAAAGCGGCTGGCCAAGCGAGTTTCCGAGATCGCGATCCAGTTCAAGAGTGTCCCGCACCTTCTTTTTGGACAGACTGCCGATGACCAGCTTGAGCCCAACATCCTGGTCTTAAAAATTCAGCCGGACGAGGGAATCACCCTTCGTTTTGGTGCGAAGCTTCCCGGCCAATCCATGCATATCCGCTGGGTCAACATGGAATTCCGTTACGGTACCTCATTTGGAGTCAAGACGCCTGAAGCGTACGAACGATTGCTTCATGACTGCATGCGGGGTGATGCCACCCTGTTCGCTCGCCGGGATGCCGTTGAAGCGGCCTGGAAAGTGATCATGCCCTATCTCACGTCCTGGCGCCAGTCAACGGAGAAAGATTTGCCCCAGTATGAGGCCGGCTCCCAGGGCCCGGCTGAAGCCGATGATTTGATTTCCAAGGATGGACGCAGGTGGCGGCGTTTGTGAGCCCGTCTCACTGGCTTCCTAAGAAGGAGGTCTTTGGATAGGTCGCGCTGATCCCGAACTGGAGGTACCAATGGACGCATCCCAGAACCCGCTGGGTGGAGTATTGAAGGGGCAGCCACTTGAGGTGGACATCCCTGCAATCGAGGAAGAGCTGCGTGAACTCTGGAAGGGAGCCGCGCAGGCGGATTCCACGGATCCGGAATCCGAGGGAGTTGTGGCACGAGCCAGCGTCCTGAATCTGGTTGTCTGGACCGAAGACGCGACCCAGGAGTCCTCACTGACTGAAACCATCAGCGAATTGACGGTCCAGAATCCCTGTCGTGCAATTGTGGTCACTGCCGTCGCAGGGGAGGATAACCTCAAAATGGAGGCCTGGATCTCCGCGCATTGTCATCGGCCCTCTCCGGCCAGCAAGGTGATGTGCTGTGAGCAGATCTCACTTCGAGGGTCAGGCGGGGCAGGGAGGGAGTTGGCGGCCACAACGATCCCATTCCTGATATCCGATTTGCCGGTGTTCGTGTGGTGGAAAGGGGGCCGTTTTTTTGACAGCGAGTTTCTGAAGGCCATTTCCAGCGTTTGCGATCGTTTGATTCTGGATTCGAAGACCTTTGCGTCACCCGAGTCTGATTTTGCGCAGTTGGAGGAATATATCAAGGCCCATCACAGCCGGTCGGCGGTAAGCGATGTGGCGTGGCATCGGCTGATGCAATGGCGTGAGCTGGCGTCGCAGTTTTTCGATCCCCCGGTGTTGCGGGATCATCTGGAACACATCGAACACGTTACCGTGGAGTACAACAAGCGTGTCGTGGACGGATCTGGCGTCCCCCCGCAAGCCTATTTGCTTTTGGGATGGCTTGGCAGCCGACTGCATTGGGAAGTGCTCGGCGCGGAGATCGGGAATGAGGAACGTCGCTTTCATTTGTGCCCTAAAGCGGGAGGCCACGGCATCACGGCGGTGGTTCGGCCGGCAGACGCCCGGTTGGAGTTGTCCGGCCACCTGGTCTCGTTTGGATTGAGGACAGGGGAGGAGTGGTCGACAACTTTTCGCATTGGCAAGGGAGAGGATCCAAATTGCGCGCAGACGGAAATTGCGTTCGCGAACCTGCCCCCCTTCCTTCGCACCGTTCCTCTGCGAATTTACAACGAGGTGGAACTGATCGCCCGTCAATTGGAAATCTTCAGCCACGACCAAATTTATGAGGAATCCATTCAAATGGCGGCGGCCCTGGTGAGGGCATTGAAGCGGCCCTGAGACGAACGACCCGCAGGGGCACGGAGGCGTCGGTCGTGCCGAGAGGGGCTTGAAAAACAAGGAGAATCAGGATTTCTTAGTTTATGTCTGCACAACAGCCATCGAACGCCTTGAAACGTGAGATCGAAATCTATAGCAGCCTTGACGAATTGACTCATGCCGCCGCCGAGCGGTTCATCACCGCCTCGGATGGGGCGATCCAGGCTCGGGGCCGATTCACCGTCGTCCTTTCTGGCGGCTCGACTCCCAGGAGCCTTTATTCCCTGCTGGCAACCCCACCTTATTCCTCACGGACCGATTGGCAGAAAGTCCATTTTTTTTGGGGCGACGAGCGGTCGGTCCCACCTATCCACAAGGACAGCAATTTTCGAATGGCTCGCGAAACTTTGTTAAGCAAGGTGAATCCTCCCCTGACCAATATTCATCGCATCCCTGCTGAGAAGACCGTCGCCTCTGAGGCGGCGAAGGCGTATGCGGAGGAATTGAAATCCTTTTTCAGTCTCCGCGAGGGTGAGTGGCCGCGGTTTGATTTTGTTATGCTGGGGATGGGGCCGGACGGACATACCGCCTCCCTGTTTCCCGACACGTTGGTGTTGCACGAGACGACGTTGCTGGTCGCGGCCCCTTGGGTGGACAAACTCAAATGCTATCGCATCACGCTGACACCTCCTGCACTGAATCACGCCGCTCAGATCGTATTCTTTGTTGCGGGGACCGACAAGGCTGCCTCCCTCCGCGAAGTTTTGGAGGGCAATTTTCGACCCGAGACCTATCCGGCACAGCTCATCCACCCCGTCGATGGGAAAGTTTCCTGGATGGTGGATCGAGAGGCGGCGGCGGAGCTTCAACCGGAAAAATGAGGGGCCCTCGCGGAGCGGCGACCTCAAAAGAGATCGGACCTCCAGGACCTTCCGTTGAGGAGTCCAGTCCAAGCGATCACAATCTTCTCGCGGTCTGCATCATCAGCCGCCACATCGGCGATCTCCACCCCTTTTCCATAGAACATTCATTTCAAACTTTACCTTGAGAGAAAGGTTCGGCCATGTTATGCATCTCACAGTGCACTGGGGAGCTGATGTGGGATAATGAGTGTTGCTGGGATCGTGTCTCGATCAGGTCTTGAAGATTCCTTGTACGCCCGAGGTGTTGGGCCAGGAGAGGTTATGTCCAAACCGTCAAATTCAGTGCCCGTCTCAGATCGCCGCTCATTCCTGGGGAAGATGACGGGTTTGATTGGCGCCTTTGTGGCTGCGGTGGTGGGCGTCGCGACCGGGAAATATGCATTGTATCCGGCCTTCCGGAAGGCCTCTGAGGAACAGAACTGGCAGGTCGTGTGCCCTTTAGAAGACATTCCTGAACATGAGCCTGTCAAGCGGAGCGTTGTCATCTCACAGGACGCGGGGTGGGGAAAGTTCAACTCGCAACGCCTCATCTGGATTCTGCGCGATGGATCCAGGGTGGTCGTTTTTTCAGCCACCTGCCCTCATCTGGGATGCACTGTCAATGCGGCATCGAATGGATTCATGTGCCCGTGCCACGGGAGTGCGTGGACTCGCGACGGGCAACGCCAGGGGGGTCCCACTCTCCGTGGGCTGGATACCCTCGATTATCGGATTGAAGAGGGTGTCCTCAAGGTGAAGTATGAGTTCTTCAAACAGAGTATTGCTGAGAAAGAGATCATTTCATGAACCGGGGGCGCCGACGCATCCGGATCCTCGGTGACCAGCCCCCCTGAGTTCTGATCCTCGAAGCTCAGGAGAGCAGTCTTGGACCTCCGTTTTATTTCCTAAAACCAGTCGAGTCGACAGCAAGCCGTGTGGAGAAAACTTTATTCCTGGTTGGATGAGCGGACGGGCGTGGAAGGCCTGATCCGGAAGATCAACGACGAACCGATCCGGGGCGGCGCGCGCTGGACTTATGTATTTGGCAGCGGGGTTCTCTTGTTGCTCGCACTCCAGTTTTTTACAGGGATCGTTTTGACGATGTACTACGCCCCCACCAGCGATCACGCACATGCCAGCGTTGCATTCATCCAGAAAGTGGTGTCCGGTGGAGCGTTGTTGCGGGGGCTTCATTATTATGGGTCCAGTGCCATCATCATTCTGGTCATCCTCCATTTCGCGCAAACTTTTCTGTTTGGAGCATACAAAGAGAAACGCGAACTCCTCTGGATCAGCGGCCTGCTCATGTTGCTGCTCGTGATGGCCTTTGGGTTTACCGGATACCTGCTGCCCTGGACCCAGGAAGCATACTTCGGGACCAAGGTGGGAACATCGATCATGGGCGAGGTGCCTATGGGCGGCCCCCTGGTGCAGCGGATCATGCTCGGGGGAAGAGAAATTACAACACTCACGCTCTCGCGTTTTTTCACACTCCATGTGTGGCTTCTGCCGCTGGTCCTGATCCTTTTGGCGGGTTCTCACGTGGTGTTCTTCAGGAGGTCCGGTCCGGCGGGTCCTTACCACCATCGCGAGGATGCTCGCACCGACCTGTTTTACCCACGACAGGTTTTCTTAGACGCCCTGGTTTTTCTGTTTATTTTCATTGTGCTGGTGATTCTCTCTTTGAAACTGAAGGCGCCCCTGGGCCAACAGGCGGATCCGACGTCGGATTATCTTGCCCGGCCCCCGTGGTACTTTTTGCCGTTGTTTGAGTTGCTGAAGTACTTCCCCGGCAACATGACACTGGTTCCAGCGGTGTTGTTGCCTGGGATCGCTTTTATTATCCTGACAGTACTCCCATTTTTCGACCGCAAAGAAGAGCGTCACCCCCTGCGGCGGCCTGTTGCCACGGGGCTGATGTTATTGGGACTCCTCGGGGCGGGAGGCCTGGTGATTCTGTCCAAATATCAGGATGGCGCGAATCCCGATCTTCGCGCCCAGGTTGAGAGCCAGAAGCGCGAGGAGGCGGCTTTCTTGGAGGCGCCTTTCCAACCGGAGGAGATTGGCCGCTCGCTTCCCATCGAGGTTCCCATGGTGCCGGTCATGGGCAACCTTCGAAATCCAGTTTTGAAAATCTATTTCGCCAATTGTGCCAACTGTCACGGGCGTGATGCCACGGGAGGCGCCCTGGGGCCATCGTTAATCCGCCTTGCCTCGTCACGCCAGCTCTCGAAGGACTTCCTTCTGAAATATATATCCGGCCATGCGAGAGAGCCCTCCCCGGATTCCATGCCTCGGTTTCAACAGCTCAGCCTTGATCAATGCAGTGATTTGGCGGATTGGCTGCTGAAACTGCATTCACTCGACCAGTTGTCGGAGGCAAGGGGAGGGGTGGTCGAAAGCACCCCTCCGCCCACCCCAAAGGTCGCCGCTCCAACTCCTTCCACAAAGGGAGCTGAAAAAATAGCTGCCGGCCCGCATCCTCCCGAAGCTTTTATGAAGACCTGCGCATTCTGTCATGGCAATGATGCCGGCGGGAATATTGGTCCGTCTCTAGCAGGTATCACCGCAAAACCGCAGCGATCTCCGGAGGATCTTTTGAAGCTGCTGGATGATTCCCGCGCGTACGGACTGAAAGATCCGATGCCCGCAAGCTTCCCGAAACTGAGCGCGGACGATAAGAAGGCGATCGTCGATTGGCTGTCGAAGTTGCAGTAGCTATAATGATCCACAGATGTGCGCAGATGAACACAGACAAGTGGGTGAGCCAATGAGCAGAGTAGCGGCATTGAAGGGACTTCAACAGATACCCGGGGTAGGGAAGAGTATAGCGGTGGATTTATGGAATCTCGGTTTTCGATCCGTTCAAGGTTTGAGAAACCAGAATCCGGAGAAGTTGTATATCAAACATTGCAGGCAGAAAGGGATGATGGTGGACCGGTGCATGCTGTATGTTCTTCGTTGTGCCGTCTACTACGCCTCCCATGACCGACATCAGCCACAGCTTCTTAAATGGTGGAACTGGAAGGACCGGAAATAGCCCGAAGCAACCCCGACGGCGTAGATCCAGAAACCACTCTGACATCGGCCCCTGCCGTTATATTTTCGCCGCATGCCCCGTTGGCGAGTCATCGTTTCGAAGCGGCACTCGTTTTCTCATCCGGTTCATTGAGTGGAGAGAGAGCGCTGTCCGGCAAGGCGGGGCACTCTTCGGCCGGCAATAATGCTTCTTTACTCGTGACGCCAGCTTCCTTGGCGCGGAAGGTGGTAATGAGCACGACGGCCGTGACGATTACGGCTGTCGACAGAAGTGTTCTCAAGGTCAGCGGTTCTCCCGCAAAGGCCCAGCCGACCAGAACAGCGATCACCGGATTAATGTAGGCGTAGGTCGAAACATGGGCGGGGGTCGAAACCCGCAATATCCAGATATAGGCAGTAAAACCTACCAACGAACCGAAGGTGATCAAGTAGATCAAGGCAAGAAATGACCTGGCAGATAACGCTTCGAGATGCAACCGGGTCCACTCACCCGAGGCACCTCCCATTATAAGCAGGACCGCGCCGCCCGCGAGCATCTCCATTGCCGTTGCCAGCAGGGGTGAAGGAGGAAGGTGAGCCCTGCGAGAGTAAAGCGAGCCGCTGGCCCATGAAATGGAGGCGACCATGAGCACCACGGCACTCAATGGATCGACATGACCTCCGCCCGCTCTTCCCGATGGGACAACAAGCATAGCGGTCCCGGCGAACCCCATGATCAAACCAATCGAAAGGCCAAGTCCCGGCCGGTGAGAACGGTGCCAGAGCCAACCCAGCAGCACCATCCAAAGGGGAATGGTCGCGACCATCAGTGCGGCAATCCCGGATGGAACACGCTGCTCCGACCAAACCACGCCCCCATTCCCGACACAGAGTAGGAGAATGCCCACCACGGCCGCCGATTTCCAGTGAGCACGGGTCGGAGGGGGAGCACCACGGAGACGAGACCATACATAAAGGATCACACCCGCCACAAAGTGACGCGTGCCCGCCATGAAAAAAGGAGGCAGCGTTTCAATGGCAAAACGGATGGCGAGGAAGGTCGCACCCCAGAAGAAGTACACCGATCCGAAAGCAGCCATGAGCAAGGCCTTCGATGGATGCGATGATCTTTGCGCTTCAGGCATACCCAGAGCCGTGATCACTCATTAACACGGATAGACAAGATGTACAGGAGGGTTTCAAGGTGAGAGACCCCGGTGGGGTTATCGTCCAGTCTCTCGAGGGTTATCTGACCTTTTTAGCCCAGAACCCCTCCAAAACGGCGTCAAGACTTACCCCGCAAACCGCCATGAAGGTTTGTTTTGCGGAGAAGCCGATATGCTTCACAGATTGAAGTACAGCTTATATTCGAACGGGTGGGGCATCGTCCCGATGGATTTTATATCCTGCTGTTTGATCTTTACCCACTGATCGAGCAGTTCATCCGTGAAAATTCCCCCGCGTCTGAGGAACTCATGATCTATGGCCAGGGCGTCGAGCGCTTCTTCAAGGTTCCGGGGCAGAAAATGGATGTGTCCTTTCATCGTCTCCGGCGAGAGATCTTCATCGAAGGGGCCAAATCCTTCCTTGACCGGATCGATCTTGTTCACTACCCCATCAATCCCCGCCAACAACATGGCACTCAGGCAGAGGTAGGGGTTGGCGGTGGCGTCCGGCGGGCGGTATTCAAAGCGGGTTTCCTGGGGATTGGTAACGTACTTGGGAATGCGGATGGCGGAGGCGCGATTCCCCTGGGCGTACGTTAGGGCCACGGGTGCCTCGAACCCGGGGACCAGCCTCTTGTAGGAATTGGTGCTGGGATTCGTAAAGGCTGAAAGCGCGGCCCCGTGCTTCAGCATCCCGCCGATAAAGAAGCGCCCCAGTTCGTTCATGTTCCCGTACTCGCCCCTCTTGTAGAATGCATTCTTGCCGTTGCGGGTGAGGTAAAGGTGAAGATGAAGGCCGTTGCCCGACTGTTGATACATGGGTTTGGGCATAAACGTGATGAACAGATCCCGCTGGCGGGCGAGGTTGAAGAGAACGTATTTCGCCGTCACGACATTGTCCGCCGTCGTCAGCAGATCCGTGAAATACGTCTCAATTTCCTGCTGTCCTCGCTCTCCGGCCTCATGATGGTGGTACTTGACCTCGATGCCGAACTCCTTGAGGAGCTTGCTGGCCCCGTCGCGAAAATCGTCGTAGACATCAAAGGGATTGACCGCGTGGTACGCATTCCGGAAGAACTCTTCGGCATGCTCAACTTCATAAAAGGAGGACGCGGTGCGGGTATCGAAGCGGACTTTGGAAAAGATGTAGAACTCAAACTCCGGCCCCCACCACGATTTGTCGGCGGGTACTATTTCCTTCAGAAGCCGTTCGGCCTTGCGAGCAAGCGCCCTGCTGTCTTGCGAGAAGGGAGTGCGTTTGTCGTCTGTCAGGAACACGTTGGAATAAAAACTCAACGTGGGTGCATCGCGGAAGGGATCGAGGACGGCGGTAGTCAAATCCGGGATCAGGATCATGTCGCTGTTCTCGACCTTGCGGAAGCCATAACTTGATCCATCGAATCCAACCCCTTCTTCAATAAGCTTGGTCAGGATGTTTGGAAAGACCGGCAAGGAAATATGGTGCAAATGTCCTACCAGGTCGATGCATTTGATGTCGATGACTTCGATTTTCTTACTCTTGATCAGATTGTTGCAGGTTTGCAGAGATCCAACTGCCATGAACACCTCCAAAAAAGGTGAATGAGTAGTTCCATCCAGAATTTGTTGTGGAATCTGGTGGAAAGAAACGGTCCTCCGGAGAACCCTCAACGTAATTTCAGTTTGCCGATTCTTCTATCCGGGGATCCAGATGCTCCGGGCTTTTATGAGCTCGCAACGATTTCCAAGTTCCAACGGAATTGATGACTTCGTATAGAAAATGAGTCCTTTATATGCGCTCAGATACTGGAAGCTCGTTTTCAGAAATCCTCCTTCTGCAGCAACGATCAGGGGGTTTTCTGTCTTCCAGATGATGGTCGTGAAATCGGACGGCTCAACGCGAACGATGGCCCCGGAGGCCCTGATGGCCTGGGCAATCGCAGCTTGAGCGGCTACAACGGCACCTGCGCTACTCATGGGAATCTCCTGGTTGAAGTCCTGAAAACAGAGATCGACGCCCAGGGATGCGGCACATTCTTTGAAGAGCGTCCTGGCCTGTTCAATCTCTTCTGCGGATGCTGCCGGAACAAAGGTTAGCTCCGTACGATCACTCATTGGGGAATTATGCCACATTTCGCGAAAACCCGGGTCTGCTGGCCTCCAGTCAAAGACTCAACATCGGGATCGGGTTGGTCCCGTAACATGGGCGCGCAAAGCATCGAGCCTTCAGGCTGCCTTCAACTCGGAAGTGCAATTAGGGCAGCGGGTGGCTTTGAGGGGAATAGTCGACACGCAATAATTACACTCCTTGGAATTTGCGGGGGCCGGCTCGGGTTGGCGTTTCATTCGATTCACCTGCCGGATGAGGAGAAAAATCACGAAGGCCACAATGAGAAAGTCAATAATCGTGTTGATGAACAGACCGTAATTCAGGGTTGCGGCCCCGGCAGCCTTGGCTTCGGACAGTTTGGCGAAGTGTTGGCCGGAGAGATCGAAAAACATGTTCGTGAAATCCACCTTGCCGAGCAGCAGTCCAATGGGCGGCATCAGGACGTCGCTTACGAACGAAGTGATGATCTTGCCAAAGGCCGCCCCAATGATGATGCCCACAGCCATGTCGAGCACGTTGCCGCGCATTGCAAATTCTTTGAATTCTTTCAACATTTGTAGCCTCCCGTTGTGGATTTTGGTCAGGCCGAGCCCCGGAGATCAGCCGCCAGAGCTCTCGCCTTCGGTGGACCGAAACGCCGTTGAGTGACAGTTATGGAGAACAAACAAAATCGATGGGAATACATTTTCATTCTACCATAATTGTTCGCCTCGGCTGAAGGAGAGGGAGCACGAGATCTCCTGCGGCCTACGGACTGTAGGGGAATGGATGAGTCCGCAGTTCCGATCATCTTTCCGCCTGAGATTCAGCCACGCCCTTTCCAGTCATGAACACTGGATCGGTGTTGTACTTTTTCTTTGGATGGTTTAGATTTTGCAGTCCTTGTGGCTGGCGCGTCGTGAGTATTGAGGCCCCTTCTTGCGGCGGAGGAATGGAATCTGCCCGCTACTCCTAAATGCAATCGGATTGTTATTGTGGACAGAAAATGGGGAATGAATAGAAATGATCATTGCCTTTAAGGATATTCAGCCGCTGATTCCGGGATATGTTTTTAATGATTTTGGCCAGTTGACGGGGCAGTACGTCCACGCAGATCAAATCGTGTGTGAATCAGAGAATGGGCGGGTCAGGATCTGGCTGAACCAGGAAGCTTTTGAGGCGAAGGATCCCGAGAAGCTTATTTGTGATTATGATCAGGAAGAGTTGCGAAGATACAACGGGGGCCGGGGCTAGGGAGGAACAGGGCGATCCGGCCTTATAGAGGCGAGGACCGCCCGGTTCGTCTCGATCAGTTCTTTCCCACCTTTTCCAACAATCTCTTTCGCGTGTAAGGAATCAATCCTCCGGCGTTAATAATCGCCTGGCGGGCCGCCGGTAGAGCCACGGTCGGATAGCTCTTCAGGGTCGTCCGGTTCACCACTCGTCCTTCCGAGACTTCCAAATCGTCCCCTTCCGAAGCTTCCAGTTCCGGACACACGATGGTTCTCAGGCCGAGGTTGATGGCGTTCTGCAAGAAGATCCGCGCAAAGCCTTTCGCGACAATCACCAGTTCATGCCCTTTGAGCGTCGAGGCAGCCTGTTCGCGGGAGGATCCGCACCCAAAATTGTTGCCGCCGACAAGGATGCTGTGGGGTGGGAACGCTTTCTTCTTCAATTGGGTGTTGAATTCCGCAAGGTCGGCGAAGGCATATTGCGGGGTTTCCGCAGGCAACACAGTAGCCATGAAGCGACCGGGATAAATAACGTCGGTTGAGATATCATTGCCCAGTTTGAGGATGACTCTGCCTACGATCGTGGCGGGTTGAGCTTTCATTTGAGTCGTCATTTCAATTGGCTCCTTTGCCCGGATCAGTGATGACCCCGGTGATGGCGCTCGCCGCAGCAACGGCAGGAGAGCAGAGATAAACTTCAGATTTCGGATTCCCCATTCTTCCCTGGAAATTGCGATTGGTTGTGGAAAGCGCCACATCGCCGTCGGCCAGCGCGCCCTGATGGACGCCCAGGCAACAACCACAGCCCGGGTTCATCACTACTGCGCCGGCATCGATCAAGTCGGTCAGATATCCCCTGGCCAGCGATTCTTTATAAATTCGCCAGGAGGCCGGGAAGATCAACATACGCACGCCCTTCGCCACTTCTCGACCTTTGAGGATTTTGGCGGCAATGGCAAGGTCATCGAGGCGGCCGTTCGTGCAAGAGCCGATAACAATCTGATGGACCTCGGTACCCTGCACCGCGAGAACCGGTTTCACATTATCAACCGTGTGCGGACAGGCCACGGTAACGACAAGCTGGGATGCATCAATCTCGATGACCTGCTCGTATTCCGCTTCAGGATCGGGCGAAACCATATCTAGAGCTTCCCCGACTCCAGCTTCCTCCCTCAAATATCGTTGCGTTTCTTCGTCGGCCGGGACAATCCCTGAGGTGGCGCCTGCCTCCACGGACATATTGCAGAGCACGAGCCGCCCGGAAGTCGACATCTTCCGGATCGTCTCCCCGTGAAACTCGATGACTTTGAAGTTGGCGCCTTCGGCAGAAAGCTTCCCAATGAGATGGAGAATGAGATCCTTGGGCGAAACATAGGGAGAAAATTCTCCGTTTACCACTACCTTGATTGTTCCCGGGACCTCGACGTTCAAAACTGTTCCAAGTGTCCAGATGCTGGCCATCTCGGTCGCGCCGACCCCGAACGCAAAGGCGCCGAGCGCCCCGTGGCTGGTGGTGTGGCTGTCAGTGCCGACCACCACGGCGCCCGGACGTACATAGCCATTTTCGGGAAGGATCTGGTGACATATTCCGCCTTCGTCCCCACGGATGTCGTGAAACTTAGTGATGCCCTGCGCCTTGACAAACTCGCGCACCTTCTTTTGGTTCGTCGCCGTCTTGGAACTCTCAGCCGGCACACGATGATCGAGAATAATGGCGATCCTGGATGGATCCCAAACGCGAGAGGGCAGTCCCGTGCCCTGGTAAATTTCGGTGAATTGATTGATGACCAGCGCCCCATTCTCATGCGACATCGCCAGGTCGACTGCGGGCTCTACAACGTCCCCGACTTTGACCGAGGCTTGCCCCGTGGCGTGGGCGAGTATTTTTTGAACGACTGTCATATCCATAATGTTAATTTCTCCTTAAGACCTACTGAGGTAGAAGAACCAAATTCCAGAATCCAAATCGCCAACCTTAGTCTTGCTTGCGCTGAATCTCATTGGATTTTGGAAGTTGGAACTTATTTGGAATCTGGATATTGGGATTTGGAATTTATACACATGCTAAATGATTTGCTCTTCCCTAAACGCTTTAATTTCCTCCTGACTGTATCCCAATCGATTGAGTATTTCCTCAGTGTTTGCTGAAAGCCGAGGTGGCGGACAACAGATGTCTCCCGGCGTCCTTTCGAACTTTGCCGTCAAGTTGAAGAGCTTAAGCTCTCCGAGGTGCTCGTCTTTAATACTCTTGATCGTCTGCCGGTGCTTGATTTGGGGGGCGTTGAGTGAAGCTTCCAGACTCAGGATCTCCCCCGAAGGAACTCCCCGCTTGTTCAGCTCTTCCACCCAGTGACGGGTGCTTTGACTCTTCAATTTGGCTTCGACGAGCGGGGTCAGCTCCTTGCGATTCTTCTTGCGCGTGTCGCGTTCCTGAAAGCGGGGATCCGTTTTCAACTCGGGAACGCCAAGGACTTCGGTGAGGGCCTCCCATTGGTCCTGTTGATTGGCGGCAATGTTGATGTAACCATCTCCGGTCACAAACGTGCCCGACGGCGCCGCAGTAAAATTGTCATTTCCCAGAAGGGCTGGATGCTGGTTTCCGATCAAGAGATTGGCAGCAACCCATCCCATCAGCGGCATGATGGAGTCGAGCAACGCCACATCGATGAACTGGCCTTCGTCAGTCCGTTCCCGGTGGTAGAGCGCGGCCATGATCGCGAACGCCGCGTTGAGGCCGCCGACCGTGTCACACACCGGAAACCCGCACCTCAAGGGGTTCGAACGCTCGTCCCCATTGATCGCCATAACCCCGCTCAGCCCTTGAATGATCTGATCATAAGCGGGTTTAGAGGCATCCGGGCCGGTTTGACCGAATCCCGAAATGGCACAGTAAATCAACCTTGGATTAAGTGTCCGCAAGCTGTCATAAGAAAGGCCTAGGCGATCCATGACCCCGGGTCTGAAATTTTCGACCAGGACATCCGCCGTCCCTGCCAACTTCCTGAAAATCTCCTTCGCCTTGTCTCCCTTGAGGTTCAAGGTGAGCGATTTCTTGTTGGCATTCTGAGCAAGGAAACTGGTTCCCATCAACTGCTGGTTGAGTTTGGGGACATTACCCAGTTTCCGCGCCAGATCGCCGCCCACCGGGTTTTCGATCTTGATGACCTCGGCCCCCAGCAGAGCGAGATGCATGGTTGCAAAAGGTCCCGCAAGAACATTGGTCATATCCAGGACCCGTACGCCGGACAAAAGCTTCATGATTGCAGACTCCGTGTGTAAATCAATCTAAGGAGACGTGAAATTGTTGTGGCCTCTGGCTTAGTCGAATGGCTTTCCTTCTGGATATTGAATTCAGAAGTCAGAAGTCGGATGTCGGAATTCAATTCCTGATTCCGCCGTTTGAAGATCTGGGCGCAAAGCACATGCCCTCCTTCTGATTTCTGACATCTGACCTCCGACTTCTGACTTCGGTAGCATGGTCATCAAGGACCGAACTGAATTTACCTTGTCGTGGCCAGTTCCTCAGGCTTACAAGCAGGAATGGCCCCTGTCTTATAAATCGTCCCGGGAAGATCTCGTTTGAAGAATTGGCTGACTCGTTTGGCCGTTTCAATGAGGCGGTCCAAATGGACATCCTGACGGAGTCCTAACAAATGGAATAAATGAACCAGGTCCTCGGTGCATACGTTGCCTCCGGCAACCGCGGTGAAAGGGCAGCCACCCAGTCCAGCCACGGCCGATTCAAAGTACTTCACGCCGGCTTTCAAAGCGGCATAACAGTTGGCCATCGCCAGTCCGTAGGTATCATGAAAGTGACACGCGCAATCAATCGCGGGATCGAGGGTACGAATCGCGCCAAAGAGTCGTTCCACCTGCAGGGGATTGGCATGGCCCGCCGTGTCCGCCAGGCTGATCGTCCTCAGGCCCGCATCTAGAAACTGTTTGACGATGTTGAGGACTCTCTCTTCAGGGACGATCCCTTCATAGCCACATCCAAAAGCTGACTGAACCGACACCTGGACGAGCTTCCTCTGTTCGATGGCTTTCCTGCCCATGGCAATGATGCGTGGGACCGCCTCATCTGTCCCCATCCCGGTGTTCTTCCTGCTGTGCGTGTCGCTCGCAGAGACTCCCATACAGAACTGCTCGACCCCGCAGGCCAACCCGCGATCGAGGCCTTTCTCATTCAAGACGAGCCCCGAAAGAATAACGGCCCGCGATCTCTTGCCGGGCTGGCTGAAGTGGGTGAAAAGCTTGTCGGTGTCGGCCATTTGAGGGACTTTCTCGGGATGAACAAATGACCCGAGTTGAAGGATATCGACCCCCGATTCGATGAGGCCTTCACTCCATTTGATCTTCTCTTCCGTGGGAACGATCTGTTTTTCCACTTGGAGTCCGTCGCGTAGACCGACTTCGTGAATGATGATCGGGTTCATAATGTGTTCCTGTGTAGGGGCGCATAGCAATGCGCCCCTACGACTGGGTCATGCTGTCTCATGCCTTAATGCGTCCCTGTCAGTGCTCCTACTTCCAACTTTTCAGCGATGGCTTCCGCCATTTCGAGGGTCTTACTGGTCCCCCCCATGTCATAAGTCCGCACTTGACCTTCCTGAATCACTTGAGCAACGGCCGTTTCCAAATTTCTGGCTTTCTCCGTTTCTCCAAGCCAATCGAGCATCATCTTAGCGGCCAAAATCGTAGCGATGGGATTCACTTTGTATTGGCCCGCGTATTTGGGGGCTGAGCCGTGGGTCGGCTCGAACACGGCAAGCTTGTCTCCGATGTTTCCAGAGCATCCAAACCCGAGGCCGCCCACCATCTGTGCGCACAAATCGGAGATAATGTCCCCGTAAAGATTCGGAGCAACGAGCACGTCGTAGTTGAATGGATTTTTGAGTAACCACATGGTCATGGCATCAATATTGGCATCATCCATCCTGATCTCGGGGTAGTTTTTGGCAACTTCCTTGGCAATCTCGAAGAACAGTCCATCGGTCGCACGCACCACATTCGCCTTGTGGACAACCGTGACTTTCTTGCGCTTGAATCGTCGCGCAAATTCGAAGGCCGACCGCACGATCCGTTCCGAACTCTTGCGGGTGTTAATCTTGCAGGAAACTGCATACTGATCCGCGGGGAGATCTTTGAAGGCCGCAAAGGGCTTGGAGAGCTTCGTTAAGGTGTCAGACAATTCCTTCGGAACCGGGTTGAACTCTACGCCGGAATACAGATCCTCGGTGTTTTCTCGAAACACCACCAGGTTGATCCCTTCCCTGAAATTCAGGGGATTCCCCGGATAGGCAATACACGGCCGCAGGCAGATATAGAGATCGAACAATTGCCGCATCCGGACGATGGGGGAGCGATAGACCAGGCCTTTGCCCTTGAGCTCCGGGGCGAGTTCGGCTTCCGCTGCTTTCACCGGCTTAGAGGTAATTGCCCCGAACATGGCGGCATCGACATTCTTAAGCAGGTCAATGGTGCGTAGCGGGAAAGCGTCTCCCTCCTTGCACCAGAACTCCCATCCGATGTCGCCGTGAATGTACTCCGCATCCAGTGCCAATCCGTCCAGGACAATCTTTGCCGCTTCCAGAACTTCGACGCCGATTCCATCTCCCGGCAACCATGCGATTTTGTATTTGGACATAACGACTCCTTATTCAACACGGAAGTTTGGCTTGGTCAGAAATGATGTCCAGTTCCTGGTTTTGAAGATACGGGACAAAGACCGACTTCACTTTTCAGAGGACGGTATCAATTCGGGGATAGTTTAAAAATCAGGGCTTAAACGGCCTTTTCAGCCGCTCCAATCCTGCCAAACCTAAAAACTGCCTCCGTATAAAGCCTCAAGCCAATGCAAATCTCACTTCCTCCACTCAACGAATGCTCGCCTTGTGCAAGAATTCACACAAATCTTACCACTAACAGACGGTTGAATTCAAATCCTATCTCGGGGCTGCACTTTTGTTGAGAAAAACACAGCAATCGCCCGCTAGGAATGAATGTCATGTCTGAATGATGCAATGGGGTGTTCAGGACCAGATGGTTGGGGCGAGAGGACTCGCCCCAGTCAAAAGACAAGGTCAGGAAGTTACTTGAACGTCGCACCTCCCTTCATGGTGCGGATAGGGTGTTGTTCCCATAGAGTGGTCACACCGAGGAGTTAGACCACGCTTCGATCATTTTGAATTCTGAGTCTGACATTCACGTGAGATTTTTCCCCCTCGTCGCCATCACGATCCACGCCGCAGACGTTAGCACCCACGATTCCAATGAGGGAGAAATCACAACGGGTTGAAATGGTCATGGTTGTGGATTTTCTATGTTGGGATCCTTTGACCCTGCAAGAAGAAACAGGGGAACGACTACCTGATGTGGAGAATTGCCTTGCGGGTCAAAGACAGAGGAAACCTTGGTTCTGAGGAATTCATGGATCCGGCTCTGGGGAACCAAGGAAGACTACTGAGAGAACCGGTTTACTGAACATGGTCTTTGAACCACTGGACCACATACCAATTGGTGGCCTACCAAAAACTGTAGATCACCTCCAGATTTATGAATATCAGGGTCGAACTCACACTGGAACTTTCGCTGCTGAATTGGAAAATAGGGCCAAAGGCTCGGGTTTGTGTGCTCGCTAAATTATCCGTGAGGTCCAATGAACATTTTGATAATAAATGAGTTGACGGAGTTTATTCAGAGCAGAACGAGTTTGCTAGAACTGCGTTTTCCGCGGGCAACGATCAGTGAATGCTTTGGCCTCATAACTGCAGGGTTCAAGGGGTGGTTGGATTGAAAAAGTCAGCCACGGACTTACCTTAAGCACTAAGGGCAATGGTTGCGATACCCTTAGACTCGACTTCTCCGCTGAATTGATCAATTCATCAAAGCAAGCTCCATTGGGGTTTTGTGGCAATTCTTCCCATTTTGTGGTTCAGTCTTGACCACTGCAATTTATCAAATCATTCAACTAAAGCATTTCCCACACTTAGGAGGTAGTTCTATGCAAAAGCGACTCGTAATGCTTGTTGCATGCCTGTTCGTCTTTCTTTGGGCGGCAACCGCGTTCGGACAGACAGTTACAGCCAATATTACCGGCTCTGTGAAGGATCCTAGTGGCAGCATGATTCCTGGCGCCACGGTCACCATCACAAACTTAGACAAGAACATTGTAGTGCGAACCTTGACGACGGATGCCGACGGAAGTTACGTAGCCACACAACTGGAAATTGGCCACTATTCCATGTCGGCAGAAGCTCCAGGTTTTAAGAAAACTGTGCAGACCGGGATTGAACTCCACGTCAATGACAAGCTGACAATTAATTTGGCTTTAGAAGTGGGGGCGATCTCTCAAGAGGTAACGGTGGAAGCTTCGCCGGTCCAGGTTGAATTGTTGAGCCCGGTCGCTGCGGGCTTGATCTCGGGTACCCAGGTGCGCCAACTCTCCTTGAATAATCGCAATTACGAGCAATTGGTGGCGCTGATGCCCGGTGTCTCCTCGGGCGCTGCGGATCAGCTTTACATCGGGACTACCAACCCCTCCGGGCAGACCAATGTCGTCAGCTTCGCGATCAATGGGAACCGCAATAGCGCGAACAACTGGACGGTCGATGGAGCTGATAATGTGGACCGTGGTTCGAATCTGACACTGCTGAATTACCCCAGCATCGATGCGATCGCGGAATTCAAAGTTCTGCGCGGGGGATACAATCCGGAGTTCGGAAGAGCTGCGGGCGGACAGGTCACCGTCATCACCAAGTCCGGTGGGAGCCAGTTTCATGGCGACGTTTACGAGTTCTTCCGCAATGATGTGATCTCCGCCAACACCTTCTTCAACAATGCCAATAATGTTAAGCGGCCGCCACTGCGTTACAACAACTTTGGATATACGATCGGCGGACCCGTTTACATTCCCAACCATTACAACACCAGCAAGGACAAGACCTTCTTCTTTTTCTCGCAGGAATTTCGAAGAGTAATCACCTATGGAACGATCAATGGCACCGTGCCAACGACCGCGGAGAAGAGCGGGGTTTTTCCGCATCCGGTGTGCGTGGCTTTTTCGGGTAGTACGTGCACTCAGACCGCCACACAGATCACCAACATCAACCCCGTGGCGGCTGCTTACATCAAGGATATATTCTCAGGTGTTCCGGACCCCCAGAACGCTGTGACCAATAACCTGTTTGTTCCGCTTCGGAATATCTTTAATGCTCGCCAGGAGCTGATCCGAATCGATCATATCTTTGGTCCAAGACTCTCCCTCTCGGGTCGCTACCTTCAGGATAAGATACCCACCGAAGAACCCGGAGGCCTCTTTACAGGCAGCGCTCTGCCAGGGGTGGCCACGACCAGCACCAATTCGCCGGGGCGGAGCTTGACATTCCGGTTGACCTCGACGTTATCACCGACATGGCTGAATGAGGGCGGATATGCCTTCTCTTACGGCGCCATCATCAGCAACGACATTGGATCGAATTCGTCCAGCGCGTCTCCGGATGTCAAAATCCCATTGCCCTTCCCAGTGACACTGGGGCGGGTTCCAAACCTGACTTTCACGGGCGGCTCCGGGCTCTCAGGTTTCGGCCCCTACCAGGACTACAACCGGAACCACAATATCTGGGACAATATGACGAAGATCTGGGGACGACATACCACTAAGTTTGGATTCACTTACTACCACTATCAGAAGACAGAGAATGCTGGAAGCGGCAACCAGGGTGTCTTTAATTTTGCCAACACTGGGAAGCCCACCGCAGCGACTAACTTTGAGCAGAGCTGGGCGAACTTCCTTCTGGGGAATGTTTCCTCCTTCACCCAAGCCTCCTTGGATCTGACCCCGGATATCCGAACTCACCAGTATGAGATCTATGCTCAAGATGAATTCCGCCTCCGGCCGAACCTGACCTTGAGTTATGGCGTCCGGTATTCACAGTTCCGGCAGCCCATTGACAAAGCGGGTTTCATGACCAATTTCGACCCGTCGACATACAACCCTGCGAACGCACCCAAGATTGATCCCGTGTCAGGCAATATCCTTCCGGGAAGCTTTGATCCTAACAACGGGATCATTATCGCCGACAAGAATTCTTCCTTTGGCAGCAAAGTTGGGAGCGAGAGCAATAAGAATTTTGCTCCCCGCATCGGCTTGGTTTGGGATCCCTTTGGAGATGGCAAGACCGCAATTCGGACCGGGTATGGAATCTTCTATGATTCGATCCTGTTTGGGGTTTACGAACAGAATATTTTTGCGAATCCTCCCTTCGTACAAAGCGTAAACATTAGCAACACGCGTTTTGAAAACCCGACCGCAGGAACCCCGAATGTGTCGTTGGCGCCGAAGACGGTGCACGGAACACCGGTGGATGCAAGCACGCCTTATGTTCAACAGTGGAGTTTGGATGTCCAGCGGGAGATCTCTCGAGGGTTGGTGGTTGATGTGGGATACTTCGGGAGCAAGGGCACACATCTACTGGGAATCGTGGATCTTGACCTAGTGCGTCCGGGCGCAGCCATTGCTGCAGGCATCGTTCCTGCGGGAACCCAGTTCACCACCGCGTCGGAAGCCCAACTCAACGCTCTCCGCCCGTTTTTGGGATACGCGGCAATAAACTCTCTGGAGACGTGGTTTAACTCGAACTACCACTCCCTTCAAGTGAGTGTGCAGAAGCGGTTCAGTGGCAGCTCATTGTTCAATCTCTCATACACGTGGTCGAAGAACCTGACGGACAATCAGTCTGACCGCAGCAATGCTCCGCAGGACTTCTTCAATCGCCACGGCGGGGAGTATGGTCTGGCATCGCTGAATAGAACGAATGTGCTAACCGCCAATTACGTGTATGCCTTTCCCTGGTTCAAGAATCAGCAAGGTGCAATAGGGCACGTTTTTGGAGGTTGGGAGGTTTCGGGGATTACAACGTATGCCTCCGGGAATCCTTTGACGGCAACCACTTCGAGTGTCGATCCGGCCGGTATCGGATTCCTTGGCACCAGCGCGGCAGGCCCTCGTCCGGACATGGTTGGAGATCCCAACAATGGCGCGCCGAATACCATCGGGCAGTGGTTCAATACCACCGCATTTGCCAATGTGCCTTCGAAAGTGACACGGCCGGGAAATGCGGGTCGTGGAACGATCCTCGGGCCCGGTTATGGTCGCTGGGATTTTTCCATCTTCAAGAACATCAAAGTCCGTGAACCTCTCAACATTCAGTTCCGGGCTGAGATGTTCAATGTCTTCAACCACACAAACCCACTCGCCGTGAGTACCAACGTCACGGCAAGTAACTTCGGACAGATTACCAGCACGCGTGATCCTCGGATCATCCAGTTCGGGTTGAAGTTTAGTTTCTAGTTTTTTCACAGGAATATTGCAAATGCGCTTCGAGGCCTGGAGAGCTTGATCTCCAGGCCTTTTTTCGTTTTGAGGGGTATTTTAGAAGAAAATTTTCACCCGCAACTTCAGAGCATGGATGATTATTTTCTTGGTCAGACTCCCCGCATTAACTGGCAACTCATTGATTAACGAGGTGAGCCTCTCCTCCTCTGGAGAGTTTGACAAGGGATCATCAACGGCAAATCCCATCTTCGTATTGGAGAAGGGCTACAGGGTCAGGATGTAGTTTGCTCCCCCGATTGGCCCGGCCAAGGGAAGCACCTGGGTTTCTGTTCCGCAAAACGGCATTTCCTTCCTCGCCAGGTGATCCAGATGATAGTGATGCCATGGCGCCAAACCGTATCACCTTGGGAATGACAATTCCAAAATCTCATAGTCCCAATCTTAATTTTTGAATTAGTCTGGGATTTTGTGAGAAATCCTTAGATAGGAGTTCAGTAGGAATCACTTTGCAGTCTGCAACGTCGAACAAAGGAACTGTATTAATATGCAGAAAATAAATGGCTTATAACCGAACGTCCAGGTTTTACGAGAAAGTTATTACCACAAGTGACCCCGCTGGCTGTTTGGACAATCAAATGCAGGAACTCCGAAATCAAAGACAAAAGCTCATGTTGCTCTAGTGTCTTAGGCCTAGAGGATGAAGTTATTGAGGCGATCTCAGAGGCAAGAGACGGCATGGAAGTTCCCGTTTCTCTCGCTCCCTCACCCTTGTATTCTCTTGCGAGCTTGGTTTAGCCAGGCGGGACACGAGACAACTCAATTAAAACCACAATTTGCCGCTATGGAGGTAGCACAATGTTAAGGCCGACCCTCACATTCTTCCTATGTTTGGGCATGATTCTCTGTGCCAGTCCTTCCGTATCCCAGGATGTCACCGGATCCATCGTGGGTACGGTCTTGGACTCGTCAGGCGCGGTTGTGCCCGGAGCAAAGGTTACGTTCACCAACACTGACCGCAACGCGGTGATGCGCACTATCGAAACGGACAGTGAAGGCAACTTTAGTGCCCCCCTGCTCCCAATCGGGCGCTACTCGCTCACTGTCGAGGCGCAAGGCTTCAAGAAGTCCACCCAGAAGAATATCGAGTTGAATGTCAACGACAAGCTGACCGTGACCTTGAACCTGGAGATAGGCGACGTCCAGCAGGAGGTGACCGTTGAAGCGAACCCTGCGCAGGTGGACCTTCAATCGACCACGTCGCAGACGCTCATTACCGGAAGCCAGGTCCGGGAGCTCTCGCTCAACGCCCGCAATTACGAGCAACTGGTCAGTCTGATGCCGGGCGTTGTGTACACAGGCACCAGCGACCAGATCTACATCGGGGTATCGAACCCCCTTTCCGGCGTGTCCAATGCCGTGAATTTTGCCATCAATGGCGGCCGCACCAGCCAGAACTCCTGGACCGTCGACGGCGCGGATAACGTGGACCGCGGGGCCAACCTGACCTTGCTCAATTATCCCAGTGTGGACGCGATTGCCGAGTTCCGGGTCCTCCGCGGACAATACAGCGCCGAGTTCGGCCGGGACGCCGGTGGGATGATCAACGTGATTACCAAGAGCGGAACCAACCAATACCATGGCGACGCCTATGAGTTCTTCCGCAACAACGTTTTGGCCGCCAACAATTTTTTTAACAACGCCAACAAGGTGGCTCCCTTCGATGCCAACGGCAATCCCAAGGTGCCACCGTTGCGCTATAACAACTTTGGGTACACCTTCGGGGGACCGGTGTTTATACCCAAGGTGTACAACGGCAAGGACAAGACGTTTTTCTTTTTCTCGGAAGAATTTCGTCGGGTGATCAACTACACCTCAGTCCAGGGCACTGCTCCAACGGCTGCGGAAAAACAGGGGATCTTTCCGACTCCCGTCTGCGTGAAGTACTCCGGGAATACATGCCTCCAAACGTCCACTCAGATCACCAACATTGACCCTTTGGCTGCGGCATACATTAAGGACATCTTCTCACAAGTCCCCGATGCAGCGGCCAACAACAACATCAATCTGAACCTGAGAAACATCTTTAACGCCCGCCAGGAGCTGATTCGGATCGATCACATCTTCTCCAACAATTGGTCGGTCTCGGGACGCTACCTCCAGGACTCCATTCCGACAGAAGAGCCTCGTGGCCTGTTCACGGGCGCGGCGCTCCCCGGTGTTTCCACCACGGATACCAACTCGCCGGGTAAAGGGTTGGTCATCCGCGTCACAGGGAGCCTGTCACCCACCCTGATCAATGAGGCTGGCTACGCGTATTCTTACGGGGCAGTGCTCAGTGACCCGGTGGGGCTGAATGCATCCGCGAATTCGCCTGACATCAAAGCAACTCTGCCGTTCCCGGTGACGCTGGGTCGAATACCCTCCGTGAGCTTCACAACACTTTCGGGGATCAACGGTTTCGGACCGTACCGCGACTACAACCGGAACCACAACTTTTTCGATAACATAACAAAGACCCTGGGCAAGCATACCCTCAAGGCCGGGGTAACCTATTTTAAGTACAACAAGCAGGAGAACCAGGCAGGCAACAACGTCGGGACCTTCAGTTTCACTACCTCCAGTACGCTGACTCCGAAGGGCACTACCACGCTGGCGCAGTCATGGGCAAATTTCCTGCTTGGCAATGTGACCTCTTTTACTCAAACAGCAAGAGACCTGACTCCCGACATCCATGAGAACCAATGGGAAATGTATGTGCAGGATGATTTCCGCGTGCGGCGGAATTTCACGCTGAACCTCGGGTTACGATATTCTCTCTTTCGTCAGCCCATCGACGGGAACGGGTTCTTGAACAACTTCGACCCTGCGTTGTGGGATCCTGCTAAGGCCCCGCAGGTGGATTCAAGTGGCAACCTGGTGCCAGGCACGGGCGACCCGTTGAACGGCATCATCGTCAACGACAAGAATTCGCCGTTCGGAAGCAAGATAACGAACGAGAACAATCACGACTTTGCACCGCGGATCGGGTTTGCCTGGGATCCGTTCGGGAACGGCAAGACGTCGATCCGTGCGGGATACGGCATCGCCTATGAAACCGTGCAGGTCGGGAATGTTTACGAGAACCTGGTGTTTAACAACCCGGCTTCCGTGCAAACCATTACCATCAACAACACGACGACTCAGAGCGTGGCAAGCGGGACTGTCGTGAATTCGGTCGCTCCCCCGACGCTCAGCGCAGCGCCTCTGGGGTATAAGACACCCTATGTGCAGCAGTGGAGCTTCGATATTCAGCGCGAAATCGCCCGCCAGATCATTCTCGATGTCGGATACTTTGGGTCCCGGGGCGTGCACCTGATCGGGGGTGTGGACATCAATGAGGTGCCTGTGGGAGTGGGGGTTGCGGCGGGGCTCACCTCCGCGAGCACACCCTTCAACCGCACGACTGACCCAAAGCTGAATTCCGTTCGTCCTTTTCGTGGCTACGGGCCCATCAACGCCATCGAAACGGCATTCAAATCAAGGTACAACTCCTTGCAGGCGTCAATGAAGAAACAATTCAGCAGCAATGGCTTCCTGACCATGAGCTACACCTGGTCGAAGTCACTGACGGATGCGGGCTCGGACGTTGCGACGTCAATGAATACCTACAATCGCGCGGCTGACTACGGACTCTCGCCGCTGGATCGCACCCACGTATTTACTGCTTCGTGGAGCTACGAGTTGCCGTGGTTGAAGAACCAGGAAGGTCTTATCGGTCATACGTTGGGGGGGTGGCAGATCTCGGGTATTTTCTCGGCCGCCAGCGGGTTGCCGTTTAACGCCTCCGACAGCTCGCTGGGCACGGATCCCGGCGGACTCGGAATCCTGGGAACAAGCGGTGCTGGACCGCGCGGGGATCAGATCTGCGACCCGAATGCAAATGCGTCCCATGGCTTCACGCAATGGTTCAACACCGCATGCTTCGCGGACGTGCCCGTGGGCCAGATCCGACCGGGCAACGCCGGCCGGAACACCATCCGGGGCCCCGGCTATCAGAAATGGGACATGTCAGTATTTAAGAACTTCAACATTAAAGAGAAGATGAAGATACAGTTTCGTGCAGAGTCCTTTAATACCTTCAACCACACAAACTGGTCGAGCATTGGGGCCACCTTGGGATCTTCCACTTATGGGCTGGTCACCGCAGCCCGTGACGCGCGTATCATCCAGTTTGGTTTGAAGTTTAACTTCTGAATTAGCGTCGGCGTACCTGGAGAACATTTCGGGGCCTGGAGAGTTTGATCTCCAGGCCTTTTTTTGTGCTTTGGATCCGCTTATTTCAGGTTTTGGGGCTGGTTTCGGATTGGGGTAGGGGTGCATAGCTATGCACCCCTACAGAAGAACACTCCTTCCAGGTTTTGGAGAGGTTCTTCTTTAAGGGTTGAAGGGGTCTTAAAAAGGGGGGTATTGCCGGCGACTTCTCAAATTGATCGTTCCGGGATCCACCCTCCGATATACCGCCGGTTCTTTTGTGTGATATTCTTGGCGGCGTTCGACCGACCGCATCTCCTCATCAAAAGGCGTTGAATGGAGCAAGTTGCAGGCAAGGTATCTGTGATTGTCCCTTGTTTTAATGAGGGGGACCGGATCAGAAAGAATCTCTGTGAGATCTGTGAATTTCTGTCCACCTTTGCTCCGGATTTCGAGCTGATTGCTGTCGATGACGGGAGTTCTGATAACACCTACGCTGAGATTCAATCGGCGTCAAAGGCATATCCCGCCATCCGGCCGCTCCATTACGATGAAAACGTCGGTAAAGGATACGCGCTCCGAGAAGGCTTCGGGCTCGCAACCGGGCGATATGTCGTCTTCCTGGACGCGGATCTGGATCTTCACCCCCGCCAGATTGCCTTTTTCTTTGAGAAACTCCAAAAAGAGACGGCGGATGTCGTCATCGGCAGCAAGAGACACCCCCAGTCAAAGATCGATTACCCCTGGAAGCGGGTATTGATTAGCCATGTTTATAGTTTTTTTCACCGTCTCCTCTTCAACCTGCCCTTGCAAGATACCCAAACCGGATTGAAGCTCTTCAAATACCATGTACTGGAAAACGTTTTTTCCAAGATCGTGTGCAAGCGTTTTGCCTTCGATGTGGAACTGCTCGCCAACGTGCACCGGCTGGGGTATCGAATTGTGGAGGCGCCGGTCGAGCTCAGTTTCAGCCGAATCCTTCGTTTCGGGCGAATCACCCTGGGTGATCTGTGGAGAACGGGATGGGACACCCTGGCAATCTTCTATCGGATGCATGTCTTAAGGTACTATGACCGGTCTCATCTCACTCCCTCGCAATTTCCGGCAATCTCGATCGTCATTGCAGCCAGGGGAGACGAGAAATCGCTGAAGGGATGTGTGGAGCGATGTTTGAATCAACAATATCCTGCAGCATTCGAGGTGATCCTTGTGTCAAATCACAAGGAGGGCCTTGAGATCCATCCCTTGCTGAAGGTGATTGAAACGGGAGATCGACGGCCGTGTGCGAAGCGAGATTCAGGCAGAAAGCTCGCTCGCTATGAGATCATCGCATTCCTCGATGCCTCAGAATTACCGGTGCGAAACTGGATGGCTCGCGCCGTGCGAAACTTCGGTGATCCTCAGATTGCTGCGGTCAGTGGACCGCGTCTGATTCCACCCCAGCTGGACTTGCCCCGTCAGCCTGCCTGGCGCTGGATCGGGACGCTGCTGGGCAACGACTCGCTCCGCTACCGCTACATCTCCAAGGCGCCACGGAAAGGAGGGGATGGCATGGGGAACAACCTCTTCGTTCGAACGGCAGTCATTGACCGTGTTGTGAAAGATTTCGCCCCTCCGGAATGTTTTGACGGTTCGGCCCTGGCCTGGACCATCACGAGACAACTGAAGCAGCTCATCGCATACGACCCGGAAGTCATTGTGTATCGATCTGCGGGGTGACTCTCCGGCTGGCTGTTCTTTCGCGAGCGTGATCTTCCCCCGCGCGGAGCCCTGGCGCGAACACATCTTGATAATTGGATGCATAAGGGGCAAAATAGCGTTTTCCCGCGGCAGCGTCTAGCGGACCTGGATGCCAGGTCGTAATCTCAATCCCACTTTGACCAAGGAGCCCTGATGAACAAGGACGAAATCATTCTTGCCCAGAAAGAGTTCATTTTCCCTGCGGTCTTTACCTATTACCAAAAGCCCCTCGTCGTCGATCACGCCAAAGGTCAGTTTGTTTACGACATCGACGGCAAACAGTATCTCGATTTCTTTGGCGGTATCGTTACCGTGAGCGTGGGACACTGCAACGAACAGGTGAACGCCAAGGTGCACCGCCAGATCGACAAGCTGCAACATGTTTCCACGGTGTTTGCCAATGAGCCTCAGGTGGCTTTGGCGAAACGGCTGTCGGAGATTACCCCCAACCGGAAGCTCACCAAGACGTTCTTTACCAACAGCGGGACCGAGGCCAATGAAACCGCCATCGTGACGGCTCGCTGCGCCACCGGGAACTCGGAAGTGATCGCCCTGCGACACTCCTATCACGGGCGGTCGGCCTTGGCCATGACGCTGACGGCTCATGCGTCCTGGAAACTTGGCGGGGTCACGAACCCGGGCATCGTTCACGCGGTAAATGCCTATTGCTATCGATGTCCATTCGGGTTGACTTATCCCAGTTGTGAGGTGAAGTGCGCCCAAGACATGGAAGAGACGATCCGGACGACGACGTCAGGGAAAATTGCTGCTTTCATCGCGGAGCCCATCCAGGGGGTGGGAGGGTTCATCACTCCCCCCAAAGAGTACTTCAAAATTGCTACCGATATTGTTCGGAAGTACGGCGGCCTGTTCATCAGTGACGAAGTCCAGACCGCCTGGGGTCGTACCGGGGGCAAATGGTTTGGCATTGAGCACTGGGGGGTCGAGCCTGACCTGATCACCAGCGCCAAAGGCCTGGGCAATGGGGCCCCTGTGGGCGTGACTATCGCGAAGCCGCAGATTGCAGACTCGCTTAAGGGCCTGACCATTTCGACCTTCGGGGGGAACCCGATCACCATGACTCAAGCCAAGGCGGTGTTGGATTTCATCGAGGAAAACAAGCTCAAGGAAAACTGCACGGTGGTCGGTGCGCATCTCCGCGACCGTTTGCTTGAGCTGCAGAAGAAATACCCGATGATCGGGGAAGTGCGGGGGATGGGACTCCTTCAGGGGCTGGAGTTGGTGCGCGATCCCAAAACGAAAGAACCGGCCACAAAAGAGATCGGTGCGTTGATGGAACGGACACGGGAGAATGGAATCCTGGTGGGCAAGGGCGGCCTGTATGGAAATGCCCTCCGGATTTCTCCACCCATGAATATCGGGAAATCGGACGTGGACGACTTCATCAAGGCACTGGATAAGAGTTTCTCGGAAATTCAGAGAAACTGAAAAAAACTTACACCGCGGGGACACAGAGGCATGGAGAGAGAATTGGGAGAGCGGATGGTCGTCAATGTTTACCGTTCCACCGTGCCTTTGGATCTTTGCTATTGACGGTATCCCATGACTAAATCAACGGTTGCGCTCACCACTTACAAGAACTATATCAACGGACAATGGGTTGAATCCCGGTCATCGCACCGCGTCCCCAACATCAATCCCGCGAACACCGAGGAAATTCTCGGCGAAGTGATCCTTTCGACGCGGGAGGAAGCGCGGCAGGCGGTGGAGTCCGCCGAGAAGGCGTTGGAGGGATGGCGGAATACCCCGGCGCCGGTGCGGGGGAATCTGGTGATGAAGGCGGCCCAACTTATGTCGGCTCGCAGGGACGAGCTCGCCCGGGCGCTCACTCTGGAAGAGGGCAAGACGCTCTCCGAGTCATTGGGCGAGCTGGCGCGGGGGATCAACTGCGTGGAATTCGCGGCGGCCGAGGGGCGGCGTCTCAAGGGTGAGACCATACCTTCGGAGCTTCCCAGCAATTTTTGTTACACCTTGCGTCAGCCGATTGGGGTGGTGGCTTGCATCACACCCTGGAACTTTCCCGTGTGCATCCCCGCCTGGAAGATAGCGCCGGCGTTGGTGTGTGGCAACACCATCGTCTTCAAGCCGGCGACTCTGACCCCATGGACCGCTACCCTGGTGACCGGAATTTTTGCCGAAGCAGGCCTCCCCGCCGGTGTTTTGAATCTGGTGTTGGGCAGCGGCGGGGACGTGGGCGAAGAACTGGTCAATAACAACAAGGTCCGCGCCATTTCCTTCACGGGATCGAACGACATTGGCAGCCGGCTTTATAATCAGGGGGCGGCGCGCGGGATTAAGTGCCAGTGTGAGATGGGAGGAAAAAATCCCATTGTGATTCTTGAGGATGCTGATCTGCCGCTGGCCGTGGAGTCGACCGTGACCGGGGCTTTTGGTTCGACGGGACAACGTTGCACCGCTACCTCCCGTGCCATCGTCGTCGAGAAGATTGCCGACACCTTCGTGGAGCGGTTGGTGGAGCGAACCAAGAGGGTGACGGTCGGAAATGGATTGGAGTCCGGAATTGCCATGGGGCCTTCTGTCGATAAAGGCCAGATGGAGACGGTCCTCAAGTATCTTGACATCGGGAAGCGCGAAGGGGCCGGGCTGAGAATTGGGGGAAAACGATGTGAGGGCGAAAAATACTCCAGGGGATATTTCATGGAGCCAACGATTTTCGATCATGTGAAACCGGAGATGCGGATCGCCCAGGAGGAGATTTTCGGCCCGGTTCTGAGCGTCATTCGGGTGAAAGACTTCGAGGAGGCCCTGGTTGTGGCCAACGGAGTGAAATACGGACTGTCTTCCGCCCTATACAGCAACGACGCTTCCAGGATCTTCAAGTTTATTGAACGCATTGAATCAGGAATTACGCACGTTAACTCGGGGACGCCCGGGGGAGAAGCCCAACTCCCCTTTGGTGGAATCAAGGCTACTGGCGTGGGCGCTCGCGAAATGGGCTCTACCGCCATTGAGTTTTGGAGTGAATTAAAGACCGTTTATATTGACTTTACCGGCACGAAGCGCGAGGGAAACCTGTATTAACCCACAGTCGCGGCCAGTCGGGGAGAAAAGAGAATTCCTCCCTCGCACTGATACCGTCTTGATCTGCCCGATGGACCATGGCCCTGTTTAAGTATCTCCTCACGCTGGTCACTGTGGGAATCCTGTTTGTCGGGCTCATTTACTTGATCACGTTCGTCGTGCTGGGCGTTTTCCAAGCCGTCATCGGCTATAGCGCCAAGAAGAGCTCGGAAGAAAGAAAACAACAACTGATCAGGCGGAGCGAACCGGTTCTCTTGGTGATCAACAGTTATCTCTACGCGACCTGTGTGGCGGCTCTCACGCGGGCGAGCCTGGCGGCCCGGCCTATGGGCCGGCCATGGATCTATTATTTGCTTTCGTTTGCTTTTCTTTTGGGGATCAGTTCGCTGCCTCACGAGAAGCAGACCGGGGACTCGACGGCTCGCATGCGATACTTCTTATTGACCTTTCTTGCCGCCGGCTACCTGTTTCCGGATTTCATCGCACCTTTCTGGAAGAATCTGTGGGGGTGGTGGTTCACCTAAGACCGCATTGACTGCAGAGCTCGCTGACAACGCTGAGAATTCCTGGACCTCATCGGTCAGCAGAAGATTCAATCATGGCAAACAAGAACAAGTTCGTGAAGATTTCACCGGAAGATTTCAATCGGAATTTTGCCGATATCCATCCTCCGCTCACCGCGAATTCGGCCGTCATTGAGGCCTCGCGCTGTCTGTTCTGCTTCGATGCCCCCTGTACCATCGCCTGTCCCACGCACATCGACGTTCCCAAGTTCATTAAGAAGATAGCCACAGGAAATCTCCGGGGCAGCGCGCGGACCGTACTGGAGGCCAACATTTTGGGGGCAAGCTGCTCGAGGGTGTGCCCCGTCGAAGTGTTGTGCGAAGGGGCGTGTGTGATGAATCATCACAACGAGAAGCCGATCCAAATCGCGCTCCTGCAGCGTCACGCGATGGATTGGGCGAATGATCACCAGTTTCACCCCTTCGTGCCCGGAAGGGCAAATGGAAGGAAGGTCGCCTGCATTGGCGGTGGTCCTGCTTCCCTGGCCTGCGCTGCCGAGCTCGCCCAATTGGGTTATGCGGTGACCATTTTTGAGCGCAAGCCCCTCGCGGGGGGATTGAATACCTATGGGATAGCCGAGTACAAGCTTACCCCGACGGATTCACTCCGGGAAGTCGAGTTCGTCCGGAAGCTGGGTGTGAAATTCGAATGCGGGGTCGAGATCGGAGGGCACAGCAGCGGGGCGAAGCGGGATTCGATCTCACCTTCGGTTCTCCGCCGGGTTTCCCTGCAATCACTTGAGCAGGATTTTGACGCTATTTTTGTCGGGATCGGACTGGGCGACACCCATGATTTGGAAATCCCTGGAGAGCATCTCGATGGGGTGGTGGACGCGTTGACCTTCATCGAGGATTACAAAACAAATCGGACGAGGTGCAAGGTGGGGAAGCGCGTGAGCGTCATTGGCGCGGGAAACACGGCTATTGATGCGGCCACGGCGGCCGTCCGCCTGGGCGCCCCGGAAGTGCGCATGGTGTACCGCCGCAGCGAGAAGGAGATGCCGGCTTTCGCTTACGAATACGAGCTTGCCAAAAGGGATGGCATTATTTTTAGTTGGCAGACACAGCCCGTCAAGATTCATGGAAATAGAACTGTTGAAAAACTCGAGTGTGTGACCATGCACCTGGGAAGGCCGGACAAGACGGGGCGTCGTCGTCCCGAGCCGGTGCCGCGATCAAAGTTCTTCATCGATTGCGACATGGTCATCAAATCACTGGGCCAGACCCAACACGAGGACTTCTTAAAGGCTATCCCGCGTCTGGAGCGATCCCGAGACGGCCGTGTCGTCGTGGATGAGATCACCTACCAGACCTCGAATCCGAGGTTTTTTGCGGGCGGGGATTGTATTAATGGAGGCCAGGAGGTCGTGGATGCCGTCGCCGATGGGAAGAAAGCGGCCCATGGGATTGAGGCGTGGATTCAAACGAAGGTGTCGAAGCGATCCGACGGGGGGTCTCTACACCGTGGAGAGGTGAGATAAATGGCAGATTTATCGGTCACTTTTGCGAAAACCATCAAATCGCCCAACCCTTTCTGGCTAGCGTCGGCGCCGCCGACCAACTCCGGGTTCCAGGTGATGCGCGCTTTTGATGCCGGCTGGGGGGGCGCCGTCTGGAAGACGATCGGGGAACCGATTGTTAACACCACCTCCCGCTATTCCTCGATCGACTACAACGGCGTGCGCATGATGGGATTGAATAACATTGAACTCATCACCGACCGACCGATTGAAGACAATCTGCGCGAGATCTACGAAGTCAAGAAACGATTTCCCCATCATGCGGTGATTGCGTCGTTGATGGTGGACTCGAAACGGGAAACCTGGCACGACATTGTCAAGCGCACCGAAGACGCCGGGGCCGACGGACTGGAACTCAATTTCGGGTGTCCCCATGGGATGAGCGAGCGCGGCATGGGAAGTGCCGTGGGACAGGTGCCGGAATACTGCGAGATGATCACCGGTTGGGTCAAGGAGGTAGCCCGGACGCCGGTGCTTATCAAACTCACGCCTAATGTGACCAACATCGCTCAGATCGGGCGCGCCGCCCGCAAGGGAGGAGCCGATGGCCTCTCCGCCATCAACACCCTCAACTCGATCACCTCCATCGATCTCGACGATCTAACCCCGCGCCCCAAGGTGTCGGGGATGAGCGCCCATGGCGGCTATTGCGGCCCTGCAGTCAAACCGATCGCCCTGAACATGGTGCACACCCTCAACGCGGACCCCGAAATCGGGATTCCGGTCAGCGGGATTGGCGGGATTGCGACGTGGCAGGACGCCGCGGAATTCATCCTCCTCGGCTGTACCTCCATCCAGGTGTGTACAGCGGTGATGCATTACGGGTTCCGAATCGTCGAGGACATGATTGACGGGCTTTCCAACTGGATGGATGACAAGGGGTTCAAGGTCCTCAATGATTTTCGAGGGGCTTCGATTGCGAAAATGAAGGATTGGGGCCATCTCGATCTCAACTACAAAATCATCGCGTCGATCGATCCGGAGAAATGCATCGGTTGCGATCTCTGTCATATCGCATGCTGGGATGCGGCCCACCAGTGTATTCACATTGAAGGTGCAGGGAGGGAGGCGCCCACACGGGATGAAAAGGAAGCGGCAATGAATTTCCTCGCGCCGCCGGCCCATCATCCCCTCCATGTGCACGAGCCCGTTCTTCACGGCCGCGGAATCACGACCCGGTATGTCGGACTGAGCGGCAATGGGAGACAGGGTCAGGCCCCCCCACCGGCCACGACGCTGCGTTCCTCGACCGAGGAGGCCCCGGCAGCCGCCCGGTCGAACCGTGTCCCTCACGTGGACGAGGAGGAATGCGTTGGGTGCAACTTGTGCTGGCTGGTCTGCCCTGTGGAAAGCTGCATTACCATGAAGGAGGTGCGGACGGGTCAACCGTTCGAATCCTGGACCGATCGCGCCAAGAAGCTCGCCAAGGCGGGGACCTGAGGGACACCCGGCACCGGGAGACCACTGTCATGGAAGAGGAAGTAGACAGAGGGCTGAGCCCGTCTTGATCACGCCATTGCGCAGCGAACTCTCCCTCATCCGGTCACCGCAACCGGCGCGATTTCAGGATTACAGAGTTCAGCATCTCCGGAGAAACCCCTTGTCCGACTCCATCGAAATCACCCGTGCCACCCGCGAGGAGGGCTCAATCCTGCTCGCGCTCATTGACGCCTTGGCCGATTTTGAAAAGCTCCAAAAACCCGTAGGGGAAGCCCGCGCGCGATTGTTGGAGCACGGCTTTGGCGAGCGGCCCCGGTTCGAAACCTGGCTGGCCCGGGTGGAGGGTAAAGCGGTCGGCTACGCCCTGGCGTTCGAAACCTACTCCTCCTTCCTGGCCCTGCCCACCTTCTACCTGGAGGATCTTTTTGTTCTGCCGGAGTACCGGAAGAGAAAAGTCGGGCTCGCCCTTTTCACGCATCTCGTTGGGGAGGCGCAACGCCGCGGCTGCGGTCGCATGGAATGGGCGGTGCTTGATTGGAATACAGGCGCCCTCCGTTTTTATGAACGGCTGGGGGCACGGTGGCTGAATGATTGGAAGGTCTATCGGCTCACGCGGGACGACATTGCGGCCATCGCTGGCGGCTTTCAGCGGGAAAGCTCCGATGCCCGGGGTCGTCACTAGGAGCGCTTGATGTTCATCAGCGTCATGTCGTCATGAGGTTTTGCATTTCCGCAAAAGGAAAGCACGTCGGCAATGAGAGCTTGAATGAGTTGATCATCTGACAAATTGCTCCGCGCTTTGAGGAACGCCGTCAGTCTTGTCTCGCCGTACTCCACTTCCTCCGTATTGAATGCCTCAGTGACACCATCGGTGAAGAGAAACAGGCGGTCTCCGGGTGCCAGCTGGGCGGCGTTGTCAGAGAAGCGGGCCTCACGATTGATTCCCAGGGGGATGGAAGTGGCGGGAAGGCGTTCCATGGACTGGTCATGGCGGATCACAAACGGCGGGTTATGGCCCGCGTTGACGTATCGAAATTCGCCGGTCGCTGTGGTCAATTCCCCATAGAAAAAAGTCACCAGGCTATTGGAGGGGATATTCGTGCAGAGATATTCGTTGAGCTTTGCGATCAGCTCGGAGCCGCGGAACCCTGCCGTAATGAGCGTGCGAAGACTGCCTTGCAGTAGGGCCATGAGTAATGCCGCCGGCATTCCCTTGCCCGCCACATCGCCAATGACAAACCCGACGCTGCTTTCATCCAACTCGATAATATCAAAGTAATCTCCCCCCACGGTGTTCGCAGGCCGCATGTGGCAATGGATGGTGATGCCCTCCTGTACAAAGGGCTTCGACGGGACAAGGCCCAGCTGGATCTGCCGGGCAATCTCGAGGTCACCTTTGAGGTCCAGCTTGTCCCGTAATTCCATGCACAGGAGAACGATCAGAAGCACGATCGAGATGAACCACCAGACCCTCCCCGACGTATCGGGCAAAAGAATACCCATTTTGCCCTGACCTAAGACCTCGATAAAACCCAGCAGTAAACCGAGGATTGCGACGGCAAAGGCAATGCGCCGCGGCGGGCTGAGCCGGTAAGCCAGCGCCTGGAAGATTCTCCAAAAAGCCGTTGGGTATCGTTTGTACCAGTGAAGACGCCGCAGGGAATCAAAGTCGATCTCCCGGGTAAAATAGTTAAACGTCTCGCGCGTGTCGTGTTGGACCAGTTTGCGGAGGTCCTGGCCAGTGACGTCCTTGGTGAAGAGCTCCCGCAGATTCCAGTACACCGTGTCCACGCGGCGATGCCCGGTCGGGCCCCTTCGCTCTTCCTTCGGAGCCTTTGCCGTCTGCTTGAATTGTCCGGCAAAATCCGAAAGGCGTTGGCGCATGTCCGCAAATTCATCTTTGAAGGTCATTTTCTGCCTCAGACACGGGAAGAGGACCGATCTTGAACTGTTCGCCCAATTGTGATTAAATTAACAAAGGGAGTCAATCAAATTGGATGGGGAGCGGATGGATTGACTCAGAAGACGAATCGGATCGAGACCGATGAATTTCCCGCTCCTGATTAATCTATTCCCCGGATTTCCTGTATAAAGAGATGTGGAATGATTCCTTTTTCGAGGTGGAGTCTTTCTTGTTCCTCGCTTCGGTCGAACATCGCCAAGGAGGCCAGCAGTGAAAAACACCTTCTTATATAAACAAATTCTGGTCGTGACCGCATTCTGCAGTCTATTAATTGCCGTTTTCTCCCTCTTCGGGGGCGGACCCCAGCAGCCGGCCCCTCCGGGAACCATTCGCATCCGTGTGACGCTGATTCCGGTCAACGTCCGGGTCACCGACAAGGATGACCATCCTGTCCTCGATCTGAAAAAGGAGGATTTCATCGTGCTGGAAAACGGGGCGCGTCAGGACATCCGGCATTTCTCCTTGGAAACATTTACCGCGACTGCGTCCCAGGCCCCGGAGAAGCCTCTTCTTCGAAAAGTTCCCCGGCTGGAGCTGGTGCCGCAGACGGCTCGAACCTTCTTGATTCTGCTTGGGCGGGGTCGACTGGAACGGCCTTTCAAGGGTGTCGATGCCCTGATCCAGTTTGTGCGAAATGACCTTCTGCCTCAGGATCGTGTGGCGGTGTTCGCTTATAATCGTGCGACCGATTTCGCCACTGATCATGAACAGATCGCCCTGGTGCTCGAGCGGTACAAGAAGATTCATGAGAAGATCGAATCACACATGGAACTTCGTTTCAGCGGACTCGCCGCCATTTACGGAAGCAAGGAGATCCCGAAGTCCTTCCAACCCGACATCGACAAGATCTTTGAAGCTCCCGGGGCCCTCGCGTCCCGCCAGGTCCCTCCGGGACGTATCACCGATTCCGGCCAGCTGGCGAGAGATACGAACGAGGTGAGCACCACCCTGCAGCGGATGGAAGCCGACAACGCCCTTGGAACCTCCGTTTCCTCCGTGTCGTCCTTCGACCAGCTTCAGGCCAATGCGCTCACTGATCTGCCCTTTGAGGAATACGTAAGTACGAACGCCATGACCATGCAGGATCTCCAGAACATCTACACCTCGATCGAGTACCTCCGGTACCTTGAGGGAGAAAAACACTTATTGTTTTTCTCTGAAAACGGCCTGTTCCTCCCCCGGCTGGAAAATGACAAGAGTATCGCCGCCATGGCGAACGATGCTCGGGTGTCGATCGACACCTTCCAAACCGGCGGGGTGTACCTCAATCCGAGTTTTGGTGCGAGTACCGGAGCGCTACCTCGCCGAATCCAGGGTCCAGGCAACCCGAATTCACCGCAGATGAACCTGGGGAGTTTCAGCCGAACCTTTGCGCTTTCCAGCCTGCGCAACATTTCCCAAATGACTGGCGGACTCGCCTCCATTCATGAAAACATTTCTAACGCCCTGGCACGAGTGAATGAAGTGACCCGGGGGGAATACCTGTTGGGATACTATCCCAAGAACACCGACTGGAACGGACAATATCGTCGCATCACGGTTCGGGTCAACCGTCCCGATGTCAAAGTCTCCTTCCGGCACGGGTACTATGCCCGCGAGACCCTGGAGCCGTTTGACCGTGAGGCCTTTCTTTCCTACAGCCGCATCACAGCCGCCGCCGGATACACCCAGGACGTCAAGGACCTTCCCTTCAAGGCGGAGTCGCGGGAAGACAGGTCTATGCCGGATAACCCGGTGGTCGTGATCGATATGAAAGTCGATGCGTCAAGGGTTCCATTCCGGACGGTGAACGGACTCCACCAAGGGAAGCTTTACATCACCGTTTTTTACGGGGACTCAAAGGGGAGAACCCTGGGCGATCAGTGGGAAACCATGGAGATGAATCTGCGCGAAGAAACCTACCAACGGGTGTTGAAGGAAGGCATCCCGTTCTCGATGCGCCTTCCGTTGCAGGCGCCCAACCAGAACCTCCGGATTGTGGTCTACAACTACGACAGCGACAAGGTGGGAAGTGCATTCTCGAAGGTTCGTTAGTTGAAATGAGGTCTAACGTTTCCGGGAATCGGAAAGCCCGGATCGGGGACGGGAGGAAGACTTCCTGACTTTCTTCGGCTTCGAGGTCGCGGTCCGGGCCGCCTTCAGCGCGTCAACGTCTTTCTTGAGTTTTGGCAGTCCTCGCCAGAGGGCGTTGATCACCTTGTACTCGTCGAGCGGGATGGCTGGAATTCCCCAGACGACCTGTCCTTCACGGATGATCTTGCCGGGCAGGATGCCGCCTTTGCTTCCCACCACGGCCCCGCGTTTGACCCGGGCATGGTCCCCCATGCCGACCTGGCCGCCGATGACACAGTGATCTTCAATCACGGTTCCACCTGAAATCCCGGTCTGCGCGGCGATCACCACATCTTCGCCGATTTCCACGTTGTGGGCGATCTGGACCAGATTATCGATTTTGGTCCCGCGGCCGATGCGAGTGGCATCGAGCGCCCCGCGGTCGATCGTCGTGTTCGCGCCAATTTCCACGTCATCGCCAATCATCACAGTCCCCACTTGGGGAAATTTTTCGTACCGTCCTTCATTCGGAACGAATCCGAACCCATCGCTGCCGATGACCGCGCCGGCATGCACCATGCATCGCGCGCCGAGGGTGACGTCGTGGTAAAGGATCACGCCGGGGAAGATCCGGCACTCTTCTCCAATGCGCACGTCTGCTCCCACGAAGGTTCCTGCCCCTATCTCACATCGCGGGCCAATGGAGGCCGCCTCATCAATGACCACGTGGGCGCCGATCGCCACGTCGGGCCCCAGTCGGGCCGTCGAGGCAATGCGAGCCGTTGCATCAATTCCATGACAAATCATCCGGCGGGGATGAAACAAAGCGACGGTCTGTGCAAAGGCCAGCCGGGGATTGGGAACCAGGATGAGGGCCTTCGGCATTTGGTCCGATTTCGAAGAAGGGGGAACCTTGTCCGTCAAAGATTCGGCCAGGATGATCGCCCCCGCCGTTCCTTTGAGGGCTCGGGCCAGATTCTTGTCTGAATCGGCCCACACCACAGTGCCGGGTTTGGGATTCTCCAGCGACGAAACGCCATCCACCGTAAGGGAGGCCGGCCCCAGAAGTTTTCCAGCCAATCGCACCGCGAGCTCTCTGACTGTCATTCTCACCGGGACCTCTCAAATTCGTTGGAGATTCGATTGAGAACTGATGAAGGTCACGCCCACGCAGGATCGATGGGATGAGAGAGTGGATCGGGAGGAAAAGTCATGCCGCCGCACGGCAATACACAGAAACAGAAGAATCGTTCAAAGACTCCCAAACCCATCGCGTTTGTGAATCCTGCCCGCCTCTTGGAGCGGGCCTTCCTGGAACGTGCTATTTCTTCTTGGCGACACCGGGTTCGAAACACCGCCGGCATCGGGCCTCGTACATCCCCTTGGCGCCCACCACCACGCGCTCATCGCTCTCAATCAACCGCTGCGTGTGCATCGCGGGGTTTCCGCACCGCATGCAAATGGCCAGCGTCTTGGTGACCTCCTCGGCGATGGCCATCAAAACCGGCATCGGCTCGAACGGTTTGCCGAGATAGTCGGTATCCAGCCCCGCCACGATGACTCGTTTGCCCATATCGGCCAGCGTATCGGCGGCGCGGGGCAGGTCATCGCCCAGGAACTGTCCTTCGTCGATTCCCACGACTTCAGTTCTGGCATCCGTCCTTTGAAGAATCTCCTTGGCATCGCTCACGAGTTCGGCCCGGATCCTCACGTCACTGTGGGAGTAAATATGCTCTTCGCTGTAACGCGCATCGATCTTCGGCTTGAAAATTTGGACGCGTTGCTGGGCAATCTCAGCGCGGCGAAGCCTTCGAATCAATTCCTCGCTCTTGCCTGAAAACATGCACCCGCAAATGACTTCAATCCAGCCGATATTTCCTTTGGTGACGTTCATTGAGGAAGCCTCTCATGGATAGGCGCGCGGATTATAAAACGGCGCAAATGCATTCAGCAATGCTATTTTGAAGGCGTCTTTGCGTGAGATCAAATCGCGGGTCAGGATCCCCCAGGTCCCTTCATTGCTGCGGACATCGCGACGGTTCGAAAATTCGTCGATCACCTCCCCCAGCTCGCGTCGTGCGTCAACCACTTCACGGGCGATGGGGGTGGGAAGGACAATCATTCCACTGGCGCCGAACGCTCCGCGGGTGCCGTCGCTCACGTAAGCCCAGTTTTGGAGAAAGCAATGCCGGCCTTCATTTCCCCGGATGATCAGAAAGCCTCTTCATGGATTGGAAAACTCTTTCAGATCAAGAGCGGGCTCCCCGTACTTCTTCTGCAAAAACCTCCGCAATTCAGAAAAATTCGGGAGGATCAACTCTGCACAACCGAGGATCCAACCACTGATACCCTCCAACGGGAGGTGGCTGACCAGATAGACCGGAATGGCCCGGTGGAACGCCACCGTCAGTTCTCCCTGGGTGCCTCCTCCTTTGTGGACGTGCTCATCCCAATTGCAGATAACATAGCTCGCCCGGTTGGTCAAAACCTCCAGGTCATGTGCGATGATTCGACGCACCGTGGCCCGAAACCGATCGGGATCGCTGGTCTTCCACGCACGAAACGATTCATAGGTCTCTGCGCCCAGCAGCTGTGGAATCGCCTCGGCGGGATCATACACCTCGTGCCGGAGCGTCCCGGCGAGAAACGGCTTTAGTGCAGCACGCCAGGCACGGCCACCATCGGGTGAGTTTTCAATTGAGCCGGACAGGTAAGCAAGCATCAGGGTGTGTCGGACGGTTGCGAAAGGGTTACATCACCAGGCAATGGATTTTTGGCCCCCTTTAGAATACTGAAGTGCATTGTTTCTGTAAACTGGAAGTTCGACGGATACCGGTGGGGGAATGGATTCTCCTGGCGGCCCTTGCAGTCGCCCTCGTGTGGATCTTTGCGAAGTCCAACTCGCTGATTGCATTGCGCAGCCAGGTGATGAATAGGAACTGATCACTTCGACGCCTCATTGGCCCACGAGTCGTCCTCACCCGGGTCGATCGCCCATTCCGGAATCTCGATCAACCGATGACCAATTGCTTGACCGCTCCGAGGGTGGGCTCGATGATCGTTCCAGCGCCTGCGACCTTCATTGCGCTCGAGATATCTTTCAAGCCATTTCCGGTCAACAGGCACACGATCGTCTCATCCGATTTCACAAGTTCCTGCTGGACTGCTTTTTTCAGTCCGGCATAGACGGCCGACGCGGCCGGCTCGCAAAAGATAGCCTCGCCCCGCGCGAGTTCCGGGATCGCCGCGAGAATTTCATCGTCGGTCACGGTAAGGTAGGCGCCTCGGGTCTCACGCACGGCACGCACGGCACGCACGCCATCGCGGGGCAGATCGGCACTAATGGAATCGGCGACCGTCTGCGCGTTCACCGGGGTGATGGTTTCCGTTCCAGCTTTCCAGGCATTGTAGCATGCCGCCGAGCCCTCCGCCTGGATGCCCAGCAGCCTCGGCATCGTATCGATCCATCCGAGCATGAGCAAATCGCGCAGTCCCTTCCACAGGCCGCTGATGACATTACCGTCGCCGACTGAAACCAGGACAGCGTCGGGGGCCTTCCATCCGAGTTGTTCGCACAGTTCGAGGGACGCAGTCTTCTTTCCTTCCACCGTATACGGATTGAACGCCGTGTTCCGGCAATACCACCCGAATTCTTTCGACGCCTCCAGACAGAGATCAAAGGCCTGGTCGTAAGTTCCTTTGACCAGGAGGACCCGCGCTCCGAAAATCAGCAGTTGCGCGATTTTCGCCGGGGGAGCGGTTTGGGGCACAAAAATCACTGACGGCATCTTCGCTGCGGCGGCCAGACCGGCGAGTGCTGCCCCTGCGTTTCCGGTACTCGCGGTCGTCATCATGGAGACCCCCAGTTCACGCGCCCTGGCGACAACGACCGCACTCGCCCGATCTTTGAACGAGGCCGTCGGATTGCGGCCGTCGTCCTTGAAATGCAAATGGCTCAATCCCAGGTGCGGGCCCAGGGTCGTCGAACGATAGAGGGGCGTCCAACCGACGTGAACGGGGGGCGCAGACTCCCGGGCGTTGTCGAGCGGCAGCAGCGGCGCGTATCGCCACACCGAAAAATCGGCCGAACTGGAGATCGCACGAGGCGAAGTCAATTGGTTGATTTCACGGTAATCGAAAATCGTATCGAGTATGCCATCGTCGCCGTGTTTCGGACACACGTAGCGCGTGGTCCCGGGGTCGTATTCGGAGCCGCAGAGGATGCATTTAAAATGATAGTTCATCAGAATCTCCTGATTCAGGTTGCAGGTTTCCGGTGGAAAGCATAGTCCTGGGTGTGCGGATCCAGGGGGGGCGGGCACCTGATTCCGGGATCCAACTTTCGCTTCGTGAGAAGCGAGGTCGAGGGCGATGGGATCTCAGAGAAAGGAGGGGATTCGCGGAGTCCCCCGGCAGGGTTCCATCGATCCCGCCGCACCCTGAATATGTCATGCGGGATGCGTACAGAAAGAACCTAGCCGCGGAGAATGTGCGTGCCAGTTTCACCCCGCAGGGCGCGGCCGATATTTTCCGGATTCGTGATGATCGCGTGTTTGCCGCCCGCTTCAAGAAACAACAGGATTGCCTCAATCTTGGGCGCCATCGAGCCCTTGGCAAAATGCGTCCCTTCGGCCAGGTACCGTTTCGCTTCGGCCATGGTCATCCGGTCAAGCCACTGCTGATTCGGTTTGCCGAAGTGGATGGCCACCTTTTCAACAGCCGTCGCAATCAGGAACAAATCCGCTTTGACCTCGCGTGCCAGCAGACTGCTCGCGAGATCCTTATCGATGACTGCTGCCGTGCCGCGATATTCGCCGCTCCCGACATCAACGACGGGTATGCCGCCGCCCCCGACCGTAATGACGATGATCCCCTGGTTGAGGACGGCCTGGATGGTCTCGAGCTCGACAATTTCTTCCGGGAGAGGGGAAGGAACGACGCGCCGCCAGCCCCGTCCTGCATCCTCGACGACGCTCCACCCCATCGTGTCCTTCCGCCGCATCGCCTCGGGCTGATCCATAAAGCCGCCGATGGGCTTGGAGGGATGGCTGAAGGCGGCGTCGTGTTGATTCACCAGGACCTGGGTAATGATCGTCGCACAATTCTTTTTGATCCTCCGGTGATGCAACTCGTTCTGCAGGGCCTGCTGGAGCTCGTATCCGATCGCGCCCTGCGTATCGGCGCCACACACATCCAACGGAACCTCGTGCATCCCCTCGACTTTGGCTGCGATTTCGGAACGGCGGAGAATGAAGCCGACCTGCGGTCCGTTGCCATGGCCGATCGCAACATCCCAACCCTGTTCGATCATATCGGCGATGTGACGTGCGGTTTCCCGTAGCGCGCTTTCCTGATCCTCCACCGTCTGATGATGCGAATCCTTGATCAGTGAGTTGCCGCCGATCGCGATGACCGCGAGCTTGCGTTTCAGTGCACTCCGGGCCGGTTTTTTCGCGGCTGGCCGGCTGATCTTCCTGACGATTCTCTTTTTCATCGCTCTCATTGGCCTCCTTCTGTCGCAGGGGTCGTGGTTGAAAAATCGAACCCCTGAATCCCGCGACGCTCGGACCGTCTAGCTCATGGTCAGCGCCATCGCCGCTTTTTGAACGTGCATGCGGTTTTCGGCTTCGTCGTACACCACCGAGTTGGGCCCATCCATGACCCCGTCCGTCACTTCAATGTTGCGGTCGGCGGGAAGGGGGTGCATGTAGATCGCGTCCGGTTTCGCCAGCTTCAATCGCCGTTCATCCGTAATCCACGACGAGTACTTGCTGATAATCCGGGCGCCTTCCTTCTCGTCCGACGTGTGCACCATGGCGCCCCAGGACTTGGCATACACGACATCAGCGTCTTTGAACGCCGCATCCATATCGTCGACGACCTCGAATCCCGACCCGAACTTCCTGGCCTGCTCTCGGGCCTGGTCCATGATCTCGGGCATCAGCTTGAACTCCGGGGGATGCGCCAGAACGACATCCAGTCCGAAACGCGGCATTTGCAGGATGAGCGACTGCGGGACTGACATCGGCTTCTGGTACGACGAGGCAAACGCCCACGAGACCACCATCTTTCTCCGGCGCAAATCGCGTCCCTTCTTCTCGATGACCGTCATCAGGTCAGCCAGAATTTGGAACGGGTGGTAGATGTCGCACTGCATGTTCAGTACCGGGACGCGGGAATGCTTCGCCACCTCGTTGATATACTTGTTGCCGAGCTTCCAATCGACGTGGCGAATCGCGATCCCGTCGAAGTAGCGGCCGAAAATCTCGCCGATTTCCTTGGGGGTGTCACCGTGCGCAATCTGCGTCGAGCGCGATTCAATGAAGGCGCCATGCCCTCCGAGTTGCGCCATCCCGGCTTCGAACGATCCGCGCGTGCGAGTACTGGAGAAAAAGAACATCATGGCAAGCACTTTGTCGCGGAGAAGTGCGTGCGGTTCATTCAGGGCGCGTTTGCGTTTCAGGTCGAAGGCGACCTCAAGCACCGTTTCAACCTCTTCCCGGCTGAAATCAAGATCTCCGATCAGATCGCGACCGTGTAAGTATGTCTGCATGATTGCTGTTTCCCTTTCCTGTTTGGTTTGATGGTGCGATGTTATGCATCACGGAACCCGCCGCAGCCTGAATCTAATCCCGTAAACGGAAGTCCTTGGCGAAGCGAGCTGGTTCGGTAAGATCGTAGATTGCATGAGCCCACTGACGGGCCTTTCGCCAACTCTTCAAATCTTCAAATCGTTGGATCTTTGCCATGGAAGCGCCCCGTCTTTGCAACTATTCAACTATTCAACAAACCAGCTGGGGATTATTCGACAGCGCCCAGGACGAGCGCGAACAACCCCATTTTCAGGACGACGCCGTAGAATGCCTCCTGCCAGTAACGCGACCAGCGGGTGATGTCCACATCCGGCGGAATCTCGTCCATGCGGGGGAGCGAGTGGAGCAACACCATATCGCTCTTCGCCTTGCTCACCAACAGTTCGCGGGTGATCTTGAAATTCGACGGCGTGAGCGGCCTTTCCTTGGGGGCCTCCTGTCGCGACTGTGAATAATCGGCCTGAATCACCGGCTCGACCAGAATCACATCGGCATTCGCAATGGCTTGCTCGACGTGCTCGGCTTCGCTGAAGTTCAGACCGTACTGTCGAAAATCCGCCTTGTATTCCTCCGGCATTCGCATATCGGGAGAGGTGGGGAAGAGCGCATTCGCGGGGGGGCCGACGAAGGTGACCGGGCAATCGAACTGGGTCAGCGCATATCCGAGCGAGTGCATCGTGCGCATTCGCATATCCCCCAGGGCGAGCCACCGCAAGCCGTCGATCCGGCCGCGTTCGCGCAGAACGGTGTAGAGGTCGGTGAGAATCTGGGTGGGGTGTTCGCCCCAGCCATCGCCTCCATTGATGACCGGTACAGAGGACCATTTGGCAGCTTCCTGGGGCGCCCCTTTCTGGAAATGGCGCATGGCGATCACATCGCCGTAGAACTCAAGCATCTTAACGGTGTCCTTGATGCTCTCCTGATAATAATCGCCGGCCCGAGTCATCTTCGCGTCTGAAAAGCCGGTCACGTGCCCGCCGAGGCGGTGCATGGCGGCTTCGTGGGAAAGACGGGTGCGCGTGCTGGGCTGGTAGAACGCCGTCACGAGCGTTTTGTTCTTGAGCAGGTCGCTGTTGCGGCGATCGCGCGCGATGGGCTCCAGACGTTCCGCGATTTCAAAGATGCGCAAGAACTCGCTCCGCTCGAATTCCTTCAGCGACAGGATATCGCGACCGATAAAACTACGCATGGTGAATGTCTCCTTGTGTTTGAGTGAATCTCGCTTTCAGCTGAGCCGCCCTTCCTTTCACCGATCCAGCCCGTGAAACGAAGGCAGCCCTGCCATCACGCACGGCCGACCGTGACGTTGAACTCATTGATCAGCTTGTCAAACTCCACCACTTCGTCTTCCAGCAGCTTCCGCCAGTAGTCCGGATTCCACTGCGCATCCAGCTCCTCCACGGTTTTCCCCTGCTGTTCGACCCAGGTGAAGTACTTGAGGTTGTGGATCGCCTTTCGTTCGTAGTGTGTCAGTTCCTTGTAGTGATCGATGCCCTGGTGCAGAATGGAGGCGGTGTGGTCCTTTGCCGCATCCATCGTCGAATACTTTCCGCGTTCGTGTTCGAGCTCCTTGAGACGGGAACCATACAGCTCGACCGAGTCGGTAAAGATCGTAAAGACAACATCCTGCTCATCGAGCTCGAAATATTTCGCCGTTTTGATGGACGCGAGCAGGTTTCCGATCGACGAGATGCCCAGCAGAGGCAGCATGCCCCCCTCGGCGTCGGAGATCCCCTCGCCCTCCAGGTATTTCCGGCCGGCGGCTTCATTGAAGAGGCGCAAAACCCGCATGCAGTCCTCATCGTCGATCGCCGCTACGGCATCGGTATTTCGAACGTTGTGCACCCACGGCACGTGCTTGTCACCAATCCCCTCGATGCGATGTCCGCCGAATCCGTTCATCAGCAGGGTCGGGCACTGAAGAGCTTCGGTGGCAACCACCTTGAGGTGGGGAAACTGCTTCTTCAGGTGGTCGCCGGCAGCGATCGTTCCGGCAGATCCGGTCGCGGAGATGAACGCTGCCGCGCGCTTCCCTTTGAGCTTCAACCGGTTGAAGACTTCCTCGATTGCAGGACCAGTCACATTATAATGCCAGATCGGGTTGCCAAACTCCTCGAACTGGTTGAAGATGAAGTTTGACGGATCCTTTTTCAATTCCCAGCACTTGTCGTAGATCTCCTTCACGTTCGATTCGCAGCCCGGTGTGGCGATCACCTCAGCGCCGATCTCCCTCAGCCACGTGAAGCGCTCCTTCGACATTTCTTCCGGCAGAATGGCAACTCCCGTACATCCAAGAAGCACAGAGTTGAACGCACCACCTCGGCAAAAGTTGCCCGTCGAGGGCCAGACGGCCTTGTTTTTGTCCGGGTCGAATTCGCCGCTCACCAGCCGCGGCACCAGGCATCCAAAGGACGCGCCCACTTTGTGTGCACCGGTCGGAAAGTACTTGCCGACCAGTCCGATGATGCGCGCCTTCACCCCTGTGATCGCCCGTGGTATCTCAAGAGAATTTACACCGCCGTACAATCCGGATTTGATGTCATTCTTCCAAGTGATGCGGAAGAGGTTGAGGGGATTGACATCCCACAGTCCGACTTTCGAAAGTTTCTTCAGCACCGCCTGGGGGATCAGGCTTGGATCTCTCATCTGCGCGAAGGTGGGAATGACGACATTCCGCTCCCGGCACCGGGCGGCTGTTTTCTTAATGACGGATGGATTGAGTTTGTGGATGATCTGCGACATAGGTAGTCTCCAAGATGAATTTATCTATTAGAATGGTACTATCATTTTCACACCTTCATTCGCCCGGCCCCCGTGCCATCCAAGGCAGCGGCTGCTTACCGGTGAGCACGATCGCCGAGCTCAAAGCATTCGCCCCCTGGACAAACGCAGGGCAGGGGCGAAAATTGAAGGAGATTGCCGTTCGGATTAACTGCTGATCGTAGGGTATGCCGACTTGTGCGCTACGGTTCGATGAAAGACGCGAGGAATGCGGCCCTGGCAGATTTATGACTCGTCGGCAAATGCTCTGTCCAGGGTGACGTGTTGTCGGTGATCAGTTAATCGTTTCGTCCGGAGTTTCCTCTCTGGCATTTCAGACGGCGAACCTCGAAAATCAAGGCTGTGAACTATATCAAATTTCTTGCCTGAACATAAACCTAAAACTCTAATTCGCCAGAAGGAAATCGTTGATTCATCCAACGAAAGTGGATGGGAGATGATCTTGTCCACGGGCCGGTCATTCATTCCTGGTCTGTCTGGATGGGCAATCCAGGAGAAAGAAAACGGCTCCGGATGACGGGTTTACCGGTTTCCCGACCGGATGTAGTCATCCGTGCCGTTCACCCAGTCCCATCGAACCGGGCTGAAGATATCGAGGTCAACGGTATCCTCCAGGGCCTTGGCGGCATGCGGGACATTGGAAGGGATGACCATCGACTCCCCTTTCCGGAGCACAATGGTCTGGTTGTTGATCTCAAATTCCAGCGCTCCTTCGAGAATTGACGTGATTTGTTCGCTCTCGTGGGAATGCGGCGGCACGACGCACCCCTTCCTGAGTCGGACGATGGCCACGGTCTGATGTTCACTCGAAATCATCTGCCGGGTAAGCAGGGGAGTCAGCTGCTCGACTTCGATATCTGTCCACTTTTTGATCTGAATGTCCATAGGATGAATTGAACTCTCCTTCGAGGTTCTCGCACGAGTCCGCGCGATTGGGCCTTCTGAATTTCGGGGAATAATCTCACCGGCCCCGGAAATGCTCAACAACTTTCTTCGCGAGCTTGGGTCCAACCGCTCCGCTCAGCGCCTCAAAGGACGACTGCTTGATCTCGGCCACACTCCCGAAATCACGCAAGAGCCGCTGTGCGGTCTTCGCCCCCACTCCCGGGATGGCAACCAGCTCCGTCGACAATGTCCGCCCGGCCCGGCGTTTCCGGTGGAACGACACGGCGAACCGGTGCGATTCGTCCCGGATATGCTGGATCAGGTGCAGGACGGGACTGCTTTTCTCCAGGGCCACGGGTTCGTTCTCGCGGCCACGAATGAAAATGATTTCCTCGCGTTTGGCAAGGGCCGCCAGCGGCTGGGCGACCAGGTCCAGCGAATCCAATGCGGCTGCCGCGGCATGAAGCTGGCCCAGCCCGCCGTCGACAAGGACCAGGTCGGGCAGTTTCTTCTTTTCATCCAGCAGGCGCCGGTAACGCCGCATCACCACTTCCCGCATGGAGGCGAAGTCATCGGCGCCGACGACGGTCTTGATGAGAAATTTCCGGTAGTCGCTTTTCTTCATCCGGCCATCTTCCCAGACTACGCAGGAAGCCACACTGTCGGTCCCTTGAATATTGGAAATGTCAAAGCACTCGATGCGCCGGGGGGAAGTCTCCAAATCCAGGGCATCCTGCAATGCCGTGCTGATGGTTTTTGAGGAGGGCGTCAGGGTTCGAAAGCGCTGGTCAAATGAGATCTTGGCATTGCGCTCGACCAGCTCCACGAACTGTCGCTTGGCGCCCCGCTGCGGGGTGATGATTTCGACCCTCCGTCCGCGTTTCTCGCTCAGGATCTCCTCAAGTACGGGGCGGTCCTCAAAATCGAGGGGAACAAAGATCTGGGCGGGCGTGAACGATTCGTTCAGGTAGAACTGCTTGAGAAACGCCCCTAGAAATTCGGCCGGGTCATAGAGGCTGACTTCTTCCCAAAAATACTCGCGTCGTTCAACGACCCGCCCGCTCCGCATATGAAAAAGATTCAGCGCAGCCAGCGGCGGCTCCGCGTGGACGGCGACAATATCAAGATCGTCACTCCGCGTGGAGGCCAGCTTCTGTCGTTCCCCTAATTCCGCCACCGTCCCTGCCAGGTCCCGGTACTTGGCCGCCGCCTCGAATCGCTCCTCCTGGGCCGCCTCCTCCATGCGCAATTGAAGCTGCTCCGTGAGATTGGAAGTGCGTCCCTCCAGGAGCATTTTGACGTCATTGACTGCAACATCGTAACGCTCTTTGGAGCAGAGCTCGGCGACACAAGGGCCGAGACAACGTTTGATGTGGTATTGAAGGCAGGGACGCGGCAGGCCCTCGTCGATGTTGATGGAACAGGATCGCATTCCGAAGTACTGATGGGCCAGTCTCTTGGAACGGATGCCCAGACTGGCCGGGAAATAGGGCCCGAAATATTGAGCCCCATCCTGGCGGAGGCGGCGGGTGTAAATGAGCCGGGGGAATTTTTCTTGGACCGTCAGCTTAAGATAAGGATAGGTCTTGTCGTCTCTCAGGAGAATGTTGTAGCGCGGCTTGTTCTGCTTGATGAAGTTGTTCTCCAGGGCGAGGGCCTCATGTTCGTTGTCGACCACAACTGTACGAAGGTCAGCAATCTCCTGGACCAGACGGCTGATCTTGTCGTCGCGGCCCCGCGACTCCTGAAAGTAACTTCGGACACGTTGGCGCAACGATTTCGCCTTCCCCACATAGATGATTTCACCGGCTGTGCTCAAAAACAGGTACACGCCCGGCTCCGTGGGAAGACTGCTGAGAATTTCTTCTGAGAGGATCATCGCTTGAATACCTGAACTATCCGGGTTTCAGATCTGGATATGTGTTTCTCGTGACTGGACGAGAGCTATTATAAGGGAAAAGCACCGTGGGTGAGGAAATCGGATGGCTCGCCGTCAATCCTTCGCTTGAGTTTTCCGTTTCGAACCCCGCCTCCATAAACCAAGTGTCGTACCGGAATGATTCTCGATGGAAGGTACGGGGGCATTTACGCCACGAAGGATAAGCCGGCAACCCGCGTGGGGAGCCATGCCTATTGCAATTCGCATGAGGCCTGTGTTAGCCTTTGTGTGCTTATTTATCATCACCTTGAGAGGGACGAAGAAGGAGACTCTATGTCGAGTGCAAAGTTGGTGTTGCGATGTGTCACGATCCTGCTGCTCACATCTGTCGGTGTTTTGGCGGTCACCGGATGTGCCACCAAGAAATACGTTAAGCAACAAATTGATCCGTTGACAGGCAAGGTGGCAGAGATTGAATCCATCACCAAGAAGAATACTGAGGATATTCGCGACGTCGATAGCCGTGCCCAAGCGGGCATTCAGGCAGCCACTGCAAAAGCCGATGCCGCCGATTCCAAGGCAGCGACGGCGAACCAGAAGGCGGAGGCAGCCCAGTCAGCAACAGACCAGATTGCAAAGAATGTGAAAGATGTCGAGTCAAAACTGGGCAACATCGACTCTTACAAGCTTGCCGAATCAACCGAGGTCACCTTCAAGAGCGGTCAATTCGAGCTCAGCGACGAAGCAAGAGAGAAATTGGATTCAATGGCCGCCAAGGTCAAGGACCAAAAGGGTTACATCCTCGAAATTGAAGGGTTCACCGACGACCGCGGGAGTGACTCATTCAACCTGCAATTGAGTGAAAAGCGCGCCGAGAACGTCAAGCGTTACCTGGCAACCCAACACAACATCCCACTGTTCCGGATATCCGTTATTGGGATTGGTGAAGCCAAGCCGGCGGACGACAATAAGACGAAAGAAGGACGCGCCCGCAATCGCCGCGTTGAAGTCCGGCTGCTTCGGAGCACCGTGTAGGTTCTTGTTCAAAGTCGGTCTGCTCGAACGGGATTGCGGAGGAGAGCCACGACGTCGCGGTTTAGATTCAAGCGGGTCTTCGAGCCTTCGCTACAGGGGACGAAGAAATTTGAACAACCGTCCCGGGGCTGTTCACGGGCTCAATTATAAGGTTGAAAGGGAAGCGGCACCGGCTTTCATTTGGAGCATTTCCCTCGGCATAATAAAGGCGCCCCGTGAGATCAGGCTGGTCTCACGGAGCGCCTTTTTTTGAATCTTCGGATGTCCCTGGGCAGCCGGGGCTATGCGTAAATGCCGCGCAGCTTCGTGGTGTAGGCAACCCGGTCGATTGCCAGCATATAAGAGGCAATCCGCATGTTCACCCTGTGCTTGTCTGCGTAAGCGGCCACCGCATTGAAGCTGTCCACCATGATCCGCTCTAATTCGGAATTCACCACTGCCTCGGTCCAGAAGTAGCCCTGCCGGTCCTGCACCCACTCAAAATAGGAAACGGTGACTCCCCCGGCGTTCGCGAGGATGTCGGGGATTACAAAGATCTTCTTGGATTCGAGGATGTCATCGGCGGCTGCCGTGGTTGGACCATTGGCGCCCTCACAGATGATCTTGCAATGGAGCTTTTCGGCGTTCTGGCTGGTGATTTGGTTTTCGGTGGCTGCCGGAACCAGGATGTCGCACTTGGCTTCCAGCAGGGCCTCGTTCGTGCATGGGGTCGTTCCAGGCAGGGCCTCGAGCGTCCGCCTTTCCTTGTAGTGCCTTATGGCCTCATGTACATCGATCCCTTTATCATTCAAAATCCCGCCATTGATATCGGACAGACCGACGATTCGATATCCTGCCTCAAACAGGAGTCGGGCCCCAATGGAACCCACATTTCCAAATCCCTGAACTGCCACGCGGGTGTCTTCGCGCTTCATCCCGATCCGCTTGATGGCCTGGTCGCAACAGATCATGACGCCGCGCCCTGTCGCGTCGTGGCGGCCCTGGGATCCTCCCAATTCAATGGGTTTGCCGGTGACGACACCCGTGACGGTGTGGCGTTGATGCATGGAATAGGTATCCATCACCCAAGCCATGACTTGTTCGTTGGTATTCATATCCGGTGCCGGGACGTCGCGCTCGGGACCGAGGACATCAATCAACATGGCCGTATACCGGCGGGTCATCTTTTCCTTCTCGCCCATGCTCATGTGCGCAGGATCGCAGATAATGCCTCCCTTGGCTCCACCAAAGGGAATGTTCACCACAGCACACTTCCAAGTCATCCAGGCGGCCAGGGCCCGAACTTCATCCAGCGAAACGTTCGGGGCGTACCGGATGCCTCCCTTGCACGGCCCGCGCGCAATGTTGTGCTGCACGCGATACCCCGTAAATACCTTTAATTTGCCATTGTCCATCATAATGGGAATGGACACCGTGATCTCCCGGTCGGGAGTTCGGAGAATCTGATAAAGGCCCGGATCCAATTGCAGTTTTTCAGCGGCGATGTCGAACCGCGACATCATGGATTCAAACGGGTTCGTCTCTTTATCTTGCAGGATTGCTGTCATTTCAGCCCCCACCATGAAATTTGAGACATTAAGTGTTCAAAAAGTATATTGAAATGCACCTGCGTTATCAAGGGGAATCGGCCCTGGGCGGGACCAATGTCCCACCTCCACGCGGGGGGTGACACAATTCCCAACAGGAAGGGAAAAGGGAGGGTGGAATACGTTCGTTTCAGAAAAGAGCAGGGGCTGGGTCGCCTTGATCCCGGTTCTTCCACATTGTGCCGGCAGCAGCGGCTACGTCGCTGGCTCCGCGCTCTACCAGCTCCCACAGGGCGCGATCTTTAAGGATCCTTGACACCAGGGCGGTGTGCAGGGCGTGGCCCGCCCGTTGGGCGTTTACGCGAGCCAGCATGGGGGAACCCAGCAGAGCCAGGTCGCCAATCAGGTCGAGTACCTTGTGCCGGACAAATTCGTCCTTAAACTGCAGAATCGCTTCGTTCATCATCCCGTCGCGCGTCAGCACGATCGCATTCTCGAGAGACCCTCCGCGGATCAATCCATTGCGTCGCAGCATTTCCACCTCATCATAGAAACCAAAGGTCCGCGCAATGCCGACCTCAGTGCGGTAGCTCCGAGGGTTCATCGTACACTCAAAGTGCTGCCGGCCAATCAGGGGATGAGTGAAATCGATGTCATAGCAGAGGTGAAATTCGTTGGCGGGAGCGATCGAAATCATCTTCTGGCCGTCTCTTAATTGAAATTCCCGCCTGATCTTAAGAAACCGCTGTGGCCGGTCTTGAAATGTGATCCCGGCGGAATCGATCGCTTCCATATACAGGCGCGCGCTCCCGTCCAGGATCGGGGTTTCCAGGTTGTCAATCGCCACTATGGCGTTTGTAACGCCGCAACCATGCAAAGCGGAGAGCACATGCTCGACCGTGTAAATCAATACACCTTTCTTCATGAGGGTGGTCGCATAGCTCACCTTAGCCACATTGGTCGCTGAGGCCTCTATAATAAAATTGTCAAGATCGGTACGCTGGAAGACAATACCCGTGTCCACCGGAGCCGGCAGAAGGCGAAGGGTAACTTTTTGACCGGTATGTAAGCCTATCCCTGAAAGCTCTGAAGAAGAACGCAACGTCGTTTGTAACTGCAACAAAACGAATTCTCCTGACGTTCAGATATGAGATGGGCCGTGCCCTTGTCTGGTGGTGACACTCCCAATCATGTAAAGGGAGAGCAACTCTCTGGCCATCCGATCGCAGAACGTCTATCCTTTTGATTTAAAGTCGGTTGTCGATTCTCGGGGCGAGAGAGCAGATTGAGGCTGTTGTTAACTGAACACGTTTTCACAACGTGGCGAGGCTAAAACGGGACGAATGAACGATCTCCCGATGACGACTTATTTGCTTAAATGAATGCGAGATATGGTATTTTTGGAGCAGCAACAATTGTGAAACAATGCAAATTTAGACTTTGACGCGCTTTTGCCCGGGCACGCATGTGATTATGAACCTCGGATTGGGGGAGGCCTGTTAGTCACCAACTACGGCTCACGATGGGTTTTCAACATGCCTGAGCGAGCTGTCAGGGTGGATTGATCATTTCACGAAGAGGATGTTAGAAGACGATGACCAAGAAAATTCTCGAAAGGCAGTATCTGATTGACGATTTTGCGCCCAAGGAATCCTGGCGGCTGTTCCGCATCATGGCTGAATTCGTTGAAGGGTTTGAAACCCTGGCGCAGGTCAGCCAGGCGGTCACGATGTTTGGATCCGCGCGAGCGAAGCCCGGGTCGCATGAGTACGAGACCGCACGCGCCATCGCCTCCCTGCTGGCCCAGAACGGGTACGCGGTGATTACAGGCGGGGGGCCCGGGGTCATGGAGGGAGCAAACCGCGGCGCCTTCGAGGCGAAAGGGGAGTCGATCGGATTGAACATTGAGCTGCCGTTCGAGCAGAAATCGAATTTCTTTATCACCACGTTGCTGAATTTCCGTTACTTCTTCGTCCGCAAGGTGATGTTCGTGAAATACTCCCAGGCCTTCGTGATCCTTCCGGGCGGGTTCGGAACCATGGATGAGCTGTTTGAATCCCTCACTTTGATCCAGACGAAGAAGATTAAACCATTCCCGGTCATCCTGGTAGGGCGCGTCTATTGGAAAGGACTCATGGAGTGGCTGCGAAGCACCATGGTCGCCGAGGGGAAAATCTCGCCCCATGACCTTGAACTCTTCAAGGTTGTGGACACCCCGGGAGAAGTCCTCACGGCCATCAAGGAAAAATTCATTCCTGAATGTGTCAGGGTCCCGGTCGTCAACGGCGAAGATGCCGTCGATGGACCCCCTCCCAAGTGAGCGGCCTCAGATCTTCCCCTGAACCTACCCCAATGAATGCCGGCCCAAGATTGGCTTAAGCGGTCTTGAGTTTGCGGCGATCCTTGAGGTCCTGCAGCAGACGCTCAATCTCGTTCTCCTTCTCCAATTTGGCAAACTGATCGTCGATGTTATCTCCGAGCAGTTCCGCCTTCGCCTCGCTGACCGCCTCGCCATGGGCCACCTTGTCCTTCATCCGTTCAAAGGTGGCCCCTTTGGACTGGTCTCCCATCGACGCCTGAGCATCCATGGCCTTGGAGGCCGCCCGAGCGCGACGATGACGCGCGATCAGGAGATCTTTCTTTGATTCCGCCTCGGAAAGCTTCTGCTCCAGCTTGTGGAAGGCGCTCTTGAGGTTTTCCACCTGACTTTTCTGGTTCGCCACCTGCAGCTTGAAGCTCTCGGATAATTCCTGAAAGCTTTGGTGCCGGGCGAGCGCCGCCCGCGCCAGGTCGTCTTGATTCTTGTCCACAGCCAGCTCGGCCTTGCGCATCCACTCCCCGATTTTCTCCTCGTGCTCGAGCTGCTTCTTCTCGAGCAGGTGCAGATCAGCGATAGACACGGCCACCTGCGTCTTCACCTGGATCAGTTGGTTTTGCATGTCGAGGATCACTTGCTTGATCATCTTTTCGGGATCTTCGGCCTTGTCAATCAGGTCGTTCAGATTCGCACGAATCAATGTTGAAACACGGTCCAGTAATGCCATGGTCTTGCTCCTTTCTTCGTCAAAACTAAAGAATCCAAATCCTGCCTCGGTCCCGCCTCGGACGGGAGGGAAGCAGATCGGCTCTTCTTAAAGATCCTTCTTCCGCCGGTCTGCCTCCATCCATCCGAAATGCTGAGTTCCAAATCTCAAGCTCCCTTTAGCACAATTCAGGAGCGCTCGGGCTTTTCGCTCTTCTCGCCAATCGTGCGTACCTTCGACATCAATTCAGAGAGCTTCATCCCCGTGAGGGTTTCAAAGAGGGCAGGCACCTGGGCGACCATTTTTGTCATGTCGCCGGTTACCTTATTGATTCCTGCCGTGTCGCCATTACCGGTCGAGACGATGGTGATCCTGTCAACCTTGGAGAGCGGCTCTGCCAGCGCCCGGACGACATCCGGCAGGCCTGTCAGCAATTTGTCGAACACCGCGGCCTGGTTATACTCCTGGAACGCCTCGGCCTTGACGTTCATGGCCTTTGCCTCGGCTTCGCCCTTCTTGAAAATGATGTCGGCCTCGGCTTCACCCTGGGCCCGGATGGCATTGGCATGACCATCGGCTTCGGAAATAAGCTTCTGCCTTTCCGCGGCCGCGAGGGTCTCGATGCGTTGACGATCGACTTCCGCCTGCTTCAGTACCGTGGCGATCAGTTGCTTCTCCATGCGCAGGATTTCGGCTTCCTGGACCTTGATCTGTTGTTCTTTTTCCACCTGTTGAATCTTGACCGACTCGGTCGTCACCTGTTGTTGCATGACGTTGGTTTGAATCTCGTACGCCTTGTCCGCCTGCGCCTGCTGTTTCTTGACCGATTCCAGATACGAGGCCTTCTTCACCTCGAGATCGCGCTGAGCTTCAGCCTGTTTGGCGAGCGATAGGGTCTCCGCCAGCACCCGTTCCTGGTCGGCCTGGGCGCGCGCAATGGCCGCTTCCCTTTGTGCCAGGGCCCGCCGGATGGTGGTGTCGCGATCGGCCTCTGCAGCGGCCACGTCCGCATCCCGGCGAATCCGCGCCACATCCGGCTTTCCCATGTTGGCGATGTACTCGTTCTTGTCGCGCACTTCCTTGATCGTGAAGGAGATGACTTCCAATCCCATTTTGTTCATGTCGTCCGCGCACGTGGATCGCATGCGGTCGGCCACCATCTCGGGTTGCTTGACGATTTCCTCAACGGTAAGCTGGCCGATGATGCCCCGCAGATGGCCTTCCATGACGAGCCGAATAAGGCTCTCTCGCTCGGTGGGGGTTTTCGTCAGAAATTGTTCGGCTGCCGTGCGCACGGATTCGGGGTCGGATTTGACCTTGATCTGCGCCACCGCTTCGACGGTCACCGCCACCCCCTGCCTCGTATAAAGGTCCTGCTGCGGCGCCACGTCGAAGGACATCAGCTCCAGCGAAAGATCCCGGCAATTCTCCACCATCGGGAAGATGATGGTGCCGCCGCCCTGCACGATCCTCGTTCCCCGAAAGCCATAGACGATGAGCGCTTGGTTGGGTCCTACCTTTCGAAACATGGATGCCAGGAGTCCCATGAGGATGACCAGACCCATGATCATCATCCCCACCATGACCCACATCCCTACTGAGCCGTCCATAAACTTTCCTCCTTTGGACTTTTTGAGAACCGTTGAGATTCATGTTTCACGGTCGGCCCCCCGCCGCGCTGAACCGCCCGCCGGGACGCCCGGAAACATCCTTTGACTTCAACCCCCGCCGCCTCTCCCGGCCTGAGCCTCAGGGAGCCGCGTCGTTGCCTTTGGCCTCCTTTCACTTCGTGAACTCCTCCCAGCGCTGAACATAGGCGATCCCTTTTTCGTACCGGGTGATCACCACCTCCGTGCCTTTCTCGAGGCCGGTCCCGTCCACGCTTCGAGCCCCGGAGGTCTTCCGCGCCCCTGCCTGCGAAAAAATAATCTCTCCCGTACCCTGGGGACGGATGGGGCTCGAGATCCGGGCAAGGGTGCCGATCAAGTCAAAGTCAGCCGGATCGAGTTGAGTCTGACGAGGCGCCAGAAATTTCGCCATAAACACAAACACCACCGCCCCTCCCGCCAGCCCGCTGAGCGTCGCGACCGTGAGTCCCAACAGGAGCCAGAAGCGGTAATAGTGACTCAGCAGGTATCCCATCCCGCCAAACCAGGTCAGAAAGGCCATGACGGTTGAAAAATTGACCGGCGAGATATCAAATTCGCCCCCCGTGGACAACCCGTGATGCAAATGACCCAGGCCATGATTCAGCCCGTGGGCCGAGGCATCGAAAGAATGGAGATGCAGGTGAAGGTTCAGGTGGCCCATCACCAGCGAGACAATCGTCAGCGCAAATCCCACCACAAAACAAATCAGATAAAACGTTGTCATGAAAATCCCCCCATCATGAGAGAAAGAATTTTCCTCTCGTTCCCTCCAGACCGCGTTTCCTCGGCCTGCATCCTCTGTTCGTCCGGACCATGCAGATCCATCCTTTCGATCTTCGACGAGGGCCGGGGATGCGGCCGCCGGATCAAGCCAGCAGCCGGACCAGCTGGGCAAGCAAATAGAAAATCACCAGGATAAGAATCCAAAGGCGGTGCAGCATAAATCCTCCCTGACTTCCGATCCTTCGGTTATCGTTTTCCCTCTGCCCGGGGCTTCAAGACCTCCAGAAGCCGGTCGGGAAGTTGGGGTGTCTCCATGATGGCACCCAGCAGGAGCAACAGCCTGCGCGAGTCATCCCGTTGGGCAATTTGGAGCAGCACCTGGCTCAAATCCCCATCTTCGTGAAACCGCTCCGCCCCATCAATGAGCCAAAGATCCAACTGATCCTCCTCGACTCTCAAGTCGGAGGTGAGCTCGGTGTGATAGCCGGCCGGGTCATCCACCAGGTAGCCGGGATGAACCTTGAAGAATTGCGCCAGCAACATGCGGGTCTTGTTGGTCAAATGCGGACGAACCCCTCCTTCAATCTGAGAGAGGTAGGCCTGGCTAAGCGTCCTGCCCTGTTGCTTCTTGATGGCCCGCACCGTCTCCATCTGGGTCATCGGCCTTCCCAGCCCCCGGAGCGTCCCCTCAACCGACCGCAGATAGCGAATTTTGTTTCCCAGTTTCATAGTAGTGTTGGTTATATAACTAATTGCGATTTATATATAGCATTAAGCTATATTATTTGTCAAGTAAAATCGGAGGGCGGGAGGTCGTTGTGAAAAGAAGGCCGGGGGGACTGATCTTGGCGAGCCTTCTCAGCTGACCTTGTGAACGTTCAGTGTTTGGACGGGGTCTTCCTGGAATCAGGAGGGAGTGGGGCAGGAGGATCCGGGCGATGGGAATTCACGCCGGCGTCTATTGGCCAAGTATGGATCCAACGGTCTGAATTGTTTTTTCGATGTCGTCCCTCGAGACATCGTAGTGTGTCACCATTCGCATGTGAGTGGGGTTGATGCCATTCGCCAGGACACCCTGGTCCTTCAGTCGTCTTGAGAATTCGGAGGTGTCCAGGCCGGTGGAGGAGATATCAAACACCAGAATATTGGTTTGGACCTTGGCGGGATTGATCTTGACCCAGGGAAACGCCGCAAGCGCTGCCGCCAATCGTTTGGCATTGGCGTGATCTTCAGCAAGTTTCGCAGGATGCTTTTCCAGGGAGATCAGACCTGCTGCCGCGAGAACCCCGACTTGTCGCATCCCCCCTCCCAGCGCCTTGCGATAGACCCGGGCCTTCTCAATGAAGGTCTGGCTGCCCACCAGCATCGAACCGACCGGCGAGCCCAATCCCTTGGACAGGCAGAACATGATGCTGTCGAATTTCCGGCTGAGGTCGGCAACGGACTTTCCAGTGGCCACGGAGGCGTTAAAGATTCGCGCCCCATCGAGATGAACCGGCAGGCGCGCCTCGTGGGCATGGTCACAGATGTCCTCTGCCTCGGCTTGCGGATAAATCGTTCCTCCCGCCATGTTGTGTGTATTTTCCAGGGTGATCAGGCTGGTGGGGGCCACATAATAAATATTCGGGCGGATATGTTTTTTGATCTGGTTCCAGGTAATGGCGCCATCCTCACCGTGGATGGGCCGGGCGAGTGAACCCGAGAAAGAGGACATGGTCGCCATCTCATAATTAAAAATGTGGCTGGATTCCTCGACGATGACCTCACTGCCGGGTTGGCTGTGAATCTTCACGGCAATCTGGTTCCCCATGGTTCCTGTAGGCACGAACAGGGCAGCCTCCCGTTCGAATATCTCCGCGGCCCTTGCCTGGAGACGGTTCACCGTGGGGTCTTCCATGTAGACATCATCGCCCACTTCGGCGTTCAGCATGGCCTCCCGCATCTCGCGGGTCGGCCGGGTGACCGTATCACTTCTCAAATCAATCCAAGGATTCATAAGGGTTCACCGCCACGAGAATTTTGGCCAGGAGGAGAAGGTTGCATTCTGACAAAAAGGCAAAGGGAATTCAAGAGAAGACGAGGAAATTGATACTGGGCCGGGAGACGTCGAGGGCCTAAATCTCCAAGGGCACGGCATCAAGGAAACGTCCAAAAATTTCGTTGGAGACCAGGACCGCCTTGGGAGCCAGATGCAGGGTGTCTCCCTGTTCGACCAGCCAGCCCTCCGCGAGAAGAGGATTGATGATCGCGCGAAACAGCGTGCCCGCCTGCAGGCCCAGGAGATTCGAGAGCGACCGGTATCGAATTCCTTCAGTCTGCCGAAGACCGAAAATGAAGGCATCCTCGGCGAGACGCGCCGGGGTGATCTCATCGATTTCGCACCGTGGATCCGTTCCCGAATTCAGGGCCTGAATATATCCTTCCGTGGAATTTTCATTGTGCCAACGGTGCGGGAAGAGGAACGAATGCGCGGCGCACCCCAGCCCCAGATACGGCTGCATATTCCAGTATTTCAGGTTGTGTCGGGAGCGGAGGGAGCTTCGCGGGGTGATCGTTTGGTCGGTCCGGCGCGCGAAATTCGAGATCTCGTACTGTTCGTAACCCAGTTGGTCGAGTTCGGCGAGCGCGAAATCATAGATCCGTCTCAATTCCTCTTCATCGGGAAGGTCCCAGCCGGGATGCGGGGTCATCGTCCCCCCCGGCCCAGGTGCCCGTCGCAGGACCTTGCGGCCCAAGGCGCTCTCCTCATCCTCGTCGAATAAGTAAAGCGACACATGTTCGGGTCGGAGAGCGGCAAGATGCTCGAAGTTCTTTTTCCAATGGGACACGGTTTGTCCCGGAAGGCCTGCAAGGAGATCGACCGAGATATTGTCAAATCCCCCCTGGCGCAGCTGCCGAATGGCCGATTCGGCCTGGGCGGCATGGTGAGTGCGTCCCAAGCGTTTTAACTCGTCGTCGTGGAACGATTGAACCCCCAAGCTGACACGGTTGATCCCCGCCTGCTGATAATGCCGGATCTTCACCGCATCGATGGAATCAGGATTCACCTCAACAGTGATTTCGGATCCTTCATCGACCGCAAAGCAATTGCGTACCGTTTGAATGATCTTCTCGATGGCGGAACCCGGAATCCACGAAGGCGTTCCGCCGCCGATATAGAGGGTGTCGACTCTTTGACGGTCAGGATGAGACAGGCGGCTCCCCCAATGTTCAATTTCCATCTCCAAGGCGTCCACATAACGCCCTTGCACTTCGCCGCGCGCCAGGTCAATGACAAAGTGGCAGTAGGAGCAATGGGCGGCACAGAAGGGGATATGGAAATACACGCCGATGGGTTCCATGATGGAATGACAAATTAGCACAGATCGGCGGGATCGAAAATGCGATACTGTTTTTGCTTCTTACACGTAGGTTCTCCCGTTATAATCCGCGTGATTATTTTCTGGAAGGAGCTCGTATGAAGCGAATTGGAGTGGTTACCGGGGGTGGGGACGCCGCCGGTCTGAATGCTGCCATCAAATGGGTCGTGTATGGGGCCATCTCGCGCTATGTGCGCGCGAGGTTCGGCGCGGAACTGGAGGTCTACGGTCTAAAGGAAGGATGGGAGAGCTTGATGTCCCTCGATGCTCAGAAGGGACTGCAGGATGACCGTTACGTGGCCCTGCTGACCGCCCCGGTGGTCCGGAGGATCGATCGCGACGGCGGGACTTACATCGGCACCTCCCGCACGAATCCCTTTTCGATGAAGAATGAAAAGGGTGAGAAAGTGGATCGCTCGGATATTGCCGTGAAGAATTTTCAAGCCCTGGGGCTGGATGCCTTGGTCGCCATGGGCGGCGAAGACACGCTCGGGGTGGCAAATCGTCTGTCGCAGAAAGGAGTCCCCTGCGTCGGGATTCCCAAAACGATTGACTTGGATCTCCCCGGGACCGACTACTCGCTGGGGTTTGACAGCGCGGTGAACAATATCAAGTCGCTGATCGATCATGCGCGGAGTGTGGCGGGCTCCCACCGTAAGGTCGCGGTTATCGAGGTGATGGGACGGCATGCCGGATTCCTTGCGCTCTCGGGCGGCATCGTCTCCAGTGCGCATTTTATTCTGATCCCGGAATACGAGTTTGACGTGAACCTCCTCAGTGATTTGATCAACCGGCGCAAGAACCTGAAATCCCGCTACACGCTGGTCGTCGTGGCGGAGGGCGCCAAGGAAAGTGGCGGTCAGATTGTGGCACGGCGGCAGGAAGTTGATAACTTCGGTCACGTCCATCTCGGTGGGATTGGGGAGCACCTGGCGGACGAAATCAAGAAGCGCACCGGGCTCGACAGCTTTAGCGAAAAGCTCGGCTACCTGCAGCGCGGCGGCGCACCCTCGGCGTTTGATGTGAAGATGGGTTTCATGTTCGGGATCACGGCGGTCAACCTTCTGGTCAACCAGCAGTTCGGTCAGATGGTCGCCGTTGAAAACGGCAAGATCACCTCGAAACCGCTCTCTGCAGTCAGCGGCACGGTCCGCTCTGTCGATGTTGATTTGATGTACGACAAAGAGCGCCTCAATGCGCGACGGGATACGGCAATGGGATGGAGGGTGATTTGAGGGGAGGAGGTGGTAGGTGATAGGTAATAGGCGGTAGGGGCTAGGCGATGGGTTGTGGTCTTTGTGGTCATTCCACGCTCTCGAATACGTGCATTTTTCAGAATTGTAAATCCATCGTCAGAGAGGCAGATAGGGGACGAGGATTTTGAGGACTTACATATCGTCGAGATTCCTTTGCCATGAAGTGCAGTGCGGAAACCCCTGACCTTCCATCTACCGCCGGCCCCCTACCACCTATTACCTATCACCTATTGCCTTTTCGGGTTCCCTCACGCCACCGTCACATCCTTGCACAAATACACGTCCTGGATCGCGTTCAGGATGCCGATGCCGTCTTTCATCGGGCGTTGGAAAGCTTTGCGGCCGGAGATCAATCCCGTCCCGCCGGCGCGTTTGTTGATCACGGCAGTCTTCACGGCTTCGGAGAGATCGCTCGCGCCCGAACTGGCGCCTCCGGAGTTGATTAAAGCCGACCGGCCCAAGTAGCAGTTGACCACCTGGTATCGCGTGAGATCGATGGGATGGTCAGTGGTCAGCTCACTGTATACCTTCTTGTTGGTCTTACCGAACTTCAGTGCTTCGAAACCGCCGTTATTTTCGGGCAGTTTCTGCTTGATGATGTCGGCTTCCAAAGTGACTCCAAGATGGTTTGCCTGCCCCGTCAGGTCGGCTGCCACGTGGTAGTCGGGGCCGCCTTCCTTGGTTTTGTTAAACGCTGCATTTCGCATGTAGCACCACAGGATGGTGGTCATGCCCAGCTCGTGGGCGGCATGGAAGGCCGCCGAGACCTCCTGGATCTGCCGCTTCGATTCCTCCGACCCAAAATAAATCGTCGCGCCCACGGCCACGGCGCCCATCTCAAACGCCTGCTTGACATTGGCAAACAGGATCTGGTCGAACGAATTCGGGTAGGAGAGGAATTCGTTGTGATTGACCTTCATGATGAAGGGGATCTTGTGCGCATATTTGCGACACACCGAGCCCAGCACGCCCAGCGTTGAAGCCACGGCATTACAGCCGCCCTCAATGGCCAGCTTGACGATGTTTTCTCCGTCGAAGTACATCGGATTGGGAGCAAAGGACGCCCCGGCGGAATGTTCGATCCCCTGGTCGACGGGCAGGATGGAAAGATAGCCGGTGCCTCGCAGCCGGCCGTGATTGAACAAGGATTGCAGGTTGCGCAGGACGGCCGGCGGTCGATCGCTGCCGACCCACACCCGGTCGATGAAATCCGGCCCGGGCAGATGCAGTTGATCCCTGGACACGGTCTTACAACGGTGCTCCAGGAAATAGCTCGCCTTGTCCCCGAGTTGTTTTTCGATGGTGGAAAGGGTGCTCGAGGTCTCTTGCGTGGTGATCGTTGTCATAAATAACACTCCTCAAAAATATGAGCCTGTAAATTTTTAATAGAAGTGCAGGCCGATTTGGATGATGTGACGGGACTCCTTTGAAGCGGAACGCCCCATCGCACGCGTCATTATAGCGGCACCGGGGACGCGATTCAAGGAAGGCTTCCCGGGATGAGTTTGTCCTGAGGAAATCCTCCTCCCAAAAAATAATCTCAGGGAGCGAGACGACTCCTCGGCCCTTGCGTGTTCGAGAGTTTTAATCGGGCAATCAAAACATCCGGGGCCCGAACCCGCCGATCGCGCCGATAATGCCTGCGGAGATCAACCCCACGACTGCGAACACGACAATCGCGATGATAATCACAACGACGGTGTACGCAACGGCTTGGTTCTCCGGGGTGTTCATGAGAACGGGCAAGCCGAGGTAAAACAAGTAAATTCCATAGAGTCCGCCCAGAATCGCCAGGAGAGCCAGGGTGGGTATGATCCCTAACACGCCCGCGATCCATGAGGGAGTTGCGGCATAGACCGCCACCTTGAGTGCCTGGATGGAATTCGGGGTGGAATTGAAGGTGGGAGCCAGGGCATTGATAATTATCCCGAGGACGAAGACACCCACAAGCGCCAGGACATACTGAAGCACCATTCCCACAATGCCCGCAGCCAGCGGAACACGCCAGGATATCCCGAGAATCGTATGCCCGATCAGGCTGCCCCCGATAAAGTTGCAGACAGCCGGGATGGCAGCCAACACCGCCGCATATCCCGTGATCAGACTCTGCGTCGTGGCGCCTTCATCTCGGATCCGGACCCATTCGGTCTTCGGTGACAGCAATATCGATTTGGCGCGTTCAACAAGGTTGACGCTCCCTGCAGCCTGCGGCTGATATTGGGGAGGCGCCTGGTAAGGGGGCTGCTGATATCCGGGTTGTTGTTGATACGGCTGCTGGTATTGCGGTTGTTGAGGCTGAGATGGGGGTTGCTGGTACGGCGGCTGTTGATATTGTGGCTGTGGAGGTTGTGGATACTGGGGCGGCGGCGCCTGGTACTGGGGTGGAGGCGGCTGATATTGGGGTGGTGGCGGGGGTGGCGGAGCTGCTTGAGGGGGTTGTGGGGGAGCGATGGTGGCCCCGCAATTCGTGCAGAATCTCGCTGTGTCGTCTAATGCTGCTCCGCAGTTGGTGCAATACCTTGCCATGAAGCCCTCCTTTAGAGTTCAGATCGGATAGTGTGTATCCCTTCTGGATCTGCGCTAGCCTTTTACTCGCTTGACTACTAAATCCTGGAGGTCAATTTGAGAGCGTGAATCTCTATCCGCTTGCCGAGAGAATGCGACCCGCAACCCCGGCCCCAGCGGATTCCCGTAGCAGAAAATATGCCCGTAATCTAATCGAGGAAGGGGAAATTGTCAAAGAGAACTGTGGGGAACAGCGATCAGCCGTCAGCGATCAGTCGTCAGTTTTCAGTTTGGATTAACCTTGAAAGGCAAACGGGTTCAGGGCGAGGAGAGAGAGGGGCAGACAAAGAAGAATGCGAATTACGAGCTGACCCATCCACAGCGAATATAAATGGTAGCTTGCTGAAAGTTGATAGCCGACGGCTGACCGCTGATAGCTGATTTCTCTTGACATTCCCGGTCTCGGGTTGTACTGTATCAGTTACTTAGTACAGTAGGACGCATAGGTTATGTATTTTAAAATCGATCCTTCCAACGGTGTCCCCATCTACCTGCAAATCGTCCAACAGATGAAAACCCATATTGCGATGGGACGTCTGCTGCCCGAGGATCCATTGCCCTCAGTCCGCAAGCTGGCCGTGGACCTGTCGATCAATCCCAACACCGTCGCCCGGGCCTACCTGGATCTGGAACACGAGGGGGTCATTTATAAAAGGCAGGGGCAAGGGACCTTTGTGTCGCACCAGGGCGTGGAGATGTCGAAGAGGGAAAGACGAAGAATCTTCAGCGAATTGGTGGAAAAAGCGATTGTGGAGGGGATTCAGCTGGGGATGAAAGAAGCAGAATTGAGGGAGATCGTTAACCAGCGTCTCGGGAAGATCTTGCTTGCAAGGGGCGCCGAGAAGCTCTGAACCGGAATTCAGCAGGGGTTGATGAGGTTTCTTTATGAAGTTAGACAATTATCTCGAAAAGGGCGATTGGGCGATCGAAACGGAGCATCTGTCACGGCGATTCGGGAAACTACTCACCGTGGACGCGATCGATCTGAAGGTGGAAAGAGGCTCCATCTTCGGACTGCTGGGGGTCAACGGCGCCGGCAAGACCACCCTGATTAAAATGTTAATGGGGCATTTGCGCCCGACCGCCGGGAAGTTCACGATCCTGGGCCGCTCGCTGAAGCAGGAGTTGGTGGAAATCCGCAAGCGCGTGGGATACGTTTCCGAAGACCGTTACCTCTACGATTGGATGACAGTGGCGGAAAGTCTTCGGTTTACCCGGGCCTTTTATGAGAATTGGGATGAGCAGAAGGCCGCGGCCTTGATTGAGCGATTCGATTTAACCCTGAACCAGCGGGTTAAACAATTGTCCCGTGGAAATCGCGCCCGACTCTCTCTGGTTTTGGCGCTCTCATATAACCCGGAACTCATTCTTCTCGACGAGCCGACCTCCGGGTTAGACCCCATCGTCCGCCGCGACTTTATCGAAAACATTATTTCCGAGATTGCGAGCCGGGAGAGAACCGTCCTGTTCTCTTCCCATATTGTCGAGGAAATCGAGCGGATTGCCGATCACGTCGGGATCATCCATGAAGGCCGTTTGATTGTCTCCTCGGAAATCGACGCGCTGAAATCATCACTTAAGCGCATTCGATTTGCGACTAACGCCTCCCGTCCTGATCTCACGGGGATTCCTGGGGTTCTTCGGGTTGACAATGCTGACCATGACCAAATTGCGACGCTGCAGGGCTGGAGTGAGGAGACCCTTCATTGGCTCCGCCAACGTGGCGTTGTTGATCCAGAGGTTTTGCCGATGTCGCTGGAAGAGATCTTTGTCGAACTGGCAGGAGGTACGAGAGAGAGGAAGGTGAGCGCATGAAATGGAAAATTATCACCGCACTGCTATGGAAGGAATGGCGAGAAACCCGCTGGAAGTGGGCGGTCTTGCTGTTTTCCCTTCATATTCCGATCTTGTTCTTTTGGGGCGCTCTAAAGGGGCCCTGGATGTCGTTCAGAGGCGCCAACTACTTCCTCTTTCGTGAAATCGTGGATTCCCATTTTGCGGGTCAAGCGGGGTTTATTCTCACTGGAGGGTTGTTCCTGGTCGCCTTCTTCGCCTCAGCCATCTCCGTTCCCGAACTGGAAAGTCGCCGGATGTTTCTTCTCTTCGAACGGCCGGTGCAGCGCTCTCACCTACTCTTGCTCAAATTCTGCGCCGGGGGATTCGAAACAATCATCGCCCTGGGCCTTTCTCTGCTTATAACGATTAGTTTTGCTTATGCCGCGGTCCTTCTGCTGTCGGACGACGTCACCTGGAGCCTTTCCTGGCGGCCGTATTTCCATTTGCTGGGTGAGGCTTTTCGAGCGACCCTCATCACCGGCGGTGCGGGGTTGGTGGTCTTCTCCTTTACTTTCCTTCTTTCGGTTGTGTTTGAGAAATGGTGGGTGACGGTGGCCGCGAGCTGGATCGCCTTGGCCCTATTTTTTAAATTCACCGGTTACCGCCTTCTCGAATGGGTCCTCCGTTTTGTTGAAGTCGAAAGGAAGTTCGGCCACTGGAAAGACCTCAGCCTGGAACAGAGGAAGGTCGCTTCGGCGGCTTGGGCAATGGAACAGCCGAATCTCTTGGTGAAGCCCCTTCCCCTCCTCGCTTTGTTGCTTGTCAGCGTGGCGTTTTATCTGGCCACATTGTATTTTTTCAAACGGAAGGAAATGAAGTGAGATGAGATGGCGCAGAAATTCTCATCCATCCATTGCGTGGACACCCTGACCTACGAGCAAGTGCCCAGAGGCTCTTACTTTTTGCTGACGGCTGATGGCTGACGGCTGACCGCTGATGTCCGAGAGCTTTTCATCCCATGGTACTCCTGCAGGCTTTTGACCGAAATCTGACGCTGTTGAAGTGCCCGGATCCCTTCCACGCACGCGGCAGCGGCGGAAAGCGTAGTAATGCAGGGCACGGCGTGATTCAGCGCGACACTACGGATGGCCTTTTCGTCGTAGAACGACTCCCGCCCGAGCGGGGTGTTGATGACGAGCTGGACTTTGCCGCTTTTGATCAGGTCGGCGATATTGGGCCGGCCTTCATTTACCTTGTTGACCACCTGAACTTCAAGCCCATTACCTCTCAGCGCCTCGGCGGTTCCACGGGTCGCCAGAAGAGCAAAACCAATCTGCAGAATTTCCTGGGCAATCCTGATGACCGCCTTCTTGTCATGATCGTTCACGCTGATGAAGGCCGTCCCTTCGGTGGGCAGCTTCACGCCGGCGCTCAACTGGGCCTTTGCAAACGCCATCCCAAAGTGATCGGAACAGCCCATCACTTCACCCGTCGATTTCATCTCAGGGCCCAGCAGCGTATCCACCCCGGGGAATTTGCTGAAGGGAAACACGGGCGACTTCACAAAATAACTGTCCACCGGTAACTCCTCCGGGAGGTTGAACTCCTTCAGAGACCGCCCCACCATCAACTGGGCCGCAATTTTTGCCAGAGGAACGCCGGTGGCTTTACTCACGTAGGGGACCGTTCGGCTGGCCCGTGGATTCACTTCCAGGACATGCACGAGGTCATCTTTCATCGCAAACTGGACGTTCATCAGCCCGACCACATGAAGCGCCCTGGCGAGGGCTCGTGTGTGCGTTCGAATTGTGGCGAGATGAGCGGGTTTGATGAGATACGCAGGAAGCACGCAAGAAGAATCGCCCGAATGAATCCCGGCTTCCTCGATGTGTTCCATGATGCCGGCTATAACGACATCGCCCCCCGCATCGGCCAGAGCGTCCACGTCGAACTCAAAGGCATCTTCGAGGAAGCGGTCGATCAGGATCGGCCGCTGCTGTGACACATCCACCGCCTCACGCATGTATCGATCGAGCGTCGGCTCGTCATAGGCAATCACCATGGCACGGCCGCCCAGCACATAGGAGGGGCGCACCAGAACGGGATAGCCGATCCGCTTGGCCTCCACGCGGGCTTCTTCGATCGAAGTGGCGGTTCCATTCTCCGGCTGCGGAATGTTGAGGTCGCGAAGTAGAGCGCCAAACCGCTTGCGGTCCTCAGCAAGATCAATATTTTCCGGATCGGTTCCAATAATTGGGACGCCAGCCTGCTTGAGGGGCAAGGCCAGATTGAGTGGTGTTTGCCCGCCAAACTGTACGATCACCCCAGCCGGTTTTTCATTTTCCACAACACTTAAGACATCCTCCAGCGTCAGGGGTTCGAAATAGAGGCGGTCGCTGGTGTCGTAGTCGGTCGACACCGTTTCCGGGTTGCAGTTGACCATAAGCGTTTCGTAACCTAATTCCTTAAGCGCAAACGCGGCGTGACAGCAGCAGTAGTCAAATTCGATCCCCTGGCCGATGCGGTTGGGCCCGCTGCCGAGGATCATGATCTTGGGGTTGGAAGTGGGGGCGGATTCGTCCTCGGTTTCGTAGGTGGAGTAGAGATAGGGCGTGTAAGACTCAAATTCCGCCGCGCAAGTGTCCACGCGTTTAAAAACCGGCACGATCCCTTCCTGCTTCCGTCGATGGCGGACGATGAATTCATCGATTTTGAAAGTATGGGCGATGCGGCGGTCCGAAAATCCCATGCGCTTGGAGTCCCGCAGCATTTCCGCGGACACATCGTCAAATGATTCCATGGCGCTCATTCGATTCTGCATCATCGCGAAGTCGCGGATCTGGTGGAGGAACCAGGGATCGATCATCGTGATCCGGAAAAGCTCTTCGATCGACCAGCCGATTTGTAGTGCGTGAATGACATAACGGAGGCGATGCTGGGAAGGTACGCTCAACAACCGGCGCAACTCATCGTCCGGCAGGTAAGTGATGCGAAGCGGTTTGACGGCTTCCAGCGAGCGCAGCCCTTTGAACAAGGCCTCTTTGAAAGTACGGCCGATGGCCATCACCTCGCCCACCGATTTCATCTGGGTGCCGAGGGTGGGATCACTGCCGGGAAACTTTTCAAAGGCCCATTTCGGAATTTTCGCGACGACGTAATCGATCGAGGGCTCAAAGCTCGCCGGGGTTTTCTGAGTAATATCATTGGGAATCTCGTCGAGCGTGTAGCCCACGGCGAGCTTGGCGGCGATCTTGGCGATGGGGAAGCCGGTGGCCTTGGAAGCGAGCGCCGAAGAGCGCGAGACGCGCGGGTTCATTTCAATCACCACCATTCGTCCGTTTCCCGGATTGATCGCGAACTGAATATTTGACCCACCCGTTTCGACGCCGACCTTGCGGATGATGGCGATGGCCGCGTCGCGCATGCGTTGGTATTCCTTGTCGGTGAGGGTCTGGGCCGGGGCCACGGTGATGGAGTCGCCGGTATGGACGCCCATGGGGTCGAGGTTCTCGATGGAGCAGATGATGACGACGTTATCCGCAAGGTCGCGCATCACCTCGAGTTCATATTCCTTCCACCCGATCAGGCTCTCCTCGATGAGCACGCTGCGAACGGGGCTCAGCATCAGTCCCCGGGTGATGAGCTCGTGGAACTCTTCGGTGTTGTAGGCCGTGCCACCCCCGGTTCCCCCGAGCGTGAAAGAGGGGCGGAGAATGACCGGAAAGCCGATGCGCTCGGCGATTTGGGCGGCCTCGATGGCGTTGGAGGCGATCCCGCTGCGAGGCGTCTCCAGTTCGATGTCGCGCATGGCATCTTTGAACAGGAGACGGTCCTCGGCAATTTGAATGGCCTGGGGCGAGGCCCCGATCATCAGGACCCGGTGTCGATCAAGGACGCCGCCTTCGAAAAGCTGCATCGCCAGATTGAGAGCGGTCTGTCCGCCCACCGTGGGCAGCAACGCGTCCGGCCGCTCCCGCTCGATGATCGCTTCGAGGTACTCCCGGGTAAGCGGCTCGACGTAAGTCCGTTCGGCCATCTCAGGATCGGTCATGATGGTGGCCGGATTCGAATTCACCAACACCACCTCAAAGCCTTCGGCCCGCAGGGCCTTGCAGGCCTGAGTGCCGGAATAGTCGAACTCGCACGCCTGGCCGATGACAATCGGGCCGCTGCCGATGATCAGAATCCTGTGGATGTCGTTTCTCTTGGGCATCAAGAAGTTTGCTTATTCACGTTTGAATCGCGTCTGCTGGCGCGTTGGGGAGGAGTATAAGAGGCGCAGATGATTTCGTAAATCGAAAAGGAAATCAAGAGGAGGCTTTATTGGCGTGAAGGTCGGGTCAGTGACCGGACTTTCCCGCTTGCATATAATCCGTTAAACTGTTAAGTTCTGACATGATCCTGAACTTTCGAGATCGGGCCAGTGAGGATGTCTACAACGGGGTGAATTCCAGATATGCCCGGACCATCCCCCGCTCGATCTGGAAGACGGCTGGACGCAAACTTGATATGCTCAATGCGGCGAAGGATCTTCACGATTTGCAGGCGGCTCCTGGAAACCATTTGGAGTTGCTGAAAGAGTCCTGGGCTGGACACCACAGCATTCGGATTAACAACCAGTATCGAATTGTGTTCAAATGGGTCGCTGGCAACGCGAACGATGTTGTGATCGTGGACTATCATTAAATGGAGCTAAGCGATGATCCCTAAAAACCGTATGCCTACCCATCCCGGTGAGGTGCTCCTCCATGAGTTTCTCACCCCCATGGGTTTGAGCCAGGTCGAGCTGGCAAGGCGCATGGGTGTGCCTGTCCAGCGGGTCAATACCCTGATTAAGGGCAAGCGCGACATGACTGCGGAGACCGCCATTCTGCTGGCGCGCACTTTGAAGACCTCATCGGAATTTTGGATGAACCTTCAGGTCGCGCTCGACCTTTTCAAAGCCTCCAAGAGCTTGGAACGCGCTGCCTAACCATCGAGTGCCCTGGCTTCAGCCAGGGCCCGCGCGTACTTCTCCCGTAACTCGAGCGGGGTTCGCACCGGCCTGCCGGTATCCAGGCGGATAAAAGCCCCCGACTGGCGAGCCGTGGCGACGACCTCACCCTTCACCGTAAACTCCCCCGCCAGTGTCCAGGTGGCGCGGGTCAGATCCTCCACCCAACATTTGCCAATCACCGGATCAAACAGCTTCGTAATCCTGCGGTAGAAGATTTCTGTGTGGGTCAACGCGGGGGCAAAACCGGCCGCCATCTGCGCGTCAAGCGGGGAATGGACCTCGAGGAATTTCATGCGGAGGTCTTCCATCCATCGCACGTAAACAATGTTGCTGACGATCCCCGCGAAGTCGATGTCATACGAGCGGACAATGACGGGAATCGATACTTCCATGGGTCGGATCGAGTTCCCGGCCATTTCCGATGAGCTGCTGTGCATTTTTTGAAGGACCCCTTATGCAGCGTGCAAAGAGATGAGGTTGCGATTTCAAGGTCAATGGATCGCGTTCCATCATAATTGCGAAGGCCATCTTTGCAAAGAGGGATTTTTGGAGGGAAGAGTGTTTGCATGATAACGATCGAGTATCACCGCTGAGACGCGAAGATCGCCATTAGAAATTCAGAATGGGAGGAGCGGGATCCGGCCCTATCTAGGTCTTGTAGCGGGTTCCGAACAAGTAATCGCAGATCGGAAACGTGATGTTGAAGTTGTAGTTCGACATCAAGGCGGGGTCGTGATGTTCGGTGTGGAGCCGACGAAGGGTTTTCATGAAAGGGAATCGACCGGGTAGGGAGTCTGCACGAAGGTGGTACATAAAATGCAGCCATTCGTACGTGAGAAAATATCCGATGGCCGTCGCCACAAAAAGGTATGCAACATTTCGGCTGGTCAGGTAATAAAGCAGGACACCAACCGGCACGGCGTGCAGTCCCACGAAGAAGAGGATCATGACCGGTGGGAAGAGGACCATTTTGTAGTCTTGCGTGCCCTCATAGGCCATGGCCTCGTGCGTGAAAAAGCGATGGTGCTGCAATGTATGCCGCACGAACAGGGTCCTCAGAAGACGCACGGGGTGGTGCATCGGGCCCTTGTGGCCCAGGTACTCCACGAGGTTGGCATAAAGAAAGGTCAGCAGGACTGTAGACCATTCGAAAGGGGTTATGCCGTGGAGTTCCTTGATCGAAAAACCAATGACGACCAGTGAGGTAACGCTCGTGAAGAGGAAATGGAGGATGCCGGAGTAATAAGGGGAAATCTCGGCCGTGCGGTATTCGGCCCTGAACTGGGCGACGGGGGAGGGAATGGCCGGAGCATTCATGCGGGAGCCTTGTTCAGTGTTCGGACATAAGCCTGATGAAATCACTGAAGAGATAACCGGCGTCATGGGGACCCGGCGAGGCCTCGGGATGATACTGAACCGAGAAAGCAGGCAGGGATCGGTGCCGTAATCCCTCGCAGGTATGATCGTTCAAGTTTAAATGGGTGACCTCCACCTCGCTGTCTTTCAAAGAATCCGGACTCACTGCAAAGCCGTGGTTCTGCGCCGTTATTTCCACCTTGCCCGTCCTAAGATTCTTTACGGGCTGATTGCCGCCATGATGGCCGAACTTCAGTTTGTAAGTTTTTCCGCCCAGGGCGAGGCCCAGCAGTTGGTGTCCCAGGCAGATGCCAAAGATGGGCTTCCGGCCCATCAATCCCCGGATGGCGCTGACGGCATAGGTGACTGGCTCCGGGTCGCCCGGCCCATTGGATAGAAAGATGCCATCCGGTTGAAGCGCCAACGCCTCTTCAGCCGAAGTTTGCGCGGGGACGACCGTGACATCGCATCCTGCATCGGTCAGCCTTCGGAGGATGTTGTACTTAATCCCGAAATCGTAAGCGACGACCTGGAATCGTCGCGATGGCCCCGTTGATGAAGAGATTTGTGGGCCATGGATGCCACAGGAAGGAGAACTACCCGTCTTGCCTGCGAAGATGTCAATGCTTTGCTGCTTCCAGCCGTATTTTTCCCCGCAGGTCACCCTCTGCGCCAGATCCAGGCCAACCATGGAGGGAGCCTGGCAGGCTTTCTTCACCAAGCTTTGCTCATCAGTGTCAAGGGATGAAATCACCGCGCGCATGGAACCGCGGTCCCGCAGATGTCGAACCAGGGCGCGAGTATCAATCTCGGAAACGGCGGGAACCCCACGCTGCCTCAAATAATCTCCCAACACCCACTCTGACCTCCAGTTGGAGGCAATCGGCGAGTGCTCGCGCACGACCAGCCCTTCAATGAATGGCTGCCGCGATTCTTCATCGAAACGATTCAATCCGTAATTTCCGACTTCAGGGTTGGTCAGAACGACAATCTGGCCGCAGTAGGAAGGGTCTGTAAAAATCTCTTGATAGCCGGATAGCGAGGTATTGAAAATCACTTCTCCGGTTTTCTCAACGGGCGCACCGAAGGCGTGTCCCCGGAAACAACGACCATCTTCAAGGGCAAGGACGGCTGTCTGGGAATTCATCAAGATTTTTCAACGGATGAAGCTGAGCTTCTCCAGCGGCCAGTAACAAAAGACCGCCTTCCCATAGATGTTCTGACGGGGGACCTGCCCCCAGGCGCGGCTGTCGTTGGATGAGCTACGATGGTCTCCCAACACATAAAAGTGGCCGGCGTCGATCGCAACCGGGGGTTCGTTCTCAGGGGTCTGGAACTTCCTCGGTATGTAGGACTCCTTCAGTTCCTGGCCGTTGATGACTACCTTCCCGTCCCGGATTTGAACGGTATCGCCCGGCAGGCCGATGACCCGCTTGATGAAAAAACGCTGAGGATCGAGCGGATAGGAAAAGACAATGACATCTCCGCGTTCAATCGGTTTGAACCGGTAAATAAACTTGTTGACGAAGATGCGCTCCTGATCCTCGATGCGGGGCAGCATGGAGACCCCCTCCACCCGCACGGGCTGATAGAGGTACACGACAATGACCAGCGCAAGCCCGACTGCGATGACTAGGTCGCGCACCCAGGAATGCAGGTTGCCCCAGAACCCCCGGGTACCATTTTGCGGGATCTTTCTAAGGGGGGGCAAGTCGTGTTCAGGGTCCATCAATGTCTTCTGGTTCGGATTTGAGCTGTCGATAATGTGAATTGCGATTACCCTTCGGGGAGATAAGAGGTCTCCCCCTGGCGGTTCCCTCGAGAGAATTTTTAGATTTATATAGCCACGCGGAATTGTCAAGTGGTTTAATGATTCCTCCATCTTTGATCCGCCGGTTCCGTGGACGATTCGGTCACCTTCGCCCGGGCCTGGGAGGGTCCGCTTGACCCCGGGACAGGTTCTGCCGTGATGGAGATTCGCAAGGCATTTGGTATACTCGCTCCCGAGGGGATTCTGGAAAAATCGCCTGACGACTATGACCGCGGCTGAGATTAAGCGCTTACTGGAAAAGGTTAAAGAGGGAAGACTCGGCGTTGACGAAGCCATGGAGATTTTGCGAAGGCTTCCCTTCGAGGATCTGGGTTTTGCCCGGATCGACCATCACCGCTCCCTGCGAGTGGGGTTTCCCGAGGTGGTGTTAGGCCGCGGAAAATCGACGGAGCAAGTCGTGGGAATCGTCCGGAGGATGTTGAAAAATCGGCACAACATTCTCGTCACGCGGTCGGATGAAGCGACCTTTCGAGCCATCCGGAAGATCACGCGCCTGGCGCAGTTTCACAAAGCCAGTGGCGCGCTGACGGTTGTCAGAGACAAGCACCTCTATGGGACCGGGAGAATCCTTGTCATTTCCGCGGGCACTGCGGATATGCCCGTTGCTGAAGAAGCCCTGGTGACCGCCCGCGTGATGGGGAATGATGTGGATGCTATCTATGATTGCGGGGTCGCTGGCATTCATCGATTGCTGCAGGAAAATCAGCGATTGCGGCAGGCTCGTGTGATCGTTTGTGTGGCTGGGATGGAAGGGGCCCTGCCCAGCGTGGTCGGCGGCCTGGTGGCTGCCCCGGTCATCGCGGTCCCTACCTCGGTGGGCTACGGAGCGTCATTTGGAGGGATTGCGGCCTTGCTGGGGATGCTGAATTCTTGCGCTTCCAATGTCACGGTCGTGAACATTGACAACGGGTTTGGCGCAGGGTACGTCGCCAGCATTATCAATCGTCTGAAAGACTAACACAGAGTGACTTCATGACCCAAGATGGGGGCGCTATGACAACAAAAGGGGTACGAGGTTTCTATATTTCATTCGCAGGCGTTTTACTGTTGTGTGCGATGGCATCCATCATGCTGGTGTCCCGTCCTGCCAGGACGGACGCCGATAACCTGGACACCCGGCTGGGGGTCCAGTGGCAAGTGGTCGAGGAAGGTTGGACCGGGATTTGGGTCCGGCGCGGCAATTCGAACACCTTTGACGCCCGATGGACGATGCCCGGTCAATCCGAAATTCGCGGCGTCGTCGATATGCGTCTGGATGACCGCAACATCCGCATGAACCGGGTTGACCAGTACACCAACCAACGATGCGAATACCAGGGCCAGATTTCCAAGGATTGGCGATCGGCCCAAGGATGGGTGAGCTGCAACAACGGGCCCCGTGCGAACTGGAATGCCACCATTTACAAACAGGGGGACTCAATTCAAGACCACCGGGAGGTGTTAAGTCCGGGGTATGGGCCGGGCGGCAGGAGGGAGGGCCCCATTGTCCCCCGATACAGCCAGGAACATGGCAATTGGCGCTTTGACCTCACCGGTATCTGGAGTTGCAATGACGGGGGAACCTATTACCTGCGGCAGCTCGGGGGCAACGTGTGGTGGTACGGCGAAGCCTCCAATGGCCAATGGTCAAATATTTTTCATGGGGCCCTGGACGGCGACTGGCTGGAGGGCTTCTGGTTAGATGTTCCCAAAGGCCGCGATCGCAACAATGGCGCGATGCGATTGCGCCTGGACTCCCGCGACGAATTTCATCGCGAGCAAAACACCGGCGACGACTTCGGCGGCTCCCGGTGGCGGCGAGTCCGGTGAGTGCGGATGGCAGCCCCTCTGAAGCCGGGGTGAGGTCGACCGGGTGCGAAGAGATCGCTTGTGAAAATAAAGGGCGACCTTACACCGGCAAAGGGGCGATTCGAGGCGGGAAGTTCTTAACGGCGCTCCATCGAATGCGCGATGTTTCTCGACATCGTCCCACCACGGCAACCCGCGTTGACGTTGTTAAAATGGCTGTGTTATAAACATGCGTTTGCCCGGACCTGGATCCGCGCCTCCAATGCGATGAACTCCCTAATTCCCTGGCTCCGAACATCTCAGGGTCGCACGTCACGGTTGATTCCCTCGGGTCAGGAATGTTTATGATGCAAACGCCGGGGAGATCCGGCGTAGAGGCGTTACGGCACGGGCATCCTTGAACTCCACAGGACCTTAAACTTATGAATTTCGAGCTGACTGATGAGCAACGTCAAGTCCAAAAGACGGTAAGGGAATTTGCGCGAACTGAAATTGCCCCTCATGTCATGGTGTGGGATGAGGCCCAGGAGTTTCCGCGGGAGATCTTGCGGAAACTCGGTGAACTCGGGTTCCTGGGAACTATTTTTCCCGGGGAGTACGGGGGCGCAGGCATGGGCTACCAGGAATATGTCATCCTCATCGAGGAGTTGGGTCGTGTGGACGGGTCCATCGGCTTGAGTGTTGCAGCTCACAACTCGCTGTGTTGCGGCCACGTCTACCTGATGGGAACCGAGGAGCAAAAGAAGAGGTTCCTGGTGCCCCTGGCCCGCGGGGAGAAAATCGGGGCATGGGGGCTTACAGAATCTGAAGCGGGCAGTGATGCCGGCGGGACAAAGACCACTGCAGTAAGGGACGGCAAATTCTATGTCCTCAACGGGGCGAAGACCTTCATCACGCATGGGAGAGTAGGCGACATTTGTGTGGCTATGGCGGTGACCGACTCCTCGAAGGGCCACAAGGGCATTTCGGCGTTTGTAGTCGAGAAAGGAACTCCCGGGTTTCGCGCGGGGAAGCATGAAAACAAACTCGGGATGCGGGCCAGCGATACGTCGGAAGTCATCTTTGAGGATTGCCGGGTGCCGGCAGAGAACCGGCTGGGTGCGGAGGGCGAAGGGTTTACGGGAAGTTTGCGGGTTTTGGACGGGGGACGCATCTCCATTGCGGCCCTGGCTCTCGGGATGGCGCAGGGCGCGATGGATGCTTCGCTCAAATACTCGAAGCAGCGGCAGCAATTTGGAAGGCCGATCAGCGAATTTCAGGCAATCCAATGGAAACTCGCCGACATGGCGACCGAGATTGATGCCGCCCGGTGTTTGACGCATCGGGCCGCCTGGATGTACGACCATAAGAAAAAGACCACGCTGGAATCGTCGATGGCAAAGCTCTACGCCAGCGAGGTGGCAGTCCGTGCGGCAAATGAAGCCGTGCAGATTCACGGCGGCTACGGATTTATCAAAGACTATCCCGCTGAGAAGTTTTATCGGGACGCCAAACTCTGTACCATCGGGGAAGGAACCAGCGAGATTCAACGCATGGTGATTGCCAGGGAGCTGTTGAAGAAGTTCTAAAAGCAGTTGCCGGTTCTCAGTTGTCAGTTCTCGGTTAATACCGTGGTTCAACCACAACCTTTGTCGATTGAATCAAAGATTTTATGCATCCACCATTCGCGAGCACAAACAGAGCAGGTTTCACAATCACTGAAAACTGATAACTGACAACTGAGAGCTGGCACCTGTTCTTCCAACTGAGAACTGACAACTGAGAACTGATAACTTCACCATGCCCATCGACATCGACAAGCTGCTTCGAGGCGATCCCAGGGCCATTGCGCGGGCGATCACCTGCATCGAGAATGATCGTGAGGGATCGGCTAAGATCCTCAAGCGGATTTTTCCGCATACGGGGCACGCTTTTGTGGTGGGGGTCACGGGAGCGCCTGGGTCCGGAAAAAGCACCCTGGTTGATCGCCTGGCGCGCTTTTATTTGGATGGGCAGAAGAAATCGGTGGGGATTGTGGCGGTGGATCCCACCAGTCCATTTACTGGCGGCGCCATCCTGGGCGACCGGATTCGCATGCAAAATGTCGCCCTTGAGGAGGGTATTTTCATTCGCAGCATGGCGACGCGGGGGTTTCTCGGCGGCCTCTCGCGGGCGACCCATGACGCGGTCTCGGTGCTCGATGCCGCTCACAAAGAGGTCATCCTTGTCGAAACGGTGGGGGTGGGACAGGATGAAATCGACGTCATCAAGGTGGCACACGTTAACCTGGTTTTGCTGGTTCCCGGGATGGGCGATGACATCCAGGCCATCAAGGCAGGAATCATGGAGATTGCCGACGTGTTTGTGATCAACAAAGCCGACCGCGAGGGCGTGGAAAGGATCGAGACCCAACTGCAGGCGATGCTCTCCATCTCTCCTCGCCCGGATGGTTGGGTGCCGCCGTTGGTCCGCACGGTGGCCACTCAAAACGAGGGAATCAACCCTTTGGCGACGGCGATTGAGTCATACGCCCGGTTTGCAAAAGACTCGGCCCTTTTCACCCAGAAGAGGCGCACGCATGCACGCGAGCGAGTGCTCGAACTCTTGAGCGAGCAATTGGTGGGCAGGGTAGTTCATGAGCATCTGGAGAATGGCACGCTCGATCGGTACGTGGAACTGGTGGCATCGCGGCAGAGCGACCCTTACTCGGTGGTGGATGAAATCATCTCAGGCTTTTGCGGAGAAACCTCAAGGAACCGGAGGGGGGCCTGAGTTATGAAGATCCTGCGGATCAGTCATGTGGGGATTGCCGTCCACTCGCTGGATCAAGCGAGCAGATTTTATGGAGAGACCCTGGGGATCCCAGTGGCGTCTCGGGAGAATGTTGAGGAGCAGAAAGTGGCTGTCGCGATGCACCCGCTGGGAGAATGCCGCATTGAATTGCTGGAACCCACCGACCCGCTGTCCCCGATCGCCAAATTCCTCAATAAGCGTGGGCAGGGAGTCCATCATCTGTGCCTTGAGGTGGAGGATTTGGAGGCCTCGCTCCGGGAGCTCAAGGCTCGCGGGGTTCGTTTAATCGACGAGGTCCCGCGAACGGGCGCAGGAGGCTGTCGGGTCGCTTTCATTCATCCGGAATCGACTCAGGGTGTGTTAATCGAACTCAACGAGGAAGTGAAGTAAATGAAACCTTCAATTTTTATTCGACGCGGTGGTTTTTTACTCTTGACCGGTTTGCTTTTCCCGGGGCTGGGAACGTTATTGCGGGCGCAAGAGCCCGCCGCTGGCGCTCCCCCCGCAACGACAAGTCAGCCCTCCAAAAAGGTCGAGATGGAGCCCGATCCGGTTGTGGTCTCTCTCAATGATCAGAAGATCAGGGCAAGTGAATTCAGAGAAATCCTCTCGCATCTCCCGGCGCAGCAGCGCCGCCAATATTCAGGCCCGGGGGGGACCAAAGCCTTTGCCGAATACCTGGCCCAACTCCTCGTGCTCAGTCAGGGGGCGGAAAAGGAGAGTCTCGACCGGAATCCGGGAGTAGCCGCCCGACTCAAATTTGCCCGCGCCCAGGTGCTCGCCCTTGCGGAGCAACAGGCCATTGCAGATCGCTTGTGGATCAGTGATGAGGACCTTCGGAAATACTATGACCAGGATCAGAATCGATTCGTCCAGTTGCATTTGCTGCATATCTCTCTCCGCCTGACAGGGTCAGATGCGGAACAGGATGCCCAGATGCGGAAAGGCCTGGAGGAGGCACGGCAGCGTGCGCTGAAGGGGGAGGATTTCAGGGCGCTGGCACGAGAGTTTTCCAAAGACAGTGATGCCCAGAAGGGTGGGGATTTGGGCTTTCTGGCGAGAGGGGATTTAGGGGAAACGGTGGATTCCGTTGTTTTCCGGTTGAAACCCGGGGAGATTAGCGCGGTATTTGATGCTCCTGGTTCCATCCATCTCTTCAAAGCGCTTGAAGACCGGCCGCAGCCTTTCTCCGAGGCAAAGCCGGCGATCGCTGAAATCCTTAAAACCAAGTTGCTGCAGGCATCACTGTCGAGCTTGATCCATGAAGTGCAGCCTTCGGTGAATGAACAATACTTCGCTCGAGAGGGTGAGACCCTTTCGGGGTACAAGTCGATCACGGTGCAAGTGGAAAAAAACGGGAAACCCGTCTCCAACTCCACTTCGACTCCACCCACAGTTCCAGCGAAAGAAAAGAAGAAGTGACTGCACGCGTCTCAGTCTCGTTTTCAAAAGTGAAAGCATCGAAGTAGGGAGAAGCGAACGACACCATGAAATTGGGAGAATTCGAACTCCATATCGTTTCGGATGGATCATTCCGGCTGGACGGCGGAGCGATGTTTGGTATTGTGCCCAGGACCCTCTGGGAAAGGCATGTCGACGTCGATGAAAAGAACCGGGTCAGGTTGGCGTTGAATTGCTTGTATGTTCGCACCCCCGGCCACCAGGTCCTGATCGACACAGGCATCGGCAACAAGTTTGATGCGAAATGGAATGTAATTTACGACGTGGACCGGTCGCAAACGCTGGTCGGCTCCCTGGCCCGCCTCGGCGTCAGGCCGGAGGACATTGATACAATCATCCATACCCACCTCCACTTTGATCACGCCGGGGGGAACACTACACAACTTTCAGATGGACGGATCGTCCGGACCTTCCCGAATGCCTGTTGTTATGCCCAGCAGGGGGAATTTGACCATGCCTTGGCCCCGTTCGATCGGGACCGTCCAAGTTATGCCCTCGATCGTGCCAAATTCATGCCCCCTTATTGCGAGTACGAGTTGTTGCAAGGCGATCAGGAGGTCGTTCCAGGGATACGAGTGGCCGTCAAGCCGGGCCATAACCGCTTTATGCAAATTGTGGAAATTGAATCTCAAGGGGAGAAGGGCATCGTGTTTTCGGATCTGGTTTCGACCCAATTCCACCTGAACCCGCAATGGATCACATCGTTTGATCTGTTTCCTCTGGAAGTGATCGAGAACAAGAGACCGTTGATCGAGGACGCGTTGCGTGAACACTGGCTGTGCGTGTTTTATCACGATATGCAATGCCCCATGGGATTCCTGGCGGAGCAAAGGGGAAAGATTGTCGCCGAACCCCCCGCCTGAGACCGCCTGGTGCATCCGCCCCCTGCGGCGGGAGCTTGATTTGACTTAAATGTTTGCAACCCATGACACCATATGACTGCCCATAGACCAAAATCGAAATCGCGGATACAAAGGGGACGCGCAACAGAAATCGAAATTGGGGTGATCGGAGGGAGCGGTCTCTACGAAATGGCCGAACTGACCGATAGGAAGGAAGTGGCCGTCTCCACCCCCTTCGGCAGGCCTTCCGATCCGCTTGTCATCGGCACTCTGCGAGGCCGGAGAGTGGCCTTTCTGGCCCGGCATGGCAAGGGTCATCGGCTCATGCCGACGGAGATTAATTTTCGTGCGAACATCTTTGCGATGAAAAAGCTGGGAGTGGAACGCATTATTTCGGCCAGTGCTGTGGGCTCTCTGAAGGAAGAGCACAAACCCCTCGATATCCTGTTGCCGGATCAATTCTTCGACCGCACGCGTTACCGCGAAGGCGAGACCTTCTTTGGAAACGGCCTGGTGGCGCACATCTCATTTGCCGATCCGGTCTGTCCCCAACTCAGTGACCTCCTCGAAATGTCTGGCCGTGTCGAATCGATTCCGATCCATCGGGGGGGAACATATCTCTGCATGGAGGGCCCGGCGTTTTCGACGAAGGCCGAGTCCAAGGTGTATCGAGGGCTGGGAATGGATGTCATTGGGATGACCAACCTGCAGGAAGCCAAGCTGGCCCGGGAAGCCGAGATCTGTTACGCCACGATGGCGCTGGTCACGGATTACGACTGCTGGCATCCCGACCATGACGCCGTCACCGTCACGCAGATTATTGACAACCTGAATCGCAACGCGGTCAATGCGCAGAAGGTAATCGCGGCGGCAGTTGCCGCCATGCCGGCACAACGGACCTGCAAGTGTGGTTCAGCCCTTTCCCACGCCTTGATCACTGAACGGAGCCGGATCCATCCGGCGACCCGGCGTAAACTCGACTTGCTGGTAAACAAATATCTTTAGAGTAGTGATGGACCCTGTTGCTTTGCAGAAGACCTATAGACCTTCCAACCGGCGGGTGCGATCAGCCGTTTTCGTCCTGGCGATGATTTGCGCTCCCCACAACGTCCTGTCGCAGAGCGGAAGCGAGGTCCATCTCCAGGTCACGGTCACCGATGAGACCGGGATTTTCGTTCGCGACCTGTCCGCGGTCAACTTCGTGGTTTCACTTGACAAGTCGAAACTCGCCGTGCGGGAGGCCAAAGTCAAATCGGATGCCGGGCCGAGTGATATCTCCCTGCTGATTGACACGAGTGTGATTGCGGGCCAGGTGGCCAATCCGCTGACTGACATCACGCAGTCCTTCATTAAGGCCCTCGGTGCCAGCGATCAGATGGCGATTATTGCATATGATTCTTCCGCGAACCTGATCCAGGACTTCACCCCCTCCAAGAAACTGCTGACCGACGCCTTGCGCGGGATGAAATATGGGAACGGGGCCGCCTTGCTCGATGCCATCTATGCGACGGCGGATGGCGGTTATGCCAATTCAACCGGCCGCCGTGTGATGGTTCTGTTGTCCACAGGAATTGACACCGGTTCCCGGGTCAGGCTGAAGGATGTGGCGCCCGTGCTCCAGCGGGAGAAGATCACCCTCTATGGCGTGTCGTTGGGAGGACGAGGGTTTTTCGCAGGAGGGACCAGCGAGATTTTTGAAAAACTGACCGTCGCAACCGGCGGTCGCGCCTTCTACCCGAGGAAGGTATCCGACATCGCGGGCATTGTGAGCCAGATCCTGGGAAGCGCCACGGGCCGCGAATATTATGATTTGGTGGTGGAGTCACCTCCCGTCAGCCTCGAGGAGGCCCAACGGCGGCTGCGTGTTCAGATTGATCGCGATCGCAAAGACGACAAGAATCTTCTGGTCACCTCGAAGTTTGTGAAAGAGTAGCGCCGGGGCGATCGCTTAGCTTTTCCCCAATCATGAGTGCTGGAGGCACCGGCAATTACTAAGCCGGTCAGCCCCCTCACTTAATTCAAGCAGAAACATTCATTGACCTGAAAGGAATAACCATTACTTCATGGCGACCCTCGTGGTGGGTTCTGTGGCCTTTGACAACGTGAAAACCCCGTTTGGCAAGGCGGACAATGTGTTGGGCGGCTCGGCGACCTATTTCTCGGTGGCCGCCAGTTTTTTTTCGGCCGTGAATCTCGTCGCCGTGGTGGGAGAGGACTTCTCGAGACAGGATGAGAGGATCTTCAGGAAGCACCAAGTCGATCTGCGGGGCCTCCAGCGGAAACCGGGCAAATCGTTTTTCTGGTGGGGAGAGTACAACGACAACATGAACGAATGCCGTACCGTGGACACGCAATTGAATGTATTCGCCGATTTTTCCCCTCGGATTCCCCGCGAGTATCAATCCAGCGAATTTGTATTTCTCGGCAATATCCATCCGCGCCTCCAGCGCGAAGTGCTCAAACAAGTGCGGCGACCACGGTTGATTGCCATGGACACCATGAACTACTGGATCAATAACACGCCCGAAGAGTTGCGCCAAACCCTGAAGCTGGTGGACATGCTGATTATCAACGACAACGAAACCCGGATGATTACGGGAGAGCACAACCTGGTGAGAGGTGCAGAAAAGATTCTTTCCATGGGGCCCAAAACGCTTGTGGTGAAGCGGGGAGAATATGGCGTCGCGATGTTTCGGCGGGGATCCATCTTCGCAGCCCCCGCCTTTCCTTTGAAAAGGGTGTTTGATCCTACAGGGGCCGGCGACAGCTTTGCGGGAGGATTCATGGGTTACCTCGCCTCGTGTCCGTCATTGAGCGAAGCAAACATTCGTCGCGCCGTGGTTTACGGTTCAGTGGTCGCCTCATTTAATGTGGAGGATTTCAGCCTGAGGCGGTTGACGCGCCTGCGCCGGTCGGAGATCGAAACCCGCTTCAGGGCATTTCAAAGACTGATGCGCTTTGAGGCGGCCCGCGGCAGGAGGCATTGAGTGCAGTCGGTGTCCAGACCAGGGGCACATGCATCGCCGCCCTTGTTTCCGACAAGGCGCAGTCCGCAAGGAGAATGAACACCCGGCGAGGCCGCGGGAGTTGTTCAGCAGGAAATCAAGAAGTGAGTGCCCAGCCCGCGCGGGGCTGGATCACCGCCTTGAAAGGGCTCATTCTTTGTCATCTCTCACCCATGTGATGCGATCCGAGCCATCCCCCCATCCCTCTCGCCTCCTGGATCGTCAATGTGCCCTCGCACTCGTGGTTCTCCTCGTTTTCAGCATACTGAGCTTGGCCTATGTTTACGCCCAGGGCTCCACCGATCTGGATGGAGACGGGTGGTCGCACATCAAGCGGGCCCGCGTGCTTACCGATTCCGTGAATCCGGGGTATCCCCAGATAGGCACGGTGTGGCTGCCGCTGTTTCACCTGCTGGCGGCCCCCCTGGCGATGAATAATTTTCTGTGGCGGACGGGATTGGCCGGCAGTGTGGTCTCGATGGCCAGCTTTGTGGGAGCGGGCCTTGGGCTCTTCCTGATCTTGCGGCTGATGATTGAAGAACGTGCCGTCGTGTGGTTGGGGGTGGGCCTATTCGTCCTCAACCCGAGCTGGCTGTACTATCAGACCACGCCGATGCAGGAACCGCTCTCCATGGCGCTCCTCGTGCTCAATGTTTTGTTTCTGGTGTTGTGGCAGCAGCGGGGAACAAGACGGTACCTGTTGCTTGCGGCGGCCATGAATCTTCTGGCGGCGCTGAATCGATACGAAGCGTGGTTCTTCATCCCCTGGAGCACACTCTGGGTATTATTCGCCGCCGTGGGGAGAAAGCAAGACCGAGCTTGGCTATCCCGTTGTGGAGACGCCATGATCTACGGACTCATCGCGTCGCTCGCCCCGGTTTACTGGTTTGCACATAACTGGTTTGAATACGGAGACGTGTGGGAGTTCATTCGGGGTCCCTACTCGGCAAGGGCTCTTTACTGGAAGCAAATCGCCACTTACCACTTTCGCTATCCGACTGAAGGACACTGGTGGCTCTCTCTCCTCTACTTTACGAAGTCGGTCCGCCACTGTGCCGGGGAAGTGCCCTTCTGGTTGGCAGTGATCGGGCTGCTGGTGGTGATCCTATGGGTGATTTCAAAGCGCCGAGTGGGAACGCCACAACCGAGGGACCCTGAGGGGTCATGGTCCTACACCCCAATTTTGTTTCTGGTGCCGTTCGTCTTCTATGTCCTTTCCCTGGCCAAAGGGCGTGCACCCACATACGTTGCGGAATATTATCCCTACACGAACTTTGGAGTCCGATACGGCCATACCCCCATCCCGGCGGTCGTTACCCTGGGCACTGTGCTTTTTGGCTTCGTCTCGGGATGGATTCGTACCCGCTGGTTGCGGCGAGTGCTCGTCACTGTTTTTCTCGGAGTTTTGCTCGTGCCCCTTGGAATTGCCGTCAAGACCCATCTCCATTCACTGCCGGCACACGAAGAGCCGTACTTCAACAATGGCGACGACCGCCGCATTCTTAGGGACCTGGCCGACTACCTGAAACCTCGCTGGCACGGGGAAATGATCCTGATGAATTCGGGGTACCTGGGGCGGATTGCACAACTCGACGAAATTCCCTTTCGAAAAATCCTGTTCGAAGATAATCTGGACGCTTGGCAATTGGCCTTGCGATTCCCCTTTCCTCGTGTCCAGTGGGTCCTGGCTGAAGAAGGGGATGATGTTTGGAAAATGGTCACCACGGTCCCGGCCTATCGGCGTTACTATCGTGAAGAGAAGACGGTGCGCGGAATCCGGGGCCATGTAATCCACGTGTACGCACATCATGCGCCGGTTGGAGAGCCCCCCGGGTAGAGGGGAGACGAAGGAGACCGTTCATGCACATCGAAATCGAGACAATCCTCAAAATGGGTGCTTCCGCGGCGCTGGGGGGCCTGGTCGGTCTGGAGCGCGAGCTGCACCACAAGCCTGCCGGTCTGCGCACCAATATGTTCATTTGTCTCGGGTCGACGATGTTTACGATGCTCTCACTTGAAGTGGCCGAGAAATTCCACAGCGACCCTGAGCGCATCGCGGCCCAGATTATTCCGGGCATCGGGTTCATCGGGGCGGGAGCTATTTTGCGGGAGGGGTTGAGCGTGGTCGGCCTGACGACCGCTGCCACCATGTTCGTGGTGGCGGCCATCGGGATGGGCATTGGCTATGGCTATTTTGGCTCCTCGAGCATCGCCACCGGCATGATCCTGGCAGCCCTCTTTCTCCTCCGCTATGTCGAGCGAAAACTCGGGACTAAGTTCGTCCATTACCAGTTTTCAATGTCCACGGATGAAATGGCGGAGGCTTCGACGAAAGTAAAAGCGTTGCTTGATGAATTGAAGATCCAGTCCGAAGAGGTCAGCTGGTCCCGCGAGGGTGAAGGCCATTTCCTTCGCTTCAGCACCTCCCTGTCCCCCGATCTCCATACGGAATTGATGCGCCGCCTCTTGCAGGTCAGGGAGTTGAATGATATTAAATCGTCCATCTTCAGTGAAAAATGAATTGAGGCGGGCAGCTCCGGATGATCCCTTTCTACAAAGCGCATGGGCTGGGGAATGATTTCCTGATCGTTGACCGGGAGGCTTTGCCGGACGCCTCCGAGGAGTCTCTGGCCCTGCTGGCGCAGCAGGGATGCGATCGACACCGCGGTATCGGGGCGGACGGGGTGGTCTACATCTTTCCAGGTATGGACTATCCCCAATATGATTTTTCCATCCGTCTGTTCAACAGTGACGGTAGCGAAGCGGAGATGAGCGGCAACGGCATACGGTGCGCCGCGGCGGTCCATCATTGGAAAAATCCAGAGGCTTCGAGAGAGGTAGTGCTGGGATCGGTCGTCGGCCGCCGTGTCCTGCGTCTAATTGATCGCCAGGGTGCAAAATTTACCTATGTCGCTGAAATGGGAGTCCCAGGATTTAATCCCGAGGACATTCCATTTGCGGTGGAGGGGATGGGGAGGAAGGTTCGTCCCTCTCCAGGGAATCCCCGCCTTGTCGGCGTTCCATTAGATGTGGAGGATCGAACCTTCGAGATTACCGTGATGTCGGTCGGGAATCCCCAGTGTATTACGTTGGTCGAGGAGTTTGAATCGTTCGATTGGAAACGGTATGGCCGTGCCCTCGAATCCCATCCGAGGTTTCCTAAGAAGACCAACGTGGAGTTTGTGCGCGTCATCGATGAACACACAGTCGAGATCCGGATTTGGGAGAGGGGGGCAGGACACACCGAATCCTCCGGGACCGGCTCGATTGCTTCCGCACTGGGGGCCCTCCTCAACGGCCGCGCGACCAGTCCCGTCCGGGTCATCACTGAGGGCGGGGTGCTCCAGGTGGAATGGAAGGGTGAAGGGGAACCTGTATTCCTGACCGGGGACGCCGAGATCGTTTGTGAGGGAATATTTTTGGGGGCGAAGGGGATATAACATTGGAACTGACCCAAGGCTTCGTTGGAACTGGAACGCAAAGGAGATTGTACAAGAGTTATGATTATCGACATGCTGTCCTCAATTCGTTCGCACCCCCTGCTGGGCCGTCGTCAACTGATGCTCTGGGTTGTAGTGGCAGCAGCTTCAACAGCCTGTTCCAGATCAAATGCCGTGGGTGAAGCCGCGGCAAGTGTGGAGGACCAAAATACTGCAAAGGGAAGACCGGCCGGAAGGGCAACGATCCTGAAGGTGTATTCAGTAAAGCAGGGGAGATTGATTATGACTGAAAAGGTGGTCAAGTCGGAAGCCGAATGGAAGAAACTTTTAACCCCGGAACAGTTTGAGGTGGCCCGAAAACAGGGGACTGAAAGGGCGTTCACTGGAGAATATTGGGACAATCATGAGAAAGGGATTTATCAGTGCGTCTGTTGTGACAATGATTTATTCAGTTCAGCCACCAAATTCGAGTCCGGAACCGGGTGGCCCAGCTTCTGGACGCCCATCGCCAAGGAGAACATCGAGACCAGGACCGATGACAGCCTCTTCATGCAGCGAGTGGAGGTGCTGTGCAGCCGGTGCGACGCTCATTTAGGTCACGTGTTCGACGACGGTCCAAAGCCCACCGGCCTTCGATATTGCATGAATTCTGCCTCTCTGAAATTCGTGAAAGGAGCCTAGACTGCAAATTGTCGTAGCGGCAGCCCTGAGGTCGAAATTTACTGGCGCGATCGGTTTGTTGCTCGGATTTGCGCCGCGTTCTCTCGAGTGAGGTTTGATAGACATGGGAGGTCGAGTTGACTCAATCGGTTTGGGAGGCACAATTGCGGATGGATATGCTCATGTTCGGTCCCGTGCCAAGGGGTTATGAATGGGATGGCTTTTTTGCAGTGACAATTGAATTCATCCCCTCATCCCGCCGGGCGACAGCGACCTCCTGAAATCCCATGCCCTCTAAATCTGCCTTCAGCTCTTCAAAGGTGAAGGTCCCTCCCGATTCTGTTCCGACCAGCATATTGACCGCAAAAAGCGCCCCTGCGACAGGGAGAATTCGAGATGGCTCCATTAAAATATCCCGGATCGCAAGTCTGCCGTCCGGTTCCAGAGACTGGAAGACTTGAGCAAAGAGCGCTTGATTTTGTGCCCGGGAGTTCTGGTGCACGATGGCGCTGACCCAAGCGAGGTCAGTTCCTCGAGGCAACCGGTCGACCTGGTAATCCCCGCCAACCAGTCTGACACGGTCAATCACGCCTTCCTCGGTGAGAAACTGCTTTGCCATGGGGAGGACATGAGGCAGATCGAAGAGGGTGGCCTTTCCTTCCGGACAAGCATCGAGGAAGGCGAGGGTCCACGTGCCCGAAGCACCGCCGACATCCAGGAGGTGTCGGAAGACCAGGGGCCGTATTTCTCGTATGACCTTCCCGGCCAGGGGTGTGGAAAGGTTTCTCATCCCTCCAATGAAAGACGCCGCATCTGCTTCCTCTCCCCGGATGCTGGGCGAGCGTTCTGCCGGCCTGCCGTTTTTGACAACCCACGCCAGCTGTGCCCAACGGCGAAGACAGTTGGACTGGTGTTGTGCCATCGCCAGGACACTACTCGTGCCCTGCTCAGTCAAAATAGATACGAGACCCGGAGGGACGGAATAACGAGCTCCCTGCTTGTCCAGAAGCTTCAGTGCGGCCAGGGCGTCGAGCAGAATGGTGGTCGCCCGGATATCACCGGCTACGGCCTTTGCGGTTTCTTCCGCAGTCAACGGCCTCGTGGTGAGCCGGCTGAATATATCCAGGTCCGCAGCCGCAGCGAGCACACAAGCTGGCTGGAAACTCCTCGCCAGCTCCAAAACCTCTTCTCTTGTCCACTGCTTTGACATGGGGGCGCCCTCACGATAGCACGCATGTGGCTTGGCAAGCCGTTACCGAACGAAACGCTCCTAAGGCTTGAGGGTTTTCCTGCTGGTCAGCTTCTGGTATTCGGTGCAGAGGTTACTATTGGGTTGTAGGTCACAGGCGATGCGACATTCCTGCAGGGCGGCCGGTCTATCCTTTTTCTCGAGGAGGGCGTGGCAAAGGCTGTTGTGGGCAGTGGCATCCGTTGACCGGATTCGGATCGCCTCTCGCAATTCAGTGATGGCACCCTCCAGGTCGTGTTTGTTGTAAAGGGCGACGCCAAGGTTGTTGCGCGCGGTGGCGTTGTCGGGTTTCAATCCCAACGCCTTGCGATATACGAGAATAGCGCCATCCCAGTCCCGCTTCTCAAACAGGGTGTTTCCCAGCTTGGTGAGGGCGACGGGGTCGGCAGGATTCAGACGAACGACCTCCTGGAATTCGGTAAGGGCTCCATCCCAGTCGAATTTGTTGTAGAGGGCATTCCCCAGACTGTAATGAATTGCGGCGTCTTCAGGTTTCAGGATGGCCGCCTTGCGGTATTCGGCAATCGCCTGGTCCGGATTCTGTTGACCATCGAGTGCCTGGCCCAGCCCGTAATGGGCCAGGGCGTATCCCGGACTCCGCCGGACGGCTTCACGAAATTCGGTAATGGCCCCGCCCCAGTCCTTTCGACCAAGCAGCCGGTAGCCAAGCAGGGTGTGCCAGCCAAAATCCTCCGGTTGGAGTCGAACCGCCTCGCGATATTCCGCGATCGCTCCATCCAAGTCGTGCTTGAATTCCAGCGCCAGGCCGAGGTTGAAATGCGCGGAGGCGTCAACCGGTTTCAGCCGAATCGCCTCGCGAAGTTCCGTGACCGCTCCGTCCAGGTCCCCTTTTTGGAGGAGTGCATAGCCGAGGTTGTAATGCCCACCGAAATCTGCCGGACCGAGTTTGATCACTTCACGAAATTCGCTGATCGCTTCGTCCCATTTTTTCGCGTCAACAAAAGCCGCGCCCTGCGCCGTGTGCTGCCGCATTAAGGTCTCCGGTGATTGTGGGGGCGGCTTGGGGGGTAAGGGTTTTGGTTTTGGGAGCCGGGCAGCCAATTCCCGGAGAGTTTCCAAAAGGTCAGAGTCAGCACCCGCCTGGCGCAACTCGTTCTCTGCTTCCTGGGTGAGTTGAAACGAAATGCCCCGTTCGCGCACCAATGCCGCGATCCGTTTGGGTGAGACCTCGCCTTGCAGCAATCCAAGGATGTCGGCTTTACTGAATGAATTCTGTGAAGCGCCCTTCGCGGCGGCCATCAGGGGGAGCACAGCCCCAAGGAATATTGTGGCGGTAAGGAGTGCCAATGCCATAGGAGCTCGATATGCGTTGCCCATCCGGCCGTGGACGCCGACCACTTTTCCCATAATAGAAACCTCAATCCGGGACGCGAGAGGAAATCACCGTCCGAATTTCTTTTCGGCGGCTTGTGCGCGCCGGGCTCGATCGATCTTCTTTTGGAGCACTTCGTTCGACGGGTCCACGCTCAGGGCTCTTTGGTATTCTTTGATGGCCCTCTCGTATGCCCCTCTTTCATACAAGGCGTCTCCCTGGGAACCGGCAGAGGACACCTCTTCTTCCAGTTTGGCTTGGGCCAGCCGAGCCTGCTCGACCTTGTTTCGGAGTTCGACATTCCCTGGATCCACGCTTAAGCCTTTTTGGTACTCATGGATGGCCTTCCCGTACATACCCCGTTCATATAACGCGTCTCCTTGGGAGCGTGCAGAGGACACCTCCGGCAGTGTCGTTGTGGCCACCGGAGGTTTTGAAGGTTGAAGCGGACCCGCTTCACCGGCGTGCCCCTTTGAATCAGTGGGCGCAGGAGTAACGATGGGTGCGGGGCTCTCGCGGATGGGCGGCGATCGGTGGTTCAAGTATCCGACACCGATGCCCAGGGCGATAACGACCGTTGCTGCGGACGCCCAGATTTTGAGGCTGGGACCGCGCGGAACCTCCCGCGCCACGGGCGTGGAAACAGAAGTTCTTCCGGGTGCCGCCACGGGCTCAACCCGCGGCCTGCTCGGCGGTTCAACAAGAACGGGTTGTCTTATCACCGGCGCAGGATTCGGCGGCGGAATAGATTGAGAGGGTTTCTTCTCCTTCACTTGGGGGACTGGCGTCATCCGTGTTGTTTGTGGCACTGGCTCTGCCGGCGCCCGCGGGATGGCTGCGGGCTTGGCCGGTCCCCCCGACAGAGGAAGGGTTCCCGACACTTCTCTGGGGTCGATTCGAGCGCCTTCCGCTTGAATGGGCTGGACCACAACTACAAGGGGGAGCGAAACTAAAGTCGTAGTGACGCCGATCAGGTCGCGGGTTGAAAATTCTGCCAACGTGGTGATGACGCGCGAGGCGACATGAAGATCTCCTTTGAACACCTCTAAATTTACCAGGAGATCACCGGGTTTTTGGGGAGTGAGTAGAAAAGTGCAGGTTGCAGAGTCGCCCCGGGGAGGAACAAGAAGTTTCTTGGTTTGTGACTTCGGCTCAAAATCCGGAGCGTCAACCCTGAGAAAGATTTCGGCGGACTGTATCCCTCCATTTTGATCCGTCGGAAATTCCAGTTGAAACGTCCGCGAAGTCACGTCCTCGGCGGTCAATGACTGAATATTCTCTTGGGCGAGCACTGCACGGAGACCCTCTGAATCCGTGCGTCGGATGAGGGCAAGGAGTTGAGTGGATCTTCCAACGGAAATCTTGTTTGGCAGCGCCGCCTCCAGCAACCGTTGTTGAGCGGCCGTTTCAGTGGAGGGAAGGACCGCCCGATCCGTCTTGTGGACCTCGGCAGGTTCCGGAGGACGGGAATGTTCTACAGTCGCCGGTTCGGGTTGTTCGACTTTGAAATAGGCCGCCAGGCACTTTTCGGCGGCGGTTGAAACCTGGCGGCTGTCGTCCTCTTTCAGCGACACCAAAGCTTCTTTCGCCGCCATGACCAGGGCTTTGTTCTTGCCCCGGAGCAGGCGTTCCAATTCCTGGACCGCACCGACTCGCACTCCAACTAGTGGACTCTCGATCGCTTCTCTCAGCTCCGGCGGCAGGTTGCCCACCTTCACGATGGGAGGGCGGGGGTTCCGGGCGATGATGATTTCACCCTGGACGTCGAACGCCCACTTTCCCGGACTCTGCTGGGGCATTTCGTCGGTAACGCGATCGTGGATGTAATCGTATAGATCATCGAGCGTGACCAAGCCGTCGCCGTCCAGATCGGCCTCACCGGTCTCCAGGCCTCGCACCAGGGACTGAGTAAATATGGAACGGACGCCTTCTCCCTTGACCTCACCGCCTTCAAAGGAATATTGCATTGCGTCCGAGGCGGTTAGAACAACCCGGCCGCGCCCCTCGAAGTGGTCTCTCGTCCCGACGTCCTTGCTCCCCTTGGCTACCATCCCGCGAGCGAAGGCCCCACTGTAGCAACAGTCCAGCAACAGGACTTGCCGTCGGGAGCGGCTTCGGAACATGACGTCATTCACAAAATTCGCCCACACTGCCGTGGAACGAAGCAGCTTGTGCTGGGTGTTGCGGGTGGCAAAGTAGAGCTGCCCATCTTCGTCCTTGACCCCGTGACCGGAAAAATAGAGCAGCAGCAGGTCATCCCGCTTCCGATCTGCATAAAAGGCCTCGATCCGTTCGCTGACCACGTGGGAAGGTTCGTTTAATAGGGTCTGAACCTCAAATCCGCCGATGTCAGGGTTTCCCAGCACGGCAGCCAGGGCTTCAGCGTCCTGGGCCGGCGCGATCAGCTGCTGCAAGACTTGGTCTTCGTATTGAAAGTTGGCGATGATGAGCGCACTTTTCTTCTCAGCCATATCGAATCACCCGGGCTCGGGTTGGTAGAGATTGAGAGCGACGTATTTGTTTCTTTGCGCGTGAAATCCTGCCCCCGCCGGATTTCGCCAGAACCACGTCAGTGAGCTGCTCCTGCCTGGAGGAAGTAGTTATTATGAAGAATGGGTGTTTGTCCCGCTTGAATGCTACTGCCAATTCAAATCGGCTGTCAATATGCTGCTTGTGATTTGGGGAAACCGGCAGGGGCGACATCTGAACTGAAGGTACAGGGAGAGGTGAGCTTGACCTGGCGGTCGACTTCGGCACGAGGGCTTCGTGGAGGTCCGAGGTGAGATTCTGCTTGGAACCGGTTCCATTTTCGAATGACCAAAAGAAATCTTTTGAGATCAATCGAATCCAGCCCGAGCCACTTGCATGCCCCATCCCTCTTGGGGCGTGCTTACTGCCTGAAAGAATTGGCAAAAAAAAGCCGATCCTCAGCCGGATCGGCCCCTGAAGTTGATCATTGAGGTGCGACTTCCGAGAACTTCGGGACCCCGGAAGTCGCTCAGCTGCTGAGATCAGAACGTGAACTTGACTGCAAGCTGAACTTGCAGCGGATCTCCCACGCCCTGTCGCAAGAACCCGTCGAAGTTGAACAGACCGGGTGTAATGAGCGGGTTGACATTGTTGACGTTGTTGAAGGTGTTAAACATCTCAATGATCGGTGTCACCGCATACCGTTCCTTAAACTTGAAAGGGCGCTCCATCCGCCAGTCGAGAGTGAAGAACGCGTTGTCCTTGCGCAAGTGATTGCGGCCGCAGTCGACCCCGTTAACGAACCGGGTGACCGAATTGTTGAGACTGCAAGCCGGCCCAGTCCCAGTCCCCGCTGGGTTGTCTGTGATCGGTTGTGCGGAATGGGCCTGCATCCGAATGCTTCCTTGAAAACCTTTGGGTAATTCGCCGTAAATGTAAAAATTAAACTTGTTGCGTTCTTCGCGGTCCGAAGGGCCATACTCCGCCGCCAGGTTGTGCAGATCGGCATAACGGAAGGTGAATGGGTCGCGTTCGTTGGAATCGTCGTCGTAGTCTCTCGAATAAGTGTAGTTCGCATCCATCTGGTAGTGCTGACTGAATCGCTTGCGGAGACCAAATGTGATGCCTCGGTAGAGCGATTTTGCCGAGCTGACCGTGTCGGTGATGGCACCCAGATTCGGGAAGGGTGTTGGACCCGAGTATGTCACCGTGTCAGCATTTTGAGGGATGATCGAGACTGGCCCGACGTTGGGATTGGTGAAGCGGGTGAGGTGAACACCCTTTGACCACGTAAAATCAACATACGCTGCCATGCCTCCCATCAACTCCTGCTCAAACGCGAAGTTGGCGGTGTAAATCCTAGGGTTTGCGTAGTCCTTGCTGAAGACGGTCACGCCGGGCGTAGAGGGGAAGGTTCCAGGGGGGATCACCGGGGCGACCACGACGCCTGGATAAGTGGGGGGATTCCCACCCGCCGTATTAAATCCAGTCCCGGCGGTAATTCCCTGAAGCTGAACACCGTTGGTGGTGATCGGTCCCACCTGGGTCAACATATTCTGATTTCCGTTGTAAATCCCCCAGCTAGCCCTCAGCACGGATTTACTGTTGTTGAAGAGATCCCATGCGATCCCGACGCGCGGTTGGAACATCTTCTTTTGGTTGGGCAGAGTGCCGTCCCCGGGGAAACTCGGATTGCTCAGATTGACTCCATAAGCGGTCTGTGACCCGGGGATGACTGGCTGGGCGAGAATTTGCGCTTCCCAGCGCAGGCCGTAATTGAAGGTAAAGCCGGGCCGGATCTGCCATTTGTCCTGGATGAACAGGGCATAATTCTGGTTGGTCTGATCGGCCTTTCCCGCCGCATCCGTGGTGGGTCCGCTCGGGGAGGCGTTTTGCAAGTAGAGAAGGAGTGGTCCACCTGTGGGGGTGGAGCCGGCCGGGCAGGTTCCGGTGGGTCCCACAAATGCGCCGTTGGAACATTCCACGGCCGTCGGTCCGAAACCCGGTCCCAGCGATGCCGGCGAAGCGTAATGGAGGAAGCCGGTCACGCTGTCAAAAATGTAGCGACCGGTAAAGAATCCACGGAAGACCTGGACATTCCGGCTGTGAAGCCACTCGCCGCCAAACTTGATATTGTGCTTCCCGGAGACGATGGACAGGTTATCCCTCAGGTCGGTCCGATAAAACAGCTCATCAACGTTCGGCTCCAGGAAGAACGGCTGTCCAAATCGGAAGGTTGTCGCGAACCCCATGGCCGTGTCCGGTACGGCGGAGGGCACTGCACTCCGCGGGCGATTTTCGCGTGAATAGCCGAAATGGAATTCATTCAGCTTGGTCTGAGAAAGCGTCGTAAACAGGCTCGCGTTGACGGTTTGTATCTTGGAAGGTCCTTCGATGCCGTTGGCGGAGTTTCCATACGTGGGAACGTCGAAGGTCTGGTTCGTATTCTTCGAATAATCAAAGGTGTACGAGGCGGAGAACTGGTTCGATGGGTTAATGTTCCAGTCAAGCTTTCCCAGAGCAGAGGAGTTGCGAGTGGGATGCGGGATGGGATTCCCTTCGGCCTGGTTGAATCGGGTCTGGAAAAAATTGATAAGGGCGAGCCGCTGGCAGTCGGGGTTGCTGTTGATCTGGGAATCATTGGTCCCGACGATCGGTGCGGCCACTGGGCACGGCGTGGAGCCGATCGGTTGGCTCAGATTCGCTCGTGTGAAGTCTTCGAAAATTTGTTCGAAAGCCCCAAAGAAAAACACCTTGTCCTTCTTGATGGGCCCGCCGATGGTGCCCCCGAATTGTTCGCGCTTGAAACCGTCCAGCCCTTTGCCATCGGAGGTGTCAGCGGTCAAGGCTTCGAGACGTTGAAAGTGGAACAGGCTTCCATGGAACTGGTTGCCCCCGGACTTGGTGATGACATTGACGACTCCACCCGCAGTCCTTCCAAACTCCGCGTTGGCGCCCGCTGCGACCACCTGAAATTCCTTGACGGCCTCGAGAGTGATATCAATCGCGGCACGCTGGCCTCCCAACTGTTCTCCGAAAAAACCATTGTTGTAGTCGGTTCCATCAAGGCTGATATTATTGAAGATCCCGCGTTGACCGTTGAAGTTGATCTCATCGCCATCCGGGCCCTGAACGATGCTGACCCCCGGCGTCAAAGTCAGAAGATCTTCAAACTTTCTCCCGAGAACCGGGGTCTTCTCCACCGAGAGCTCATTCAAGGTGCTGGCAGAAACCGTCTCCGTGGTTTCAATCGTGGGCGTTGCCGTGACGGTGATGCGCTCCTGCCGTTGGGAAACCTTCATGGCCAGGTCGAGCGTGATTGTCTGACCTACCGTCAGACTGACACTTTCCTGCACGAGGGTGGCAAATCCCTGTTTCGAAACTGTCAGAGAATATCGACCTGACGGCAACTGAAGGAAGACAAAGCGGCCATCACTGTCGGTCACAATCGTGCGGGTCAGGTTGGTGTCCAGGTTTTTGACTTCAACGCTCGTTCCCGGCACAACGGCCCCTGACGGGTCCGTCACCGTTCCCTGAATGGTCCCCGTAATGATGGACGATTGGGCGTACAGGCCAGATGTAACGCCCAGAGTGATCAGTAGACAACAGATGCTGCCCCTAAGCCATGCAGGCATGGCATGTGACAAATTGGTGCGCATGGTTTCCTCCCCTAGTTTGATCTTCCATTTTCTTGTTTCTCGAACTTGTGCATCGCCAAGTGCCCAGCTCGTTGGGTCAAAAGTCTCCCGCGCAGAGCCAAGAGAAGGTCTGAATCCGATCTGCCTCCATCGTCCTGGGCTCTCTGAAAAGGGTATATTGTCCAGACGCGTGCCCGTGCTACTCAGACATATGGCTGCCTGTCACATCCCCTCACAAATTCGTGCTGCAAGCGGAAGAAGCTGCCTCCATGAGTCTTGGGACTTTCCGATTGGAAATAGCTGGATTTCGCAATCTTTATATGCCAAGACCCGAAAAAATTCAAGCCATCATGCGAATAAAAAATCTGCGGGCTGAATGGGAAATCTTTCGCCTGACCGGGAGGAGATTTCAAGCCGGGGGAGGAGGATTAGGTACGAAAATTGCTCCATCCGAAGAGCGGGGCTCGGGGCGGGGCGAGGAGGTGGTTTGGAATGAAAAAGGGTCGACCCGCAAGGGCAGATCGACCCGGAGTGGGTATCCGAAGGCGTTGAATCAGTGTCCGTGCTGATCTTGACGGAGATCTTTGCGATCACGGTGCAGGTCGCGTGCATCCCGGTGAACATCCTTGGTGTCCTGACGCAGGTCTTTGCGATCGCGATAGAGGTCCTTTCGGTCGGCTTTGATATCCGCCTTGCTGTCTGCCTGCTTGAGGTCCTTGCGGTCTGACCGGATATCTTTCTTGTCGTTGTAGACATCATGGCGGTCGTGCTTGAGGTCGCGCGCATCATGGCGAATGTCGCGCTTGTCCTGCTTTATATCGGAACTGCCGGTCGGACAAAAACTACCAGGAGTGTGAGCCCCCAGCCCCTCGGGTCCGCCTCCAAAACCACGACAGGTGGATTTATCTAAGACCGGCTGGTAATGCGGTCGCTCATGGCTTCGGCCCGCCAGACCCCTTATCGACAGATGGCTCTTTTACACCGAGGTTGTGTGCCAGGAAGGCCCACACATCGGCGGTCTGGGCGATCCGCTTGTCGGTGGGCATGTAACCATGGCTCGTCTGAGTTTCGACACGGATGATCACCGGTTTTCCGCATCCTTGGTCGCGCTGCAGCGCGGCGGTGAATTTATAGGAGTGGCTGGGCACAACGCGGTCATCGTGATCGGCCGTCGTGATGATGGTGGGCGGATAGCAGGCGCCCTGTTTCAAATTCTGGAGCGGCGAATAAGCCCGCAGCCATTGGAAGGCCTGGGGATCTTCGGGCGAGCCATACTCCGGCGCCCATAAGTCGCCTCCTGAAAACTTGTGATAGCGCAACATGTCCAGCACTCCCGCCCCGGCATAAGCTGCCCCAAACAGGTCGGGTCGCTGCGTGATGGTGGCACCCACCAACAAGCCGCCGTTGGAATAGCCCTCAATCGCCAGCCGGGAAGGCGATGTGTATTTTTCGTGAATTAAGTATTCAGCCGCGGAAATGAAATCATCAAACACATTCTGTTTGTGACTGAGCATTCCCGCCTCATGCCATACTTCCCCATATTCACCCCCGCCCCGCAGATTTGCCACCGCGTACACCCCCCCTAATTCGAGCCAGATCGGCAGCATGGGCGAGAAGCCCGGGGTGATACTGATGTCGAACCCGCCGTAACTGTAAAGGACGGTCGGGTTTTGTCCATCCTGCTTCAAGTCCTTCCGGGCAGTAATGAACATGGGAATCCGAGTCCCGTCCTTGGACTGGTAAAAGACTTGCCGGGTCTCATACGGAGAGGGATCGAAGGCGACCTGGGGTTTGGCAAACACGGCGCTCCGGCCCGCATGCATGTCGAAGAAATAAATTGTGGTCGGATAGAGGTAAGAGGTGAAGCCGTAAAATATTTCCGGGGTGTCATTGCGGGCGCTTAATCCCTCTACCGAACCGATGCCTGGCAAGGGAAGTGTCCCGCCTGGAGCGCCGTTGGTCGAGAAAATCTTAACCTCGCTCTTTGCGTCCACAAGATACTGGACGACCACCTGGCCGCCGGCCATCAGGGAGCTTTGAATGACGCTCTCGCCTTCCGGGATGACGGTACGCCAGTGTTCAGGGGCGGGGTCGGTCAGCTTGACCGCGACAATCTTCCTTTTGGGTGCGGCGAGGGTGGTTTGAAGAAAGAGGGTATCCCCTATATTTCCGATGGGGGCGTATTCGGCATCATTCCGGGTGTAAAGCGGCTTCACGGGAGCGGCCACATTCGGATGGGCGGGATCACCGAGATCGACAAGGAACAATTCGTTGGTCGGGGCCGTCCCGTTGACCAGTGCGATCGCCAGGTAATGACCGTCTTCAGACACAGAGCCCTCAATGATCCAACTGGGCAGATCCGGCCGCGCGTAGATGAGTCGGTCCTTCGCCTGGTCCGTCCCCACCTGGTGATAGTAGAGGGCCTGGTTCTTAACCTGGTCACTGATTGCCTGGCCGGCAGGAGGCGCCGGGTAACGCGAGTAGAAAAAACCCTTCCCATCTTTGGTCCAAGAGACTCCAGAAAATTTGACCCACTGGACCTGGTCGGACAAATCCTTGCCCGAGGGTATTTCCTTGATGTGGAAGACAATCCAGTCGGAGCCTCCCTGCGAGAGGCCGTACGCGAGGTAGCGCGCGTCAGGCGAGGGCGAGTAGTCGGCCAGGGCCACCGAGCCGTCGGGGGAGAGGTTGTTGGGATCGATGAGGAGACGAGGCTGGGCGCCCAGTGAATCTTGCACATACACCACGGACTGGTTTTGAAGCCCGGTGTTCTTGCTTAAAAACAGCTTGCCCCCTTCCCGGCGCGGCACCCCCACCTTTTCATAGTTCCACAGCTTGGTCAGGTGCTCGCGGATCCAGCTTCTCGCCGGAATCCCGTTCAGATAGGAGAAGGTCAGCTTGTTTTCGTCGTCGACCCAGCTTTTTACGGCCGGACTGTTCAAGTCTTCCATCCATCGATACGGTGCCGGTACCTTGACACCAAAAAGATTGTCCACCACGTTATCGCGCTGGGCTGTCGGGTAGGCAAGCGATGAGCCTGCCGCCCTGGTTTCCATGTTCTTGGCCGCCATAGGCTGGGCCTTCGAGTTTGCAGCGAGCTGGGCCAACATCACTCCGCCCGGAAGGGCGAGGACTAGTAAAATCATTCCAACAAGTTTCATGCTTCTCTCCCTTGCGATGAAAGGTCATTCAGATTGCCTCCGACAAGAACCGGGTCAAGAGAGGCTCTATCGAGTTCTGTGTAATTCAGGGTTTCACAGGAACTATAAACGGCATTCGAAAAAAGTCAAGGCGAGCGGAGCGGCTTTCTATTGGAGTTTGGCGTATTCGGCTTGGGCTTCTCTTAAGAGTGGAAGATCCGGGTCTGCGTCCTTCCATAGGGCAAGAAAATCCTGATAGGCGATCCGGCTTTTGGGTTTGTCCCCCTGTGCGGCATAAGCGCGGGCCAGACCGAGATGCGCCAGGGATAAGATGGAATCGCTGGGATTGAAATTGCGAAGGCTTAGAATCTGCTCGTACTCCAGGACAGCCTCTTTGGGGCGGCCGGACAATCGAAGTGCCTCGGCCCGTGTATAACGGGACCCGGAATTGGCGCGATCGTAAGGCAAGGCGGTATTTAGCAACTCAAGAGCCCTTGCATAGTTGGCGTGGTTCATCTCCAGGATCGCCTGAATGGCTGGGACTAACACGTACTGGACGATGGTATCTTCAGGGCGGCGCTTAGCCAAGTCTGCAGCCAATTCCCGGGCCTTGTTGTCGGCGCCCGCCAGGGCCAGGGCTAAAGCCGCTGTCATCGTCACATCGGGACTTGGCGAGATCGCCAGGGCTTTTGCGGCGCCCTCAGCCGCTTGTGAATGATTCAGAAACGCCGCTTCCAGAACGGCCTCCTGGGCATACACGCCCGCCTCACCCTCCTTCAGGCCCAAACGATGCACAGTATCCGTGATTCGCCTCGCAACTTCACGAGTGCGGCGCATCTGTCCGTGCGATGCGGCCAAGCCCATCTCGGTAAAGAGAATCGTGAGCTCCCCCTGGGGGGTGCCCTTCAAGCTCGCGAATTCCCGTTCCATGGCGGCCCTATCCCCTTGTGCAAGAGCGATCATCGCGAGGTTTCCATGGAGCTGGTTGCCGCCGACTCCGCGTTGCAGCCCGCTTTCCACCACCGCCTTGGCCTCATCCAGACGGTTAAGGGCGCAGAACGCCTCGGCAACCACGCCGTATCCGAAAACCGAGTCCGGGGCAAGGCGGATAGCTTCTTGGGCGTTTTCCAGCCCCTTTTCAAATTGTCCCAGAGCGACGTATTGAAGGGCCAAGTTATTGTATGGGACAGAGTCCCGCGGGTAGGTCTGCTTGAAGACTTCATAGGCCGCGATCCCTTTTTCGATCTGATGCCGATCGGCGTAATAATGTGCGGTGATATAGAGTCGTTCACGCTCACTGGCGCGGTCCTTGCGATCAAAGGCCTTCTGCTGGTATTCCTCGGACAACTCGCTGAGGCCGATGTTGTGGTAGGCCGTGCCGAGCCGCGCATAGGCCAGGGCAAAATTCGGATCCAGTTCGATGGCATGCTGGTAGAAGGGGATTGCCGCCAGCTCTTCGAACTGGTTCCGTTTCGCGTCTCCGAGGGTGAACGCCTTGAGGGCCTCGAGTGAAGATGTCGTCGCCTCCTGCAAAGGCTTATCAAATCGCTGAATAGAACTCAACGACTCCCCCAACTTCTCACGGACCCCGGCGCTGGCCTTATCGAGGGCACCGAGCACCTTTTCCTTGGAGGCGGCCCGCGACTCCTCCTTGGCCAGGGAGTCGCCGGTGCTGGCGTCAGTTGCTTCCAGGCCGACGATGTACTGCGAGCCGAGATTCGAAATCGAACCGGTCAGGATGACTCTAATTCCGTTGCGCTGGCAGATTTCCCGACCGACCTCGGTGGTCACCCGATCCTCGGGCGAGCGCCCCATGAACTTCAGCGTCTGCCGGATCTTCTCCTCGGGAAAAACATTCAGGAACGGGGACTGCTCCAAATCCACCGCCAGGGCCTTCTTCAGGGTTCCGTCGAACATCGAGTCCCCTGTAGTGTTGATGAAATCAGTGAGTAAAATGAAATCCTTTTCCGTCAGCGCTCGGGCGCGATGACCATAGAAGGAAGCGACTGCCACCACCACGATCACGGCGGCGGCTGCGAGAGCGCCATATTGCCAGAGCCGTCTGCCCTTGCGGGTCTCGCTCCCCGCCTCGACCTTGGCGACGCTTCCGGACGAGGCCGCGGGTTTCCCGGAACCCGCGGCCGGAAGGGCAGGCTCGACGGTGCGGCCATAGGAAGGCATCTCCGGTTCGGACGCAACGAACGCGCCGACCACAGCGGAGCGGCCCGAGTCCGTATCGCGCTTTAACCGTTTGAGATCCGCGCGCAGATCGGATGCGTTTTGATAACGAAGTTCCCGGTCCTTCTCAAGCGCTTTGTTAATAATCTCCTCGAGCGGCAATGGAAGGCCAGGATTCAACCGGACGGGAGTCACGGGCGCGCGATTGAGAATCGCATCAAAGATGACAGCGGAGGTCTCCCCGCGAAACGGCTGCAGCCCGGTCGCCATTTCGTAAAGGACGGCCCCGAATGAAAACAGATCGGTGCGGGCATCCAACTCCTGGCCTCGGGCCTGTTCGGGAGACATATAAGCGATGGTCCCCACGGTGCTGCCTGGACTGGTAAGATGGGCCTCCGTCGGTGGGACCACGACAGTGGGCTCTTGCGGGCTGCTGGAAATTCTCGCGTGGGGCGGATTGGTCATTTTGACCAGGCCGAAATCCAGGATCTTGGCCTGCCCGCGAGAGGTGACAAAGATGTTGGCGGGCTTGATATCGCGATGGACAAGGCCCTGCCCGTGTGCTGCGTCCAGGGCATCCGCGGTTTGGATGGCCAGTTCCAGCAGGCGGTCCAACGGAAGCGGTTTTCCCTCGATAAGATGATTGAGACTGCTCCCATCAAGGTACTCCATAGCAATGAAACGCTGAATCCCGTCCCCGGCCGAGTCTTCCCCAATATCATAAATGGTGCAGATGTTCGGATGGCTCAGCGCGGAGGCCGCACGGGCCTCTCGCTGGAAACGATCCAGGGCTTGGGGGTCCTGTGAGAATTCTTCAGGAAGAAACTTGAGTGCAACGAACCGGCCGAGGCGGCGGTCCTCCGCTTTATACACAACGCCCATGCCGCCGCCACCCAGTCTTTCCACAATCCGGTAATGAGAAATGGTTTTTCCGATCATGCTTATCGATCTACAGGAAGCGAAACTGGAATTCAGTTCGTGCCAGTTCCTTGGAAGCAACCCCCCCTTCCAACCGCACGGCACGAAATCAGTGGACGGGCCAGGCGAGGAACCGGTGCCGGATGAATGGTCCAAAAGAACTATAAACGCTGGTAGGAAAAAGTCAAGGCAGCTTGAATCTCCCGGTTGAGGCCTCCGAAACATGGAAGAGCGAATTGTCGTCGACCGCTCTGACTCCAGGTTAGGTTGCACGCGTGTCTTCGCCTTCCTCCGGACTTTTGGTTGAAGTCTGTCTTCGCTTGGAGTAGGCTGAATTCTTCGGAGAAACAGTGTCCAGGGAAGGCGGTGTGCCCCGCCCGCAAAGAGGGCTTCGCTCGCTGCGGAGTCGACCTCTTCGGCGTGCATCTCCTCATGGAGCTTCGCTCGGACAAGGAGAAGGTTTGTGGACCTGTTGAAACTCGATCTTCAAGGAAGGAAGCCATCGGCCCCTGCGGAAGCGGAGATTCGATGGCAGGTGGGGTTGCTCAGTTCAATCCTCGCTGTGGCGCTGAATCTCGTGGTCCGCTTTGCTTTTCGCGCACCCACCATCCCGGAGTTGATGACGGAGCGCCTGTTTGCCGTCGTGCCCATCAGCCTGGTGGAATTTGCCGTAAGCCTGCTGGGTGAGTTTGCGAAACATTTTGCTTTCATCGGGTGCGCGGTGATTTATGTGGCCCTGCTGACGGCGGCGGCCTCGCTTTTTCTTCGCCTGCGGAAAGGACGGCGTCCACTCTCCATCGCCCTATTCAGTCTCTTCCTCTGGTTGTTCACATTGACGGTGGCGATGCCTTTGCTCGGTTTTGGTTTTATTGCAAGGAAATCGCCCCTCGGGATAGTCCCGGTTTCTGTCTGGTTTCTTTTCGTGTACGCTTGCTACGGCTTCTTTGTCGGATTTTTTGGAGGGGTTTTCCAGGAGCGAATCGGCAGGAACTCCTGGTTCAGCCGGGTAGGCGAGCGATGGCTATCACGGCGGCAGGTGATGACCGGCCTGGGCTATACCCTCGTCGCAGCGGGCATCTACGACATCATTGCACGTCCTCTGTGGACGTGGTTGCGACAAAATACCGCTGGGTTGATCACGGGAGGGAGCGGGGTTTTCCCTGATATCGACGGGCTCGCTCGTGAAGTTTCGCCCACCGCTGACTTCTATCAGGTTTCCAAGAACGCTTTTGACCCCCACGTTGAAGTTCATTCATGGAAACTCGACGTCGGCGGGCTTGTCGAGAACCCGCTGTCCCTCACTTATTCCGACATCAAGGCCCTCCCGGCAATCGAGCAGTACGCGACCCTCGAATGTATCAGCAACACGGTGGGGGGGGCCCTGATCGACAATGCCCTGTGGCGAGGCGTGAGACTGAGAGATGTGCTTGAACGAGCTAAACTCAAACCCGGGGTCCTCAAGATTGTGCTTCACGCGAGCGACCACTATGCGGATTCCATTCCACTGGATCGTGCCATGCAGGAGGGGACAATACTCGCTTACGCGATGAACGGGGAGGCGCTCAATGCGATCCATGGATTTCCTCTTCGCCTCATCGTTCCCGGGATCTACGGGATGAAGAATGTCAAATGGATCACCCGGATTGAGGCGGTCGATTACGACTTCAAGGGATACTGGCAGGCGCGCGGTTGGGATGACAAGGCGGAATATAAGACCTTGTCGCGCATTGATGTCCCACGAAAATCATTTCAAGGCAGCACGGCGGTTGCCGGAATCGCCTTTGCCGGCGATCGCGGAGTCAAATCGGTCGAGATTTCTATGGACGGTGGAGAGACCTGGGAGCGGGCTGAAATTAAACCAGCGATTTCTCCCTACTCATGGGCCCTGTGGCACAAGGAGTGGACCCCGACCCGCGCGGGGAATCACGGACTGGTGGTGCGGGCGACCGACGGAGAGGGCCATTTGCAGACCGAGGAAGAAGCTCCCCCCATCCCGGACGGGGCCTCAGGATACCATCACCGAAATGTCAAGTCAGGATGAACCCTCAAGTCGCCGCCAATTCTTTTCAGCCTTGGGTCCTGCTGCGTCATCCACGGCGGTTCGAGCCATTGGAACTGAAGAGCGTCGAGGTGACAACGAAAGACGCGGAAGTTGCATCCATTCGAATATCAAGTCATAGGGTTCAGCGGGGACGTACCATTCGTCATCCCGGGAAGAATATTCACTAAGGACAGTAACGCCGTGCATTCGGTTAAAGTCGGTCCCAGTGGAGTTCGAGGGCATTCTCCTTGCAAGTCCACTCGTCACGGCCTCGGGGCTCGACGTGTGTTTCGCCGGGCCGCCTTTCTGTTTCTCTTTTCCGGGGCCTCATTCTCAGTGGTTTTTGCGCTGCCGCAGGCTCTCCCGGGGGAAGAGCCTCCATCCCTCCGTCAGGCTCCTGTACAGGCGCCCTCAACTACCGCCCGGCTTGGGAGCCAGAAACTTGTGGTCACAGTGATCGACGAAAATGGGGTTCCTGTTTCCGCCGCTCAACTGACGCTCACTTCAACGGAGGGCGCGCGGATCGTCAAGGGCGGAACGGATCACACCGGTCGGTTCGAGTTTGAAAATCTGGCTCCCGGTCGTTATCAACTGCGCGTCGAGAAGGAAGGATTCTATGTAGTCACTTCCGATGAACCCCGTGTGGGTGAAACCCAGGCCGTGGAGATCACTCTCAACCACCTCCAGGAATTGCACGAGGTCATGAATGTGGACTATTCCCCTCCCGCCATCGATCCCGAGAAAACCACAAGTAGCGAAGGACTGACGGGGCAGGACATCGTCAATCTCCCGTATCCCACGACTCGGGACATCCGCCAGGCGCTGCCGTTGATCCCGGGAGTGCTGCCGGATGCCACCGGGCAAATTCACGTCAATGGGGCCGCCACGTATCAGATTTTTGATTTGCTCGATGGATTCAACATCACCCATCCCGTCACGGGACTGCTCGATCTGCGAGTCAGCGCGGATGCGGTTCGATCCGTCAACATCCAGGATAGCCGCATCCCGGTCGAATACGGGAAAAGCTCAGGAGCGGTTCTCAGCATGCTCACGGGAATGGGTGATGATCACTTCCGCTTTTCCGCCACGAACTTTGTCCCCTCCCTTCAAACGCGCAAGGGGGTGAACTTCAATGAGTGGACCCCCCGGGCCACTTTTTCGGGTCCGCTCAAGAAAGGGAAGGTCTGGTTTTTTGACGCCCTCGATGGCGAGTACGATTTGAACATCGTCGACGAATTGCCTGTGGGGGCCGACCGGACACATGCCTGGCGATGGAGCAATCTCGCCAAGGCGCAAATCAATCTCAGCCCGGCGAATATCTTGACGGCGAGTGTCCTCATCAATCAATTTCACTCCCCGAATTTCGGCTTGTCCCTTTCCAACCCGCTGCCCTCGACCATCGATCAAAGACAATCCGCCTACCTGGCGACGATCAACGACCAAATCTACTTTCGGAACGGCATGCTGCTGGAAGTGGGGATGGCGGTAAATCAGTTCCGGACCGATGATGCCCCGCAATCCGGTGGACTGCCCTTCCTGCTCCACCCCGAGGGCGCCACCGGTAGCTTCTTCCAAACCGACCATGGGGAGGCGCGGCGGTTTGAATGGAAGGCCAACGTGACCTTGCCTCCCATGCAATGGCACGGCCGGCATGAGTTTAAAGTGGGGACGGATATCGATCATGTCACCTATCAACAAGCATTGGAACGCCAGCCGATCTCCATCGTCCGGGAGGATGGAACGCTCGCGCGCCTGATAACGTTTGTGGGAAACCCAAGCTTCAGACGAACCAATTCTGAGTGGACGGGTTATGTGCAGGATCGATGGTCGTTGTCGGACCGGCTCCTGCTCGAAATCGGGATTCGTCAGGACTGGGATCAGATCATTCGCGACGTGCTGATTTCTCCCCGGCTGGCATCGACGTATCTTCTAACTCCGGATGGCCGAACGAAATTGTCAGTGGGAATCGGTCTCTACCACGATGCCACGAACCTGGATTTTGTCACTCGCCCCTTGGGAGGACAACGAATCGATGAGACCTTTGCGGCCGATGGATTGACACCCCTTGGCCCGCCTGTCCTGACGGCGTTCCTCGTCAACGAGCAAGCGCTGAAAGCCCCTCGATTCCTGAATTGGAGCATCGGGCTGGAGCGAACCCTTCCGCATTCAGTGGATTTGGGTATGAATTTCATTGAGAGGCGGGGAACCCGCGGTTTCGCTTTCGTCAACACGGAAGCGATCGGGACCGGTGGGGCAGGCGGTCAGTTTTTGTTGACCAATGAGGGGCAGGATCACTTTGATGAATTTCAGATCAATGTCCGGCATACTTTCAAAGGGAGTTATTCATTCCTCGCCTCGTATACACGGTCCGCGGCTCGTTCCAATGCCGTGGTCGATTTCAATCTCGGAAACCCCGTTTTCTCTCAGCAGGCGGGAGGGCCGCTTCCTTGGGACTCTCCAAACCGGTTTCTCTCCTGGGGCGGGTATCCCCTGATCAAGGGGTTTGATCTGTTCTACTCTCTTGACTGGCGCACTGGATTTCCGTTCAGTGTGATTGACCAGAATCAATTCCTGGTTGGAGCGCCAAACTCTCGCCGCCTGCCCGATTTCTTTTCCCTGAACCTGCACATGGAAAGAAGGTTTCACCTGCTGGGATACTATTTGGCGCTGCGCGCCGGCTTCAACAATATCACCAATCATCAGAACGCAGCCGGAATCAACAACAACGTCGACTCCCCGGGATTTTCAAGTCTGAATGGAGTTCAGGGACGGGTGTTCACGGCTCGAATCCGGTTTTTGGGGAGAAAGTAGGGGCTTGGGGCGAGCCACGAACCACAGAGTCGCAAAGACCGGAATGGACTGGGTGGCGCACACATTCCGCTCTTGGGGATGTGTGCGGAGCTCCCGGGGTACAGATTCACATGAGTAGATAGGTCGGATTGATCCCTTCTCGCACACATCGCGGAGAACGCGATGTGTGCGCCACCCCGCGGTGGGAGAGATGCGCGGCTGCCTTGTCGGCCGCCCGGTTCAGGGATGGGGACTCTTGGCGGGAACGATCGCGAGGACCCGGACTGGGCTTCCCGAGCCGTTGACGATCTTCAAGGGCGCGGCAATGACGATGGCGCCGGTGGGGGGCAGTTGGTCGAGGTTACACAGGCTGGCCAGGCCGAATTTGCCGCTTCCGTGCATGAAATAGTGATTCGAGAAAGGCGGACTAAAGCCGGCGGCTTTCCCCGCGTCAGTTCCAATGGTCTCCACCCCCACGCCCAGAATGTCCCGTTCATGAGCGAGTAATTTCGAACATTGGGACGACCATCCCGGGGTACGGGGCGCTTCATCCCCCGAGTAGTTGGTATCCTGCCCGGCATGTCGGTTTGACCATCCCGTCCGCAACAAGACCCAAGCTCCGGCTGGGATCCGGCCATGCTTCTGCTCCCACGCGGTGACGTGCTCGGGAGTCAACAGGAAGTCCGGATTCGATTTCACATCTGCCGCGACGTCGATGACGCAGGCAGGACCAACAAATCGGCTCACAGGGATCCGGTCGACGGTGTTATCTGGCAGATCTTTTCCACTGACCCAGTGCACCGGGGCGTCGAAGTGTGTCCCGGTATGCTCCCCGGTCTCAAACGCGTTCCAGTACCACGCCGGTCCGCGTTCGTCATAGTGGGAGAGCTCCCACATCCGAAAGGGAGGGGTATTGGCCCAAGGCTCGGGTAAAACCAGTAGAGGAGATTCAGGGCTCAGGGGCTGTGTGAGATCCACGACATGGAGTTTTCCGGCCGTGAGTTCCTGAATCAATTGAATAAGGGCATTACTCATGGTTTCTCCACCCGGGTGAATGGTGCGTCAATTTTGGCTCGCGATCGGACGTGTCGTTGGAACTCCATCCGATTTTCCAGAAGCGTCAGATCAGTCAGGAATGTTGGAGGCCCCTTGGCTTCTACCTTGGCCACCAGCGTTGTGAGTTGTTCGCCTTGGATGGCTTCCGAAAAACAATCCCGAAAATCCTCAATGCTCCGGACGGTCGCAACCCGGGGAATCCCGGATGACCGGGCGATGCCTTCCAGATCTGTTCCGGCGGAGGTGGCAGTAGGGAAGCCTCCCACCGAGAGCAGACTCTCATTGTCGAAAATGACATGAACAAGGTTCTTTGGTTGGTATCGGGCGAGGGTGCTCAGGCTTCCGAGGTTCATCAGGATTGATCCGTCGCCATCCAATACTACGACCCTTTGATGCGGCAACGACAGCGCCAGTCCAAGCCCCAGGGACGAAGCGAGGCCCATGGCATGCTGGAGGTAAAAGAAATTCGGTTTGTGTCCGAGCGATTGCAGTTCCGCAGCGACCGCTCCCATGATCGTGACGACGAGGGATCGCTCCAGTTCCGGATAAATCGCCCGAAGGCATTCGATTCGCAGCATCACTCCTCCCACATCAGGTCGCGAGTCAATAAAAGGGCCACCGGCTGAAGACTGCTCTCCGCCAGCGTCTGGCCCTCACGAATACGCCGTTCCACCATCTCCGGAGAATCCAGCCTGTGGTAGGGAATTCTCAGCGCCTGGAGCAACGGCTCGGTGACATTTCCGCCCTGCGTTTGCCAGGGATCGCGTTCTCCAAATGTCCCGCGATAACTGATGAGCATGAGCAGAGGGATTTTGTAGAGATGGGCAAAGGAAACGATCCCGTTGATCGAAGCCAGAAAGCCATGGTTCTGCATCAACAGGGCTGACTTCACACCGGCAAAATGGGCGCCTGCCGAAATTCCGATCCCCTCCTCCTCCTTGGCCAGCCGGACCAGCGTCATCTCAGGATCCTCTTCCGCCATCCGGATCAGATGGACGAGCCAGGTCTCCGGGAGGGCGGACAGTAAACGGATGCCGCAACGCTTTAAGGCGTCATACACAATCTTCGAATGAGCGACAGAGACCGCCAAGGCTGTTCCTTGAGGACTATTGGTTTTCCGGGTTCCGACCGAAGCGGATCATAACACGAGGAGAGGCCCTTCGAAATCGTCAAAAAAGAGAAGGTCATGGGAGCTTCGAATTGGGTCCTCTGAGGAATTGATCCCTTATCAACCGGTTCTATTGGCAAGAAGTTTTCTTCGAGCTGCCTGGGCGCCTGTTGTCGATGCAGATCTTAGGCCGGTCTGGAAACATCGAACTCCTGCAGATTAACACTGTTTGGTTCCGGCCTGTGTCGGTTTGGGCATAGATTCTGACTCGATGAAGATAGCAGAGCGTCGGTTCCCAGCACGCGCGCCCAAAGAGAAGTGAAACAGCCCCAATAACCTGCTTTCCTCCTGATGCAGCGGTGACCCAACTCCGTAGGAGTGGCATATTTATAGTCCGGTGGGCCCTTCTTTTCCTCTTCGATTTAACCCCGTCAGGGGTGACATCTAAACTGCCAAGCTCATCCACGAGGAGAGATCCATGGCCAAGCCCGGTGGAGGAGGGCAGGCTCGCAGCCCCTATGCCACCCCTGACGGGGTTAAACCAAGATAGGGCGGATGCGGTGTGGGTAGTCTATAAATATTTCACTCCTACGGAGTTGGGGTATGGCCGATTCGAAATCAACGCGTGTCGGTTGCGATCGAGCTGGGCATCAGCACTGCCTTATGAACCTATTTAATTGGCAAGAAGTTTTCTTCGAACTGCCTGGGCGCCTGTTGTTGATGCAGATCTTAGCTCGGTCGGAAAACTTCTAACTCCTGCAAACTCGCCCTGATTGGTTGCGGTCTATGCGGGTCAAGTCAATGAGGCGAAAACCCTTGGAGGGAAATCTTCCGGCGGGTTGCGGAACTCGAATGGCCGTACTATAGTTTGGAGCCATGAGAAATAAAGTGGGTCGCGCGATGATTGTGGCAGGGTTGTTTCTGGCTGTCCTGCTGCTTGGAAGGGCTGCATCCGCCGCCGGACCGCAAGTCGCGAAGGAGACGCAGGGTATGAAAGACATCCTTGGGTATATTTCACGGTCCTGGGATTCTCTAACCCGGTCAATGACGACGTGCAACGAGGTCCTCGACCCCAAAGAGTCCGAGCGGTCCGTCTTGTATCTTCCTGCAGGGTTTGCGGTGCCCCCCGACGTAAAGGGGCTGGAAAAGGATTGTTCGATTCATGTGGAACACCTTCCCCGGGAAATCTCAACTTTGGGTGAGGTTGACCCGGCCAAGATTGAGCCGCCCGGTTTGCTTTATCTGGAACACCCCTATGTTGTTCCCGGCGGCCGGTTCAACGAGATGTATGGTTGGGACAGTTATTTTATCCTGCGGGGCCTTCTGCGAGATGGAAGGCTCGATCTCGCCCGGGGGATCGTTGAAAATTTCTTCTTCGAGATCGACCATTACGGAGGAGTGTTGAATGCCAACCGCACTTATTATTTAACCCGCTCACAGCCCCCTTTCCTGACCTCGATGATTCTCGCCCTATACGACGCCGAAAAAGCAAAGGGGCAGGACGATCCGGCATGGCTGGAGAAGGCCTATCCTTATGCCGTCAGAGACCACCGCTTTTGGACCCGCTCGCCACATCTTGCCGGCGATACCGGCCTTTCACGTTACTACGATTTCGGCAATGGACCCGTACCTGAAATGGCGGACTCCCCGGGCTATTATCGGGAGGTTGCCCGCCATTTTCTCGCATCGCCCAGGGAAACGGGTTCATATCTCGTTCGATCCGGGGACAAGCCGCGCGACGCGCAGGCCATCGGGCCGCTTTTTCCTCTCGAACTCTGCGAACCGGATGCAGAGTCCACGAAAGATTGCACCCCCGTTGAAGGGGTGAGTCTTTCGCGCGAATATTACAAAGGGGACCGCAGCATGCGCGAGTCGGGCTTTGACGTCTCGTTCCGCTTCGGGCCTTTCAGCGCGGCGACTCATCACTTTGCCGGGGTGGACCTGAACAGCCTGCTTTACAAAACTGAGATGGACTTGGAGCGAATCAGCAGGATTCTGGGAAAAGCTCAGCAGGCGGCCCAATGGCGGACGCGGGCTGAGAAACGACGTGAGGCCATGGACAAGTTTCTTTGGAACTCACAGCGCGGGCTCTACTTCGATTACGACTTTGAGGGTCACACCCCGTCTTCCTATGTCTTCGCTGCGACCCTCTATCCGCTCTGGGCGGGACTCGCTTCGCCGGAACAGGCGCGAATGGTTCGCCAGAACCTGAAGCTCTTTGAACAACCGGGTGGACTCGCGATGAGTCAGACGGCCTCGGGCGCGCAATGGGATTCTCCCTATGGTTGGGCTCCCGTTCATCTGATTGCGATCGAAGGGTTGCGACGCTATGGGTTCAACGAGGATGCCGATCGCCTCTCTTATAAATTCCTGGCGATGGTGCTTGAGAACTTCCGGCGCGATAAGACGATTCGTGAAAAATATAATGTGGTGACCCGATCTTCGGAGACCCATGTCGCGGAGGGCTACACGCAGAACGTGGTCGGGTTTGGATGGACGAACGGAGTCTTTCTCGAGTTGTTGCACGCCCTGCCTGAACCCTGGGCGAAACGCCTGGGGGCGAAATGAATGGTCCGTCCTCTCTAGTTCTAAACGGATGTAAATCGAACGGAGGCAGCGTTGTCGTTAGAATGCACTTGGGCTTCAGGAAGTGAACCCGGGAGGGACTTGAACAACCCAGATGAAGAGGCCGCTCTATAACGGTTTTGTGGAATTGGGTAGCGAGAGGGCGATACGGCGGTCGCGAGGCAGAGCATTGCGTGCCGCCGTCCTGCACTGGGTGCTGTTGAGTTTGCTTTTGGTGACGGCTTCCCGCATTACTCCCCACGCGCCGGTGCCGCAGCCGCGGCGGAAGCCGCTGCGGGTCCTTTTTGTCGGGAATAGTTACACCTATTACAACAACCTTCCGGAAATGCTGGAACAACTGTCGTTGTCGGCGGGCACAGACTCCCGCATCCAGGCCCGGATGGTTGTGGCAGGGGGAGCGACCCTCGAACAACACTGGCAAAGGGGGGCGGCGCTATGGGCTATCCAGCATGGCGGCTGGGATTATGTGGTGCTGCAAGAGCAGAGTTCGCTCGGCCCAAGCCCCATGTTGGACGGTTTGCCGACCATTCGCTCTCCTGATGATTTTTACAGGTATGCACGTCTTTTCGACGAAGCCATCCGGCAGGCAGGCGCGAACACAGTCTTTTATTCCACGTGGGGACGGCGTAACGCTCCCGTCCAAAATCAGCAGTTGTTGGACTATGCTTATATGCAGATCGCGCGCGAGCGACATGCCCGGATGGCCCCGGTCGGGATGGCTTGGCAGGACCTCCGGTCAAAAGGTTCAGCCGTTGACCCCTACTGGCAGGATGGTTCTCATCCCTCACCCGCAGGGACATACCTCGCCGCCTGCGTGTTCTATGCGACCTTTACCGGCCGGAGCCCCAAAGGGCTGGCGCACGAAATCTCAGGACCTGCTGTAGACGACACCGGCCGCATCACCGATGACAAAAAAGTGCAGCTCGTGGGGCTTTCGGCATCGTCTGCCGAGCTCATCCAAGAGACGGCGTGGAAGGCGCACCAAAAGCTGGAGACCTCCGGAGGTTACTTGAATGTCTCACCGCCGCCCGAGCCCCAGCGCACGGCACTGCCCGCCGGGCGCAAACCCACACCGGCGGATCTCGAAGGATCCTGGACGGGAGAGACGCGCGTCTTCTCCCGGGCAATGGCTTGGCCCGCCACGATGGAACTGCACCTGACCCGGACCGGCGAGGATTGGCAGGGGGAATTGAAGGTCCGCTTTGGAAATCCCCGGGACGATATGACGTCTCAGGTGTCCGAGGTCGTGCTAACTGAAACCGGAGTATCCTTCATCCAGCCGCAGGGGGTCAGCGGTGCCGTCGTAAAGTACGAAGGCGTGTTCACTGGCCGGTCGCTCGAAGGCGAGGCCCGGATCGTCCTGACGGACGGAGCGATAGTGGCCATCGGCCGATGGAATCTAAAGCGCAAGCGGTAAGTGCTCACAGGCGTGTTGACCCTCTGCCTGGAGAACGCCCAGTGTTCAGAAAGGCAGAAGAACCTGATAGACTTCACAACCACATGCCCATTCGAGTAGGTCGGAAGAGTGGGGAACAGACACCGACATCTGCCTGCAGACGCTCTCCGTGGGGTACTGTTCGGAAAGCGATTCTTCGAATAGGCGGCATCTATGTAAAGGAGCCGTGCATGAAGCGAATCACGATCAGCTGGCTTGCTCTCTTGATGGGACTTGGAACCTCTCTGCTTTGCGCAGCGACTTCCACCAAGAAAGAACTGAGATTCACCATCCCCCAGGCGCCTTGGATTCTCCTGATTGACGGAGACAACGTGGAGGTCAAGAGCCAACAGGTTAAGCCCGAAGGCTCTTCGGGATATTTTCTCCTGGAAGATAATAAGAATCAGTTGAACATTTCATTCTTCATTGAATCGGCCCGGAAGTGCAATGATAGCAAGTCTTGTCGCGATTTTGTTTGGAAGAGCAACCAGCCACAGCTTGAGAACCCTAAGAATGTCGCCCAGTCTGAGATAGGTGGGATCAGCATCCTTGAATACCTCCTCCCGGCTTACAAGGGAATCCCGGTGCAGCAGTACAATATGTATGCGGAATATGTGGTAGACGGATTCTGGGTGGATCTGCATTTGTCGAAAGTTCTCTACAAACCCGCGGACCGACCTCTTTTCGAGAATGTCGTGAAGTCAGTTCACTTTGAGCCGAAGCCGGGCAACCCGGCTCCGACTGCAGCAACTCCGGACCACTCCTCGACGGTCGACTCAAGTCCCTCGATTGATCCCACCTGGGCTTATGTCACCGAGGGGAACGGTTATTACCTCAAGAGAGATTTTGTGAAGGCGATCGGGCCCTACCAGAAGGCCTTGGATCGTGAGAAGAAAGAATCCACGCTCGAGAAAGACTGGTGGCATGTTCTCATCGATAATTTGGGGATGTGTTATGGGATGACGGGGGACATGAAAAAAGCCAAAGAGACCTTTGAGTACGGTCTGTCGAAGGATGATCGTTATCCCCTCTTTTATTACAACCTCGCCTGCACCTATGCCGAAATGGATGATCTGGACAATACCATCAGCTTTCTGAAGCGTGCCTTCCAATACAAGGACAACGTTATTGCCGGAGAACAAATGCCCCACCCGGAGGAAGACTCCTCGTTCCAGCGGTTCATGAAGAATGATAGATTTCTAGCCGCTCTGAAGGAGATTCACCAGCCCTAGGACAAGGCGGTCAAAACGCGGCTGGGAGCTCTAAGAGGTTCATTCGAATTTGATCCGGGGCCGGTTACTAGCCAGCCCCAGGCTCAAATGAGGCAGACGCACGAAGGCAATCTCGAAGATTGCCTCGTACTCTCACCTGAATGGAGTGGACCGTGAATGGGGGAAATCAACCTGTAATTCCAAAACGTGGGAGGAGGCCATTGTCCTGGAGCTCCACCGGAGATGGATCAGGCTTTCCCGGGATCCCCGAACGACCCTGGTCTCGGCTCCTCAGCATCCCCTCACGCGGACAGGGAAGGGAACTGCGATGGATCGATCATCAGCGGATCCGAGGGAGCAGGGACGTGAGCTGACGCGGGTTGCGAAAACTGTTCTTCTTCCGTTGACCCCGCCAGCGCCGTGGTTGAGGAAGTTCCCCCCGCGATCGTCTGTGTGACATCATCGAAGTATCCCACCCCCACGAACGACTGGTGCTTGACAGCCCGGTAGCCGCTGTCGCTTTCCCGAGCGAACTCGCTTTCCTGCACCCGGGCATAGGCCGTCATCCCGGTCTCCCTGTAGCTCTGGGCCAGCTCGAACATGCCGAGGTTCAACACATGGAACCCCGCGAGGGTGATGAACTGGAACTTGTATCCCATGGCTCCAAGCTCTGTTTGGAAGCGGGCGATGGCGGCATCATCCAGTTTCTTCCTCCAGTTGAAGGAGGGGGAGCAGTTATAAGCCAGCAATTTGCTGGGGTATTCCGCGTGAATCGCTTCGGCGAAACGGCGGGCTTCTTCGAGGTTCGGCTCCGAGGTTTCACACCAGATCAGGTCGGCGTAGGGGGCGTATGAGAGTCCACGCGCGATGGCGGCTTCCAGCCCGCCCTTCACCGTAAAGAATCCTTCCACGGTCCGCCCGCCGGTCAGAAACGGCCGGTCCCGCTTGTCAACGTCGCTGGTGAGAAGGTTGGCCCCGTTGGCATCCGTTCTTGCAACGAGGAGGGTGGGCACTCCCATCAAATCCGCCGCCAGTCGGGCCGCAACGAGCTTTTGGATGAACTCCTGGGTCGGCACCAGCACCTTGCCGCCCATGTGGCCGCATTTTTTGGCGGAGGCCAACTGGTCCTCAAAATGGACCCCCGCGACGCCCGCTTCGACCATGGATTTCATCAATTCGAAGGCGTTCAAGGTGCCGCCAAAGCCGGCTTCCGCATCCGCCACGATAGGGGCGAACCAGTAGGGCCCCGGGCGACCCTCCGCATGCTGGATTTGATCGGCCCGCTGGAGCGCATTGTTGATTCGGCGCACCACGTGGGGGACACTGTCGGCCGGGTAGAGGCTCTGGTCCGGATACATCTGGCCGGCGTTGTTGGCATCGGCCGCCACCTGCCAGCCACTGAGATAAATGGCCGTGAGTCCGGCCTGGACCTGCTGGACCGCCTGATTGCCGGTCAAGGCGCCCAGGGCCGCCACATAAGGCTCGGAGTGCAACAAATGCCACAGCCGCTCGGCTCCCATTTCGGCCAGGGTGTGCTGGACCTGGATGGAGCCGCGGAGCCGGATGACATCATCCGCCGTGTACGGCCGCGTGATCCCCTTCCATCTCGGGTGAGTGGCCCATTGTTCAGAAAGTTCTGCTGCCTGAAGATCGTTCTTCATGTCTCTTCTCCTCTAGAAAGATCGATCGAGCAATTCCAGGAAAACGCCCCTGCAAATCAGAAATGCGGGTCCGGCGTTGGTTCAGACCAGTTAGTCCCCGGCGGTGAGCCGCATGCTGGAGGCGACCGGGGAATCCTTCGTTTTCATCCCCTCGGTCCCAGCGCAATGCGGAAGGCCTTTCCAGCCCTCGGGCCGGTGTTCAATATATTGAACAGTTATTCAATTCAGTGCACATCATAGCCGGTCTGCGGGCGCTGTCAAGCGCAACTTCCGTCTTGTTCAATATGCTGAACGCAAATTCATAATGCGAACCATGCCTTTGACAGCGGCGAGGGGGCTTGTTAGGATGAGATTCGGCAAGACGATCGGTCAGGGGACAGTGTATGCGTGGAGCAGCGGAACAGGCGTCATCGGCGGTGGATCGGGCGCTGGGCATGCTGGAGGCCATTTCCGAGCGCAGCGGGGGAATGACCAATGCGGAACTCAGCCGCAAGCTGCGGATTCCAAAAAGCTCGGCCAGTTACATCCTCCGGGTGCTGGAGCAGCGGGGATACCTGCGCCGGGAGCGCACCACCGGCAAGTACCGCCTGGGGCTCAAGGTGGTCAGCCTCAGCCGTGGTGTCCTTGGCGGCCTCGACATCCGGGAACTGGCGATTCCGGCCCTTCATCACCTCGTGGAGCACGTCCACTTGACGGCACATTTGGCCATCCTGGACGGGGGCAAGGCGGTCTACATTGAAAAGGTCGAAGCTCCCGGCTTTATCAAGATGGACACGTGGGTGGGTCGCCGCATGGAGGTGCATACGACGAGTGTGGGGAAGGCGATACTGGCTCATCTGCCAAAGTCGGAAGCGGAGGCGCTCTTGAAGGGCCTCGAACTGACCCGCCGGACCCGAAAGACGATAACGACCCTCCCGCAATTTTCGCGCGAGCTGGCACACATACGAACCCGGGGATTTGCGGTGGACGACGAGGAGAACAACCTGGGGGTGCGTTGTGTGGCGGCGCCGATCTTCGATGCCCTGGGAGACACCGTGGCGAGCGTCGGGGTCAGCGGCACGACGAGCCAGGTGGACCGCTCCAGCATGTCGAAGATCGCGGACCTGGTGAAAGACGCTGCGCGCCGAATCTCCCACCAGCTGGGCCACCAGTCGGCTGCACGCAAGGGCCACGCAGGTTGAGGGAAGGCCGATACCTTAGCGGCGGCCAATAGCTGAGAAGTACAACCCGGCAGGAAGGGCAGCCTGCGCCCCGCGGGGCCAGGAATCGGCTAGCCCTTGACCGCATCAAGCATCGACTGGATCCGCTGGAGGCGTTTGTCGCGATCGCGCACGAACCGCTCGATGCCCTTCAGCAGCCAGGGAGGCGAAAGATGCGCCTCTTCGATAACCTCATCGACGCTTCCGCCCGTGCGCCAGCGGTTGTCCCAGTCGGAAGTCATGGCGTACTCTTCGGCGATCTTGGTCATCATCCAGTCGTGCATGAGGCGCCGGCCCCGGTTGGAGATTACCGTCGAATCAATCCAGTCTTTCTCCGGGAACACGGTGCTTCGATACGCGGCCTCTTGCGCCGCAAACAGTTGCGGGCTGATGGCCGCAATGATCTTGACATTGAGCTTGGCTTCATCCAGATCCTTCAGGATCTTGACCACGTTGGCCGTCGTCGAAGTCCCCTGGACCAGAATCGTCCCCATCGGTTTCTGGCCCGATCGAAAAGGACGAAGCACGTAGGCGCCACGGGCCGCTTCAAAATGGGAGGCGATGCCAAGCCTTTCCCGGTCCGGAATTTCAATCGCAGGACGGGTGAGATGGAGCGCGATGATCGCGGCGTCCATTTTCATCGCGGCTCCCAGCACGGGAGCGACTTCGTTGTGTTCCCACGGATGCAAATCAATGCACTTGCCATCGGGAAAAAGCTGGGTGACACCGGGCGCCAGAATGCCGAAGTGGGTGCGCGAATCCTCAGCGGTCTCCGGCCCGGAGTGGCTCGCACAGAGGATGACTTTTCCCGTCTTGATCTGCGAGTCCTGCGCCAATTGACTGAACAGCCTCATCGGACCATATTTCAGATAAACGAATGAACCGTAAGTGGAGCAAGTCGCGTAGAACCCGTTGAACTCCTCGAAGGGTTTCTCTGAAAGATTGACGCAAGCAATACCGACGGAAAGACCGGAATTGGAAAACTCGGTGATTTCCTGGGGAAGCAGTGTTCCCTCGGGATTTTTATCACGTTCATACCAGCCATAGCCTTTTGTGTCGCCAAAGTCCTTGGCGAATCCGGAAATATTAGTGGAATCCGCCAGGTCGGCCGACATCGCCAGAAACAGCGGCCGATCGTATTCTTTCTTGCAGAAAGCATTCACCCAGGCTCCCCACTTGGCAAACCCCGCGCGGTTGGCCTCTTTGGCGCCCGGGGAGAGGAACAGTTCCGAGGGATAGTTCCGATAATCGTAAAGGCGGTCGTCGTGAACGGGATTCCTCTTCGTCTTCAGCCGGAAGCCTTGAATATCCTTTGGGACCCCCTCGCCAATCTCCACCAGGCGATCGGCAAGATAATCGACGAGTTCCTGGTCGGCACGAATCACATCAGCGACCACTTTCAAATTGTTCCTGAATTGTTCTTTGATGGCGGTAGAATCCTTGGGGGCGGGCTGGCCGTAGCCATCGAACTCCACGCCGTACTTGTCCATGAATTCCTTTTTGGTCTGCCAGAACAACTCATGGTTCATCGGATGAGGGGAGCCGTGGGATTTGTTATCGTACTTCAAGTACCCGCGGCCTTTGCGGGTCTTGAACCAGATCATCGTGGGGACCTTGGAAGGATTGTCGGCGACCATGGCTCCGATAAAGGGATCCACAATGGTCTCCCACTCGCTCCCCTGGTCTGTTCCAAACACGCGCCATCCGTAAGGTTGGAACCAATCCACCGGCGCCCCCCGAACGACGGAACTGGCCGGCCGGTCGTCGATTCCAAAATCATTCCAGTCGATACAGAAGTAGAGATTGTCCAGGCCCAACCCCCACGCTGAATTCTTGGACTCGTGGGCCGAGCCGGGAGTGAGTCCGCCTTCGCCTTCATAGAGGATGACCTTCACTCCCATGGCTCCAGCACGCTTCAGGGCCATGGCTTCGCCCACGCCCACTGGAATTCCATGACCCGAGGGTCCGGTGTTAAACTTGAGAAACAGTGTTTTTCCCTCTTGTTCCGCATGCCCCGCCAGTCCCTTGTTGCGGCGAAAGCCGAGCAGGTCTTCCCATGTCAGCTGCCGCTCCTGGGGTTCCGGAACCATATACCGGCGGTCTCCCGTCTGTTCATATTTGGCCCGCAGCGCTTCATTCAAGACGGCGAGGGTACAATAAATTAATGGAACCGTGTGGCCCGCGCCCAAAAGAAACCGGTCTCCAAAGCGATTTTCGGGATGCCGGATGTCCCACCGCATGAAGCCACTCAACAAAGTCGTCAACAGGGCATGCACCTTGGATCGGGACCCTCCCGGGTGGCCGCTCTGCCGGTAATTCAAGATGATATCGATGAACTGGTCGATGCAGTCTTTCGTTTTTTCCCATTTCGGGAATAAGGCGGCGAGTTCTTTGTGTCGGGAAGAGAGCAGATCTTCTGTGGCCGTGGGCATTGAGGCTCCTGGAGAACTTCAGATTCTGGACCGGCAGCGACCGCCGATGCGTTGGACAGAACCGATTTGAATGTGGCGACCCATGGGAGCACCAACATTCTTTCTTGAGCTTCACGAGACCGAATAACAAGCGACCCGGGGATTCCCCGGACACAAGACTGACTCCGCGACCAAAGGGTAACTCGGGGTGTCCGTCGGGTCATCTCACCACAGCCTCGGGTGTGGCAGGATCATTGTCGCGACAGCGTGAGGACTGCCTATAATTTCATCTTCATCGGGAGATCGTCAAGAAGTAAAAGCAGGGCAGGGGTTTGGGGAGGGAGGCATTATACATCGAAAGAGTTCGGGGCGATCAGCCGGAGCCGATCGCCCCTGAGGATCCAAAACTTCATTCTGGAAAACCCGATTGAGACAGACCTTACCGCTTCAACGCAAGGTTAGTCCCACGCTCGCCCCCCCGTCGTTGAAGAAATCGAGTTGAACGGCCCCCGTGATGGTGGAAGTGCTGAGCAAGATCAATTGAGTCTGAAATCCCCCGCCATCGACAATCTGAGGAAGGAACTGGGATCCTACCGGCGGATTGTTCAGATCGGCGACGGGCAGGGTTGAGAAAATATCTTCGGCGCGCTGGTTCTTCGTCAGCCTTAACGTCAGGGGAGAGACGGGGACGTTGGAACTCAGTGTCAATACCCCCTGAAAGTTCGGGGGCAGCGAAGGAATCAGTTCGGTGATGAATCTCGCCACATGTCCGTTGGGAGGAATGGTCAAACTACCGGAGAAAGGCGTGCCATCGAGACCAACCAGATTGAGATTCACTGTCGCCGTCGCGGCATTTCGATTAATAATCGCGAGACCCGTGTTGCGGCTCAATGGCGAGGCGGCAACTTCCACAAACAGCCGGGCTGCTGTGGTCTGGGGAGAATTCGGCACCCCGGCCTGAGAAGAGACGCTGGCCCCACTCTTACTGGTAAAGATCCCGCTTCCGATCGGCAGGGCGCCAGATGAGGGCGTGACCACGGCATAACCAACGCGCAGCGCCCCCAGGCCCGTTGTCGTAAATTTCACCATCCCATCGGGCGGCATCGAATAATTCAGGGAGCTTTGGGGACCGGAACCGAAGTCCAGTGACAACGACGCCCCGTCATCCCCGAACAAGGAGATCGTTCCCGAGCTGGATGCGGTGGCAGAGGGGTTCATCAAGAGGATTTGTGTGGGTAAACCGCCTCCGTCCACGATTTGAGGGAAGATCAAGTTTGCTCCGGGAGGAAGACTATTCAAATCGGCCAGGGGCAATGCAGTCGAGATGAGCTCCCCGTGCCCATTGGTGGCGTTCCGCAGGTTGGTTACACCAAACAGGTTGCAGCTCGAAAGGGTCAAAGTCCCCAGAAAATTGGTCGGCAGATTCAAACCCATCTGGCTGACGAAGAGGGCTGTATGGCCGCGTGGGCCGAGGTTCAGGGTCCCTTGGGAAATACTCAGACCGGTAGCGTCCTTCGCCTCCAAATGGACCGAAATGGAGGTGTCGTTGGGATTGACAAGCGCAACACCCGTATCCAACCCGCTCCCGAGGTCCACAAAGAGCCTGGTGCGCGAGAGCAAGGAAGAGGCCGGAACCCCGACCTCAGAGATCAGCGCTCCGTTCTGTGAAAATCCGAAGTTCGCGAGCGCGACCGGTTGAGAGGAGGTTGTGCCGACGAGTTGGCCGTAAAAGACTGACAGCGGGCCCTGGTTGAGCGACGATTTCGATAGGCCGCCCCCCACGGTCAGCGTGGTACTGAAGCTGCCCGGGTTGTTCCCCGCTTGGACCACGATGAAAGGAAATCCCGCGACGGTTATTGTCCCGGTGTGGGGGTTGGTATTGGAGTTGGGCGCCACAGAAAAGTCCACTGTGCCATTTCCACTGCCGCTGCTCCCGGGGGCAACCGAGAGCGAGAGGGAATTGCTGTTTGCCGTCCAATTGCAGGAGTTTGGTGCCTGGACGATGACACTGCCCGTTCCGCCACTGGCGGTGAAAGATTGACTGGCGGGAGAAACTGCGCTAACGCACGAGGAACTGAGAACCGCAAAGTGGCCGAATCCCGTGGTATCGAATTCATTTCTGCTCTGGTCCCCTGGAACGACCACCCAGACCACATAGCCGCCCGGATTCAGGGGACACGGAATGGTTGTCGTCTGGGAGCCATCAAAGGTGGCGCCAGGTCCTATAACCGGGCTCTGAACTGTAGCGAGAAGGAAATCGCTTGCGCTTACGCTGGTGGTCGAGGTGTTCAGGCGGAGAGAGACCGTCGTGGGGCTGGCAGTTCCATTGCCCTGGTTGGCGATGGTGAACGCTACTGAAATATGCGTTGCAGTAGGGCCGCTGTCCGGAGTCACCAAAACATTTTGCACCTTGAGGTTGGTGTGACAGGGTGGGCCCGAGAGGCCTTCAATCGGTCCGGGAGGAACACTCAGCGGGTTCGGGACAAAACTCAAGATACTGCCTGACGGAATCTCGGACGTAAACCCGGAGCCCGCATTGGGGCCCATCAGGACTTGAGCCGTCATAGTCGAAGATACCGCGGGAAAGGGGACCGCCGTGGCACAGAAGGTCACCGGGATACTGATATTTTCCACCGTGGTCGGGTCATCGGCGATCACATTGTACGTGAAAGTAGTATCCGTCGGGGTGGTCAGAGACGTGTTTGTGAAAGAGGGGGACGCCCCGTTTAAGGAAAGAGTCAGCGTCGCGTTGGTGACTGAAGGGGGGACCGACACCGTAACTCCCGGCGATATACTGGCAAGGACAATCTTCACTTGGGTGCCGTTGGTGGCAGCCTTCGCTCCGGGGGCGCCGGGCTTACGTTGCAGGTCATTCTCTTCCAGTAAGGAGGTTAACGCCGATGGAGAACGCTCCGTGACGGTGACAGTTCCAACCTGGCAGTGGCTGGGATCGCAGAACACCAAAGGCGCTGCCGGTGTCACTTTGACCTGGATCTCATCCAGGACGAAGGCCACGGGGAAGCTGGATACATTGTCGATTTGGAAGGCATTAGGGGGATTGGCGACGAGGGTGCCGGAAACCGGAGTTCCGGGAGGCAAATTCGCCTCGCCGATGTTGGCGCGGATCCCCGCGACACGGATGACATCGCCCACTGCCGCAGTCCCGGATAGGGTGATCGTGAGGCTTTTGGGCGTGACCGCATTCAGCGTGGCGGTGCCAATCACAATCCCCGTGGTGGCGGGTTCGCTCTCGACGTGGGACTGGCGCGCATTGGAGGCCTGGGCGTTCGCAACGGTAAATGTGCCACCAGTGGAATTCACCAGGCCAAACACGGGGGCGTAAAGCACCGTGAACGAAGAGGAGGGTGGAAACGTTCCGGACACATCGCAGGTCAATGCCAAATCACCCATGACCTCCGTCTGTCCGTGCACACGAACCTGAGCGGTCGTGCCACTGAGGACGAAATGTGGAACCTGGGCACACAAAGCCCCGCTCAAAAACAAAAGCCCGGTCACACTCGCCGCAAAAGAGAGTGTTTTGATAGACATCGTTTTTCTCCTTCGGCCGCGTGGATTGTGTTTGATTGTGTCGATTAGAGCTACCTCATAAGGATGAGCAGGTAACTTCCTTGGAGACACGAACTCAACAGGTGGAAATCGATGGGTTGAGGAGAGGAGGTCAGTTGTCTACTTCATCCCAGGCCACGAAAGGCCGGTCATCCATTGGTATGTGAGCAAGTCGACTGTTCGGCTCGTGCTTAGCCTCCGAATACAGTTCAAAGAGCACACGGTGTGTCATTATAACACATGCCACCCGAGGAGTTAATGCAATCTGGGAATGATAGTCCTCAAACCTCAGTATCCGAGAATCGGTGCCCTTGCGCAAAGAGGCTCTGCCCGGAGAGACGTCCATCAAGGGATGAACCATTCGACTCAATAGACGGCTCAAGGATCTGGAAATAGAGGAGGGGAGACCGACGTTAGATCAAAACCAGGGCTTTGATGGGTGGGTCATGAGAGACTCACGCCCACCCACAGGTCTGGTTCAGTTGCGAATTCAAGATGATCAAAGAGCACGAAACCCGGTTATTGAACCACGGGCGTCGAATTGCATCCGGGAAAGGGGACTCTCCGGCAACGAAACTGCAATCCTTCCCCTGGCATGTCCCCTTGATTGCTCATCCCCGGAGGAAGGCGGAAGAACACTTGCCGTCACTCTCTTTGGACTACGCTGCCTTGTTGATGTAGTCGAACGGATCCACGTGTTCCACGGGCTTCTTCACGGGCCTGAAGTGCAACACGATCCCAAACACACAGGCCAGCGCAATCATCGTCAGGGCCGATCCGCCCACCCAGTTCCGGAAGCGCAACCACGCGAACCTGTCGAAATATTTGATCGGGAAGACGGGCTGATCGGAATACTGAAATGAGGCGATTTCGGTCTTCTCAGGCACTGCAAAAACGAGAAGATTTTCGGTCGGAGTCGATTCATTCCAGACGGCGGTTTGAAGCTTATGGATGCCACCCTGGTTGTCGATCAGTTTCGCCGTATAGAAGTCAATCTCGCGAGGCGCCTTCGGCTTGCCCTCGAACCGCATGACCACGAGTTTGTTTTCAGGCTGGGTCAGCAGGCGCTGGGTGGTTGTCTGCAGTTCGCTTAGCTTGTCCATGGCCACGAGGTGACCGTAGAGCACCAGCCCCGTGTAATTCGATTCGTAATAGGACAACACTTCCCACCCTGCGGCCAGCACCACCGCGAGGATGAGCGACAGCAGGAATAGTTTTTTCATGGTGCCCTCCAGGAATTCAGATGCTCCTTGAAATGCTCTCGCTACGATGGGTGAATCCGCTAAACGGCTTTTCAGGATCTTGGGTTCTAGAAGGATCGAACCACGAGGCGGCTGATCGAAAGTCAAATGACTGACTTCCTGAAAAAGAGAGGGTTCAGAGGTGAGGTGCTGTGTTGATTTATTTCTTTAAAGCCGCAAAAAGCCTCGTCCGCAGCCACGGTCCCCAAACCCGGGGACCTGGCCTTGGTTACAGGGTCATTATAAACCACATCACGCCGACTTAACAAAGACAAATAGAAAATTAAAGAGGCAACTTCCGACTTAGCGAAAATCGGTCAGATTCTGGCGCGAACGAACAAGCCCAGAGGAGTGTCCAGACTTTCGAAAAAACGCCCGATTTCCTCGAGAAGCCAGGTCGGAGAGACACTCTCCACGATGCCAGGTTCACTTTCCGGCACACCGAGAGGACCCCTTCCCCGTCAACGTTCACATTCGTTTCCCTCCGCCCCGGTTACCCCTGTCGTACCGGATCAGCTGGTGATGTTGTCGAGGATCGACTTCAGGTGGCGCAGCCGTCGTTCGCGCTCACGGACGAATCGTTCAATTCCTGTCAGCAGCCATTGCGGAGACAGGTGGGCCTCCTCCAGCACTTCGTCGACGGTTCCGCCAGTGCGCCAGCGATTGTCCCAGTCCGAGCACATGGCGTATTCACGAGCCACATCCGTTTTGATCCAGTCGCTCATCAGCCTCAAGGCCCGGTTCGAGATGACCGTGGAATCAATATAGTCGACTTCTGATAGAACTTCCCGCTGGTAGGAAAAATCCTGAAGCGCGAATAACTGGGGGGAGATGGCGGCGACGATCTTGACATTCAGCTTTTGCTCATCGAGTACGGGAAGAAGCTTGATGAGGTTCGCGGTGGTCGAGGTCCCCTGCACGATCAAAGTCCCCATCGGTTTAGCCCCGATGCGGTAGTCCCGGATCACATAGGCCCCCCGGGCCGCTTCGAGGTGGGAGGGAAGGTCAAGGGCCTCCCGGTCCGGAACTTCAATGGGCGGTCGCGTCAGGTGCAGGGCGATAATGGGGATAGTGGTCTTCATCCAGGCACCCAATACCGGGGCGACCTCGTTGTGTTCCCACGGGTGAGCATCCACGATGTGGCCCTCCGGGAAGAGCTGGGTAACACCCGGCTCAAAAATGCCGAAGTGCGTTCGGGAGTCATCGGCGGTTTCGGGGCCCGAGTGTCCGGCAACCCAAATCACCTTGCCCATCTTCAATTGCCCATCCTGGGCCATCTGGCTGAAGAGTCGCATCATGCCGTACTTAAGGTACACGAACGAACCATAGGTTGAGCAAGTCCCGAGGAACCCGTTGAACTCCTGGAAGGGATCTTCGGCAAAATTAACGCTCGCCGCCCCCACCATGATTCCCGCGTTGACGTTTTCAGTAATCTCCTGGGGCAGCAGGACGCCTTCGGGATTCTTGTCGCGGGAGTAACGCCCGTAGTTCTTCATCTCGCCAAAGTCCTTGGCGAAGCCGGCAATGTTAGTCGATTCGGCCAGGTCGGCGGAGCAGGCAATGAACAGAGGGCGATCATACTTCTGCCGGCAATAGGAGTTGATCCACGACCCCCACTTGGCAAACCCTGCCCGGTTCGCCTCCTTCGCCCCGCCCTTGGCAAACAGTTCTTTGGGATAATTCTTGATATCGGTGAGAACAGGGTCTAACAACGGATTTTTCCGGCCACCGAGGCGGAAGCTCGAAATCGTCTCCGGAACACTCTCGCCCAACTCCAGGAGCCGATCCGCCAGGTAGTTGACCAAAGATTCATCGCTCCGGATCACGTCGGCAACAACCTTCAGGTTGTTCTTGAATTGCTGGCGCAGTTCCGCAGGATCCTTGGGGGCGGGCTGGCCGAACCCTTCAAACTTGACGTTGTATTTGTTCTGAAATTCCTTCTTGGTCTCCCAGAAAGTTTCTGAGTTCAAGGGATGCGGCGTGCCATGCGATTTGTTGTCATACATCAGATAGCCGCGCCCCTTGCGGGTCTTCATCCAAATGGCCGTGGGCACCTTCTGGGGGTTGTCTCCCTGGGCTTCAAGAATAGCTTCCGTGAGGAGATTCCAGTCTGCGCCATTCTCTGCGCCGAACGTGCGCCATCCATATGAATTGAACCACGTTTCCGGAGTACCATAGACGACCGAGCTGATGGGCTGCTCATCGATTCCAAAATCATTCCAGTCGATGAGAAAATAAAGATTGTTGAGCCCCAGTCCCCAGGCGGAATTCTTGGCCTCATGCGACGCCCCGGGTGTCAGGCCCCCTTCCCCCTCAAAGAGCACCACTTTAACGCCTTCGGCGCCGGCGCGTTTCAGGGCGAAGGCTTCTCCCACGGCAGCCGTGATGCCGTGCCCGGAGGGTCCGGTGTTAAACTTGAGGAAAAGGGTTTTCCCTTCCATTTCGGCGTGTCCGGACAGGCCTTTATTCCTGCGAAATCCCAGCAAGTCCTCCCAGGTGAGTTGAAACCTTTCCGGGTGGGGAACCAGAAAATCCGGATTTTGCGTGCGCTCGTACTTGGTGCGGAGCGCCTCATTGAGTACGGTCAGCGTGCAATACACGAGCGGCACGGTGTGTCCGCCGCTCAGGATGAAGCGGTCTCCAAATTTCTTCTCGGGATGGCGGATGTCCCATCGCATGAAGCCACTCAACAGAGTGGTAACCATGGCATGGACTTTGGACCGGGAACCCCCGGGATGACCACTTTGGCGATAGTTGATGATAAGGTCAAGATAGGTATCAATGCAGTCTTTGGTTTTTTCCCAGGCAGGAAAGTCCTTGGAAAGTTCCTTCAACCGGCTGGGTGATTGTTCGACAGTCAACATTGGCATAAAGCGCTCCTGTGTCCGTAGTTTGCCTCCTGATTAGAAATCGAGGGGGGAGTGCGAGGAATTAATCCGCAAATGTGAATTTGCGAAAGACAAAGAAGAGAAATAGCGGGCCTGGGGACCGTGGCCATCACAGCGCACCCCAATGTGTCGGGGTGTATCTGGTTCTCATTGCTACACTAAAACCTTCTTGGTCACAAAATGTTCGACCCGATCCATGGCCTTCTTCAGGTTCTCCAGCGAGTTAGCATAGGAGAAGCGGACGTAGCCCTCGCCAAAGGCACCGAACGAGGTTCCCGCCAGACAGGCCACGAACGCTTCGTTCAATAACCTTTCTTCAAATTCCTTGGAAGTCATTCCAGTCTTCTTGATGTTCGGGAAGACATAGAAGGCCCCCTTCGGCATCCGGCAGCTGAGCCCTTCAATTTCGTTCAGTCGCTTGACAATGAAATCACGCCGCCGGTGAAATTCCGCGACCATCGCCTCCGCGCCCGACTGGTCTCCCCGGAGCGCTTCCACCGCGGCGATCTGGCTGAAGGAAGCAGTGCAGGAGGTGGAGTTGGTTTGCAGCTTCGCAATTTGAGTGGCGAGATCGGTGCGCATGACTCCGTATCCCAGCCGCCATCCGGTCATGGCATAAGTCTTTGAGAAGCCATCCAAGATGATCGTCTTCTCCTGCATTCCCGGAAATTGAGTGATCGATTCGGCCTTTCCCTCAAACAGGATGCGGGAGTAAATCTCGTCGGAAAGAATCATCAAGTCGCGGTCGCGGACGGCGTCTGCAATGGCTTTCAAATCTTCCTTCGGGAGCACACCGCCCGTGGGATTTTGCGGTGAATTGAGGATGATCAGCTTGGTCCGATCGTTGATTTTTGAAATCAACTCGTTCACGTCGAACGCAAAATCACGTTCCTCACGCAACGCGATGGGGACCGCCTTTCCGCCAATGAAATTAATCATCGATTCATAGATCGGAAAGCCGGGATTGGGATAAATCACTTCATCCCCCTCGTCGACCAGCGCGAGAATGGGAAAGAAAATGATCGGTTTGCCGCCGGGCACAACGACCACGTTGCTTGCATCGACCTTCAGGTTACGGGTCTTCGAAATGTACTCGGCAATCGCCTCACGCAGCACAGGCTGGCCGGCCGACGGGCCGTAGTGAGTCCACTTGTTCTTGAGGGCTTGAATTGCGGCATCCGTAATATTGGGCGGTGTATCAAAGTCCGGTTCACCAATTTCCAGATGCACTACATCGTGGCCTTTGGCTTCCAGGCCCTTGGCTCGGACCAGGACCTCAAAGGCTGTTTCGGTTCCCAGGCGGGACATTCGTTTGGCAAGTTTCATGGCGGAGGATCCTCATTGAGAATTAATGGAAAGATTTTTTCGAATGATGATGTTATGTCAGCGGAGCTCCCTGGTTCAGGGGCGGTTTTTGATGTGAATAAGCAGTCTTAACAGGTCGGGAATCACCGCTTTCACAGGAGCGACTCGGAGTGGTCCTTTTTCGAGTCTCAACCACCTGTAGGATATCATCATTTCCCCATGTATTTCAATTGGAAGCATGAGGAAGAACGATAATAATTGCTTGAAGCTTACGTTCTGGGGAGGATTGAAGATCTACTATTATTTCAAACTCGGTTAGGTGGTCCGCGTCGGCGGCCAGGTGGGTCTACCAGGTGACCTCTACTTCCGCCCCTCGCGAGATTTTCAGACTGTCGGCGGCGGACCCGCGGCTCAAGGAAATTTCCAGGAGGTCGGAACTTCCGAGGATGATGAACGGGACATTGGTTTCGTTGGCGGCGTAAGCCGTTGAGACCTGCTGGATGGTGGTTGTTCCAACCCGAAATTTGAATGAAGGTCGCTGTGACGAAAAGAAATCCGGGAGGAGTTGAGGGGAGATGTTGGTGACGCAATTCCCGAAATGGTCAATCTGGATCACGGCCCCTCGCACGAGATTCGACCCTTCCAAACGGGCCTTCGGCATTTTGAATCGAACGTAATCCTCCACGCCGTCGCCAAAGTGGTCAAGCTGGGTTCCCCGGCTCAGCCAGGCGGAAACGGGCGCAAAAATGTCCCGTCCATGAAACGTCTGGCTGACCTCATTCAGATAGTAATGTGTGGCGGTGGCCCCTACCACGCGCACGCCCTCGGTGTGTTCACAGATGAGTGAGAGCACGCCGTTGTCAGGAGCGACGAAGTAATGGCCATCCGCGGTCGCGGCAAGCGGCCGGCGGGCGGTTCCCACTCCGGGATCCACGACGACACAATGCACGGTCCGCGCCGGAAAATAACGGTAGGCCCTGCTGATGAGAAAGGCCGCATCCAGAATGTCATGAGGCCGAATCTCGTGACTCAAGTCCACGATCTGGGCATCGGGATTGATCGAGAGAATGACCCCCTTCATGGCCCCGACGTAATAGTCCGATTCACCGAAATCAGTGGTCAAAGTGATGATGGATGTAGCGGGCATCTTTTCCTCTGAAAATCAGCTTGGAGTTTCAACCCTTCGGAGCACGCATTTCCCCATTCCACTGCTCCCGGATGAGCACCCCTGCTGTAGTTTATCTCAAATTTCAGATAGAATGAGAAGGGCTTTGTGGATTGAGTATGACAAGAATCTATCTGGATAACAACGCTTCGACGCCTATGGCGCCGGAGGTTTTTGAGGCCATGCTGCCGTGGCTCCGCGAAAACTATGGCAACGCATCCTCTGTGCACTGGTACGGGCAGCGCGCCATGGCCGCCCTGGAGAGCGCGCGGCAGCGGGTGGCCTCGTTGGTTAGCGCGGCTCCCCAGGAGATCGTTTTCACCTCCAGCGGCACAGAGGCTGACAACCTGGCGATTTTGGGGATGAGCGGGGCACGCAGGAATCAAGGGCATCACCTGATTACGTCCTCGATCGAACATCCGGCTGTCTTGTCGGGGTGCCGGACCCTGGAAAAACAGGGGTTTGATATCACCTATCTCGGTGTTGACCGCGACGGGCTGATTCAACTGGAGGAACTTCGCGCGGCCGTCCGCCCGGAAACAATTCTGATCTCGGTTATGATGGCGAACAATGAGACCGGGGTCATTCAGCCTGTGCAGGAAATTGTCGAGCTCGCCCGGGCCTTACACATCCCGGTGCACACGGACGCGGTGCAAGCGGTGGGGAAGATCCCGGTGGATGTGAAGAGCCTGGGAGTGGATCTGCTCTCACTGTCCGCCCACAAGATTCATGGTCCCCAGGGAATCGGCGCCCTCTATGTCCGCAAAGGGGTCGGCTTGACACCGATGATGGTCGGCGGAAGTCAGGAACGGAAGCGGCGGGCGGGGACCGAGAATGTGGCGGGCGCGGTCGGGTTGGGCCGGGCCGCCGAACTCGCCCGGCAGAATAGCCTCTCAGAGTCGCCGCGTGTCGCATCTCTGCGCGACCGCTTCGAACATTCGGTTCTTACGCGATGCCCCCACTCCCAGGTCAATGGACATCGCTGGTTCCGCGTTGCCAACACCAGCAATCTCGGCTTTGAAGCGGTCGATGGAGAGGCGCTGTTGCTGGCGTTGGATATGGAGGGGGTGGCGGCTTCCATGGGAGCGGCCTGTTCCTCAGGGTCCCTGGAACCATCCCACGTTCTCAAGGCGATGGGGGTCCGCAGCGAAATTCTCCGAAGCAGCTTGCGCTTCAGTTTAAGCAGATTCAATACCGAGGAGGAGATTGATCGCGCCGCAGAGATTGTGTGTCGGACCGTTGAGCATGTTCGGTCCGTGCCGGTGAAGGTTGGAAAGCAAAAGACAGCTCCCCCTGTGTTAGAATAACGCTGTACTTCATTCATAGAATGGTGTCCTCATGAAAATATTCATACTGAATTCCGGGAGTTCTTCCGTTAAGTTCCAGTTGATTGAAACGGATCAGCACATGATCGAAACCGCCACCGATCGGCGGCTGGCCAGCGGCCAGGTCGAGAAGATCGGCGCCGACGATGCCATCATCACCTTCGAGTCGGTGACCACGCGCGATTTCGAACGGCACGTGCAGGCGATCTATGACCACAAGACGGCCATTGCCAAGATCATCTCCCTTCTGACCGACCACGGATTGGTGGGGGTGGACTCTCCGATCGAGGCGATCGGTCACCGCGTCGTACACGGTGGGGAACGATTCTCTTCGTCGACCCTGATGACCGAAGAGGCCGTCAGAGCGATCGAGGATTGTGTCGTCCTGGCTCCCTTGCACAATCCCCACAACCTGAAGGGATATTACGTTTGCCGCGAGCTTTTCCCGAGCCTGCCCCAGGTGGCGGTGTTTGACACTGCTTTCCACCAAACCATGCCCCCCGAGGCGTTTCTTTACGCCTTGCCTTACAGCCAGTACAAGCAGCATCAGATCCGCCGCTACGGTTTTCATGGCGTCTCTCACCGCTATGTGGCTTATCGCTATCGCCAGATCACGCGGGCGCCGAAGGAAACCTGTAACTTGATCACCTGTCATCTTGGAAACGGTTGCTCCATTACCGCCATCGAGAACGGGAATTCGGTGGACACCTCGATGGGCATGACCCCGCTGGAAGGCCTGGTCATGGGGACCCGCACGGGCGACCTGGATGCGGCCGTCGTGGTGTACATGATGCTTCAGGAGGAACTGACCGCCAGCGACGTGACCAACCTGCTCATGAAGCAGAGCGGGCTGTATGGAATTTCGGGGGAATCGAACGATATGCGCCAGCTCATGATCAGCATGGTGGAGGGGCACGCCCGGGCCAAGCTGGCGATCGACATGTTCTGCTATCGGCTCCGCAAGTATATCGGGGCCTATACGGCGGTTCTGGGTCGCGTGGACGCGTTGATTTTTACGGGAGGGATCGGCGAAAACGCATCTTTGATTCGCGAGAAGGCGTGTGACCGGCTGCAGTCGATCGGCTATGAAATCGACCGGGAGAAGAATCAGGCCGTCAAGGAGGGCGACATCGCCACGAAGAAGAGCCGCTCCCGCATCTTCGTGATTCCCACCAACGAGGAGGTTCTGATCGCCCGCGATACCTATCGGACGATTCTCAAGATTCCGCAGCCGCAGGTCGTTGCCGGAGAGGTCTCCGCTTGAAGATTGAATGAGACGCCGCGGCGGTCACACCCGCCGCGGGCCTTGATTCAGTTCATACTCGTCCAGGGCCGGAGTTATGGTTTATTGCTGAATTCAGCAGCGAGGAGCTGTGTGCCCCAGGCACACCGAATTTCCCCGCCTTTGGCCGTCTTGACCAGCGTGATAGTGACCTGTTCGGCACTGTCCTTGGAGGTCTCCACCTTCATGGGGACCGAGATCAGATCTTTAAGCGGATCATGGTCGGTTCCCCACTGGCCGGTCTGAGAATTGAAAATCAATTCCCATTTATTTTCCCCGACCTTTTTTGCCCACAAGCTGTAGGAACCCGCCTTCAACACGCCGCAGCAGGTGTAAAGGTCCGCATCGGTCTTGAGGACGGTGGCCTCGTTCATCCCGAAGCGCCACACCGTTCCCACCGCGACGGAGTTGGAGAGATCGCGGCCTTTCAGGGCGGGTCGGCCGTAGTTGATGGAAATCGTCTTTCCGTCAAGGGTCAGGTTTGCAACTCCTCGATTGGGTCCAGCGGGAGGCTGGGCTGATAGGAAGGGGATCGCCAGGAAAAGACCCAGTGTCAGACAACCCAGGATTTTCAAGAAGCGAGCGCGATCGGTCATGGATCGAATTCTCCTTGTTTTTTGATGGTTGAATCTATTTTGAGAACTCATTTATTACCCTGTCGACCGCGGCCTGTCAACTGCAATTGCTGGCCCGTACCGATCGAGGCTGTAAAATCTTGTATCGAGAATCTGGCGAGGGAGGGCATAGTTGATCTATAGTCTTTGTGGCGACTGAACGCGATTTTTTTGGAGGGATGCTCCTTTTCAGGCTCCAAAGGCCATTGACCCGCCATCGCACATACCGCAAAGACGCGATGTGTGCGCCACCCCCGCCCAGACCTCTAATCCCACCACCGGCAGGTGATGGATCATTCAGTTCCAACCTACCCACAGACCAAGTTCGACTTGAAAATCCCACCAGTCCGCCTCGGCGGAGTGGATCATTCAGCTACTGCCTTTTGGTAAAGGGGGGACTCACAACTCCCACTGCTTGCCTGCGGTCGACTCAAGAAAGCCCCTGATCCGTAGCGGTGGAGCAACGAAGCTAGTCCGGAGAGCGCGGGGTATTGTTTTAGAGGGAGTACCTGAATCATCCCCCAACTCCCGTTGGGGGGATCAAAGGAAAAGGGCGTGTCAGATCTCTTCAAATGGCAAGCGAGTAGGAACGAGAACGACCCCTTCAAGACGTCAAGGATCAACTCGCGATTGCAAAAAGCTGCCCCCCTTTTCTCCTCTTTTTCGCTCCTAATCAGTGTGCCTTTGCAGCGCTGGACTTTGTGCTATTTGGAATCTTTGTTAACTTAATCACCAAACGCAATGCCTCGTTGACAGCCTGCTCATTAGGGAACGCTTTGGAGACATCGTGGTCAAGTAAGACAACGTTGGCGCCGGTCCGGTACAGTCTCGCGTACTTCCCGCGGACACCGCCTTTGAGCAGCCTCTTCAAATCATATTCAGGGCGAAGGTCGCCCTGAATCCCCCTCCTAGATTTCTTCTTCATAGGCTTCCCTCTCTCCCCTTGTGAGCTCGCGAGCGCCAATGATTCGAATCCTGTTTTCTCGTTCTGTATGAGATACGATCAAACGTCGGAGGCGGTATTAGGCCCAATGGTGAGATATCGATTCTCCTCCGATGAGTGGTCAGGATTTTGAAAGGTAATGCTGAGGGGATCACCGAACACAGTGGCCGCTTCTTCGAAGGAAATCTTATGCCGTCGAAGGTTCGTGGCTGCCTTTTTTAGGTCCCATTCAAATTCCATTAATTGAGTCTAACCCCAATCAATCGAGGCGTCTATCTTCTAATCGCGAGGGTCTCCGCATTCTGCAATTGCTGACGGGCGAGCGCCAGCGCGGGGGTTAGCTGAAGATCGCGAATGAAAAAAATGCGGAGGTGCCTCTTCAAATCGGGATTGCGGAGATCTTGCCATTCCTTCCCTTTGTGGGCGGAAGCAAGACATGAGAGAATAGCAACCGTTGTTTCCCCCAAGCAACCCACCGTGTGCAACCAGCCCCCGCTATGAACAATTTTCGGGTCAGACCCTTCCAATTATAGCTTATCAACCAATTCAATGACCCATGAGGCTTTAAGAGCTTAACCGGGCATTTGGGGCTTGACCTGAGGACCAAATCACGTAGCGGAAAGGAAGAAAATGAACCTCCATCCCCGTCGAACTGTTTCATGTGGACCTCACCCTCGTTCTGGTTGAATGATCTTTCTATTTTGAAACCATAACCATCAGATGGTTGCCAGTCACCCTTTGTATACTCCCGAATGCAGCGGTCGAGCACGAGATCGTAGTTGAAGCTAATAAAAGTGTGCCTGCCGCCGGACAGCTTAAGCTGTTTGCGCAAAAACTGTTCCAGCGGCGGTAAATTGACATTCCACCCTATTCGACTAAATACATCGTTAATTGCAAAACAGAACCGCATAGCCGAACTGTTATAAGGTGTTGCGTGCTTTTCAAACCCCCTCCCCAAGAGCATCTCGATGTTTTCAGAAGGGCGCGATTTCATAATTCCTTGAAACTTCCTCAGGAGATCCTTTGGAACGGATCCATCGCAATCCAAAATGCTTTGAGCTGTATCTTTCCATTCATCGCATCTCCATTCAAACAAGTCATCACATTCGAAATCGGCAAGAGCCACACGGATAACATCACTCTCGGTCAAATAATCAGCCATAACTGAAATGAAATCATTGAGCAAAGGGACAGGGGAATTCTGCTGCAACGATTTTGTCAGACCCGCTCCGACGAAATAAACGATTTGGCTCATAACCCAATATTATACCTGTACAAAATCCGCGCGCTTTGATCTTTGGCCGCAGTCGCCTGTCATCTCTTTCTCTTCGACAACCCATCTTTGATGAATTATCAAGTTCGGGCAGTCAGTTATCGGAGACCAAGATAATCTTCAACCATGGTGCCAAGTCTCACAAATCAACAAGCTTTGCATTTGCGGCAGTGAGCATTGTCTTGAGCGCTGCATCCTTTTCAACCCGATCCTGAAATCCACAGATGAATTATTGGTAATTGATTAAGTAATGTCCTATTTAAGACGTAAAAAAAGAGAACTGTGCTTCAGGAAGGAGCGCAGGAGTCGGGGTTGGCGTTGTAGGGATTGGCCGGAACGGCGAGCGGTGTCGGTCAAACTGCTCAGAGTGGTCGCCGGACAGTGGGCCAGGGGATTTTTTTTGAGATAACTCCAGACGTATTCGACGGGATTGAGTTCGGGGGCGCAGGGAGGGAGATATTCCAGGTAGAGGCGGAGATGACGATACAGGAAGGCTTCCACCTTTCGGGCCAGATGGGGACCCGCGCCGTCCCAGATGACCAGGAGATTGCCCTGCAATTGGCGGAGCAGTTGGGTGAGAAAGCCGAGGGCTCGATCGGTGTTGATGTTGTGGTCGGGATGCAAGCGAAAGTAGAAGTGGAGGGAATGGCGACCGGGAGGCACCACCAGCGCGCCGATACAAGAGACCTTCTGATAGGAACCGCCGCGTTGATAGAACACGGGAGTGTGACTGCGGGGAGCCCAGGTGCGGCACACCCGGGGGGCCATCAGAAAACCGGTTTCATCCAGGAACACCAGATGCGCCTTCAGCCGGTGGGCTTTTTTTTAATGCGGGGCCAGTCCTTTTTGATCCAGCGCCGGATGGCTCGTGCGTCGCGCTCCACGGCGCGGCGTTCCGGTTTTTGGGGACTCCATCCCAGGGCGCGCAACAAACGCCACACCCCGGAGATCTCGTAATGCACACCGAAGCGCGATTGAATCAGGGCCGCGATGCGCGGACAGGTCCACAGATCCGTGGGAAAGCCGGCCGCCTGAGCCCCCTCCAGCAAGTCTTGCTGCAGCCATTCGATCGACTGCGCGTTCAATTTGTGAGGTCGGCCCGGGACCGGCCGGGCCCGCAGCGCCTGGCGGCCGCGCGCTCGGACCGCCGCTTTCCAGCGCCGGACGCTGCGCCGGTCAACGCCCACCCGCTCGGCGACCTCAACGGGTGGATACCCCTGATGCAGCAGAGCCACCGCTCGCTCCCGGCGCCGCTGCAATTCCTCCGGGCTTCCAGCAGGTCTCATCGCACACCTCCAACCCGGAGTATAGGACATTACTTAATCATGAGTCAATAATTGTCCCTGGTCTCAACAATCTACGAGTCAGCTTGTTGAATTTTGAGACCCTTTCGCTCTCCAATATGCGCCACCCTGCCAATCCCTGTGGTGTGATAGCAAAACACTTGACTCTCGTAGTTTTTTTAACTACACTCCCTTCATGGCAAAGCATCAGGATGAATCAAGCGAAGTTGTTTCATTCCGGATCAGTCGGCTTGTGCTTGATCAGCTGGATCGCTTGGCCAACTTCGAAAGGAGAACCCGAGCCGGGATGATCAGGGTCATGCTCGAAAATTCTGTCTCTGCAGTGCGGATTGTTTCACAGCATTTGGAATGGCTGGTTAAGGAGTTAAATGAAAAGGACATGGGCGCGACCGATAGTCCACAAGCGGAATATTTGCGAGGAGAGTTGCATGCCACGAAATGGTTGCTCGATCTATTTTGTGGCCGCCGCGTAAAAGAGCACACGCTTGACCAAGTCCGGAAGAAAACAGGCCTTCCCATCCCGCATATTGTGCCCCTTGATGAGAATGGCCAACGATTCGGATTTGACAGCGATGCTGGATAGGCAAAAATAGGCATTCTCATTTGTTCCTCCCTCATGCATACACTTTCAGTGATTGCATTTGAGAGGGTAGCGCACCGTTGCCCCATTCCACGAGCGAGGTAACATGCATGCGATTGCTACGGAAAAAGTGGATTGGAATGGTTGGGGCTGTCATAGCGATAGCCCTAATACTTCTCACCGTTTATGTAATCGAGAAGAAGGCTAGTATCCCAGATATAATTGCAAATCCCGATCGTTATGACCACGAGATTGTCTTTGTCAGAGGAAAGGTTGTTGGCTACCAGCAACGCACTTCGCGGTTCGGCAATGAATACACTGTTTTTGTGCTCACTGATAGAGAGCTCAGGATAAGAATCTATTCAAGGGGATATAAGAAACTGAAGGAGGGGCAAGAGGTGGTGATAAGGGGACTCTATAGAAAAGTCTCGAGAGTCGGACGGTATACGTTTTTGAATGAAATTGAGGCGAAGCACATCGGGCGGTGGCCATATATATTTTAAGGAGGAACGCCGGTGCAAAGAAAAAGCGCCAAGATGCACCTGATTTGCATTTCGCTGTTTTGTCTCGTTTGCCTAATTACGATTACTGGTTGTAGTAAGCCGGAAACGAAGATATCCGACAAAGAGAAGAATCGCAAGATAGCCGAGAAACTTTCCTACTTCAATCAAAAATACAATGCCGTCATAGATTGGCATAAAGACATTACTTGGCCTTCCCTTACGATCGACTTGCAGAAAGCTTTAAATCGGAGGGATGGCCGCCCGTGCGTCTTCACTGTTTATTTGGAAGACGTATTCTATCGCTCCGCTTCCTATTGGGCAGTCTTCTCAGACCCATATGATCCTCCCCCTTTTTTTCTAGTTGTTGAGTTAAGTGATGAGCAGTACGAAAGCGCAAGAAAGTTACCTCTGGCGTGGTTCACGAAATATCTCGTTGTTTCAACCATTACAAACATTGAAAAGCCTTTGTTTTCTCCAGAAGCTACAACGAAGGAAGGGGGCATGCCGGAAGTAACATTGACCACATCGGATACTGTGGTTATCTGGGGAAAGTTTGTGGACATGTCGCTCTGCGATTAGACGAATGGTCGACAGAGATTCGTTGGTGCCCGGTCTCAACAATCAACGACTCAGCTTGTTAAATTTTGAGACCTCCCCCTTTCGCCGCTTTATTTTCTGAGAACTCATCGCTTCCTAGGCACCTTTGCCCTGAACCGGTCGCGAGTTTCGGGGAGCAGGAGGATCGAGCCCCGCGCGAAATGCGTATAAAGGTATTGGTGGTAAAACCGGCGCAGATCGTCAATGGCCTTGGCAGCGAAGTGCAAGAGGACAGCCGATCCTACAGAATAATCGAGAAATGCCTCGCCGCTGGCAAGATATAGTTGTTGATGCCTGGTCTCAACAATCAACGAGTCACCTTGTTGAGTTATTGGGCCTGGTTATTTCCTTGACCTACTGAGCGTCCACATCTGCAAATACTTCTTTCTTCTTGCACCAACTTCTGATTTTTGAAAGGAACCGAACCATGAAATAAGTTACGAAGAATGAGGACGCCAAGACAAATATCAACCCCAACCAAGGATTGAGAAGAGTCGGCACGCGAGGATTATCAAGTAGAAAATCCACCCATTCCTTCGGTGAAAAGAGTAGCGCACCAAAAGCAACGATAACGCCAAGGAGTTTTGATATAGGCCAATGTATCAAGTTGATGATTTGGCCAGCACTGCGGAAACTTGATTGGTTCATGTGGAATGTCCTCCAATTGAGATACACAAAGCGTCCATCATTGAAGCTTCGACAATGTCGCGGGGAGAGGTATTCTGCTTTCCTATATTGTTCGTACTTTCACCTCACTATCCGCAATTCAAGTCCAGGATTGTTGCTATGTCAAGACATTCCGTCGGACCAATGAATCGGTATGCGGGTGCCGCAGACATGCGTTTTGTGCATGTCTGCGAAGAGTGATCCATGACGCCTCTACTCTCCCCGGCGAGGCCACCGGCAAATCCCCCAAGGGCCACGACCAGCCGCGGTCTTCAGGACTCTGGCAGACGCAGGCATGTACAGAAGACATGCCTGCGGCACCCCGGGTCAGAGGCGGTCTTCAGGACTCTATTCCTTTCCCTTCGGATTAGGCCGCGAATCAACCCTAATGCCAGAAGTCTAGTCCCCCCACCGGCAGGTGGTGGATGATTCAGTTTCAACCTACCCACAGACCAAGTTCGACTCGAAAATCCCACCAGCGGTAGCTGGTGGATCGTTCAAAGACCACCTTTTCCTGATGGGGGGGGCTGAGAACTCTCCTTGCTTGCCTATGCTGGACTTAGAAAAAGCCACTGATCCCCGGCAATGGAGTGACGACGCTGCTTCAGAAGGCACGGTGATTTTGTTTTGGAGGATGGGCTTGAACGATCTCCCAACTGGCGTTGGGGGTATTAAAGGAAAAGGGCGTGTCAGAGCTCTTCAAATGGAAATCGAGTCGAAACGAGACCGACCTCTTCAAAAGGTCAAGGATCAACTCGCGATTGCAAAAAGCTGCCCCCCTTTTCTCCTCTTTTTCGCTCCGAATCAGTGTGCCTTTGCAGCGCCGGACCATCTGCTATTTGGAATCTTTGTTAACTTAACCACCAAACGCAACGCTTCGTTGACCGCCTGCTCATTAGGAAACGCCTTGAAGACATCGTGGTCGAGTAAGACGACGTTGGCGCCAGTTTCGTAAAGTCTTGCGTACTTCCCGCGGACACCGCCCTTGAGCAGCTTCTTCAAATCATATTCAGAGCGAAGGTCGCTCTGCATCCGCGTCCTAGATTTCTTCTTTATAAGCTTCCGTTGTTTTCGAAGGTTCGTGGTCGCTTTCTTCAGATCCCATTCAAATTCCATTAATCAAGTCTAACGCCAATCAATCGGGGCGTCTATCTTCTCGAGGAATGGAATAATATGTGGGCGGATTGGTACACTGGACTGATCAGTGCTTCCCTGGTGTCGCATACATTGTGCTCTTTGCGATGTGTGCGCCACCCCCGCCGAGGCTCCGGAAGTTTGATTTGGGTTCCGAATCTGCTAAGATGGCGCGTTTATGACCAAGAGAATAGCCGTTGCTATGAGTGGCGGAGTGGATTCATCGACTGCGGCCGCGTTGCTGCTGGACGCCGGACATGACGTCGTGGGGCTCTCCATGCAGCTCTGGGATCAGGAACGACTCCCTGAATTGAAGGCCCGGGCGGGCATTCAGTCCTCGGGACACTGCTGTTCACTGGACGACCTGCATGATGCGAGGCGCGTGGCCGAGTACCTCGGGTTCCCCTTCTACGTAATCAATTTCGGGGAACAGTTCGAGGCCCGGGTCGTGAAGCCGTTCATCGGGGAGTATTTCCAGGGAAGGACACCCATTCCCTGCGTGGAATGTAACAATGTGTTCAAGTTCGACTTGCTCCGAACCCGGGCCCTCCAGATTGGAGCCGACCGGTTGGCCACGGGGCATTACGCGAGGGTTCGATACAACCGGGCAAGTGGCCGCCATGAATTGTTGAAGGGGGTCGATACCAGCAAGGACCAGTCCTACTTCCTTTTTGGAATGACCCAGGAGCAACTCTCTCAGACCGAGTTTCCCCTCGGCCACCTGACGAAACCAGTCGTCCGGGAAATTGCCGCCTCCCGGAATCTGCCGACCCACGAAAAGCCCGAAAGCCAGGAAATCTGTTTCGTGCCCGGCGGGGCGTACTCTGATTTCATCGAGGCTTATCGAGCCGAGATCACGGCCGGGAATGACGCAGACTCGGGTTCGGTCCCGCGGGACGATAACGGGTTGGCGGGAGAGATCACGCTCCGCGATGGCACCGTGTTGGGCCGCCACCGGGGTGTTCATCATTTCACCGTGGGTCAGCGCAAGGGCCTGGGGGTAGCCCTGGGACGTCCTTTGTACGTCATTTCCATCGATCCCGTGACCCGCCGCGTCGTGGTCGGAGACGATGCAGAACTGATGCATCGCCGGGCACGGGTGTGCGATGTGAACTGGATTTCCCTGGACGTGTTGAAGGGGCCGCGTTCGGTCTCCGCGAAGATTCGCAACCGCCATGAGCCGGCTGAAGGGGTGGTCTCAAACTCCGGCGACGGAAGTGTTGTGATGACCTTCAACGAGCCGCAGCGCGCTATTACGCCGGGACAGGCTTGCGTTTTCTACGAGGGCGATCTGGTGGTGGGTGGAGGATGGATCGGAAAGGCGCTGAATTAGCCCGCGACGCAGAATGTCTCGAACCTCTACAAGAAAACGGGCCGGGTGAATCCCCGGCCCGTTTCCAAATCTTCAATTTCCAGACAACAATCCCATTCCTGGGCGGGCTCTCCTCAGATCAGATGAACATGGCTTCGTCCTGCGTCGCCTTGTCCACCTGAGCCGGCTGGCGCTTGGACGCCAGGAATTCCAATCCCATTTTTATCCCCTTGATCACGGCTGAAACTTCTCGAACCGGGCCGAGGATATTGGTTTGAACCACCTTGGTGGTGCGCTCGATATGGTCGATGGCGTCGGTGACGATGACATCCAGCCGGCGCACTTGATTCCGCGCCAAATCCGTCGTTTCAGAGACCAGGAAATCCACCTTCTCCACCTGATCCCGTGCGGCGGAGGAGATCTTCGAGAAATCCCCCGAAATCCGGTTCAAATTGCTGACCAGTTCGATCGATTGGTTGAGCAGGACCTTGATATCGCCCATCAACGGATCCTTGGAGCGGTCAAAAGCCTCCCGCGCGGTCGTCACCTGTTGGTTGAGGCGACTCATCGCTTGAAAGATGCCGTAGAGGATGCCCACCTGGACAAGGATCGCCACCGAAACAACGATCACCAGCACGAGACCAATGTCATTCGACACAGCAAGCCTCCAGGAAAAGATCGAGCGCTAGGCTCCATCCGGGTGATAGATACGCTGTGAATCCCCACAACTACGCCCGCAAAAGACTCGCGCGGGTGTCAAGATTATTGCGTCCCGAGTTCGAAACCGATCCACTCCAAACAAGGTTATAAAATCCACTAAAATCATGGCGATCATTAATTCGCTTTGGATTTTTCGTCGCGATAGGCTTGTTTGCCGGCTTCGAGGGCCGCTGAAATCTGTGATTTTTTCTGGGTCAGCGTCTCCTTGGTCTGGTCGAGAACCTCTTGGGTCTTATCCTGAACGTTTCTGGCAGTCGAGGTCAAGTACTCTCTCCCCTCAACGGCCTTCTGGGCGAGGAGTTCGCGCGTCTCTTTGCCTGACCGGGGAGCGAAGAGAAGCGCAATGACGGCGCCAATTCCCGCTCCTACCACAAAGAAAAGAACCTTGCTGCCTGTGTCGTTATTCTCTCCCATAAGAAACCTCCAGCGTCAATAATCCATTAGATTGAAAACACGGTGGCGCTATAGTACTCACAATTATCGATTCTCTGCCATCATATCACCGGGAAATTGAAATAGCAAGGAAGCCGGGCCTGTCCACAGCAGCAGAAAGGGGGGCGCGAATTGCGCAAATAAAATAGTTGTGATATATACTCAGGTCGCTTCATTGGTCTGAGAGCACTTCGCATTATCTTCGCTTCATTTCAGGACTCAAATTTGCACTCGCGATTCAAATGATCCCAGCGTGCGGGGATTCTCGTGCGCCCCTAACCCCTCGATGTAAGACAATCTGGAGGATCACGTATGGTCTTTCTGCCGATCGTTATTGGGATTAGTCTCTTGTCTTTGTTGGTGGCTGTCCTGCTGGCCCGTTGGGTCTTGAGCCAGGATCAAGGGCCGAAGGAAATGCAAGTCATTTCCAATGCCATCAAGGAAGGTGCGGAGGCATTCTTGCGTCGTCAAAACGGCACGATTGTGCTGCTGGCAGTCGTGTTGGCTGTGGTCATCTTTGTTCTATACGCGTTTATCCGATCACATCACAGTTTCGATCCTGTGGCGACGTCGACGGGACTCGCGTTCTGGATCACGCTCTCCTTTCTGCTCGGGGCGGCCTGCTCCGTCTTTGCGGGGTATGTCGGGATGTGGGTTTCGATTCGCTCCAATGTCCGCTCGGCGTCGGCCGCACGGTCTTCGCTGAACAAGGCCCTCCAGATCGCGTTGCGGGGAGGCGCGGTGTCCGGCCTGTTTGTCGTGGCCATGTCGCTGTTCGGCGTGGGAGGCTTGTACTGGCTGGTCAGCACCTTTGCGCCCGAGGTTGCCAAGGAAAAGATTCCTTTGCTGATCGTGGGATATGGTTTTGGCGCCTCTTTTGTTGCCTTATTCGCACAGCTGGGCGGAGGCATTTACACCAAGGCCGCCGATGTCGGTGCGGACCTGGTGGGGAAGGTGGAAGCAGGGATCCCGGAAGATGATCCCCGCAACCCGGCGGTAATTGCCGACCTGGTCGGAGACAATGTGGGCGACTGCGCCGGTCGAGGGGCTGACCTGTTTGAGTCCACGGCAGCCGAAAACATTGGGGCAATGATCCTGGGTGCGACCCTGGCGGCGTCGGCGCAAAGGATGAATATGCCTTTCGCGTATGGCATCGTCGGGGTAATGATGTTCCCCCTGGTTGCCCGCGCTTTCGGCTTGATTGCCTCCATCATCGGAATCTTGATCGTCAAAACCAAGGAACAGGGCCAGGATCCGATGTCCGCGTTGAACCGGGGTTATGCGGTCACAGCCACGCTGGTGATCGTCGCGTTTTTTGGGGCCACGAAGTGGTTGCTCTCCAGCTCGAATGATCCCGATGCCTGGTGGAAGTTTTTCATCTGCGGGGTGATTGGGGTGCTGACCTCGTGGGCTTTTGTTTGGATCACCCAGTATTACACCGAATACCGGTATCGGCCCGTTCAGGAGATTGCCAATGCCTCCATCACCGGGCCAGCCACCAATATTATTTCCGGAATCTCGGTAGGGATGGAGTGCGTCCTTTTGCCCGTGATTACGATATCGATTGCCATCCTCGCCTCCTATCATTTGGGGGAATGGGCCGTCCCGAACGGAGGGCTGTTTGGAACCGCCGTCGCCACCATGGGGATGCTGGGCTCCGCGGCATACATTTTGGCGATGGACACTTTCGGGCCGATCACCGATAACGCCGGCGGAATCGTGGAAATGTCCAAGCAACCCGAAGAGATTCGCAAGAAGACAGATCGTCTGGACGCTGTCGGCAATACGACCAAGGCCCTCACAAAGGGTTATGCCATTGGATCGGCGGCGCTGGCAGCCTTCCTGCTGTTTTCCGCTTACATGGACGAAGTGCGCCTTTACCTGGGCTCTGAAGGAGAAACACTTTTTCACCGGGTCGACATTGCCAAGCCCGCGGTTTTTGTCGGAGGCCTGCTGGGAGCCATGTTGGTGTTCTTCTTCTCCGCCCTCGCGATAAAAGCAGTGGGGCGGGCAGCACAATCCGTCATCGCGGAGGTCCGGACCCAGTTTAAAGAGAAGCCCGGGATCATGGAGGGGACGGAGAAACCCGATTATGCCCGTTGTGTTGACATCGTGACGCGCGGGGCCCTCAAGCAGATGATCGCTCCCGGACTGGTGGCGGTCGGGATGCCTGTTGCCGTCGGAGTACTATTCCGCATGTTTATCACGGCCCAGGACAAAACGATTGCGGCCGAGTCCGTTGCAGCCCTGCTCATGGTGGGCACAATTGCTGGAATCCTGATGGCCCTGTTCCTGAACAACAGCGGCGGCGCGTGGGACAATGCCAAGAAGTTTATTGAATCGGGCCTGTTTACGGTGGACGGCAAGGTGGTGGGGAAGAAATCCGACCCTCACAAGGCGGCTGTCGTCGGAGATACGGTCGGCGATCCCTTTAAAGACACGGCCGGGCCGTCCCTCCACGTGCTGATCAAGCTGCTTTCCACCATCACGCTGGTTCTGGCTCCCCTGTTCATTAGATAGTTTTCTGAAGATCCGGGCGGCGATCCAGAGACGGTTGGGTCGCCGCTTTTCTTTTGATGTGTGACCCGTGCCCCGTTTAAAGCCACCACAGAGAAAAATATTATTTGTCTTCTTCGACGGAGTGGGTTTGGCGCAAAGAGCCAGGCGCCTGAACCCTTTTCAGTTCCTCCCTTCAAGGTTCTTTTCATTTCGACGCCGCACGATTTTTCGGGAGTTTGCGGGATACGGGAAGGCGATTGACGCCACCCTGGGGGTAGGCGGGCTCCCGCAGAGCGCGACTGGTCAGGCCTCTATCCTCTCCGGCGTGAATGCCGCCCGGTTGCTTGGCCGACATCTGAACGGCTTCCCCAACCGCGAACTGCGGGAATTGCTCTCGCGGGAATCAGTTTTTGTGAAGCTCAAGAAAAAAGGGTTGGATGCCACCTTCGCCAATGCGTATCAACCGGAGTTTTTCACATCGCCGCTGGCGAGACATTACGTTTCCGTTTCCACAGCGTCGGTGACCGCCGCCGGGATCCCCTTGAATGACATCGCCGCGGTGGCCTCGGGGGGGGCGTTGTACCAGGAATTCACGAATTCCTATTTGAATGCGCGGGGGTTTTCCCTGGAGGTGCGGACTCCAGAGCAGGCGGGTGAAATCCTTGTCAAGATCTCCCTCCGCCACGACTTTACCTTTTACGAATATTTTCTGAGCGATCTGGTGGGGCACCGAAAGAGTTTCGATCGCGCGTTGATCGAAGTGTACAAACTCGATCGCTTATTGACGGGGGTGTGTGCTCGATTTGATTTTCAATCCCACACTTTGCTGGTGACCAGCGATCATGGAAACCTGGAGGATCCCGCGACGAAGTCGCACACCCGAAATCCCGTCCCGTTGTTGGCCTTCGGGCGCGACGCTCAGTTTTTTGCCAGAAGGGTACGGTCCCTGGCCGACATCACCCCGGCCATCCTGGAGTTTTTTGATCGCTAAGCGCAAGATGAATGGGGATAATACTTATGTTTCAAGCCCTCCGGCGGGCTGGACCCGGAGGCGGTTTGCGGAAGCCTCCCGTGCGATGAGAGGCAAGGGCATGTGGTTCAGTTTTCGCTTTATGTTCGCTTTTTCTTCTGGTAGATTATGGGTATGAATCTCACCTCCAATGCTCAGATGGTGTTCGAGAAGCGTTATCTCAGGCGCGACCCCGAAGGGAAAGTCTGCGAGACCGTGGAGGAGCTGTTCCGCCGGGTTGCTCAAGCCGTGTCTCAATCCGAAGCCCATTACAAGGGGGCGCTTTCTTTAGAAGAGGTTGAGCAGAAGTTTTTCGACATGATGGCCACGCTGGAGTTCTTGCCCAATTCCCCCACCTTGAGGAACGCCGGAACACCGCTCGGCCAGCTCTCGGGATGTTTTGTTCTGCCGATCGAGGACTCGATGGAATCGATTTACTCGACTCTCCGGGACGCGGCGCTTATTCAGAAAAGCGGGGGTGGTACCGGTTTTTCTTTCTCCCGGTTGCGGCCGCGCAATGATGACGTGGCCTCGACCCGGGGCATCTCTTCCGGGCCCGTTTCCTTCATGCGGCTGTACAACTACTCTACCGAGATCAACCGACTCGGGGGAGCGCGCGCCGGCGCCAATATGGCCGTGCTCCGTTACGATCACCCCGACATCATGGAGTTTGTCACCAGCAAGTCAAATGACGAATCTCTCAATAACTTCAACCTCTCCGTTGCCGTCACAGACGACTTCATGGATCGGCTCAAAAAGGATGATTCGTTTGAACTGGTCAATCCCCGGACTGGCAAGCCGCAGGGGTCGATGCATGCGCGCGAGCTCTTTGAGAAGGTCACCGAACTGGCCTGGGCGACGGGCGATCCCGGGTTGGTGTTTCTGGACCGGATCAACCGCGACAACCCCACCGCGCACAAGGGGGCGATCGAGGCGACCAATCCGTGCGGAGAGCAGCCCCTGCTCCCATACGAATCATGCAACCTCGGCTCCATCAATTTGGCCGCGCATATGATGGACGGCAGGTTCGACCTGGAAAAATTTCAGGAAACGGTCCGCTGGGCGGTACGTTTCCTCGATGACGTGATTGAGGCCAATCAATACCCCCTGGAGAAAACGGCGGAAATCACGCATGGCAATCGGAAGATCGGCCTCGGCCTGATGGGCTTTGCGGATGTTTTGATCCAGATGGGGATCGCTTATGATTCGATGGATGCCCGGAAGTTCGGCGAGCACGTGATGTCAACCCTGCAACGGGAGGCCCGCGAGGCCTCGTGCGAGCTGGCGGAACAGCGCGGGGTCTTTCCCAATTTCAGAGGCTCCCGTTATGACGTGGCCGGAGGAGAGCGGCTCCGCAACGCCACGGTCACCACCATTGCACCGACCGGGACTCTAAGCCTGATTGCGGATTGCTCCAGTGGGATCGAGCCCCTTTTCGCGCTCTCCTACTTCCGGAACATTCTGGGCGAGGAGCGCGCCGTCGAGATCCACCCGGCCTTTGCCGCCGTCGCGCGGGATCGTGGATTCTTCTCTGAACGCTTGATGGAAGCCCTCGCCGAGCAGGGTTCGATCGCGGACCTGGGGAATGATGGGAGACACGCCTTCGCAATTCCCGAAGACGTGAAAAAGATTTTCAAAACGGCGCATGACATCGCCCCCTCTGACCACGTTCGCATGCAAGCGACTTTTCAGCAATTCACCGACAGCGCCGTCAGCAAGACGGTGAACCTCCGGGCGAGCGCGAGCGTTGAGGATGTGGCGGAAGTGTACCGGCTGGCCCATGAAATGGGCTGTAAGGGAATTACCATCTTCCGTGACACCAGCAAGCGGCACCAGGTGCTCCGGAAGCCCGCAGTTCAATTCGAGCTCAAGTCGATCACACAACGCGAAGCAACGGTCATCTCAGGGTGGGGGGAAACGGAACGCGCAGAATTGGCGAATGAAATCTGCGGGGAGTGCGGCGGTCCCATTGAGCATTCCAGCGGCTGCCTTCACTGCCGCGTTTGCGGTTATACCGTCTGCCAGGTCTAGTCCTGTGGCGACGATGGGGTCTCCAAGAAACCTCAAAGGGGGAATCGCTGTTTCGGGAAAAAATGGGGAATGCGAGAAGTGACTGATCAGCAGAATTTGTCCCGACGAGGGCAAGAGAATTCATCATTAGGAGACCAGGAATATAGGAAGTTGAAGGCCCCAATCTAAAGAGAATCTGAGGCTCCCTCCCGGCGGGCCTTCCCTCAATAACTGATCCTCCTGTGTTCCTGGCTTCCTAATAAAACCCGGGTTTGGTTCCGGCTCGTCCGAAATAGGGTCTTGCTTTCAATCCGCTCTTCGCCGAGAACGGAGGGAGATGAGGGGCATTTATTTGCCTTTTTCCGCACCCTGCGAGTATATTCTTGCCTCAGTGACGGACGCGGGGGTGGCGGAATCGGCAGACGCATGAGACTTAAAATCTCAAGCCCCAAAAGGGCGTGAGGGTTCAAGTCCCTTCCCCCGCACCACATTTGACTTCTGGCGATACCAAATTAAGCCCTCACGCCGAGGAAGTCAGAGGTCGACAAGGCGCTTGGCAACGCCGGAGGGGATCGGCGGGAGTCAGATCAGGGCCACATCTATTTGCGCCCCTGGCTTCCATTTCCGCATTTGATTTCTTGTTTTCCTGCCTATCGGGTTTCCTTAATGTGCTTTGTTGAGCTCCTCCATCCTGCGGCCCACTCTGCTCCATTCCTCTTCGGTGAGCATGTGTTCCGCCATCGGGAACAGCACCGAATCCTCCTTGACGATATGCATGGTCAACAGGGGATTGAAATTCTCCCACACTGAACGGAGCCCGGGCAGGTCGCCCGCGGCCACCGCTTCATTGAGTTTCACGAGGAGGGCGTTGTGCTGTTGGTGCTCGTTCAGCATGACGGCAATCGGCCCGCCTTCCCGGCCAATGTACCTTTCCAAGGCGGGAAAGAGGGCGTCCTCTTCCTTCTTGAAGTGAGTGGCGACATCCTTCTTGAAGTACTTTAATGCATCCTCGAAAAACGGCTTCCAGGAAACTGTCACAGAGAGGTCTGCCGAATCCAGTACGCGGTTCATCTCATTCAACAACTGGAGCACGGACTGGTGCTCGTGCCGCAGCTCCTCGGTGGCATGGGCCTTGATTTGGGTGGTCATGGAGTCTCCGATCTGAGTTTGATTCTTGCCGTCGTCCTTCTACCGCCGGTCAAGCTGGTCAGTCAGGGCTGCCTCGAGATCAGGGTTTACCCGTGAGGTCAAACAAGGTCGCCGGGTCTTTCTCCATTGGCTAGGAGGATCTCTGACTGTCCGGAAGATCTTATAAGTTTTCAATGATGGAAACGATGACTAAAGTCACAGGGACGGACGTCCATTTCAGAAGGGAGAGAATATGAATCGGGCCGCCCCCCGGGGGAACGGGAAGGGGAGCAGCCCCTGGATCCCAACACTGGATCTCTGGAGATATCACTTGTCGGATTCCGCTGATTTCTTTTGCAACCTTTCAATCATGGTTTCGATCTTCACCTTGTCAGTCCCCTTGGGGGCATGTTTGAGATAGAGCTGGAGAGCGTTGGCCGCGTCGTGAAACCGTCCAGTCTTTTCGTAGGCGTTAGCGAGATACAGTTGCGACTCGATCACCCGGCCCCCTCCGAAACGAAATGCAAGTTGGAGGGGATCCTCCGCCTCATGGGCATGACCGCTCTTGATGAGGGCATAACCGAGAATGAGGTAGCCGTTGGAAGATCGGGGATTGAGTGCCGTGGATTGTCGAAGAGACTGAATGCTTTCTTCCATTCGGTTGAGATTCAGCTGTGCGATCCCTATGGATAGAAAGGAGACGTCCGATTTTGGGTTGACCTGGATGGCGTGCGACAAGGTTTTCAGCGCCGCCTCAAATTGACCTTCCCTGACGTAGACGACTCCCAGGGCTTGAAGGGCGAGAAAATAATCAGGATAGAGATCAAGGGCCTGATGGAGAACCTGGATGGCCTCGACGTTTTTTTCTTTCTTGAGGAGTTCTGTCGCCTTCTTGTATTGGGCCTCGGCCTCCTTGGGGATGGCCTGAGCAAAAAGGGTGCCGGTAGAAGAAGCACGGCTCGGAGTGGTGGTGCGAGCATGAGTCAACGTTTCGAACTCGGGGTCCAATGATGAGCGCCGATTCGAAATCCCGACCGGTCCCAGGGGACCGCGATGAGACATCTGAGCTACCAGAATTCCATCTGTCTTGGGTCGACTCAGCGGCCGGATCATTCCTTTCAACAGCACTTCGGAGGCAGCAGGGCGTGATTGGGGGGAGAGAAGTGCCGCGGGGAGTTGGGCTTGACCTCCCTCCGGACTTGGGAGGGCGAGTGGGGAATCTGATGGCTGGTGGTTCAAGCGCGGGCCTTGGTCCGCGCAGACGTCTGCCGGTCCAATCGTTAGACTCAACCCGGCCCACAATAAAAGCCTGCTGAGCATGAGAGCCTCCTTAAGGTCTGCCCCCCCATTCCAGGAAAAACCAGGAGGCACACGACTCGGATGGAGACCACGTTATGGAAAGAGGTGTGTAATTGAAAAGAGCAACCCAGAACACGCAAAGATCATTGACCCGAGGGCGTCCGTAGGCCGTGTGATCTTCCACTCAACAGGAGGTGAAACCCTGTCCGTGCAGGAGGTAGTCGTAAGTTCTTCGATCCGCAAGAATGAGGCGGCACGCCATAAAAGGTAGGTTGTTCACATCGGCAATTTACCTCGATGTGTGCGGGCGTTTGCAGGTGTTTTTGGAATTGGTCTGATCAGTTCCAGAAATTAGGCGGTAATTACTTTTTTGAAGACGGTACCGCCACTCCTGCGGATTGAAGAACTCGCGTTCGGCTTTTGGATTGGCTTCACTTCAGTTGTCAAAGATCATCTAAAACCACTGGGTTTATGCTGTACTAGGGGCCGGGATGCATAAAGAGAATATACAATTGACTTGCCAAACTTATGGATTTCTTGTTCAAGTATATCTCATTTAAATTGTTTAAATTAGAACCATGAAAGAATGGGAATGATTCTTGGCTTGAAACACAATGGATAAAACTTGTCGCAACAAAACTGTTGCACGCAACACATTCCCGTGAGACTTGCTGTGAGGACCAAGGGGGCCGGAGATACCTTCGAAGCTGTAAATTATTCCAAAGAGGTCAGGGTAATGTTCAAGACAGGGCAGCGCTTGGTTAGACCACTGGGATCTTGGAGAGGGCTGAATTGAAACCACCGGCAGCGGGGGGATCAGCTTATCCTGGGCACCGGCAAAGCCCGACCTTTCAGCCCTCCGCACTCAGACAGAGAAATTCCGACAAAACACCTTCAACGGGTTGCTCCAACAACCTCCTGGTGGTGGAATTCATACAACTGAGCGTCGACGACGGCGATTGCCGCCATATTGACGACCTCAGTGACCTCCGCGCCACGCTGCAGGACATGGACGGGCCGGCCGATACCCATGAGGATGGGCCCAATGGCCTCCGCCCCTCCGATGCGCATCATCAACTTGTACGCGATGTTCCCGGACTGAAGGTCGGGGAAGATCAGGACATTTGCCCCGCCCTTAAGTGTCGAGAAGGGATAGGTTTCGTTGATGATTTCAGGCACCACGGCCGTGTCCGCCTGCATTTCCCCGTCGATCATCAACTCCGGCATCAACTGCTTCACAATCTCGGTGGCCACACGCACTTTCTCGGTGAGGGGGTGTTTGGTGGAGCCAAAGTTCGAGAATGAAAGCATGGCGATGCGGGGCTCAATATCGAAGCTCCGGGCGACCTCGGCGCTGCTCATTGCGATCTCTGCGAGTTCATCCGGAGTGGGATCGATGTTGACGGTGGTGTCCGCGAAAAAGAAGGTTTCCTGCTTGGTCATGAGGACATAGAGGCCTGAAACCCGATGGGAGCCGCTCCGTGTCTTCAGGATCTGGAGCGCCGGCCGGATGGTATCGGGATAATGCTGCGTCATCCCTGAAATCAGCCCGTCGGCATCGTTGAAATGGACCATCATGGCCCCGAAGTAGTTGCGGTTCAGCATGATTTCATGGGCCTCGCCCAGCGTGACGCCCTTGCGCCGTCGCAACTGATAAAACTCATTGGCATATTTTCCAAAGAGAGGCGATTGAGTGGGTTCGATGATTTGCGCGCCCTTCAGAGTCAGGTCCAATTCCTTTATGGTCTGGGTAATCTTCTCGATGCTTCCGAGCAGAATAGGCTTCGCGATTTTCTCGTCGATCAGGATTTGGGAGGCCCGCAGAATTCTCTCATGGTCGCCTTCCGGAAACACGATTCGTTTCGGATCCTTCCGGGCCTTGTGGACAACGTGACGGATCAGTTCTCGGGACTTTCCCAAGCGGAGTTCCAGTTTTTCCTTATATTCGTCCAGGTTCACCGGCTCGCGGGCCACGCCACTATCCATGGCTGCTTTCGCCACGGCGGAGGCTTCCCAGATCAACACGCGGCTGTCAAACGGCTTGGGGATGATATAGTCCCGGCCGAATTTGAATCGTTCTCCTCCATAAGCCCGAACGACGGTATCGGGGACATCCTGTTTCGCCAGTGAGGCGAGGGCGAGAGTCGCGGCTATTTTCATCTCCTCATTGATGGCTGTCGCCCGGACGTCCAGGGCGCCGCGAAAGATGAACGGGAATCCCAGCACATTGTTCACCTGGTTGGGATAGTCGCTTCGGCCGGTGGCCATGATGACGTCATTCCGCGCCGCCTTGGCGTCCTCATAGGTGATTTCGGGGTCGGGGTTGGCCATCGCAAAGACAATCGGATTGACATTCATCGACCGCACCATGTCCTTCGTCACGCAATTGGCGACCGACACTCCGCAGAATACGTCGGCGTCTTTCATGGCGTCCGCCAGCGTTCTTAAAGAAATGTCCTGTGCAAACCGCTGCTTGTACGGGTTCATTCCTTTCTCGCGGCCTTTGTAAATGACGCCATTCGAATCGCAGAGAGTGACATTTTCACGCTTCACTCCCAGACGGACGTAATGTTCGGCACAGGCGATGCCCGCCGCGCCGGCACCATTGAACACGACCCGGACCTTGGAGATGTCCTTTCCCACGAGCTCGACGGCATTGATGAGCGCAGCGCCCGAAATGATGGCGGTGCCGTGCTGATCGTCATGAAACACGGGGATTTTCATCGTTTTCTTCAGGGTTTCCTCGATGTAGAAACAGTCGGGGGCCTTGATATCCTCCAGGTTGATGCCGCCAAAGGTCGGTTCCAGGAGTTGAACGGTGCGGATAATCTCGTCAGGATCATGGGTATCCAGTTCTAAGTCAAAGACGTCAATGTCGGCGAAACGCTTGAAGAGGACCCCTTTCCCTTCCATGACCGGCTTGCCGGCGGCCGCCCCGATATCACCCAGGCCCAAGACCGCGGTGCCGTTGGAAACCACCGCCACGAGGTTTCCCTTGGCGGTATAGCGATAGACGTTCTCGATGTCTTTTTCGATCTCACGGCAGGGCTCTGCCACGCCCGGCGTGTAAGCCAGGGAGAGATCAAACGCGGTTCGACAGGGCTTGCTGGGCGTCACTTCGATTTTCCCGCGACGCCCCAAGGCGTGGTAATTAAGTGCATCTTGTCTTCGGATGGTCATAACGGCTCCTCTCGGTAGGTAGGAAGAAAAAACGGGTCACGACTGGGTCTTGTCTGAAAAGGGACGAACCCCCGCACTCCTGAACCGGGAGTTCCGTTGTTCAGGGGATGGCTCAAGCCTCCGGGCGCGGTGGTTCGAACTGCGCGGTCCTCCTCAGAAGCTCTTAATGCAGGCGGGGTCTGCCGTTTGGAATACCCTGGAGCCTCGCATGCGCCGCGGGGTGATTTTCACGTTCGGGACCACTCCACGCGGAGGGGGTCATGATCGGTCCAATGAATTTTGAGCGACCCGCGGTTCGCGTGGTGCAGGCCCTTTCCCAACAGGACAGCGAGCGTGCGGTGAGTGGTAAAGACAGAAAGCCCCCCTCCAATGCGCTCGAACTTCAGCAAGCGGGCCAGCGGATTCCGCTGCCGTTCGCGCTGGGCAATGCGGAGTATTTGCGACAGGATATTTTCCTCATGGCCCGGCAAGAAGTCGCCCGAAAGACTCACGATGCCACCCACTTTCCCCTCGCGTTCCAATCGACAACCCGGACACTCGACGCGGGGGAGCTGTTTAAACCGGGTCAGCGGCCGGGGCGGGTAGCTCCAACGCTTGCCATGATAAACCGCCTTGCATTGCCTGCAGACAGCTTCTCCTGCCGTGTGCACATCGCGGGCGACTAACCCGTCATCAATGCGATAGGAACGCGGCGAAGGTTGCGAGCCGGGGGAATGCAGGGGGACAGCCGCCGTTTGGGTTTGAACCTTGGGAACGCCGTGAAGTCGACCGCGGCGACCCGGGCGGGAAGACATCGGAACCATAACGTCTCCTTTCTTGGCGCTTGAAGACGTATTCGGCACTTAGGGGGCATCCATGAGGCACCCTCCAAATCGGTTGTAGCAAATCATGCTGCCCTATTGTAACAACACTGCACCATCCTTTTCAATGCTCCCTTGAGGAACAAGCCCGGCTCGTCCCTGACTCCCTCAACCATGCCCCCTTACGCGTGCGGATTCCCGCAAAAATGGACACGGCGATTCGAGGCCCTCATTTTTCCTGCAGCGACTCGATATACTTCATCAAGACGTAAATGTTCAACGAGGACTCCATCGATCCTTTGCTGCGTCGAAATCGCGTCCCCCACACGGGCATTTCCCTGGTCCCATGAGCGGAAATGGCTTTCTCGCCATCCACGAAGGCCATGACATGGACTTCGTCGAATTTTCCCTGGTTCTTTTTGGCGATTTGAGACAGATCAGTCGGGGGGGCCTTCATCGCCACTGCGACCGGCCCGCTTCCCTTGCCATCCTTGCCGTGACAGGAAGCGCAATTCGTTTCGAAGAGCTTCTTGCCGCGCTCCAGTTCCGTTGTGGCTTCTGTCTTGACTGTCACCTCTTTCTTGGTTTGGGCTGCCGTCCACGCGACGCCCCATAGGCCCAGGCAAAGCGGAAGGATGAGAGCGTTCAAAGCGAGCTTCTTCATAAAGACTCCTTTCCCGTAATGCCTCTTCTCGTCATGGCAAACCATTGATCCTGGCGCTCGCAGGCAGGGAGGACAGGTCGGGGAACACGGGCGCGCCGAGTTGTTCCACAGTGACATCATGCCGGGACCAGTTGGTGAGTCAAAGAGAGAACAGTCGGCTGGACCAGCCGGTCGAAATCGGCGTAGCCCATCCGGATCGTGTCCGTATGCGTCCCGGCATTGAACACGATTTCGGTGTCGCGTGTCAGTTGAGTGTCCACGAAAACCGGCAGCCCATACAGGTTGCCAAAGGGAGCCATCGCCCCGACCTCACAGTCCGGAAAAAGGACGGCAAAGTCTGATTCCGTGGCCAGCGAGACGTGTTCAAACGGGAGCGCATGTTCGAGGGCGGCGATGTCCACCTTGTGAGAGGCAGGCAGTACCGCCATCAAAAACTTATCTGCGGTCCGCAAGATGACGGTCTTCGCCATCTCGCGTCCCTTGACGTGTTGTGCCGCAGCGACTCCCTGGGCCGTATAGGCCAGCCGGTGCGTGCAGTGGGTGTAAGATACCCCGTTTGCCTCGAGGTACTCCTTCAGACGATTTGTGATGGACATAAATCACCCCTTCCTCTGGTCTGCAGAGATGAAATGGTATCCAGTTTTTTGTCCTCTTCGCTCCGTACTCTCAGCGGAACCGGGATCGGTCCCCTCTGAAACTCGCCCCTCTGGTGGGAAGCGGCCCCGGCGATCGCCCGTCCGGACCGGGGCACCCCCTTACACGGCGGTCTTGACCGCGACGTTTGAACGTTCCTCCAGGGGCTGATAATCGCGGCTCTCGTAACCCAGGTAAACTTGTCGCGGACGGGCGATCTTCTGCTCCGGATCCGTCAACATCTCCTGCCACTGCGCGATCCAACCTGAGGTGCGTCCAATGGCAAAGAGCACCGGGAACATATCGATCGGGAAGTCCATGGCCTGGTAGATCAAACCCGAGTAGAAATCCACGTTCGCATAGAGTTTGCGCTGGATGAAGTATTCATCATTCAGGGCGATGCGTTCCAGTTCCATGGCGATATCGAGCTTTGGATTGCGGCCCGTCACGGCAAAGACTTCCTCGGCGAGTTTCTTGATGATTTTGGCACGAGGGTCAAAATTCTTGTAGACGCGATGGCCGAATCCCATCAGTTTTCCTTTGCCTTCCTTGACGCTCTTGATAAACGCGGGGATGTTCTCCTTGGTTCCGATCTCGTCCAGCATATAGAGCACTTCCGCATTGGCGCCGCCGTGGAGCGGACCGTACAGCGCCGCCGCTGCCGCCGCGACGGCTGAAAAGGGATCGACGTGCGAGCTTCCGACGCCGCGCATGGCGCTGGTACTGCAATTCTGCTCATGGTCGGCGTGCAGGATGAACAGCACATCCAGGGCGCGTTCCAGCACCGGATGCGGCTTGAACTTCGGCTCCGTCATCTTCCACAGCATGTTCAGAAAGTTGCCGGGATAGCTGAGCTCGTTGTCGGGATAGGCGTAGGGCATCCCCTTGGAATGCCGGAAGGCAAAGGCGGACAGGGTAATCATCTTGCCGATCAGCCGGTAGATCTGCTTCTTTCGATTCTCGGGATCATGGATATCCTTGGCGTCCTTGTAAAAAGTGGAAAGGGCGCCGACCGTACCCACCAGCATCCCCATGGGGTTGGCGTCGTAATGGAAGCCGTCCATGAATTTCTTGATGTTTTCGTGAATAATGGTGTGGTGGTTGATCTGGAACGTCCAATCTTCCAGTTGCTCTTTGGTCGGCAATTCCCCATGGATGAGCAGGTAGGCGGTTTCCACGTAGGTGGATTTTTCCGCGAGTTGCTCGATCGGATAGCCGCGGTACCGCAAGATGCCCTTGTCCCCGTCAATAAACGTGATCCGGCTCTTGCAGGAGGCCGTGTTCATAAAGGCCGGATCGTAAGTCATCATCCCGAACTCCTCAGGTTTGACTTTAATCTGCCGCAGGTCGAGCGCCTTGATGGTGTCGTGCTGGATCGGGATTTCGTAGGTCTTCCCCGTCCGGTTGTCCGTAATGGTGAGAGTCTCTTTGCCCATAACTTTTTCCTCGTTTAAGGGTTTAAGGTGTGAGTGGATCGATCGTTCGATGAGAGTGTAACTCGGCCGATGGCGGCGGCCCGCCGGTGAAAAGCGGACCGCCGTCACGTTTTATGATTCCCGACTTATCTGATCCCGATCTCGGCACGCTGGTACCGATAGGCTGGAGTACACCATTCGGCATACTTCGGAAATTTGTTGACCACCACCGCATTATACAACTTTTGAACTTCCCGGGTCACCATTCCGATTTCCCCGGTTCCGACCATCCGCCGGTCGACGGAGGTGATGGAGGCGATCTGTGCAGCGGTCCCGCAGAAAAACAGTTCGTCACACACATAGAGCTCACTGCGGTCAATCTTGCGGACCTCCACTGGAAGATGCAGCTCTTCCTCGGCCAGGCGGATCACGGAGTCGCGCGTGATGCCCTCCAGGATGTTCTCGGTTTCTCCCGGGGTCACCAGTTTGTGATTGCGCACCATGAAGATATTGAAGCCCGGACCCTCGCTGACATGGCCGCTCTCGCTCAACATCACGGCTTCATCAAAGCCGCTGGAGTGAGCTTCGTCGGCCGCCAGGGCGCAGTTGACATAACCGCCGGAGATCTTTCCCCGGCACGGGATGGCGTTGTCCTCGGTGCGTCGCCACGAGGAGGTGCAGACGCTGAGCCCGCGCTGGGTGTCGAGATAGTCCCCGAAAGGCACCGCCACAATGAAGAAATCGTCATCCGTGGCCAGCCGCACCCCGATGCTCCGGGTGGACTTGTAGGCCAGCGGGCGGATGTAGACGTTTTCAGTGAATTTGTTGCGCTGCACCAGTTCGACGCTGAAATCACACATCTCGTTGACCGACAACGGCAGCTTGATCTTGAGCAGGTTGCAATTGCGCTTCATGCGCTCGTAATGCTCTCGCAGGCGAAAGAGATAGATGTCTTCGCTCTCGGCATCCCAGTACCCCCGAATGCCTTCAAACACCGCCGTCCCATAGTGGAGCGCCTGAGTGAGGATACTAACTTTTGCGTTCTCGAGGGGGACGAATTCGCCCTTAAAAAAGACCATTACGTTTCCGATTTCGGGATGCGGAATCATGGAAGCTTCCTCCTTGGGGATGATCCTTCGTTGGGAAAATGCGCGGGCGGTCTGCGGAGCTAAGCGGCAGCACTCACTGGTCCGGCCTCTGATCGGGTTGCTCTCAAAGACACCGGGAAGAATCACGGCATTCAGGAAGTCCCACAGCGCACCCGCGGGTCCATCGGATCGAACAGTTTCAGTTCACGGGCGCTCTACTGGACGGCCTCGCCCGCGTGCAACCGCTCCTTCTTGGCCAACAGTTGCTCCGGGGTTTCATGCACGTCAGGATTCAGCACAATGCACTCGACCGGACACAGCGGAACACATTGGGGCTCATCAAAGAACCCAACGCACTCCGTGCACCGGTCCGAGTTGATAACGTAGATCCCATCCTGGGAGATTGCCTGATTCGGACAAGGCGGTTCGCAAGCGCCGCAGGAGATGCAGTCGTTCGTAATCATTAAGGCCATGAGGTTTTCTCGCTCCTTTAGAAATTGGAATGGTTTACTTCATATGAGGTTCTGCGCGGAGCCCCGGGGACGGGACTCCCGCACCCCCGGCAGAAGCCGGACTGACAACCGTAGAAAGCCCAACAACTAAGCCCCTTACCACCGTTACTGCGTTTTCGTGCCAATTCGAACCAGGACTGATCGCCGGCAGCCCGGATCCTTCAGACCTGAAGGATCGCCTCCATCTCCTGAACGGCCTGCATGCCTGCTTCAATGGCGCGGCGGTTCATTTCAATCAGTTTTTGATTTTTCACCAGCGCGTCGATCGCCGCAAACACCGTTTCCTTGGAGAGCAGATGCGTTCGGGCCATCAAGCCCCCAATCATGACCATATTGGTGACCTTGGGGGAGCCGATTTTCTCAGCAATTTCCGTGGCTGAGAGCGGGACCGTTTCGATATCGTCTCTCACTGGCGGCTCATCGATCAACGATGAATTGTAGATGACCAGTGCGCCAGGCGTCGCTTCCGGCAGGAATTTCAATAAGGAAGGTTTGTTGAGAGAAAGGAGTATGGTGGGACGAGACACCAGCGGCGATCCAATCTCGTGTTGTGAGAGACGGACGTGGCAATGTGCTGTGCCACCCCGCATTTCTGGTCCATACGAGGGAAGCCAAGAGACCCGATACCCACTTAGCATTCCACTCTCAGCCAAGACCTCGCCAAGGAGAAGCACTCCCTGGCCTCCGAATCCCGCAATCTTGATCTGGGGATTCTGATATTTTTCCGGAACGGCGGGCGGGAAAGAGCCGGCTTCCGTCCGCGGCGTGGCCGGCGAGCCCGTCGACTCATAAAAGCGGGAGCGTTCGTTGTAGTTTCCCAGCAGCGCGGCACTGCCGCTGGTCTCTCCCGGCCGTTCAGTGGCCCGGATCCCGAGGATGGAGGGAACCTCGACGAGAGGCACCTCTTTTCTCGGGGCCCGCGGGAAAGAGACAGGAGGCGGGGAGCTCGGCTCCACAGCATTGCCGGCCGGCACCTTGGGTGCCGGGGTCTGGCCCGCCTCCGAAGCTGCGCTCAAGCTACCCGACGCAGCCTGCAAAGTTTCAGCTGTTTTCGCCGGCGGCGCCGTCTTGTCGCGGTACACGCCCAGCTTAAAGTAGGGGATCATATTCTCGTTCAGCCACTTTCGCGATTCCTGCGGGGTCATCTTCCAGATGGTCGGACAGGGGGAAAGGATTTCCACCAGCGAAAAGCCCAGGCCGTCAATCTGGTTCTGGATGGCCTTGCGGATCGCCTTGCGCGTGCGCATGTTGTTCTTGCTGTCGAAAATGGCGGTCCGTTCGAGGTAAACGGGCGCCTCAAGCGAGGCCAGCAACTCACAAACCCGCATGGGGTACCCCTCGTTTTGAACCGTTCGCCCGAAGGGAGAGGTGGTCGTCTTCTGACCGAGCAGGGACGTGGGGGCCATTTGCCCGCCGGTCATTCCATAGATGGCGTTGTTGACGAAGAACACCGTAATGCCTTCTCCCCGGTTCGCGGCATGCAGGATTTCGTTGCCACCGATGGCCGCAAGGTCCCCATCGCCCTGGTAACTGAGAACAATGGAGCCCGGGCGGGAGCGCTTGATGCCTGTGGCCACAGCGGGAGCTCGCCCGTGCGGGGCCTGCACGTTCCCCACATCAAAATAATAGTAGGCGAAAACGGAGCATCCGACCGGGCTGACCAGGATCGTCCGGTCCTGTACCCCCAGGTCGTCAAGACATTCTGCGATCATTTTGTGAATGACGCCATGCCCGCACCCGGGGCAGTAGTGGGTGACATGCGGGTCGCCATCCTTGCGCTCGAACAGGTCGTAGATAGAATCGGCTCGTTGTTGGACAATCGTGTACATTCTTTTTGGCTCCGTTTTCGTTAGAAGGTAAATGTTCGGTTACTCATTTCTTGCAGGACCTCGCTAAACAGCGTGCAGGCCCATCGGGACGGCCATCGCCTCATTGCACTCGGCAGGGTGGGAGATGGTCGACTTAATGACTTCGAAGACTTCCTCGGTGGAGGGAACACACCCTCCCATGCGGCTGTAAAAGTCGCAGGGGTGACGCCGCGAGATCGCCAGTCGCACGTCGTCCACCAGCTGTCCATCACTCAATTCCACGGTCAAAAAACGCTCCGTCGACAGGGAAATCTCAGCCAGTTGCGGGGTGGGGAAAGGGAAGAGCGTGATGGGGCGGAACAAGCCTGCCCGGATACCATAATGGCGGGCCATGTCGACGGCCGATCGCAGCACCCGCGAGACGATGCCATAACCGACCAGCACAATTTCAGCATCGTTCACTTGATAGGCCTCATACCGGACCTCGTTTTCCCGGATCTTGCGATACTTTGCGGCCAGACGCAGTTCATGCTGCTCGAGCGCCTCATGCGAGAGATAAATCGACGTGATCACGTTCTTTCGGGTTGCCGCGTCCCCTCGCGCAGCCCAATCCTTCACCGGCGCCTCTTGGGCGGTCTCTGGAAAATCCACCGGTTCCATCATTTGTCCGATGTAGCCATCGGCCAGCACCACGGCGGGGTTGCGGTACTTGTCGGCCAGCTCAAAAGCCAGCATGGTTAAATCGCACATCTCCTGGGCCGAATTGGGGGCAAGCACGATGTTGTGATAGTTGCCGTGGCCTCCTCCTTTAACCATCTGGTTGTAGTCGCCCTGTTCCGGACCAATGTTTCCCAGCCCCGGGCCTCCCCGCATGATATCGGCGATCACACAAGGGAGTTCCGACCCGGCCAGGTAGGAGATCCCTTCCTGCATCAGGCTCACCCCTGGGCCGGAGGAGCCGGTCATACAGCGCAGCCCGGCCGAAGAGGCGCCATAGATCATGTTGATCGAGGCCACTTCACTTTCGGCTTGAAGAAAAGTGCCTCCCACCAAAGGAAAGTAGTAGGCGGCCGCTTCCGCAATCTCACTGGCAGGCGTGATGGGATACCCGAAATAGGCGCGACAGCCCGCGAGAATCGCACCCTTCACGATGGCTTCATTTCCCTTAATTAGCTCTTTGCTCATGATTATTTGTCCGCTTTGGTGGTTTTGATCCCGAAAGTTGTTTTCGCTCTAAAGGTTGATTGAAACTGGTCTTACCAAATGTCGTTGGATGGGTCCGCCTCGCCCGGGCCGCTGTGCTATGCCGCACGGTCCTGCTTCGGCTTGGGTTCTTCATCCTGCCATCTGTAGACGGTGATGGCCCCGGGCTCGGGGCAGACATAAAAGCAAATACCACATCCCGTGCACCCGTCCCCCAGATACTGGGCGGGGTGATACCCCTGAACATTGAGAGCGGTCGAAAGCTGGATGACCTTCGGGGGACAGGCGTCAACACAAACGGCGCACCCCTTGCACTCGTCCTGGGTAATGTCAATCTTTCCACGCGGTGGATTCGGCATCCGAAATTCCTCTCTGAGCAGTATTGGTTTCTTACCGGCCTTTCAGACTGTCGCAGGAAGCCGCGGCCCGATCAGGAGATCTCGGCGGGCACCCGCACCTGCAGGGGCAACCATTTTTGAGTGAAGGCGAACTCCATCAAATCATCACGGAACCGGGGATCGGCGATGTCGATCAGCGCCAGGCAACGCTGCCGGATGGTCTTTCCGTGAAGGGAAGCGACCCCGAATTCGGTGACCACGTAGTGCACATCCCCGCGGGAGGTCACCACCCCCGCGCCAGGGTCCAGCCGGGGAACGATTCGCGAGACGGCGCCGTCTTTTGCCGTCGCCGGGAGAGCGATGATCGGCTTGCCCCCTTTGGATCGCGCGGCCCCGCGAATGAAGTCCACCTGTCCCCCAATGCCGCTGTAAATCGAATGACCGATCGAGTCGGCACTGACCTGTCCCGTCAGATCCACCTGGATGGCCGAGTTAATGGCCACCATCTTCTCGTTCTGCGCGATGATGAAAGGATCATTCACGTACTTGGTCGGGTGGAATTCGAAAAGCGGATTGTTGTCCACGAAATCGAAGACGCGCTTGGTTCCCAGCAGGAATCCCGCAATAATCTTGCCGGGATGCAGCGTCTTCCGCTCGCTGTTGACCACGCCCATCTCCACCAGCTCGGCCACGCCGTCGGAGAACATTTCGCTGTGAAGGCCCAGGTCCTTCTTCGTTCGAAGAAAGGAAAGCACCGCATCCGGTATCCCGCCGATGCCGAGCTGCAGCGTCGAGCCGTCCTCGACCAGACTTGCCGCATGCCGGCCGATGGCGCAGTGGAGTTCGCTCGTTTCAACCCGCTTGATTTCCAGCACGGGACGCGAACATTCCACAATGCGGTCAATCTTGTGCACATGAATGAACGAATCCCCCAGCGTGCGCGGCATCTGGTCATTCACATGGGCGATGACCGTTTTCGCGACCTGGCAGGCGGTGAGGGTGGTGTCGACACCCACGCCGAAACTGCAGAATCCGTGTTCATCCGGCGGAGAGACCTGAATCAGGGCCACATCGATGGGAAGCGCTCCGCTCAGGAAAAGGTCCTCGATCTCGCTCAGGAAAATCGGCGTGTAATCGGCGCGCCCTTCATTGACGGCCTTGCGGACATTTCCTCCCACAAACATGGCGTTGTGGCGGAAATGCCCTTCCATCTCCGGCTTGATGTAGTCGGCATTGCCCATGGTCAGCAAATGGACGACTTCCACGTTTTGCAGGCTGGGCGCACGCGCGATCAGGGCCTCGACCAGAACCTCCGGCTCGGCACACCCGGGATGGATGTAGACCCGGTCGTTCGATTTCACGACATCGAGGGCCTGCTCAGCACTCATCAACTTCTGCTTATAATTGCTGATCCAGATCATCACAGTCTCACGTCGATCCTTTATGAAGGTTATATACACATTGTGGATTCCTCGTCGCCCTCCTTAGGACCAGATATAAGCGGAGGTGAGGGTGTCGAGGGGTTCGTATTTGACATCAAAGATCTCGGCGATTTGTTCGCGCGTACAGTGACCCCGATAAGTAAACACGCCTCGAGCCAGGTCGAGGTGCTTGCGGACCGCCTCTTCCGTGCCGAGGGCGGCAATCTCGCGCACATACGGCAGGCTGGCGTTGGAGAGCGCGATCGAGGCCGTGCGGGCGATGTTCGCGGTCAGGTTCGGACAGCAGTAATGAATCACATCCTTGTGAACGAAGGTCGGCTGCGCCAGCGTCGTCGGGCGGCTGGTTTCAATGCTCCCACCCTGGTCGATGGACACGTCAATAATGACGCTGCCCGGTTTCATGGTTTCAACCATCTTCTGAGTGACTACGTGGGGGGTCTTCCCGCCGTGAATCAGGACCGCGCCAATCAGAACATCCGCGTGACGCACCGCGCGCTCGATATTGTAGGTATCGGCGACCGCGGTGACGACGCGATTTCCCAGCCGTGACATTAATCGGCGAAGCTTGTTGACATCCGAATCGAGGACCATCACATGGGCGCCGTTCGCGACGGCGGTCTGGGCCGCCCAGGTCCCGACTTGACCCGCCCCCAGGATCACCACCGAGGCCGGAGGAATTCCCGGGGCCCCGCCGAGCAGCACGCCCCGCCCGTTGTTGTGGGATTCCAGCAGATGAGCGGAGATAAACACCGACATCTGGCCCGCTATTTCGCTGATCGGGAGCAGGACGGGCAGCTGACCGTCCAGGGTCTCAATGACCTCGTAGCCGATGGCCGTGATCTCTTTCTTCAAGAGCTCTTCAAAGAGCGGCCTTCCCGCCACGGCGAGATGGAAAAACGCCAGGACGGTTTTGTCCCGCCGCATCGACTGCAGTTCATCCAGCGTCGGAGCGGAGACCTTCAGGAGCAGCTCCGTCCGGGTCAATACTTCGTCGTGCGAGAAGGCGATCTTCGCCCCCGCATTGACATACTCTTCATCATTGAAATGACTTCCTTCCCCCGCCCCGCGTTCAAAGTAAACCGAGTGGCCTTCTTCAATTAGCGCCCGGACATTGGAAGGAATCAGAGCGACACGCCGCTCCACCTGGGTCGGCTCTTTAACAAATCCGATGATCATGGTGCTTCTCCCGTCGATGTCAAAATCAATTTTCCTTCAGACCTGCATCCCGCTCTCGTCTCCCCTTTGGGGAAGAACGACCCTACTGTTGTAACTTTTTTCACATGAACTCAAAAGGTATTAACTTTCCGGCCGGCCTCCTCCACGCTATTCAGCGGCTTTCGGCTTGGAAAACTCGAATTCAGGATACTTGATGGAAAGCACCGGACACGGGGCCAGCGAAACTACACGCTCTGTCGTCGAACCCGTGAGGGTATGGTCAAGCCCTGTCCGGCCGCGCGTGGACATCACAATGAGGTCAACCCCCAGGGCCTGCGCCTTCCGGACAATCTCCTGGTAAGGGACCCCCTTCTCCAGGATTTCCTCGACCCGGATCTGGGCTTTGACATCAGCCGGAACCACCTTCTGCAGACTCTCCTTGGCGCAATGTTTCAAATAAGCGATGTAGTCCGCGTCCATCCCGTGGTACACCTCGGGCGGATAATTCTGCGCCAGCAGGACATTCACATGGAGGACATAGAGGGTGGCATTGAAATGCGTCGCCAACGAGATCGCATACTTGAGGGCATAATTGGCGTAATTTGAAAAGTCCGTCGGGAACAGGATCTTCTGGATCAGGAAGCCTGACATCGGGTTCTTTGGAGTGGGAGCGTCCAATACGACCTCGGGAGAAATCTTCTTTAGCATTTGTTAGGCGCCTCGTTCCAGAAAAACAGACATCATTAAGGGCGCGTGACCATGACGCTCAATGGCTGCGCAGTCACTACAGGATTCCGCTTCCAGCAGAGGTTTTCCTTCGCATCGGGCACATTCACGGAGAATGTCGACCATCCCGGCCAGTTCATCCTTGACCTCCGTCAATTCCCGGATCCTGCCGTTGACGGCTCCCAATTTGGACTCCAGCAACTTCGTAAGCACGGCAACCTGTTCTTTTTTCTCGCGCGCGGGCGCGTTCCTCTTGACGGTGAAGATCTCCTTAATTTCGTCCAGGGAGAGCGGGAGTGACTTCAGATAGTTAATGACTTCCAGTTTTTTGACATCATCCCCTGAGTACAGCCGATGCCCCCCTTTGCTATGGGAAGCGGGAGCGATCAGCCCGATCTCCTCGTAATATCGAAGGGTTCTCAAAGAGACATGCGCATTTCTGGCCAGGGCCCCGATCTTGATCAAATTGTTGGTAGGTGCCACACTTGCCATATTTGGTTCCTTTCTTCTCGGCTGCTCGCATTTCTAGTAGCGAATACCGCCTCGCCTGGGCTTGGGTCAAACCTGCACCATATTCATGCCTCTGGACTCGCTCGGGGATAGAGAGTTCGCCTTGTCTCTCCCTAACCTGTTATTGGGCAATTGATTTTCCAAACGAGGGCATGAACCGGCGGTTGGAAGAAAAGCGGGAAATCGTTTAGTTACAGCGAGGTGAAGACCTCTTGAAACACGCGGTGGAAAGGTCTGATTGGGATTTTTGTTGCATGCAACGCAAATGTTGCGGGTTTTTGTTGCAGTTTTTTGTGAAAATTAAGGTGCAGAGATATTAAATTTCTTCATCTTACGCCACAAGGTGACGCGGTCGATTCCGAGCTCCCGACTGGCCTTTGCCTTGTTCCAGCCTGCCTGTTGCAATGCGGCGATGAGCTTCTCACGTTCGTCCATCGCCCCCTGCTGGGAGACTTGAAAGTGCTTCGAGCCCAGGCAGATCTCAATAGGCAGAGAGACCGGTTCAATGGATCGGCCGTGGGTCTTCACAAAGGCATGCTCCACGGCATTCTCGAGCTGGCGGATATTCCCGGGCCAGTCAAAGTCCATCATGATATTGAGCGCCTCTTTGGTAATTCCCGCGATGTTCTTTCCCGTCTCTTCGTTGAATTGGGAGATAAAATGATCGAGGAGCAACGGGATGTCTTCCTTTCGTTCGCGCAGCGGCGGGATCGAAACCGGAATGACATTGAGCCGGTAAAACAGATCTTCCCGGAACTTGAACTCGTCCACCAACTGTCGCAGGTTCCGGTTGGTGGCGGCAATGATGCGGACATCCACCGTGATGACCTTGGAATCCCCGACCCTCTCCACTTCACGCTCCTGCAAAATCCGCAAAAGCTTCAACTGGATGTTCGGCGAGATGTCCCCGATTTCATCGAGAAAAATAGATCCCTGCTGCGCGAGTTCGAAACGCCCGATCTTGTCCCGGTAGGCGCCTGTGAAGGCCCCCTTCACATGGCCGAAGAGCTCACTCTCAAGCAGGGTTTCCGCCAGGGCGGAACAGTTGACTTTTACAAAGGGAAACTGAGAACGGCGGCTCTGATGATGGATGGCGCGGGCAATCAGTTCCTTGCCGGTTCCACTCTCTCCGAGAACTAATACCGTGGCGTCGGATTCCCCCACATCTTCAATGAGGGCAAACGTCTCCTGCATGCGGTGACTCTTCCCGATGATGCTGTGGAATTGATATCGCCCGATGAGCTCCTTCTTCAGGGTCATCAGCTCGCTGATATCGCGGAAGGTGACCACGATCCCCGCAATGCGGTCGCCGGTGTCGCGAAGGATGGCTGTGCTCACACGAGCGATGCGAATCTCCCCATTCTTGCGCTCCAGGCGAACCTCGGTGTCCTTTTCGGGGATTTGATTCTGCACCGTCGTAAACATGCCACACGAAGGATCGCACGCGGTGCAACGAAAGATATGGCGGCAGGTCTGCCCAATGGCTTCCTCAGCCGAGTAACCGGTAATCTCCTCAGCTGCCCGATTGAATCGGGTGATCCTGAAGTCGGCGTCGTAGGTCATCACACCGTCGCTGATATTGTTGAGGATCGCCCCCAGCGTGTCGGCATGGTCCCAATACTCGCGGGATTGAACAATCAACCCTTCGCTGATTTGAATTAATTCGCTTTCGCTCAATGGCTCGTCGCCTGTCCCCTGCTGAGTCCCCAATTGGACCGAATTCCGACTAATCGTGTTCACATTATACCACAGGATGCAACACTTGATTGCAGACCTCTGCCTGATAAGGTGATAAATGATACAATATAAATGGTTATTTCATCCAATATAGATATCATGAGTCATTGACAAGTGTTGCACCTTTGAGGCTAGACTCTGCATTGGATCACGACCGTCTAGGGGATCGTTCGATGGGCATTGGCAATTACCGCTGTTTCAGGCCCCGTGAATAGAGAAATGTGCTTGCGATGCTATAAAGAGGCATGTTAGCTTGCGTCTCGTTCTTACTTTTCACCCTGTTGCAGCACTGTACGACCGGGCACTGGGAACCGCCAAACCGATGAAGCAAAGTAACCCCGGAGCGTCAAGGTGTGGCTCGTACCCCGAACTCAAGGTGAATTTCTTACATGCAACTTCTCCAGTGATTTCGTGATTTCGACCGTTGGGAGTTGGCCAGACATGGGAAACGGGAAGGCCGACCAAGAGCGAGGTTATCGTCATGTTACGCCACATCGTATTTTTCAAGTATAAGACAGAGACCCCTCCGGAGCGGCGACAGAACTTCCTGCACATGCTTCGAGCCCTCCCTGAGCGAGTCCCCGGAATCGCCTCCGCGGAAGTGGGGGAAGACGTAATGCACATGCAACGATCGTTTGATGTCGCCATCGTCTTCACCTTCGCCGATCGAGCGGCTTTGGAGGTTTACTCTGCGCATCCCGAACATGTCACCCTGGTGGAGGAATCACGACGCATTAACGAGAAGGTTTGCTCCGTTGACTTTGAAGTCAAATGAAGGCTTGTCTCGACATGCCATTTAATTGTCTTTCCGGAGATGAGATCAGATGAGAAAGGGTCGGTGGATAGGAATTTTCCTCCTTGCAGGATTCAGCATTGTGTTCCTGGGGTTCTCCTCCTTTGGCCATCGGGGTGAGAGTGTTCGAGAAGGTTCAGATCAGAAGGCGGCAGGGGAGCGGAGTGCGGGAAATCCGGTCAAGCCGACCCCTAAATCCATCGATGCCGGGAAAAGGGCGTTTCAGGACAAGTGTGAGATATGCCACGGAGAGAAGGCGGATGGCAGCGGTGAGATGGCAACCATGTTGCATCCCAAGCCCGCCAATTTGACCGATCCAAGCAAGGTGGGAAGACTCACCGACAAGGAAGTGTTTGATTTCATCACGCGGGGCAAGGATGCGATGCCCAAGTTCGACGATCTGCCCGAGGAGGTTCGCTGGAATTTGGTGAACTTCATACGCTCCGTGGAATCAAAGACCACGGGAGCGCGCAACGACTCCGGGAAGAAGGATTGAGCTTAAGCCTTGAGAGCAAGGATTTCAGGGGGAATGACGACGCTTGGGGATTTTTGATTGCGGATTTCGGAATGCGGATTTGGGATTGGGATTTGACTTCCTGCGACAATTCGTTCGGGATTCTTCTAAACTCTATTCTTCACCTAGAGCCCGCCCTCTAAGAGCCACTTCGTAAACGAGAAAAATATCACTCCTGCAAAGACCACCAGGGCCATTCGAAACCCCGGTTCCTTGTTCACCTCGGGCATGAGGTCGGAAGCCGCCACATACAAAGCCACTCCCGCCGTGACCGGCAATCCGTAATTCACCCAATGCCGGGTCAGCGTCATCAAGAGCACCCCCAGCAGGGTTGACAGGCCCAGCGAGATCGCCGCGATCATTGCAAACCGCTTGCTTCTGCCGGAGGAGAGCATGACGGAGGCCACGGTAAATCCTTCGGGAATCTTGTGCAGCAGCACGGCGACGAAGATCAACAGCCCCAGCGGTCGCGAGATGAGGAACCCCGAGGCGATCGACACGCCGTCGAAAAAGGTGTGGATGATCAGTCCGAACAGGGAAGAGAGGCCGACGGCCGGCTTCATGACCTCGTGCGAGTGAATTTCCTCTCCGAAGTGAAAATGGGGAGTGATGGTGTGTTCGAAGAAATGGACCATGAGATAACCGCCGAGGATCAGGAGGGCGGCGTGCGGACGCATCCGGTTGATGCTTTCAGGGATCATCTCCAAGGTGGCAACCGCCAGCATGTACCCGGATCCGAGCGCTATGAAATATTTCAGGAAACCCCGGTGCCATTCGCGCTGGACAATGAGAAAGCCGCCGAAGACATTGGCCAGGGCGGCGACCAGTCCGTAAGCGAAGATGCTGAAAGTGAGTTCCATGGTGGTCAGAAGGTATGGTGCAGCGACAGGCCGTTCGAAAGAGAGGGACCGGCCTCAACCGCTGTGGCGAAAATGGACGATGTCGCCGTCGAGGACGACGTGCTCTTTCCCTTCGAGTCTTAAGAGCCCCTTCTCCCGCGCTGCGGGAAGGCTGCCGCACGCCATGAGATCCTCATAGCTGACGACCTCGGCCCGGATGAAATTCTTCTGGATGTCGGAGTGGATGACGCCGGCCGCTTCCAGGGCGGTCGAGTTGCGCGGGATCGTCCAGGCACGACACTCGTCCTCACCCACGGTGAAAAAGGAAATCAAATCCAAAAGCTGGTAGGTGGCGTGAATGATGCGTTCCAGCCCCGACTCTTTCAGGCCGAAATCCGCCAGAAAAACCTGTTGATCCTCAGGGGAGAGCTCAATTAACTCCGATTCGATCTTTCCACAGACCGCCGTGACCGCCGTGTTGGGCTGGTGGGCGATCGTCTCCAGGCCAAACCGGGAGGGCGCCGCATCGATCACGCCGCTGTCGTTGTCGCCCAGGTTGATGCAATGCAGGATGGGTTTGGCGGAAAGAAACATGAAGCCGCGCAGGCGTCTCTTCTCTTCCGCGGGGAAGTCAAGATGGCGCAGCGGCGTCCCGGCTTCGAGGGTCGTCTTGCAGCGCCGCAGGATGTCCTGTTCGCGTTCCAGCTCCGGATTCTTGAGTTTCTTCAGATCTTTTTCCAGGCGCTCGCATCGCTTTTCCACGATCCCGAGGTCGGCCAGCACCAGTTCCAGTTCCAGATTCTCGATATCGCGCTTCGGATCGATCGAACCCTCAGAGAAGGAGACACCGGGGTCGTCGAAGCCACGAACCACGTGCAGCAGGGCTTCGACATTGCGCAGGTCCACCAGGAACGCGGCCTCTTTTTCCTTTTTCTGGTCCCCCTTCACAATCCCGGCGACGTCCACATATTCCACGGTCGCGAAAATGGTTCGCTTGGGCTGGTATTTCTGGGACAGTTTCTCGAGGCGTGAGTCCGCGACCGTCGCGATTCCTAGATGCGCTTCCGCGCGGCCCCCGGAAAACTTGGACGTCTCGACCCGGGCGTGCGTGAGGATCTTGAACAAAGTGGTCTTGCCCACCTGGGAAAAGCCAATAATGCCGGTTTTCAACTTAGGACTCCGTAGGATCAGGGCTGGAAAAGCGGAAGCATCTTAGCACAATTCGAAGCGCTGATGAATCAGGCTGCTGCCCGATTCTCCATTTCAACATTCCTGCCAAGCCCTGTTTGACTTGAGATTCCAAAAGCACCCCGATTTATCGGGGTGTTAAGCGTATTTCCACCTCGCCCTTGAACCGATTCATCGGTTCCTATTCATGAAGCCGTTGAAACGGCTGTGATTCGATTTTGGTGGCGCATTGCCACCCCGATGAATCGGGGTGCTGTAGGGATCCACTCTCGAAGCAACCTGATTTAAGGGGGTGCTCACCAATCTCGTCACTACTCGTTGGTGTCAGGCACCGACATTCGAAAATTGAGGGTTGCACCGGAGCGGGGGATGGTTCTCGAGATGATTTCTTCATCTCGCTTCCTGGGCAAAGCGGCTATAATGGGGATGTGGTTCGTGAAGTAAGCGGTTCGAGTGGTCCAACCTTCCCCTGCATTCAAGTCTATATGGCGAGGCCGTGGCGCGTTCAGGGGGAAGGACATTGGTATCACGTCCCTTCCCGCGAGGAGAATGTCGGTGCGTGAATGGAAATTTGAAAGTCACCATGGACCCATATGAACCGACATCTATTCAGAATGATTGTCGGTGCCTGACCCGAATTCTTCAAGATGGACAAGCAGGAATGTGCCATGATCGCGCGATTAGGGCTCGGATTGGATTGGAATTCACTTCTTGAGCATCACGGCACAGCCGTGCGAGTGGTAATTCTGGCGGGAATCTTTGCGTCCGGATTCTTTGACGCTGCGTTTTTTAAGAAAAAAGACTGGGCTTGCGCAACATGGTTCATTGGTCTAGCCGCGCTTACCGCTTGGATTGCCTATTCGTGGACGACAGCTGCTTTCCTGGCTGGGGCGGTAGTATTTGCATCAGGTTTGATTCTGTTGATCGTCTACTACCGGAGAGGGAAGACCGATGCGAGAAAGCAAACAAGATGAAAGTTTGGAATCGTTGGTGCCAGGCACCGACATTGCTGATAGATCAGGCCGCTTCGGAATTGTCCAATGTCCCAGTCTGACCCCCGATCCACCCGATCCTTCATTGAGCGGACATCACTCGCACGGTGCAGTTTGTCTGTGGGCTTTGGTATCAAAGTTTGCGTGGGACTCGAATGAGAAAAGATAGCGTCGAGTTGCTGAAATATGGTTTTATAACCACCGGGTTGATTGCGGGGTGGTTTGGATTGGCGTCCCTCAGTCATAGCATTCTGGTGCAGTTACTACTCGCGTCGATCGGTCTCGTCGTGAACGTGCTTTACTGGCGTTGGTTGCTAAGGAGAAAGCTGCGACCCCCAAAATCCTGACGTTGTTCCTGCAAAGAACGCGACGAATTTTTTCTAAAAGCACCCCGATTTATCGGGGTGTTAAGATCATTCCCACCTCGCCATTGAACCGATTCATCGGTTTCTTTTCATGAAGCCGTTGAAACGGCTGCGATTCGATCTGGGTGGGGTTTTGCCACCCCGATGAATCGGGGTGCTGTAGGGATCGACTCACGAAGCAACCTGAATTAGCTGGGTATTCACCAATCTCCTCACACCTTGTAGGTGCCCCGCAACGACATTCCCACTGTAATTCACACATGCGTCAAGTACATTGAGGAGACCGATCTTTGCTGTGGGGCAGGCGTCCTCGCCTGCCACACATGTGTAGCACTCGGTCATAATGAGGCGGGCGGGGACGCCTGCCTAACAGTGTGTAGCACCTTGCTACAAGGAGGCAGGCGAGGACGCCTGCCCCACGTGAGCGGCCCGCGATTGTTACTAATCTTGTTAATCTTGTTAATCCTGTTTCAAGCCTTCCCAGATCGTCCCCGCGCCGAAAAACGAAACCAGTTTTGACGGATTACGTACTTTGTGGTACGAAGGAACTTCATCCAGGAGGCCATTTGGTTTCATTTCTGAAGTTGTGCTCCCATTCATTTCGAACCCAACCGCCAGGCCGGATTCACAGGGGTGGCCATGCCGGAAGCACAGCTCGGGTTGAATTCGCGCCGAGCGAAGACATGAAATGGATCTTGAGGTTGTCGATTTTATTGCTGCTTGCGGGCGCTCTTCTTGTCCCTGTCATACAGCACGCCGCGCAAATTCCGCTCAAGCCCCAGGGATATGTCAGTGATTTTGCCAACATGCTGAGTCCGACGGCGCGGCAGCAGATCGAACAGCTGGCGGTACAACTCGAGCGGGAACAGCGGACTGAACTCGCGGTCGTGACAGTCCCCTCGATCGGCGACCGCGCCGTCCAGGACTATGCCACCGATCTTTTTGCGCAGTGGGGAATTGGAAAGAAGGGCACGGACAACGGCCTCCTGTTGCTGATCGCCAAGAACGATCGACAAATGTGGATCGAGGTGGGATACGGCCTCGAAGACAAAGTTCCCGATGCCACCGCCTCTGAAATCTACCGCATCATTCGCGACCGGTTCCGGCAGGGAGATTACGATGGCGGCGTGATTACGGGCGTGCAGATGTTGTCCTCGGCGGTCGGTGGGACTTTAAAGGTCCCACCTCGCCGCTCGGGATCGCGTCGCAGCCGGGGAGGGGGCTCGGGGGTAGGGATCTGGGTCCTTTTTGGGATTTTCATTTTGTTCGGGTTGCTCAAATCGATTGGTCGCGCCGCCATGGGACGACCGGCGGTTCGCAGCGGATCCTCTATTCCGTGGTGGCTGATTTTCTTGATCGGCAGCGGTCGAGGCGGCGGAGGGAGCTCCTGGGGCGGAGGCGGATTTTCAGGCGGTGGCGGTGGTTTTGGCGGGTTCGGTGGAGGGATGAGCGGCGGCGGGGGCGCGGGCGGAGGCTGGTAATGATCCTACGGAACCGGCTGACATCGTTTTCCTTGCAGGGTTAAGCGCGTCAGATTCCCTTGAGGACCACAGCAGCGCAGTGAATCGTGAATCGAGGAGCAAAAGATGGAGACGTACCAGGAAAGCTTGGACAAGCTGGTGGCGGGACTTCAGGCGGCATTCGGTGACGAACTGGAATCGGTCATCCTGTACGGGTCAGCCGCTTCCAACGAGTATCATGCGAAGCACTCGGACCTGAATGTCCTCATTGTGGTCAAGAATTCCACCTTTCATAAAGTGGGCCGGGCGGGCGAGATTGCCCGGTGGTGGAACCGGACCGGCAATCCGCCTCCGTTGTTCTTCACCGCCCACGAACTCGCAGAATCGGCCGATGTATTTCCGATCGAGTTCAGTGACATGAAGGACGCCCACCGTGTTCTTTTTGGGCAGGACCCCTTGAAGGAGATCGAAATTGATCACACCCATCAGCGCCTGGAATGTGAACACGAGTTGCGCGGAAAGCTCTTGAATCTTCGCAGCCGCTACGTGCTGGTGAAAGGAGATCGGCGGGAATCCCTGCATCTGCTGTCCCAATCGATTTCGTCGTTCGCCGTTCTTTTCCGTCACGCCTTGCACCTGGTGGGGCACCCGACATCGATTCGGAAGGATGAAATCTTTAAATTGTCGGCCGAGGAATTCAAGTTCGAGGCGACCCCCTTCCTCAAGATTCTGGACTTTCGAAGGGGAGATGTGGAACTCAAGGATCCGGACGTGGATCCCTTGTTCGAGAAGTACTTCGAGGCGATCGGGAAAGTCATCGAGCGCGTCGATGCGCTCGCGTCCTAGCTTCGACAAACACCGGTTTGGAGGATTCTTATGGGAAGAAAATTCTTGATTGGTTTGCTGGTGGTCGTGTTGTTCGTGGGGCTGGTGGGAATCATCCTGGTAGGGCAGTACATCACGGTGCGCAACAGCCTGGTTCAAAAGCGCGAGGACGTGCGACAAAAGTGGTCCCAGGTGGAAAATGTCATGCAGCGTCGCGCCGACTTGATTCCCAACCTGGTGGCCACGGTGAAGGGCTATGCCACCCATGAGCAGAAAGTATTCGATGATATTGCCGCGGCCCGCGCGGCTTTGGGAGGCGCGCGATCGCCGCAGGAAGCCATTGCCGCCAACGGCCGGTTGGACACGGCGCTGAGCCGGCTGCTGGTGGTGGTCGAGAACTATCCGAACCTGAAGGCGGATCAACAGTTCTTGAGTCTCCAGGCCCAGTTGGAAGGAACCGAGAACCGCATCGCCCAGGAGCGGCGCCGGTACAACGAGGCGATCCAGGATTACAACACCTACTTGCAGGTTTTCCCTCACAACATTTTCGCTTCGATGAGCGGCTTCACTTACAACAACGACTACTTCAAGGCGAGTGAAGGCGCGAAGGAAGTTCCCAAGGTCGACTTCAGCAAGTAGGCAAGTGGAACGGATGAGGAGTTCGGGGTAGATCTTTAATTCGACTCTGAGGCAGGAGCAGGGGCCTTCTTCTTCATGAAGAAGATGGTTCTAAAAAAATTTTTGACCTTTTGGCCGAACGTCTTTCGACCTGCTGACTTTGGCAAGTTCTCGGCAGAAACCGCCATGGTGGCCGACACGACCGGCGCATTCTCGGCCGGGGCCTTTGCTCCGGCGCCCTCCGGGGCGCTTGGAGTGTTTTGAGCAGGAGGCGGGCTTGCGGGAGTGGGCGATGCACCGGGCGGGCTCACCCGAGGCTCATGAGGATCAGTACGCTCGGCCCGGGGGGGATTGATATTGGCGGGCGGAGGATCTCTCTGCACCGTGACGGGGGCCGACGCTGGAGGCGGCTTCTGCGGCGTGGGAACGGCTTGAATGGGTGGCGGTGCTGCGGCAGGTTCCGGGCTCGGCGCCCCGGGGTTGGCTTGGCCCGACGTGAGGGGCGTGACAGCAGCGCCTAGAGGAACCGATTTCGTACAACCACAATCCAGGTCTTTCGAAATCCGGGCCGTGAGGGCCTGACCCGACTGCAATTGCACCGAGGAACCGGCCGGAAGATCCAGGGACTGACCGTTGAGCAGATCGAATATCTTCACGCTCCCCGCAAAATTCTGAACACACAATCCTCCCCGCGAGTCGACGCTTACGACGCCTTGTTTCTTTCCCGCCGCGATGGGTTTCCATTCCACGGCGAGGTCGGGAGTCAAGACCCGATCCGTCGTCGAGGACGAAAGATCAAGACTGATGGTTCCGGAGTTCATGGCGTAGAGCATCGTGTTCTTCGATCTCATCAAGGAGAGCGAAGTCCGTCCGCAGAAGCCTGCCACCCCGCCGGAATCCTCCATTTGCAGCAGAGCGATACCGGCCTGCATGGTGATCTTGGTTCCACTGAAAACGAGTGGACTCGGATCTTCGAGATCTTCTTTGCCAGAAGTCCAGGTCGCACGCCCTTCGATGGACACCGGGTCACTGCTCAACAGCCGGCCGATGGCCGGCGGCGGACTGCCCGCCTGCGCCGTAAGCACGGCACACCACGCGACCAGCATCATCCACCCGACGGCAGACCGCATCCATTCCACGGGACGCCTGCCTGATCCTGGATTTTTCATGCTCCTTCCGGAATGAGAGGGATCTGAAGACAGGCGTCGACTCCCCGCGCCTGCGAGCGCAGCGATCGTGAGAGAAAAAGTTTTCATCCGCGTGGTAGAAGTTTGAAGGATAAATCCGCCTTTGTTCGTGCATCGCGAATCTATCAAATCTCCCCGCACAGTTCAAGCACGCGTTCCCGAAGGATCAAACACGAGGATCCTGGGGGCGGCGCCTTCCCAAGCGCTTCATGCCGCTTTATGGTCCCAGAACCGCAAATTGTGGGATGGGCCGGCACTCACCATGCAACGGCTGGTGTGAAAAGGGCCCTTCCAGACATTTCCAAGGACATTTTTCCGGCACAAGTTACAGATTTCCCTTGACATTAAGGGCAGAGGGACCTATATTTTGGTGGTCAAAAGTGGGAGAAAGTAGTCTTTTTTAGCCAAGTATTGTTGTTTAAAGCCTTTCCTGCTCGAATTTAATCCTCTAATTGATTTTTGGAAATCCCCATGCTCCGCGGCAACTATCTGGCGACTGTCGACGAAAAAGGGCGGCTGAAAATTCCGACGGTCTTCCGCAACGCCCTCCTGGAAGATTACACCAATGAATTCTACGTGACCAGTCCGAACGGAGACTCGGTCCGCATTTACCCCATGGCGGAGTGGGTCAAGATTGAAGAGAAGCTGGCGCGTCTCTCCACGTTTCATCGCACGAAAAAGAAATTCTTGAATCGCACCAATTATTTCGGGCAGGGGGTGGAGATGGACAACCAGGGCCGCGTCCTCATTCCCGCCCCCCTGCGTGAGGCAGCGCAGATGAAGGGGGATGTGGCGGTGCTGGGGCAGTTGCTTTACCTCGACGTGTGGAACAACGACCGCTTCATGAATGATATCAAGAGCAATCCGTTGACGGAAGAGGATGAGAAGATCCTCGAAGAGCTTGGAATTTAGATGGTGGATGAAGCCCCTCATCATCCCGTCCTGGTGGAAGAGGTTTTGCAGTATGTACACTGGCGAGAAGGCGGAACCTACATTGATGCGACCCTGGGTGCGGGAGGTCATGCCGAAGCCCTCCTCCAGCTTGATCCCCGCGCCCGTGTTTTCGGATTCGACGTCGACGCGGCCGCTCTCGATCTTGCCTGCCGGCGACTGAAGGTGTTCGGGGAACGGTTTCAAGCAGTCCACTCCAACTTTACTGAAATGGGCACATATCTAAAAGGTCAGGGAACAGGATTTGTCGACGGGATCCTCGCCGATCTCGGGATGTCGTCCATGCAGCTGGACCAGGCGGAGCGTGGCTTCAGTTTTCTGATCGAAGGTCCCCTGGATATGCGAATGGACGCACGGCAGGCGTTGCGGGCGGAGGACGTCGTCAACCATTTCTCGGAAACGGTCCTGGCAGATCTGATTTATCGGTACGGGGAAGAGCGGTATTCCCGGCGCATTGCCCGCGCCATTGTCTCCCATCGCCCCCTCTCGAGTACCACCCAGCTGGCGGAAGTGGTGGCGCGTTGCTTTGGGGGCGGCCGGCGGCAGCGGATTCATCCGGCCACCCGGACGTTTCAAGCGTTGCGCATTGCGGTCAACGAGGAGCTCAGCGCCCTGTCTCGCTTTCTGAACGAAATCCCCGCACTGCTGCCTCCCGGGGGCCGCACTGTCATCATCAGCTTCCACTCCCTCGAGGATCGGCCGGTCAAGCAGGCGTTCCGGGAGTGGCACAAACAGGGTTGGGCGCGGATTCTGACCCCGCATGTGGTGACCTCCTCGGAGACCGAGAAAAGAATCAATCCGCGCAGCCGGAGCGCCAAGTTGCGGGCTGCCGAGAGAAGCAGCCAGGCTTTAGATTCAGCGGTTGAAAAATAATTCTCAGGAGCTTTTCATGAACGACGTTTTTTACCTCAAACCTGTAGACAACTCACGAATCCGGAAACCGATCGATTTAAGGATGAGCCTGGAGCTGGGATCCTGGCTGCTGGTGGCTTCGGTGGTAGTCATCGCACTTCTGGTTCAGGCCTGGGAGCGCGTGGAAATCCGCCAGTTCGGCTATCGCATCGAGCAGGTGCGTTCCGAAACGGATTCGATTCAGCAGGAGAACCATCTCCTCCTGGTGGAGCGGGCGGCTCTTCGGAGTCCGCGACGGATTGACAGCCTGGCGCGGGGCAACCTGGGAATGACATTTCCGCTGCAGCAACAAGCGATTGTCCTGGATGCCACTCATACCCTCGGCGATCAGCCCGTCATGGCGCAGGTCCATTCCGCGGGGGCGACAATCCCCCCCAAACCTCGCGGGGTGGAATGAGGGCAGGACCCTTTTCAATGGTTAAGCCTTTCCTCGAACGACTCTTGAGATCCGTGAGTGCTCTTCATGCCCTCTCAGTTCAAAAAACTCGCACAGACCAGAATACTGATCCTCGGAATCGTGGCCCTGTTATGGTCCTTTGTGATTCTCGTGCGCTTGTTCGACCTGCAGGTGGTGCGGCATGGAGAGATGATGGACAAGGCCCTCCGGCAACAACAGCACATCGTCAACATCGTTCCCCATCGGGGTGTAATTTACGACCGCCAGCACCGTGAGCTGGCGATCAGCGTCGACGTCGACTCGCTGGCCGCATGGGGCAGCCAGATCAAAGACCCCAAGTCAGTGGCGCACAGCCTCGCCCGCCTCCTCCATATGGAGACCAGTGAAATTGAATCGAAACTCAATTCGACCCGGGGCTTTGTGTGGATCAAACGGAAGCTTGAGAAACCGGAGGCGGACGCCGTTCGGGCCCTCAACCTCAAAGGCCTGGAATTCATCAAGGAGAGCAAGCGGTTTTATCCGAAAAGGGAACTCGCGGCCCAGGTCCTGGGCTACGTGGGGGTCGACAATGAGGGGTTGGGTGGGATTGAGCATTACTATGACAGCAAGATCAAGGGGGCGCCCGGTCACTTCTTTGTGCTGGTCGACGCCCGGCGCCAACGTTACGGCCGCAAGGAGAGCAGCCGGTCCCCGGGCGATGACACGATCCTCACTATTGACGAGAACATCCAGTACATCACCCAGAAGGCACTGGATGCAGCCATGGAGGCGACCCACTCCGAAGGGGGCACCGCGATCGTCATGAATCCCCGGACCGGGGAAATCCTCTCCCTGGCAAATTCTCCCGACTTCAATCCTAACAGCTACAAGGCCACGAATCCCGATACCTGGAAAAACCGTGCCGTGCAATCCATTTACGAGCCCGGCTCCACATTCAAGATTATTACCGTGGCTGCCGCCCTGGAAGAAGGACTGACGACGCCGGAAGAGGTGATCGACTGTCAGATGGGGGCCATCGTTCTGGCAGGCCATACGATCCACGATCATGAGCGGCTGGGAGCGCTGACCGTCAGCCAGGTCATCGAGAAATCCAGCGATGTGGGCGCCATCAAGCTGGGGCTGCGCCTGGGTGACCAGCGGCTCTACAAATTCATCCGTGCCTTCGGGTTTGGTTCGCCCACCGGCGTCGATGTCCCCGGCGAAGCCCGGGGCATTGCGCGCGATCCGAATCAATGGTCGAAGATTTCGGTGGGCGCCATTTCGATGGGGCAGGAAGTGGGGGTCACCCCGTTGCAGGTCTTACGCGCGGTATCGACAATCGCCAACGACGGGGTGGCAGTGCGGCCTTATCTTGCGAAATCGATCGTCGATTCCAGCGGAAACCTGGTGTTCGCGAATACACCCCTGTACGAGCAGGTCATCAGCGCACGCACGGCGGTGATGATGAAGAAGATGCTGGAGGGTGTCGTGCTGGAGGGGACAGGTCGAAAAGCCAAACTGGAGGGCTATACCGCTGCCGGGAAGACAGGAACAGCCCAGAAGACCGATCCCCAGACGGGCCGCTATTACCACAACAAGTACGTGGCCTCCTTCGCCGGATTTACCCCGGTGAATAACCCTGAACTGGCGATTATTGTGGTGCTGGATTCGCCGGAAGGGTATCTCCACCAGGGGGGCCAGGTCGCGGCGCCCGTGTGGAAAGAAATCGCCGAGCAGACCTTGAGGTACCTGAATATCCCCCCCGAGTTGCCCCTGATGAATGTTGCCAGAAAGACCGCGCCCGCGGTGGCCAGCGCGGAAATTATGGATTTTGAGCCCAACGAGGTTTCTGAGACCGCCGAGGTCCAGGCCACCCCGGCGCCTGTCGTGCCGTCAAACTACTCAGTCCGGCCCGTTGCGGATTCCGGGAATACGGGGGAGACCCGGGTCGAGGAAGAGCAATCGTTCCGAGCCGGGGTGAACACCATTCCCGTCCCCAGCCTCCTGGGCAAGTCGTTGCGTGAAGCGGCGGTTGATTGTCAGCAAGTGGGGTTGGAACTGGGCGTGGTGGGATCGGGGTTTGTCATCAAGCAGCATCCCCTGGCGGGAGCACTGGTCCCGCCCCACTCCCGGGTGGTCGCCAAATTTGCCCGGAAACCGGAAAAAGGCGCCCTGTGAACCTTGGCCGGTCCCCTGGCCTTTTCGAACGGGCTCAAGGAGGTGAGCGAAGCGGTTGACGTCCTTACATGATCTCCTGGACTCCCTGCGGCCAACCGAGATTATCGGATCGACTGCGGTGCCGATATCGCAGATCTGCTGTGATTCGCGCCAGGTCGAGAGGGGATCTCTTTTTTTCGCGCTGCGAGGGGAGAGACTGGATGGGAACCGTTTCGTGCAGGCGGCGATTGATCGGGGGGCTGTCGTGGTGGTCACCGACGCGGTCGGGGACTGGAGTCCCGGGAAGGTGTGTCTGCTCCGGGTGCGCGATGCGCGGCAATCGATGGCTCTGGCGGCGTCCGCTTTTCATGGCCATCCCAGCCGGGCCTTGCAGTTGGTGGGTATCACGGGGACCAACGGAAAAACGACAACCAGCTATGTAGTGCACTCGATCTTTCAAGCGCAACAGCAATGCGCGGGTTTAATCGGAACGATTGAAAGTCTGGTGGGGGGCCGGTCCACCCCGTCGAAGAACACCACCCCCGAATCGATTGACGTACAGGGATTTTTGGCTCAGGTCCGCGATCAGGGATGCCGCCGTGCCGTCATGGAGGTGTCCTCTCATGCCCTGGAGATGCACCGGGTGGATGGCTGCCGGTTCGCCGTTGCCGTGTTCACCAATCTTACACGCGACCATCTTGATTTCCATCAAACGATGGACCGCTACTTTGACGCCAAGCGGAAACTTTTCTTTGGAACAGAGAGTGATCCCCCGGAGTGGGCGGTTCTCAACCTGGATGACGACTATGGAGTCCGGCTGGCCACCGAAGTGCCGACAAAGAAGATCACATACGGCGTGCGCCAGGCTGCTGATGTCCGCGCCGGTTCCATTGAGTTTTCCTTTGAAGGATTGAGATTGACAGCGCAGACGCCGCAGGGGTCGATCCCGATCGAGTCGACCCTTGCGGGAACCCCGAACGTGTACAACATCCTGGCGGCAGTGGCCTGCTCGATCGCAATGGGGGTTGACATGGAAACGATACGAGAGGGAATTCGGAATCTGCGTTCCGTCCCGGGACGGTTTGAAAAGGTCGAGTGCGGCCAGCCCTTCACGGTGGTGGTCGACTACGCGCATACCGATGACGCGTTGCGGAACGTTATCACCACCGCACGGGGCCTGACCAAGCACCGGGTGATCACGGTCTTTGGCTGTGGAGGAGAGCGGGACCGCACCAAGCGGCCGCTCATGGGTGAAGTCGCGGGACGGCTCAGTGACTTTACCGTCCTGACGTCGGACAATCCCCGGAGTGAAGATCCGCTGCGTATTATCGCGGACGCTGTGGTGGGGCTTCAGAGAGCGACCGACCGGTATGCGGTCGAACCCGACCGGGGCGACGCCATTCGACGCGCCCTCGAAGAAGCCCGCGAGGGCGATATTGTGGTTCTGGCCGGCAAGGGGCATGAGACCTACCAGGTCCTGTCGGACCGGACGGTTCATTTCGATGACCGGGAAGTCGCGCGCGAAATACTATCTGGACTGGGCTATTCATCGACGGTATGCAACTAACCCTTCGCGATATCTCAGAGGCATTGGCTGCGGTCGGTGAACCTGCCCCGGGAGAGTCGTTTGAAATGGACACCGTCGCCTCCGGCTATTCCATTGACAGTCGTACCTTAAAGCCCGGCGACCTGTTCTTTGCCATCCGGGGTGAACGATTGGACGGCCACACGTTCATTTCGACCGCTTTTGAAAAAGGGGCCTGTGGCGCGGTCGTGGCAGCGGATTGGGCACAGTCGCCCCTCCTGCGCGGGCGTGAGGGTAAGGAAATTTCCGGGCGGAATTGGCTCGTCGTCGCGGACACGACCGCTGCTCTTCAGAAACTTGCAATGCACGCTCGCCGTCGGTGGGGAGGCCACGTGGTCGCCATCACCGGCAGCGCCGGGAAAACCACTACCAAGGAGATTTGTGCCACCCTTCTCGGGGCCTCCCGCACGGTTCACAAATCGGAAGGAAATCTCAACAATCTTTACGGGGTCCCCTTGACACTGCTCCGCGTGGATGCCGGCGCGGACGTGGCGGTCATCGAACTGGCGATGTCGGCCCGGGAAGAGATTCGCACGCTCACCCGAATCGCCGCCCCCAACATGGGAGTCATCACAAACGTCAATCCGGTGCACCTGCAATTTTTTTCTTCCATCGACGAGATCGCCCTGGCCAAACGCGAACTCGTGGAAGAGTTGGATGCCAACGCGGTGGCCATCCTCAATGCCGACGACCCTCGCGTTTCCGGCTTTGCATCTTGCACCCGGGCCCGAGTCGTCACTTACGGCCAGGACCGGAAGGCTGATGTGCGCATAGAGAATGTCCGGATGTCGAATCTTGATGGGTCCGAATTCGATGTGGTGCTTGATTCGGGGGCCCGGGCTCCCTGCCGGTTGCGTCTGCTGGGGAGACACAATGTGTGGAACGCCGGGGCGGCCATCGCTGCCGCCGTTCAGTTGGGAATGCCGCTCGTCGACGCGGCACGCCGACTGGAACTCGTCACTCCGGCCAGGATGCGCGGCGAGATCTTAAGATTTTCCGAGGGGTTCACCGTCATCGACGACACTTACAATTCCAACCCTCGGGCTATGGCTGAAGTGCTTTCCGCCGTGGCCGCCGCGGGAGGGTTCAAGCGTAAGATCGTTGCCGCCGGGGAGATGTTGGAGTTGGGGACCGAGTCCGGTGCCTTGCATGCCGCCTGTGGACGGGCGATGGCGGAGGCCGGCATCGCCGTTTTGATTGCCGTTCAAGGAGAGGCCGAAGCGATGGCCTCCGCTGCCCAGGCAGCCGGCATGTCAGCACGGAGCGTTTTTTTCTATCGGACTCCTGCGGAAGCAGGGGAGAAACTGTGCCAGATTGTTGCGCCTGGAGATTTGGTCTTAATGAAGGGGTCGCGAGGCGTTAAAATGGATGTGGCGCTGGATTGTCTGCGCCAGAAATTTTCAGTGAAAGCACATTAATGCTTTTTTGGCTCTTTACCTCACTGCAGCACTACTTCACGCCTTTCCGCGTCTTCCGTTACATCACCTTTCGCACGGCCTACGCCTCGCTGACAGCGCTGGCCCTCAGCCTGCTGCTTGGTCCGTGGTTGATCCGCCGCCTCCGTGAGTTCCAGATTGGCCAGCAGATCCGGGATGACGGCCCGCAATCCCATTTGGGAAAAGCGGGGACGCCGACGATGGGCGGAGTCCTGATTGTGGTCTCCATCCTGCTGCCTACCCTCTTGTGGGCGGATTTGAAGAGCCGCTACGTCTGGATGGCGATGCTGGCCACTCTCGCCTTTGCGTTCATCGGGTTCCTCGACGATTTGGCCAAGGTTTCCCATAAGAAATCTCTCGGCCTGACCGGCCGTCAAAAGTTGTTCCTGCAAACGCTGGTCGCGCTGGCCGTGGCCCTGATGTTGCTTTACTTCACGGCCGAAAAGCAGTATTCCACCAACCTGATCGTCCCGTTCTTCAAGCAATTCAATCCGGACCTGATCGTGCATCGCTGGTTCAGGATTTGGTGGTTGCATCCACTCGCCTATCTCCCTTTCGTTCTTTTTGTGGTTTTGGTGGTGGTGGGATCATCCAACGCCGTGAATCTCACGGATGGGCTGGATGGTTTGGCGATTGGATCGGTGGTCATTGCCGCCTCGGCGTTTACCGTCCTGACTTATATCTCAGGGAATGCCAAGTTCGCGGAATACCTCGATATCCAGAATCTCCCCAGGGTGGGTGAGATCACGGTCTTTTGCGGCGCCATGGTCGGGGCCTCCCTGGGGTTTCTCTGGTACAACTGTTTTCCCGCCTCCATTTTCATGGGGGACGTGGGGTCGCTGGCCCTGGGGGGGGCGATTGGCACGGTGGCGGTGATTGTGAAGCAGGAAATCCTGCTGCTTTTCATCGGCGGGATTTTTGTTATCGAAGCCCTTTCGGTGATGGTTCAGGTGCTCTATTTCAAGATGACAGGAAAAAGGGTATTCCGGATGGCGCCGATTCACCACCACTTTGAGTTGATCGGTTGGAAGGAACCACAGGTCATTATTCGTTTCTGGATTGCCGCCTTGATTTTTGCATTGTTCAGTCTGACGACACTGAAGTTACGCTGAAGAACGAGCCGAGGCATCGAGGAACGGCCAGGCATGTCGAGATGAAGAAGAACCGGAACACATCACGGGCAGAGGTTGTGGAAAGGCAGGCCGCGGGCGGCGTGACTGATCTGCGCGGAGCTCGCGTGCTGATTGTCGGGTTGAAACGCAGCGGGGTGGCCGCGGCGAAGCTCTGCGCTGAAAGAGGCGCCCGGATTACGGCCTCCGATTCCGGAGAGCGCGCGGCGTTTTCAGAGGAGGCGGGGGCGCTCCGCGAGATCAAGGTGGAATTTGAGTTCGGAGGACATCGCGTTGAGACATTTCTCAAGGCCGACTTGATTGTCGCGAGCCCCGGAGTCCCCCTCTCGATTGAACCCCTCGAGGCTGCCCGGAAAAAAGGAATCGAAATCATCAGTGAACTCGAACTGGCCTCGCGTTTTCTCCAGGGCCGGATCGTGGCCATCACGGGATCGAATGGAAAGACCACCACGACGGCCCTGGTGGGTGACGTGTTACGGGCTGCGGGATTTCACACCCTGGTGGGAGGAAACATCGGGACGCCGCTGGCATCCCTCGTTCCCCTCTCGACGGAGGAATCTGTCATTGTCGCCGAGGTCAGCAGTTTTCAACTGGAAGCCATCCCGACGTTTCGCCCCTTTATCGGGGTGGTGCTGAACGTGACGCCGGATCACCTGGATCGGTACTCCTCCTTCGAGGAATACGCCTCATTCAAGCGTGCGTTGTTTCGAAACCAGACCCGTGCCGAGTGGGCGGTGTTGAATTGGGATGATCCTATTACCGCCCGATTCGCCCAGGACTTGCCGGCCCGCGTCTGGTGGTTTTCACAGCAGGTCCTGCTCGAAGCAGGAACGGTCTATAGCGACCACCGAATCGAAGTGGCCCAGGGGGGTGTCAGAACTCCGGTGATCCACCGCCACGAGATCCCTTTGCTGGGCGCCCATAACGTCGAGAACTGCCTGGCTGCCGTCTCGGCGGCCGCCATCCTCGGCGCTGATTTTCGAAATGTGGCGCGCGCGATTTCCGAATTTCCCGGCGTGGAGCACCGCCTGGAGCTCCTGACCGAATTGAAGGGAGTCAAGTACTACAACGATTCCAAAGCCACCAATGTCGACGCCACCCGGAAAGCGCTGGAGGCCTTCGAGGGAAACGTGGTGTTGATCCTGGGAGGAAAAGACAAGGGCAGTGACTATACTGTCCTCTCCCCGTTACTGAAATCACGCGTCAAATCGGTTCTCCTGATCGGGGCTGCCACGGGGAAGATTGAGAGACAGCTGGAGGGGGTGGTCGCGATGCGGCGGTGCGAGACCTTGCAGCGCGCCGTCGAAGTGGCGCCTTCGCTGACCGTCCCCGGAGATGTCGTCCTGCTGGCCCCCGCTTGCGCCAGCTTTGACCAATTTGAAAACTATGAGCACCGGGGGCGAGTGTTCAAGGAACTGGTCTGGGGGCTCAAGGGGAAAGCGGCGCCGGTATGAAATGCCCCGCGGAGGGTGCTTAACGTTGCTGACCTTGGTCCTCCGCCGTCCACCCGGCGTGCCCGGCCAGAGAAACGCTGGATAAAAAGAACGCAGAGGAAGTCTTCATCATGGCTCGCAAACTGACCTTTGATCGATATTTGATTGCCGCTACTTTCGGATTGATCTTTTACGGCCTTCTCATGGTCTACAGCGCCTCTGCGACCATCTCGATGGATCTTTACGGGTCGTCGTACATTTTCCTTGGGAAGCAGGCGCTGGGACTTGTGATAGGCCTGGTGTGCATGATTGTCGCCATGAACTGCGACTACCGGAAATGGCGCAATCCCACCTTTGTCTTCTCATTCCTGTTTGTGTGCCAGATCCTGCTGGTGGCGGTGTTCTTCCTGGACCGTTCGCATAACACTCACCGCTGGATCAAGCTGGGCCTGTTTTCATTTCAGCCCTCGGAAATGTCCAAGCTCGCCCTCATCTTTTTCTTCGCCTACTTTCTGGAGAGCCGTCTTCATCAGGTGAACGATATCCGGCGAACGCTTTTGCCGGCGGTGATGGTCATGGGACTGACCGTCGCCCTCGTCCTTAAAGAACCCGATTTTGGAACGGCCATTGCCAGCTTCTTCATCTGCGCGGCGATCCTGTTTGTGGCCGGGGTGGACTGGAGGTGGTTCGCCGCCGTTCCGATCCTCGCCCTCCCCGTGTTCTACTGGGAGGTCTATCGGGTGGCCTATCGCTTCGACCGCATTACCACCTTCATCGATCCCTGGAAGGACCCGTTGGGAAAAGGATTCCAGATCATCCAGTCACTCATCGCGATCGGAAGCGGGGGGCTCGGCGGGGTGGGCTGGGTACAGGGAAAACAGAAACTCTTTTATCTCCCCGAACCACAAAATGACTTCATCTTCTCGGTGGTGGGCGAGGAGTTAGGTTTGTGGGGAACGGTGCTGATCGTCATCTTGTTTGCGGTGGTCCTCAAGCGGGGCTTGAAGGCCTCGCTGGCCGCACCGGATTCTTTTGGCACGCTGTTGGGTGTGGGACTGACCGCGATGATCGCTTGCCAGGCATTGATCAATATCAGCGTGGTCACCGGGTTGCTCCCGACGAAAGGAATCCCGCTGCCCTTTATGAGTGCGGGAGGCTCTTCTCTGATCGTCAACTGCTTTGCCGTTGGCGTTTTGTTGAACCTGTCACAGCACTCGGACTGAGACGGAGGGAGGGTCTCGGAAGGCCCTTCAGCTCCGCAATTCAACGGGGTGGGTCAGACCGAAGCGTATGAATGTCTTGTTTGCGGGGGGAGGCACGGGAGGGCATGTTTTTCCCGCCGTCGCGGTTGCTGAAGAACTGGTGAGACGGCGTGGATCGACCCGACTGTTGTTTGTCGGCTCGGACCGCGGGTTGGAAGCCCGTATCATTCCGCAGCGCGGGTATTCCTTCGAAGCCGTGGCAGCAGGCGCCCTGAAAGGAATCGCGACTTCGGCGAGATTGTCGACGCTCGTCGGCTTGCCGCGGAGTATTCAAAAGGCGGGGCAGATTGTCGAGCGGTTTTCCCCCCAGGTCGTCGTGGGGATTGGCGGATATGCTTCCGCACCTGTTGTGGTGGCAGCGACCATGCAAGGACGACCCCGGATGATCCTGGAGCAGAACGCGATTCCCGGTCTTGCCAACCGGCTGCTGGCGTATTTTGTGACCAGGGCCGCGGTGAACTTTCCCGAATCGCTGCGCTATTTTCCCGGAAATGCGGTGGTAACAGGCAATCCCGTGCGGCAGGGGTTCTTCCGGGTGGGGCCCCCGTCGCGCGAAGGGGAATTCACGGTGTTGATTTTTGGAGGCAGTCAGGGCGCCCATGCGATTAATGCGGCCATGATGGAGGCGCTTCCACACCTGGCAGAATGGCGCCGCCGGATTCGCTTCATCCATCAGACCGGTGAAAAAGACGCCGCGTGGGTTGAGACGACTTACCGGGCGAACCAGTTCTCGGCAGAGGTTCGACCCTTTTTTGACGATATGCCAAACCAGTTCAGCCGTGCCCACTGGATCATTGCCCGCTCCGGCGCATCGTGCCTGGCCGAAATTGCGGCCACGGGAAGGCCGTCCCTCTTGATCCCTTTTCCTTCGGCAGCGGACGACCACCAACGCAAGAACGCGGAGGTCTTCGCCCGGCGCGGTGCATCCGTGGTGATAAACCAGTCTTCTCTTAATGGGGAGCGATTGGCATTGGTCATCCGCTTGCACATGGAGAACAAGGAGAGACAGGAGCAGATGTCTCGGGCGGCCGCCTCACTCTCCATCCCAGACGCGGCCTCACGGATCGCCGATCTTGTGGAGGCCCTGGCATCAAAGGCCTGACTGGCCGTGTCCTGCTGTCGCACGGGAAAATATCCCCGGATTTCTTGAGGGAATGTGTTTAAACGATTTCAAAAAATTCATTTTGTCGGGATCGGCGGGATTGGAATGAGCGGAATCGCCGAGCTCTTGCTGAATCTCGGCTATGTCGTCTCCGGTTCGGATCTTAAATCGTCGCCGGCGACCGCACGACTGTCCCAGCTGGGGGCCAAGATTTATTTGGGCCACGATCCCGCCCATGTCGACGAGGCCCAGGTCGTCGTATTTTCCTCAGCCGTCCCTCCGCAGAATCCGGAACTGGTTGAAGCTCGCCGCCTGCAGCGGCCGGTGATCCCTCGCGCCGAGATGTTGGCCGAACTGATGCGGCTGAAGTATGGGATTGCTGTGGCGGGCGCGCATGGCAAGACGACCACCACATCCATGGTGGCTGAAGTGCTTAACGAGGCAAAATTCGATCCGACCCTCATTGTCGGCGGACGCTTGAATGCCCTGGGAATCAACGCCCGCCTCGGAGCCGGCGAATGGATGGTTGTGGAAGCTGACGAAAGCGACCGGTCATTCCTGAAAATCGATCCGACCATCGCCGTGATCACCAACATTGATCGCGAACACCTGGACCACTACCGCGATCTTGCCGATATCCAGGAGGCGTTTGTCTCCTTCGCCAACAAAGTGCCGTTTTATGGGAGCGTGATTGCCTGCGTGGATGACCCCGCCACGCGGGCGATCCTCCCGAGGCTGGAGCGGCGCGTCGTGGGCTATGGACACTCGGAAGCGGCCGACCTGGGAGTGGGGGCGGTGACGCTGGGAAAATTCGAGTCGGAATTCGACCTTCATGTAAAAGGGAAGGCGCTGGGTAGATTCCACCTTCGGGTGCCGGGATCCCACAATATCCTGAATGCCATGGCTGCGGTGGCGGTGGGGCTGGAGCTGAATGCCCCGCTCCCGGCTATCCAAAGAGGGCTGGCGGAATTTCGCGGCACAGAGCGCCGGTTCGAATGGAAGGGGGAACACCAGGGGGTCACGGTGATCGACGATTACGGCCATCATCCCACCGAGATCACGGCCACCCTGGACACCCTGAAGCACTGTGGATTCCGGCGCTCCATCGTGGTTTTTCAGCCCCATCGTTATTCACGGACCAAGTTTCTGTTCGACGATTTCCTCCACGCGTTCGACCTGGCCGATGAAGTGGTTCTGACCGAGATCTATCCCGCATCGGAATCGCCGCTCGAAGGCATCAGCGGACGATCGCTGGCCGAAAGGATGCGGCAGGAATCCCGCGCGTCGGTCCATTATGTTTCCCGAGTGGAAGAAATCGCGGCATATCTGTTGCCCCGGCTCCGGGCGGGCGATGTTGTCTTGACCCTGGGGGCGGGCAATATCGGGACGGCCGGCGCCGAATTGCTTGGCCTGCTAACCGAACAGGAGGGCAAGGTGTCCCGTTCGGAGGCCGGCGTATAGCGCAATCCGCCCCGAACGGAGAGAATCACGAGGAGAGGGAAGAAATCATTGACGGCGAGCAGGCCGCTCGTCCTGGAGTGTTAAGTCCATGGGAAAAAAGGAAACTGACCGGGATGAAGAACGGGACTCCTTCGAAGAGACGCCGTACTTGCGGCGGCAACGGGCTATATCGGTCAAGCGGATGCAGGTGGAGCCGAGCAAGCTGGTCTTGTTCTCGCAAATCTTCCTGGCGCTGGTCCTTCTGATCGGATTGGGGATCAGCATCCGACGCTTTGCCGAGTACGCCACCACCTCGCCGAAGTTTGATCTCAGCATCCGGGAAGTCAAGGGGCTGCGCAACCTCTCCGACGCCGCCGTCATGCAACAACTGGCGCCCCTGATCGGACAGAATATTTTCCGGGCCAATTACAACGAACGAATTCGCGCCCTCATGCAGATTCCCTGGGTGGAGTCCGTGGTCTTCCTCCGGTTCTGGCCGGCCTCGCTCTCGGTCATCATTACCGAACGGGTCCCGGTGGGCTATGCGCTCATCGGGGGGGCGGTGGAACTCATCGACAAGGAGGGGATACCCCTGGGTGCGTCGAGGGAGACCCAACAACATTTTGATTTTCCGATTGTGCGCGGTCTGACGGGTGAGAACACCGCCAACGATCACGTCATCAATCGCCTTCGCATCAGCCGATACATGGATTTGCTGGCGGAACTCGAGAGTGGGCGAGAAGGTTACTCCGCCGACCTGTCCGAAGTGGATGTCTCCGATCCGGACGACGTCCGGGTGATTCTCAAGAACGATCCCATCCTCGTTCACCTGGGCAAAGAGAACCTGCTGCCGCGGTTTAAACTTTATCTCGCAAACATCAAGAAATTGAAGCAGGATTATCCCGACATCGACGCCGTGGATTTGCGATTCAAGGACCAGATCGTCATCAAGCGTCAGGAGAGCTCCAAAGAAGCGAAGGCGAAGACGTCAACATAGGGATCCAGGCAGCGGGTCCCGGGGAAAAAGACCTTGACCAAAGACGACCGATTTATCGTGGGATTAGACGTGGGCACGACAGAGACCCGCGCCCTGATTTGTGAGGTCGCCACGGATGGGCATCTGGAAGTGGCAGGATTCGGCCACGCCGAATCGAAGGGCCTTCGCCAGGGCGTGGTGGTCAAACTCGATGAGGCGGTCCAATCCATCAAGAAGGCCCTCGAAGAAGCCGAATTGATGGCGGGGGTCCAGGCGGAATCGGTATATGTGTCCCTGGGCGGCAAGCAGATCAAGAGCCTGAACAGCCAGGGTGCCATCGCCGTCCTGGGACGAAACCGGGAGATCACCCGGGAAGACATCCGTCGCGTGCTCGAGGCCGCCCAGGCCGTCGCCTTGCCGTCCGATCGCGAGATTACCCACGTCCTTCGACAACAGTTCATCGTGGACGAGCAGGATGGAATTGACGATCCCCTGGGAATGCTGGGAACCCGCCTTGAAGTCAGCGTGCACATCATTACGAGTCCTGTCACGGCGGCACAAAATGTCGTGACCGCCGCGAACCGCTCCGGCGCCTTTGTGAAAGGAACGGTGCTGCAATCCCTGGCCGCCGCTGAAGCCACCCTGGCGCACGATGAGAAGGAATTGGGGGTAGCGCTGGTGGCGATGGGGAGCGGGACCACAGACCTTGCCATTTTTCTTCATGGCTCGGTGTGGCACACCTCGGTCGTGCCCATTGGCGGGGAACACATCACCAGCGATCTGGCCGTGGGGTTGCGCACTCCGATTCCGGAGGCCGAGCGGCTCAAGCAGGAACAGGGTTGTGCGATGACCCTGCTGGTGACCGAAGATCGCGAGGTGGAAGTGTCGGGGGTGGGTAGCCGGCGAACGCGCACGGTGCCGAGAAAGCTGCTGTGCGACATTGTTCAGCCCCGGGTGGAGGAGATCCTCAGCCATGTGCGGGATGAGATTCGAAACACCGGTCTCGAAAAGCAGCTGGGATCGGGAGTCGTCATCACCGGCGGAAACTCCAAGCTGCATGGGATGGTGGAGCTGGCCGAGCAGATCTTGAATTTGCCGGTGCGCCAGGGTGTGCCGGAAGGGCTGAATGGATTGAATGCCACCGTAATTAACCCGAGCCTCGCCACGACCGTGGGGTTGGTTCGCTACGGCAACAGAATCCGCATGGCCAAACAGGCGGGCGGAAGGCATGCCTCCGGCCTGATGGAGCGTGCCGTCGAGCGTTTGAAAAATATCTTTCAATAGGTTCTTTTTGTTTGCAAAATCGAAATCGCGGGCGTAAGTTCATCTTCTAGACTTCGTTACAGCCTTCCAGGATGCGCAGCCTGGCCCAGCTCCAACGGACCGCGATTTCAGGCCAAAATTCAACGCAAGGAGTGGATGACAGCATGAGTGAAACTGCAAACGGCATTCGTCTGGCTTTTAATGATTCCCCCCGGAACCATGCCAAGATCAAGGTCATCGGTGTGGGAGGCGGTGGGGGCAACGCCGTCAATCGCATGATCGATGCCAAGATTGAAGGCGTGGAATTCATGGTCGCCAACACGGACCTTCAGGCGCTCAAGATTTCAAAGGCGCCCATCAAGATTCAACTGGGGGAGAAACTCACCAAGGGGTTGGGTGCGGGCGCCAACCCGGTCATCGGTCGCCAGGCGGCATTGGAGGATTCTGACAAGCTCCTGGAGGTCCTCGAAGGCGCAGACATGATCTTCGTGACCTCGGGTCTGGGGGGCGGAACCGGCACCGGGGCGGCCCCCATCATCGCAGCCCTGGGAGGAGAGTTGGGAGCCCTGACGGTAGCAGTGGTCACCTCGCCCTTCCTGTTTGAAGGGCGGAAGCGGATGCGGCAGGCCGAACAGGGAATGGAAGAGCTGCGCGACTGCGTCGACACCGTGATCTCGATCCCCAACGAACGGCTGCTGCAGTGCGTGGAGCGGGGGACCACCCTGTTTGACGCTTTCCGGGTCGCCGACGATATACTGCGCCAGGCCGTCCAGGGGATCTCCGATATCATCACCATTCCCGGAATCATCAATCGCGACTTTGCCGACGTCAAGGCGATCATGGAAGACATGGGCATGGCGGTGATGGGCACCGGGATTGCCTCCGGCGAAAACCGCGCCACCGAAGCCGCCACCAAGGCCATCTCGTCTCCGCTGCTCGAGGACCAGTCCGTCAATGGCGCCAAGGGCGTCCTCATTAATATTACCGGGTCCAGCAACCTCATGCTTCACGAAGTGCATGATGCTTCTAACATCATTTTCAAGGCGGCCCATGAAGATGCAAATATCATTTTTGGGGCGGTGCTCGATGACTCCATGAATGAGAACATCAAGATCACCGTGATCGCCACCGGCTTTGGCCCGGAAAATCCCGGTCGCGAGAAGTCGAAAAACAGCGAGTTGCTGAAGAAACTCCGCATTCCCCGGCCCGGCAACGGGTCGTCAGGAGCCACCGCTCCATCGAACAATGAGGTCATGGGACCGGCCAACGGGCCGGAGGAAAGGATACCCATTGAGGTTCCCACCTTCCTGCGCCGAAAGGCGCAGTAAAGTGAAGGCGGGAGCCTCCAGGTACTTTGACGGGGGGATGTGAGGTCAGCTTCGCACGAGGGCCGCTGCTATTGGACGTCCTCGAACGAGAACTTCCGGTCGATCTTCGAGAATTCCCTTCCGTCCACCTCGGCGTAAGGATAAACAAAATAGTTGAGTGGTTTCCCGGCCTGAGGGGGAACCAGTTCGAGATCCCTTCCCTGGGTGAATTGGACGCGATTGACATCCAGGGTCCCGAAGAAATAGTTCGCCTTCTCCTTGTCTTTGCTTGCCTCGGAGCTGTCCACCGGAATCCAACCGATCCCCTGGATATAGAATTCTGCCCAGCAATGGTACCCTGCAATCTCACCGGACTTTTGGTTTTCGGGAATCGGAAACCCGATCTCAAACTTGGCGGGGATACCGACCGACCGGGCCATGGCGATAAAGAGGGAATGAAAGTCGGTGCAGTTTCCATGTTTGGCATCACACGCGTATAGGGCATCGCCACGGCCCCACCCGGTTCCGCTCTTGTCATATTTGAGGGTCCAGGTCACAAAGTCATAAATCGCACGCACTTTTTCCAGGGGAGTCTTCTTCCCCTCAGTCACTTTGAGCGCCAGGTCCCGGATTTTGCCGGAAATGGGGACCAACGCATCCGGCTTCAAATACTTGTCAGCATCCGGCAAGCCACGTCCCGAAGAACCTGACGGCTCTTTCGTCCATCCCTCCAGGTTCTTGCGATATTCTTTCCGGGTGACTTTGAACCGGACTTCAACATTCAAAGAGGGCTTCGCCGGCTTGTCGACCTCCACGAAGAGGAGCGAGTTGCCGAAGCGGGGTTCGGAGCGCACTCGATACGGGTAGGGAGACGTGATGCTCAGGTCAGAAACAGTCTGATTCGCGTCACTGACCGGAAGGGGGAGCCAAAGTTTCAGGGTACCTGAGTCTGCCGGCAGATCCTTGATCGTCGTTGAATAGGTGAAAACCAGGGTCCGTTGTGCCGGCGTGACGGAACTCAAGGTGAAACCTCTCCCCATGCAAAGCAGGAATGTCGCCAGTAAGACAATCAACGTCACCGCAATCGCACTTTTTTTCATGGTTCATGCTCCCCCAAATTTGAGTTGAGATGCTTTAACATTCCGATCCGGGGATCGGGTTCGTCATAATGCGTTCATGCTAGAATTTCGAAGGAAGGTGATCTTACACGAACATGGTTTCGGGAGTCCAGCAAAACGAGGGATGCATACACCAGCGCCTCGGGTTTCTCGGGATTGGGCCAGGGGGATCCCTTTCACCCCAGAGAAAATGGCAGATCACAAATCTCGAGTGCGAAGACAATTGGCGGGGCTTTCTTCCGCGATATCGTTCTGCCAGAGGCGGTTTTCCAGAAGGGAAGCCGATGTTACGAAGTCGTGATGAAGGAAAGTCTCAAGCTCTGTTTCGCCAAAAGTCCCTGCGAGCAATGGCCGGGCTGGAATCACGCCAGGCTGCTTCAAACCCGGATCCAGTTGAAATCGAGGGGTGACGTCGGCAATGAATGAGAACCCTTGCGGCTTCCTGCCGGTCGGAGGAATGCCGAGGTTCCCATGGGACGGCCTTTGAGCGGTCCGAAAAGGGCACGGTGAACTCGGTGGGGGAACGGTATTCTTCCCTTCGACCGGGCTAAAGGTGATGGGGAGCCAAAGCCGCAACGTGGCCGCCTGAGCGGGCAGCCGGTCCATCGCCTCAGTCAGGGCACCATAAGCTCGCTGAACCATCGAATAGGGTTTTGAAGCGATGTGTTCCTGGGAAGCCAAAAACCATGTGCTCGCGACCAGGGATAAGGTAATTCCGATGATCAGCCGTTTCATTGCTCTTCCCCCCAACATTGTTTGTCGATAAATTCAAGGGCCGAGTCACTATCTTTTCTGGACTCAAAACAACTGAACGTCTTTCAGAAACAGTGTGGCCCAATGCTAGGAGAGATACTGTCCGGAGTCCAGTCAAAGGTTGTCAAAAGTCAATGGAAGAAGTAATTTTTTGTCTGGTGTGCGGAGACGGCAATTGAACTGCTAGGCCTAACCGCAGGAGGGGAACACAGGTTTTTTGTCATGACGTGGAGAGGTGAAAGGCGGCCCGTCTTGTGATACAAAGCCGTCAAAGGGGAGTTGAATCGGATGGTGATGTTTTGGGGGGCCTGGCCAAACAGCGGCTTGTCGATGGGCCGCTTTGGGTCACTCCGTACGGAATCCCAGCTTTTCACCGAGAGCGAGGAACTCAGCAACCCAAGCTCTCGCATCCTCCTCACCGAGATCACCTTTATCCCGCGACTCCGGAAAAGAGCGCTGCATCGCCTCGTAATAGACATTTTGAGCGGACCACAGACTGACCTCAAACGGCAAAGAGCGTGCCAATTCAATTCCTGAGTGAAACTGCTGAAGGAGGGAGAGGTCAAGCGGGTTTCCTCGAAACTGATCCGCTACTGCTTCAATGTTGCGACGCAGCGCGAACTCCAGGGTCGCCTCATCCAGCGGGATGCCGGCCCGTTTCGCCTCCTCCAGGAGGGCGTTGATCAGTTCCGCGTCGAGACGTTCGGCCTCAAAGCCCTTCTGGAGATCCGCATTCAGAGTGAATTCCGCGGCGATCTGGAAATGCTTCTGAGGCATACCCAAAGCGGTTGCAAACCGCATCAGGGGGGCATAATTGGTATACACATGGCGATAGGCCGCTCCGGCCTCGGCAAGGGCCGACTCCAGAATGGTTTTGAGAATCCTGCGCTGCTCATCCCGGAAGAGCAGCTTGAGAGTATTCGCGCCCGACTCAAAATATTTGTCGACAGTCCGATTGAGCTCAACGAAATCCCCGCGCTCGAACACCTCGGTGATCTCCCGGAGGATCGCAAGATAATCTTCTTCGTTGGAGAACTCCCGAACCCCCCCGCTGACGTGGTGATCGCCCTGGTGGAGAACCCCGAAATTCATGCGAGCCGATTCAAGAATAATTTCTGAAGTGACTTGGACTCGACCGAGCGCGAGCTTCGCTTTCCCGGCGGAAAGCAGTTTGTGGTCCTCGCGATGAACCGCGTAGCAGTAAGTTCGTGCGGTGGTTCCATTGGTGTTAAATAGCGAGCTCACGGCGTAATGTGTGCCCACTTTGGGGAGGTCGATCATCGCCGGCCTCACAAATTTCTCATAGACCAGCCGGCCGTCCCGGTGTTCCGGGATATTGCTCTTTGCCTGCTCAAGCTTGTCGAGAAATCGTGATTCCAGGCTGTCCCCCAGGAATGTTTTCGCCAACTGGAGAGCCCGGGCGGCGTATTGAATCACCTGGACGGTTTCTATCCCCGACAACTCATCGAAGAACCAGCCGCAACTGGTATACATGAGCAGGGCGTGCCGCTGCAGTTCGAGAAGCCTCAGCGCCTGGATTTTGTCCTCCGGATCGAGCGGACGTCGCGCATGGCTATTCAGGAAATGCTCGATGTTTTCTTTCGACCGGTCCAGGATCACCTGAATGTAATCGTTGCGGGCCACCCAGGGGTTTTTGAACAGCGGGCTGCCGAATTGTTCATAGGTGGGAATGAGGGTATCGCGAAGCCAGTCCAGGGCCTCCCTCAAGGGGGCGCGCCATTCCTGGTGCCATCCCAGGTGCATCCCCGAATTGCAGCCGCAGTTGGTTCTCCACCGCTCGACGCCATGAACGCAACTCCAGGAGCTGTTGTCGAATACCTGGACCTCGTGGGTGGGGGGATGTTTTTCGAGGAATTCTCCGTAATTGGTCAGCCGCGCGAGATGGTGGGACTCGATGTAATCCAGGGCATAAGCGAGGGCCATGTCCCCGTACCGATGGTGGTGTCCATAGGTTTCACCATCTGTGGCGATGTGGACAATCTGAGGCCAGGTGCGTGAATCACTAAAGGCCTTCACCAGCCGGTCGGCCAGGTACTCTCCCTTGATGAGGACGCCTTCAAACGCCACGGCGCGGGAGATCGGGCCATCGTAGAAGAAAACGGCAATACTTCGGCCGGCGCGGCACGCAACCCGGTAGGCGCGGGAGGGGTCGATTTGCTCTCCGCCGACATCACTCCAGGTGCGACCCCGGGTGGCAAGCGCGCGAACGCGGCGGGCCTGCGAAGGAGAAAGCACTGTAAAACGAATCCCTTCAGCCGCCATGATATCGAGCGATTCCAGATCAACAGCCGTTTCGGGAAGCCACATTCCCTCGGGCATGCGACCAAAGCGGTGGCGGAAGTCCTGAATGCCCCAGAGGATCTGGGTGTACTTGTCCCGGCGATTCGCCAGAGGAAGGATCATGTGATTGTAGGCCTGGGCCAGGGCGGACCCATGTCCGGCATACAACGTATGACTTACTTGATCCGCCGCGAGAATGGCCCGGTACACCTCCGCCGCTTTCTCCTCCAGCCAGGAAAGGAGAGTGGGGCCGAAATTGAAACTGATCCGGGGATAGTTGTCGACAATCTTGAGGATCCGCCCGACCCCATCGAGAATGCGGGAGGCCGTATTGGGGGCGTAACACGAGGCGGTGATGCGTTCATTCCAGTCGTGATAGGGATACGCCGAGTCCTGCAATTCGATGGCCTCGAGCCACGGGTTCTCCCGTGGGGGCTGGTAAAAATGGCCATGAATGCAGATATAGCGTTCCATCCGGCACTGCTCCTCATCTCAGGAAGGGACGATAAGCGCATGGCGTGAACCCCAGCGTTGAGGGCCGCCGCCACCCTAATGAACCCTGGTCGATGTCGATACCCTGTGAGGATCGGCTGTCGCCATAGCGCTTCGCGTACCTCCTGCCTTCAAGGGCTCACTTCCCAAGCGGGCAGACCCACCTCGGATCCACCCGGGTTATCTTTATGAGGCTGGGACAAATTTTTTCGAGGCCAAACCGGTTGATCGACAGGAAGCCAGTTGCTCATCACGGATTACTGCTTTTCAGAAAAACGGTGGCGAGCGCGGGCAAAGTCAGCGAGAGAGAAAAAGGGCGGCCATGGACCGAAACTGAATTGGCCTCCACACCGCCGAGGTTTCCCCATCCACCGCCCCCGTACATGGTGGCGTCGCTGTTCAAAACTTCCTTCCAGTACCCTCCCCGGGGGACGCCGATGCGGTAATCCACTCTGGGGACCGGGGTGAAATTGCTGGCGATGACAAAGGTGTCCTGCGTGGAGAGACCCTTCCGCAGGAGCGTGATTGCGCTGGCCTGGCTGTCATTGCAGTCGATCCATTCAAAGCCGGACGGGTCGCAGTCGAGCTCGTGGAGAGCCGGTTCGCTTGTGTACAGCCGGTTCAGATCCTCGACCCACTTCTGAAGCCCGGCGTGAGGAGCATACTCGAGAAGGTGCCAGTCCAGGCTTTCGTCGTGGTGCCATTCGCGCCATTGCCCGAGCTCCGCGCCCATGAACAACATTTTCTTTCCGGACTGCGCGAACATGTATCCCAGGATGGCCCGCATATTCGCAAACTTCTGCCAGTCATCTCCAGGCATCTTGCCCAGCAGGGATCCCTTGCCGTGGACCACCTCGTCGTGGGAGAGTGGCAAAACGAAGTTCTCCATGAAGGCATAAAGCATCCGGAATGTCAGATCGTGGTGATGGAACTTGCGATGGACCGGATCCTTGGAGATGTATTCCAGCGTGTCGTGCATCCACCCCATGTCCCACTTGAAGCCGAACCCCAGGCCGCCCACATAGACCGGCCGGGAAACCATCGGCCAGGCGGTAGATTCTTCGGCGATGGTTTGGACGCCGGGATGGCTTCGATAGGCTTCTTCGTTGAACCGGCGCAGGAACTCGATGGCCTCCAAATTCTCACGACCGCCATACCGGTTGGGGATCCACTCGCCCTGCTTGCGGGAGTAATCCAGATAGAGCATTGAAGCTACGGCATCCACCCGCAACCCGTCCGCATGGTACTTCTCCAGCCAGAACAAGCCGCTGCTCATCAGGAAGCTGCGGACTTCATGACGTCCATAGTTAAAGATGTAGGTTCCCCAGTCGGGGTGATAGCCCAGCCGCGAATCGGCATGCTCGTAGAGATGAGTGCCGTCAAAGTAGGCCAAGCCATGTTCGTCGGAAGGGAAATGCGAAGGGACCCAATCGAGAAGGACGCCGATGCCATTTTGGTGCAAGCAGTCAATCAGAAACATGAAATCCTGGGGCGAGCCGTACCGGCTGGTGGGAGCGAAATACCCGGTCGTCTGGTAACCCCACGAGCCATAAAACGGATGCTCCATGACCGGAAGAAATTCGGCATGAGTAAAACCCATCCGCTTCAAGTACTCGGCCAACCGGGGGGCCAGCTCCCGGTAGGTCAAGTAACGGTGGTTCTCGTCAGGCGCGCGCATCCAGGAACCGAGGTGGAGTTCATAAATGCTCATCGGTTCCCGCAAGAGGTTCTGGCCCGTCCGTTCGCTCATCCAGTCGCTGTCACCCCACGTGTAATCCAGATTCGCCACAATCGATGCCGTCTTGGGGGGGACCTCGCTGAAAAGTGCAAATGGATCTGCTTTATCCGCGCGGTAGCCATTGTGCCGAGACATGACATGATATTTGTAGGCCGCGCCGTACGAGATGCCGGGGACAAATCCCTCCCAGATGCCGGACTGTCCGCGTTCATGAAGCGCTTGGCCGGACTTGTTCCATCCGTTGAACTCACCCATGACGAAGACCTGTTCCGCATCAGGGGCCCACACGGCGAAATAACATCCCTCCACGCCCCCGACCGTTACAACATGGGCTCCAAGCTTTTCATACAGCCGGTAGTGAGTCCCTTCGTTGAAAAGATAGAGATCGTTGTCAGTGAGCAAAGTGGTGTCAGAACTCGAGGGCGTCTTGCTACGCACCTCCTGCTCAGGCCGGGTGTTTACTGTCTTTGGGGGATTCATCACACCTTTCCGTTTGTCTACGGTAAAGCGTTGCACTCATAGCTGTTGAACCATCGGTTTGAAGATGAGCGCTAATCATCATAGCACATCGCCCTCCCATCCCGGGCATATAGGGAGTATTGAGTTCGCTCACATCACTTAAAGGGCAACCCAGTGTGATCATTCCTCCACGACGAGAGCAAACGCCCGGACCGGGAAAGTCCCCATGCCTTTCACTTTGACCGGCACTGCAAAGAACATGAAACCGGTGTCCGGCAGGTTCTCGAGTCCGCAGAGGTGTTCCACGATGGGAATTCCCGCACGCAATAGCGTGGAATGGACGGGTCTGGATAAATCTGCTGTGTCATCGATATTGAAGGAGTCGATCCCCACCAGGCGGGCACCTGCTTTGGCGAGGAATTGTGCCGCCTCTCCGGTCAGGAATGGATGGCCCTCGGAGTATTGGTCTTTCCGCCAGTGGGCATCCCAGCCGGTATGCAGAAGGACGGCCTTGCCCTCGATCGCGAACGTTGTGAGGGCCTCTGGGGGGATGGATCGTCCCCTCCGGGAATCCGCACGAATCACAAGGCCCTCCAAACCGGCGATCGAGGACAACTCGAGTTCCGAGAGATCGGCCCCGTCGGCATAACGATGGAAGGGAGTATCGAGATAGGTTCCCGTATTCGCCACCATTTCGATCTTCCCAATGTGAAACTCTGTCTCCGGGGCATAGTGACTTCGCGATTCTTCACGGCTGAGGTAATCGCCAATGATCGGCCCGGGGAGGCCCTTATAGGTAATCATCCCATGTTCCACCGTGTGGCTGAGATCAACGCATCGCCGGCGGCTTGGACTGTCAACGTGGTTTTTCAAGAATTCTTCTCGTCCATTTTCCATGGCGCGAACCGCTCGGCTGTGGAGAAGGGACCTCCACGCCTCGCGGAGCAACAAGAGAATCTCCGGCTCCCGGTCACGGAACTGGGGATTCCGCTTTGTGGGAGAAACTATTTCCGTGAGTAAAGGTCGATGACTCCCTCCAGGGCCCGGCGGCAGACGGCGCAAAAAGGGACGCTGTCGCGCGTAAACATGATGCAATCGGCTTGCGGCCGGTAATAACCCTTGGCCTCGTACATTGCCCCTTCGAATGCCCCCACCTTGGCAGCGTACTTTCCATCCCCCAACATATGGCTGTCGTGTTCTTTTTCCTCTTGAAACAGCGCATCCATCTCTTTTTCCGGACGCCGGTTGGCGCGGAGCTGGCTGCGCTTCTGTTGGATCTCGCGCGAGTATCTCTCAAAAGCGTCTTTCTCCCAGGGAGTGGGGACGGGCGTGTCGGCGCTGACGAGATCCTTCCATTTCAGCTGGGCGGGATCCAACAACGCAGTGACGTTGGGCTCCCACGGCTCAATCCGCTGCGTGGCGGGGGTGTAGGCGACAGGCGAGGTGTAATATTCATCCGCGAGCCCGGCGAAATGATGCCCAAACTCATGAACGAAAACATATGGGGCCCAGAGACTATCTGCGGCCACCGTGCTATAAAGGCCAAAAATCCCTCCTCCGCCATAGGTCTGTCCGTTCACTAGAATTTCGACGAACTCATAAGGGGCGAAGGAGGTGATATCGCGAAAAGCGCGATTGTCAAAAGTCAGCACATACCGTTCTGAGCCGAAGGCATCATAGGTGGCTCCGAGCGGAGACCTTCGGTGGATTCCAGTCGAAGGACGGGAAATTCCTGATTCGGCGGCGGGCGGACAAAGGCCCCAGACATTGAAATCGCTGCGCCGTTCCTTAAATGGGGAAGTCGCGAACAGGATCTCGATGAGACGTCTCGCATCGGTGTTGAACTTTTCAGCTTCCGCGGCAGTGTAACCGTCGCCCACAATGAGGAAGTCGACTTTGGAGGCCGAATCGCCGTTGTTCTGGAAGGTCAGAAGAGGCCCGGGTTGAGGGGGCGCCGATGTATCGATGAAACGATCCTTGGGATCGACAACGAGGGACCATACTTCCTTAGAGGCATTGTTGGCGTCACGCTTTTTCAGCACGACTTGCACCGAGGACTGTGGAGCCGGAAACCGCAGGGATTCTGAAAACGTCCGATGGACCGTCTTGGCCTCATCGGTGGTCTCCCATTCCCCATAAATCGAGGAAAATCCGCGGGAATAGACGACCTGCTTGGTCGCTTGCTCGATGACTTCGAAGTAATACTTTCCCAGGTTGGTGCGGTCGATGGGGCGGGCCGGGTTTCCCGGCCAGGGAAGCGGCTCGATGACGATCCGATCGAGACTGAACAGTTCGTGGGTCGCGTTCCCGGTATGATAGTAGTCGATCCGCATTGTCCGCGGAACGGCGAGGACTTCGATTGTCATAACGGGTAACAGGATGAATAGGATCAACAAGGATTTTGTGATCATGCAGGGGATTGTACCTAATTGTTGAGGGTTTGGAATAGGGAAGATCGCGGGAAGTGCTTCTGTGTTCACGTAATGAACACCACGGTATTCACGGGAGATCTAAAGTAATTTTAAGGGCAGAGGAAATCGATGACATGGTTTGTTCTGAGAGTGTCCCCTTGAATTCAGTTAATCTCGACTTCTTAATCACACGAATCTGTTCTCCTAGCGCCACCGAGTCTATTTCCAGGCCACCGTCCCCCTTAGTGATCTGGGTTTGACTTGGATAAATCCTCGCTTTGTTTCTTGCGTCAGTCAGTGGAACAATTACCACAACTGGGCTGTTTTGATTTATCGAGTTCCTGCTCACGACGACTACTGGACGTGATCCTTGAATTTCAGAACCCTCGGTAGGATCAAGTCTGGCTTTATAAACTCCCCCTCTCAATATCACGGCATCACCAATAGTCATTTAGAATTTAGCGCCTCCCAATCGCTACCCTCAAATTCGGATGCAATCACTTGTGCTTCGGTTCGGTAATTCACATCTGTGGCCATTCCAGTAAAAGCGTCGTCAATTCTCTTCCTTTCTAATTCCTCCAAATATCTTCGAATGGCTAGGACGTAAAAATCATTCAACTTTCTGATATCGCTGGAGCCACTTTTAACGACAGCCTTTGCTCGATAATACACATGAGCCGGCAGGCGGAGAGTGGTTTCCTTAATCTTAGCCTTGGAAGATTTCATTAGAGCCTCGCTTGGAATATCAATTGGATTCTTAGCCATCAAAATCCTATCAGGCGCATAATAAACCAAAAATGAAATCTGTCAAGATATGCAGATTGATATCAGAAGTAATATCGATTTAGATTGCACAATCAATATATTATTAAATATAATAAAATAAATTACTTAATTGTCATTCATGGAACTTGAAAATGTGAACATTTTTTACAACTAATGGAGCATGGTGGCTTTGTCTGATCATTAAATTAGTGTTGCAGTTTGAGTACTATGAAGGCCGGTACTTGATCCCTATTCGAGGAATTGCCAAGCATGGCTCAAACTCCTTCACCGTGTTGAACCAAAAAAGAACAAGGCCTATGCTAGCGCGGAAGTCTGACTCATCTCGATCCACCCGTATACTTTGAAGCTGCAGAAACATCGTTGTGAGTTCGCAGTGGAACTCCATTCCCTCACATGACTCGCACACATCGCGCAAAACGAGATGTATGCGCCACCCCGCCATCAGATAAGCAAACTCCAAATTCCAAAATCCAAATAAAACCCAAAATTCAAGTTCCAAATCAAGTTCCAAATGAAGATGGATCCTCCTCCGGCGGTGTGCGGACCGTCCTGGGAGGGGTTGCCAGACCTTGGCCTCAGGGTTCCTGATCGACAAATCTATTTACAAGAATTGAGGTTATGTGGTAGTTTCTATGTTTTAAAAATTGAAAGGCAGGAGAAGTAGAGAAGAATGCCCCTGACAGTTGAGAGAAAGACGAAAGTGATTTCCGAGCATCGGAGGCATCCGACCGATACCGGGTCCGCCGAGGTTCAGATCGCCTTGCTGAGCGAGCGGATTAACACGCTGAACGATCATTTCAAAGGACATGTCAAGGATCACTCCTCGCGTCGCGGTCTGTTGAAAATGGTCAGCCAGCGCCGCCGCTTGCTGGATTACCTTCGCAGCATCAATGTGGACGGGTATAAGACGATCATCGAAAAGTTGGGCATTCGCCGCTAGCCGGGAGGCCCGAGGATCGGGTGCCAGGCACCGGGATCGGCATTCGATTGGCAGCATCAGGATTTCAGGGTGCGGTTCGCTGCGGTGAATTGGGCCCAGGATTAAAGCGTTTGCGGCATCGAGAGGTGTCTCAGCTAGCAGAAGTGATACAGCGTTCCGACCGTTCGGAACCCTATATAACCTCTGCTACCTTCCACACCGCTTACCCCCGCAGACAAAACCGAAACATCTTAGTGTAATCACAACCATGAGGAGAATCTGAATATGGCATACAGTGCCAGCATTGAAATGGGTGGCAGGACTCTAACCATTGAAACCGGCCGGTGGGCCAAGCAAGCGGGCGGCTCGGCCGTGGTGCGTTATGGCGACACGGTGGTGTTGGTGACCGCATGTTCGTCCTTTGAAGAACGCAAAGGAATTGATTTTTTCCCGCTCACCGTGGACTACCGCGAATACAACTACGCCGCGGGCAAGATTCCCGGCGGCTACATCAAGCGGGAAGGGCGGCCCAGCGAAAAGGAGACCCTGACATCGCGCCAGATTGACCGCCCCATTCGACCGTTGTTTCCCGAAGGATTTCGTTGCGAGACGCAGGTTATTGCGCTGGTGCTCTCCGCCGACCCCGACAACGACCCGGACATCATGTCGATCACCGGCGCCTCGACGGCCCTGTTCCTGTCCGAGATCCCGTTTGAAACCCCGATCGCCGCCTTGCGCGTGGGACTGATTGACAACCAGCTCGTGGTCAATCCGAACTATGCCGACCAGAAACGGTCGACCCTAAACCTGGCGGTTGTGGGGAGTGAAGAAGGCATCGTCATGGTGGAGTCAGGGGCCAGCGAAATCTCGGAAGAAAAGATGGTGGAAGCCTTGGAATTCGGTCATGCCGAGATCAAAAAGATAGTGGGGCTGCAGCGTTCCCTGGCCGCCCAGATGAAAATCACAAAGCGCGCGGTGGAACCGGTCAAATATGACGAGGCCTTGAAGGCCGAGATCGAAACGAAATTCAAGGCACCCCTCAAGGAGGCGCTCGACACCACCCGGGGCACGAAGCTGGAGAGTCAAGCACGGGTGAAGAAGGTGAAGGAGGACCTGATGGCTTCGCTGGCCGACGCCGATGAGGCCAAACAGGCAGAGGCGAAACGCATCTTCGAACATCTCTCTGAAAGACTCTTTCGGGAGGACATCCTCGAGGCCCGCCGTCGGCCCGATTCCAGGGCCTTCGATCAAATTCGCAACATAACGAGTGAAGTGGCGGTTTTGCCGCGCACTCACGGGTCCGCCATCTTCACCCGCGGGGAAACCCAAGCGCTGGTCACTACGACCTTGGGCACGGCAGAGGATGTGCAGCGTGTGGACATCCTGATGGAAGCCGAGGGGATCGAAAAGCGGTTCATGCTCCATTACAACTTTCCTCCGTTCAGCGTGGGCGAAGTCGGAAGGATGATGGGACCGGGACGGCGCGAAATCGGCCATGGCGCCCTCGCCGAGCGCGCCCTGAGCGCGGTTATCCCCGCCGAAGAGAACTTCCCGTACACCATTCGAGTCGTCTCCGACATCCTGGAATCCAATGGCTCCTCTTCGATGGCTACGGTGTGCGGATCAACGCTTGCTCTTATGGACGCGGGCGTCCCCATCAAGTCCCCGGTCGCGGGCATTGCGATGGGCCTGGTCAAGGAGGGTGATCGTTATGCGATTTTGACCGATATCGCCGGAGCTGAAGACCACTATGGCGACATGGATTTCAAGGTGGCGGGAACGGCTGAGGGAATCACCGCGCTGCAGATGGATATCAAGATCAGCGGGGTGACCGCACAGATCATGCGGGAGGCGTTGGCCCAGGCCCAGAAAGCTCGCTTGTTCATCCTCGACCGGATGAAGGAGGCCCTTGCTGCTCCACGGCCTGCGATCTCGCCGCTGGCGCCGCGGATCTTCACCGTGCAGATCAAGACCGACAAGATCCGCGACGTGATTGGACCCGGCGGCAAGGTCATTCGCAGCATCATTGAACAGACCGGCGTCAAGATCAATGTGAATGACGACGGCAAGATTGACATTGCGGCCATCGACGAGGAAGGGGCCAAGAAGGCCATCCAGATGATCAAGGACCTCACGGCCGAGGCGGAAGTCGGGAAGACTTATGTGGGACGCGTCTCACGCATTGCCGATTTCGGAGCGTTCGTGGAGATCATCCCCGGGACCGACGGCCTGCTGCATATCAGCGAGATCGATGAGCAGCGGATCCGTGAGGTGCGCGACGTTCTGAAGGAAGGCGACACGGTGATGGTCAAGGTGATCGGCGTCGAGGGGAACAAGATCAAACTGAGCCGAAAGGCGGTGCTGCGCGAGCAGCGCGGCAAGACCGGCGCGGCCCACGGCGGCCATCATTCACCTAAGGGGAATTGACCCCTGTCCGCAGTAGGCACCAGACGACACCCTGACCGGACCCAAGGTCGCCGCGGCGGCTAGTCGTGTCCGATCAGGGAACCCGTAGTATTCACGGCCAGATAACGGGGAACGATGGCCTGTAATGCCCGCTCACATGATGCCCCATCAACTTCCCCCTGAAGGGTGATGACGGCGTTGTGAGATTTGCGCCTTTTGGGGGCTGTCAGAAATTACCATGAAAAAAGTGGGTTTCATCAGCCTGGGATGCCCGAAGAACCTGGTTGACAGCGAAGTCATGATGGGTTTGCTGGACCGGAACGGGTGGGGCATCACCTCACACGCCGAAGAAGCGGACGTGTTGGTAGTCAACACCTGTGCGTTCATCGAGAGCGCCAAGAAGGAATCCATTGATTCGATTTTGGAAATGGCCCAGCTCAAATCAAACGGCCGGTCGAAGCGGTTGGTCGTCACCGGGTGCCTGGCGGAACGCTATCGCCAGGAGTTGCGGCAGGAGATTCCTGAAGTCGACGTCGTCCTCGGGGTCAATGAGTTGGAAAGCATCGTGGCGGCATGCGAAACCAGACTGCCAGACTCTCCTGCGGAGGACCGCTCTTACCCGCTCTATCTCTATGACGAGAACACCCCGCGCATACAGGTGACCCCCCGGTTTACCGCCTACATGAAAATAGCCGAAGGATGCGACCATGTCTGCTCGTTTTGCATCATTCCCAGGTTGCGGGGCTCATTTCGAAGCCGGCCGATTGCCTCCCTGGTAGCTGAAGCCACGCAACACGCCGCCCGGGGCGTCCGCGAATTGAACCTGATTTCCCAGGACACGACGCATTACGGGCGCGACCTGGGGCCCGGCCACGGCCTCCCCCAGCTGCTTTCCGAACTCGCCGGTGTGAAGGGGTTGACTTGGATCCGTTTTCTCTATTGTTATCCCAGTCACCTGACGCGGGAACTGGTGGAAGTGGCGTCCCGTCATCCCAACGTCTGCAAGTACTTTGACGTGCCGCTGCAACATGTCAACGAACAGATCCTCCAGTCCATGCGTCGGGGAGGCCATCGTCGAATGTTTACGGAGATGGTGTCCATGATCCGCAGCGAAATCCCGGACGCAGCCCTTCGGACCACATTTATCGTGGGCTACCCGGGGGAAACCGGTGAGCGGTTTCGGGAGCTGTGCGATTTTGTAAAAGAAATTCAGTTTGATCACGTCGGCGTGTTCACTTACTCGGACGAGGAGAACACCCGGGCCTTTGACCTTCCGGAAAAAGTACCCTCGGAAATTGCCACGGAGCGTCGGGGCGTCTTGATGTCCCTTCAGCAGGAGATTACGCATGCGAGGAATTCAGGCCGCATTGGGCAGAAGGTGCGCGTGCTGCTGGAGGGGCCTTCAGAGGAAACCGCTCTGCTTTTGCAGGGGCGAATGGAATCCCAGGCCCCGGGGATTGATGGCGTGGTCTTGATCAATGATGTCGCCGAGGGGTTGGCTCCCGAAGCGGGCGCGTTTGTACAGGTCGAAATTACGGAAGCCCATGATTACGACCTCCTTGGACGAGTGGTTTCAGTGGAGTCTCAATCCTGAATTCTGCCGTGGAGAACATTACCCTACCCGTAAGCGCCCGTTCGATGACCGATCGGGTGGCGATCCTCATTGCGACGGGCATCGGCGCCGGCTATTCTCCCATCGCCCCCGGAACGGCCGGGTCGGCCTTGTCGGTGGGACTGTGGCTTGCTTTGCGACGCTGGTTTCCCGCTGCCCTTTACATGCCCGCGCACCTTGGGTGGATCCTTGCTCTGACCCTCCTCGGGATCTGGGCCTCCACGCGCAGCGAATCCTGGTTTCAAGAGGTCGATCCACATCAGACCGTCATCGATGAAGTGATTGGACAGCAGATTGCCTATTTCGGCCTTCTCTCCCCTGCACTCCCCTGGAAATCGTTGGCCCTTGGCTTTCTTCTCTTTCGATTGTTCGATGTCTGGAAGCCCTACCCGATCCGCAAGATCCAGGATCTGCATGGGGGGACGGGCATTGTGTTGGATGACGTCGGCGCCGGACTTTATGCTTTTGTCGTTTTGCTGGGGGTGCGGTGGTTGCTTCATTGGTAGTGGTGAGAAGTGGAATTCATGGATTTTCGGCGCGCCCGGTGGTATCCAGGGCGCCCGGCAATTCTCTGTTTGAACTGATTCGATGAACATGGAACCGGTTATCAAGAGAATCGAACCTAAGGCCGCCTTGCCCGGAGGAGAAGTATTGATGGAGGGCGAGCATTTCATGATTGATGGCTCCCGGCCGACGGTGTGCATCGATAATGAGGCCAGCCACTTCGTGGCGTGCTCGATGCAGTATGGGATCGTAGTGGTTCCGCCCAATGCCAGTCAGGGTGAGGTCAAGATGGTGCGCGGGTCGGCTGAGAGTAAGCCGGTTCGATTACGCGTGGCCTCATTGCTGGCTGCGAATCTTCATCCCGTTTCGAATCCGGCCGTGGACGAGGAAGGGAATATCTTCGCTACGTTCAGTGGGTCCCGGGGCCAAAAGGTGCCCACCTCGGTCTTCAAAATCACGCCGGACGGCGTGATCCCTTACCTCACGGAACTGATGAACCCGACGGGCATGGCCTTCAATTCCAAGGGAGAATTGTTTGTCTCCAGCCGCCTGGATGGAAGCGTCTACAAGGTGCGGTCTCGTTCGCAGACGGAAGTCTATGCGAAGGGGATGGGAGTCGCGACCGGCCTGATCTTTGATCCGGAAGACAACCTTTTTGTGGGTGACCGCAGTGGCACCATCTTTAAGATTGATCCGGACCGAAATACCTTTGTCTTTGCGACCCTGGAAGCGAGTGTCTCCGCCTATCACATGGCCATGGATGTCCGGGGGTTCTTGTTTGTCACGGGTCCCACCATCGGGTGCCTGGATTCGGTGTACCGCATCTCTCAGCAGGGAGACGTCGAGAAATACTATCTGAGACTGGGCCGTCCCCAGGGAATGGTCTTTGACCGCCAGGGGGACCTGCTGGTAGCGGCCTCTCTCGGAGGGCGGAAGGGCGTCGTTCGGATCCGTCCCGACCGCACCGCTTCGCTGGCAATCGCCGGAGCCGGGATTGTCGGTTTGGCGCTCGACCCATCCAAAAAGGACGATCTCATTCTGGCGACCGCCGATTCGATCTACCGGCTGAAACTGGATCCGATGGACTGAACCCCGCCAAGAAGAGGCCGTCGACTTGAACTGAGGGGCTGCAGGCGTTCGTGGCCGATCAGCGGATTGGACCCGTAAGAATCGTCCTTCGAACGCTGTCCCGAGGACCTATCCCTGTGAACTCACTGAAAGCGGAAATCATTGCGATCGGATCAGAGCTGCTGACCTCCGATCGAATGGACAGCAACTCCCTCTATCTCACCGAAAAATTGAATAGTATCGGCATCGACTTGAATGCGAAATTTGTCGTGGGCGATGACGAAGCATCACTGGAACAGGTCCTGCGCGATTCGCTCCAGCGGGTGGACTTTGTTTTTGCCACGGGGGGCCTGGGGCCCACCGAAGACGACATCACCCGGAAGGTGTTTGCGCGGGTGTTTCAGAAACCCCTCGTGCTGGACGAAGAAATCCTCAGACAGCTGGAGGAGCGGTTCCGCTCACGCGGTCTCACCATGACTTCAAACAATGCCCGCCAGGCCCTCGTTCCTTCGGGGGCGCGGGTCCTGGAGAACAGCCAGGGCACCGCCCCGGGCCTGTGGATTGAATCCGAGGGTAAGCACGCCATTATGCTTCCCGGTCCTCCTCATGAAATGAAAGCAATGTTCGAATCGCAGTGTCTGGCCCGGCTGGCGGAGATGTCCAAGGGGGTTCGCATTCAAAAGCGGGTCTTTAAGCTTACCGGCCTGACGGAATCGTCTTGCGATGCCCGGATCGCGCCGATTTACACGCGCTACCGGAACCCGGTGACCACGATCCTGGCGTCTCCGGGGGAGATCGAGATTCATTTGAAGGCGACCGGCCCCAACGAGGAAGAGGCGGAGTCTCTTTTGAACGAACTGGGCGACAAGATCGAGATGGAATTAGGCGACCACATTTTCTCCCGCCGCGGCGAGTCGCTGGAACAGATTGTCGGGATGTATTTGACGATGCGGCAGGCCTCGGTGGCGGTCGCGGAAAGCTGTACCGGAGGCCTGGTCTCGGAGCGGTTGACGCGGATCCCGGGGAGTTCTGCCTACTTTGTCAGCGGGGTCGTGTGTTACAGCAACGCCGCAAAAACGGAGCTGGCCGACGTGCCGCCGCTGCTCATCGAGATGAACGGCGCTGTCAGTCGTGAAGTGGCCATCGGACTGGCCGAAGGCATCCGCAAGAGGGCCGAAACCACATTCGGCATCGGGGTGACTGGAATTGCCGGTCCCGCAGGGGGAAGCGAAGCCAAGCCGGTGGGGCTGGTGCACCTTGCAGTCTCCAGCGAGACCGGGGTAGATCACCGGGAGGTGCGATTTCCGGGCGACCGCCAGCGCGTCCGCTGGTGGGCCTCCCAACTGGCGCTGGATATGCTCCGGCGAAAATTGCTCTGATCGGCGGCGGCCCGGAGATGTCAACCTTCGAGGAGCGGTTCAAACGTGCGCGCGTTTATTGCGGTCGACCTGACCCGGGAAATTCAGACCCGGATTGAAGCGGCTCAGGACGCCCTCGGACGTTTTTCTCATGCGGTCCGGTGGGTGCGCCCGGAGACCATTCATCTCACCTTGAAGTTCCTTGGAGAAATTTCCAACGACCAGCAGCGCCGGGTGGTAGAGACGTTCTCGACGCGAAAGAGCGGCGTGGCGCCGTTTCAGATCTCGGTCGGGCGTCTCGGCTTTTTCCCTAACGCCCGGGCACCCCGCGTGGTGTGGATGGGTATTGAAGAAGGGAAGGGGGAGCTTCAATCGCTCGCCCGGTTTGTCGATGAGGCATTGCGAGCGGCAGGGTTTCCTCCCGAGCCGCGTCCTTTCTCTCCCCATGCCACGGTTGGCCGAATCAAATTCCTCCCGGAGGTGGCCTCTTTCATCGAAGCCACCTCGGCCTTTTCCGATTACCAGTGCGGAACAGCGACCGTCGGCCATTTCTACCTTTACGAAAGCAAGCTCGATCGCGGAGGATCGATTTATACGAAACGGGCCACTTTTGCGTTAGAATAGGCCGCTTTCGGCCTGGTCCTCTGGCAGACTGACATTCCACCCGCGAGGTTGGGCTTCGATGGGTCTGGCAATTTTGGCTGTCCCGGTCGCGTATTTGTTGGGATCAATCCCGTTTGGCTATCTTATCGTCAAATTGAAATCAGGCCGCGATGTGCGCGAAGTGGGGAGCCGCTCCATTGGCGCTACGAACGTGATGCGTGCGGCCGGCAGGGCAGGCGGTATTCTGACCTTCCTGTTGGACGTGGGAAAAGGTTTCGTGGCGGTCCTGATCGCGCAGAAACTCTCTCCGGAAAATCATTGGATGATCGCGGCTGCGGCCATGTCGGCAATCCTGGGGCATGTCTTTCCCCTTTTTCTGAAGTTTAGAGGCGGTAAAGGGGTGGCCACAGGGGTCGGGGTGTTTCTGGCCATCTTCCCGCAAGCGGTGGCGGCCGTGCTCATCATTTTCGTGCTGATCGTTTGGTTGTCCCGCTACATCTCCCTGGGCTCCATCGTTGCCACCAGTGCGTTTCCGGTGTTCGCGTATTTCATGGGTCAGGGCGCCCTGCCGCCGCCGATCCTCATAGCGACAGCGCTGGGCGCCCTTCTCATCGTGGCCAAACATCATGAGAATATTCGCCGCTTGCTCCGGGGTACCGAGAACAAGTTCACCGGCTTTTCGAAGAAGACTCCATGATCCTCTCATCACCGCAGTGTGAAGCTGGCGAAGAATGAGTATTCGGCTTACGCGTCGGTTACCGCCGGGGAACTGCCTCACGCCGGGAACCGGCAGGGCTTATGACAAAATACGAACTTCCGGGGTTTTCCATCTATGAAGAGAGTCGCAGTAATTGGTGGGGGGAATTGGGGCACGGCCCTTTCCATCATCCTTTCCAGACAGGGGCATCCCGTCGCCTTGTGGGCCTATGAGAAAGAAGTCGTAGAGTCCATCAACCAGCGTCACGAGAACTGTCTATTTCTGGAAGGGTACAAGACACCCGAAACCCTCCGGGCCTCCAGTTCATTTGAAGAAGTGTTGACCGATGCCGAGATCGTCATCGGCGTGATGCCCTCGCACCACGCCCGGGGACTGTACCAGCAGATGCGTCCCCATCTTCGTCCGGAGATGCTCTTTGTCAGCGCCACCAAAGGCCTGGAAGAAGAATCCTTGATGCGGATGTCGGAGGTTTTCCGGGACGTAGTGGGCGAGGCGCTGGGAGTGCAGTTCGCGGTGCTGTCCGGACCCACCTTCGCCCGGGAGATTGCCCGCGGGGATCCAGCCGCCGTGGTGATTGCCTCCGAGCAGGAGTCGGCTGCTCAGCTGGTCCAGCGCGAGTTCTCGAGCCGCCAATTCCGGCTGTATCGGAATAGGGACGTGATTGGAGTTGAACTGGGAGGATCAGTGAAGAACGTCATCGCGATTGCGGCCGGGGTCTGCGACGGACTGGGCCTGGGATCAAACTCTATTGCAGCGCTCATCACCCGGGGCCTCGCCGAGATGACCCGGCTGGTGGTGGCGACCGGCGGAAAGAAAGAAACCATGGCCGGGCTGGCTGGACTCGGCGATTTGGTCTTGACCTGCACCGGAGCGCTGAGTCGCAACCGCACGGTTGGTGAGGAACTGGGAAAAGGCAAGAGGCTCAAGGAAATTGTCTCGAGCATGAGGATGGTGGCCGAAGGGGTTCGCACAACGGTCGCGGCCGTCGCGCTGGCGAGAAAGTTTGAGGTCGAGATGCCTATCATTGACCAGATGTATGCGATGTTGTACGAGGATCGAACGCCGGTCGATGCGATTCATCAGTTGATGGATCGAACCTTGAAGCAAGAATGAATCAATCCGAAATCCTCCACGGGACCTCGGGGAATGATAGTATAATCAAGACCCCCTTTAATGTTCCTCCAGCCGGTTTTCAAAGATCACAATTCTCCATGTCCTCACTTGATCTCAACACGCCGATCCAATACTTGAAGGGGGTGGGTCCCCGCCGTTCGGAACTGCTCTTGCAGCGTGGAATAAAGGACGTCGGGGAGCTGCTCACCTACGCGCCATTCCGGTACGAGGACCGGATTCACTTTTCTTCCGTGCGGGACCTGCGGGTCGGTCAGCCCCAGTCCATCCTGGTGACGGTCCTCTCCTGCGGCCTGTCACGAACCCGTCGTCGGGGGATGTTTATTTATGACCTCGCGGCCCGGGATGCTTCAGGTCTGATTCGATGCAAGTGGTTTAACGGGGCCTATCTCGAGCAACGGAAGGTATTCAAGCAGGGGATGCGTGTGGTCTTCTATGGGAAACCCGAGCCCGATCCCTATGGTTATCGAAACCTGCAATTCCTCAATCCCCAGTTCGAAATTCTTGCGGAAGAGAGTCAGTCGGGGGGCGACGGCTTCGCCTCATCAGAGATGGGGCGAATTGTTCCTGTTTACGAAGCGATAGGACAGCTTAATACGCGACATCTGCGCCGTTTGATTGCGTCCGCACTGGCGACAGCTGATTTGAAGGACGCGGATCCGCTGCCTCCTTCCATCGGAAAGCGCCTCGGTTTTCCTGGCCGTACTTCCGCCCTGAGTCAATTCCATTTTCCGGATTCAAGTGAACCGATCGAGACCTTGAATTCTTTCCGCTCTCAAGCCCAACAGCGGATGATTTTTGAAGAATTTTTTCTCCTGGAAGTGGGACTGGCTCTCAAGAGGAGACGCGCTCGAAAACAAGCTGGAATCTGCTTTGAGACCAACGAGTCTATCCGCGCGGCCATTAAAAAAATCCTTCCGTTCCATCCCACGGCGGCGCAGAAGCGGGTTTTGCGGGAGATTGTCGAGGACATGCGGTCGCACAGCCCCATGAACCGCCTGCTTCAGGGAGACGTGGGTTCGGGAAAGACGATCGTCGCCCTTCAAGCCATGATCATTGCCATCGGCAATGGGTATCAAACCGTCCTGATGGCTCCCACCGAGATTCTCGCCGTGCAGCACTTTCTTTACGCAAAGAGAATCCTCGCGCCGATTGACGCACGGATCGCTTTGCTGACCAGCGCCCTCAAGCGGAAGGAAAGGACGGAGGTTCTGGAAGGGCTCCAGAGCGGGGAGATCGATCTTGTGGTGGGGACCCATGCCGTCCTGGAAAAGGATATTGAGCTCAAGAATTTAGGGCTGATTGTCATCGATGAGCAACATCGCTTCGGCGTGATGCAGCGGCTGCAATTGAAACGGAAGGGCCTCTATCCAGACACCCTGGTGATGACCGCCACGCCCATTCCTCGGACCCTGGCCTTGACCCTTTACGGTGACCTCGATTTCTCCGTGATCGACGAGATGCCCCCCCACCGACAACCCATCGAAACCCGATGGGTCAAGGGGAAAGAGCGCCAGAAGGTGATGCGGTTTGTCCGCCAGCAGGCGGAGGAGGGTTCCCAGATCTACGTGGTCTGCCCGCTTATTGAGGAATCCGAGGCTTCGGATCTCAAGGCCGCCGTTGCGGTGTTTGAGGATCTTTCCACGCGAATCTTTTCCGATCTCAAAGTGGGGCTGCTTCATGGTCGACTTTCAAACCAGGAGAAGGATGATGGGATGGCTCAATTTGCGGCTGGAGTCATCCAAATCCTTGTCTCGACGACGGTGATTGAGGTGGGGGTGGACGTCCCTAACGCCACCCTGATGATGGTGGAACATGCCGAGCGCTTCGGCCTGGCGCAGTTGCACCAACTTCGCGGCAGGATCGGCAGGGGCCAAAAGAAATCATATTGCTTCTTGATGACCTCCGAGACGGTTGGCGAAGAGGCCGAGCAGAGGCTGAAGTGTCTCGAACAGAGCGGGGATGGGTTCAAGATTGCCGAACTGGACCTCGAAATGCGTGGCCCGGGAGAGTTCTTTGGGACCAGGCAGTCGGGTATCCCGTTGTTTCGAATTGCCAACCTGATCCGGGACCAGGATCTGCTGGAATTGGCCAAGCGCGAGGCATCCGCCTTTGTGGAGCGTCCACCTGCTGACCCGGAGTTCATTACTCTCGTGCAGTACCTTCGCGCCCACTGGAGTCGCAGGTTCGGCCTGGTCCAGGTGGGCTGAGGGGAGAGGTGCCAGGTGTCAGGTGCCGGGTGTCAGTGGAAACCAGAAGTCAGAGATGGTGACCGACAATGAATGGGAATTGGATAAGCGATGTTAAGCTGGATTCTCAACCCGGAGCATCGGACTCTAGAGGTTGAACTGGTACATTAGACTTCAGTTTCACTTACACCGGGCACCTGACACCCGGCACCTGACACCCGACACCCGACACCTGATACCTGAATCCTATGCTACGAATCATCGCGGGAGAATATGGCGGCCGTCGGCTGAGAACCCTCCGGGGGATGCATTTGCGGCCGACCAGTGATCAACTCCGTGAGACTCTTTTCAACATTATCGGGCCGCGGATCGTCGGCGCCCGGTTCCTGGATGCCTATGCCGGCAGCGGCGCCGTTGGCTTGGAGGCGCTCAGTCGCGGCGCAGCTCACGTGACCTTTATTGAAAGGCACCGCCCTGCCGTCGAGTGTGTCCGCTCGAACCTTTTGGCATTGGAAATCAACGAGAGATTTAGTATCATCCAGGGCGATGTCGTCCGAGCGCTCCTGCAACAGGAAGAATTCGACATCTGCTTCCTGGATCCCCCTTATGCGGAAGCGCAGGAGTATGAGAAGGCCCTTACCGCTCTCGGCCGCAGAATCACCTGGCCGAGGGATGCCCTGGTCATTGCGGAGCACTCCAAACGTCTCAGCCTGACGACGACGTATGGCTCGCTCAAGCGGGTGAGGGAAAAAACGCAAGGGGACAGTCGGCTTTCATTTTATCAACCGCAGATTCCCAATCCCGGACTTCGGTGAATCCCTTGAAGAAAATCGCTCTTTACCCGGGTACGTTCGATCCAGTGACGAACGGCCACATCGATATCATTGGACGTTGCAGCAAGCTGTTTGACCGGGTGATAGTCGCCGTTTTATTAAACCCCGACAAGAGTCCTCTCTTCACGGTCCGGGAGCGGGTGTCGATGCTGAAAACCGTGACCCAGGAGCGCTACGGGAATGTGGCAGTGGATACGTTCGATGGTTTGTTGGTTGAATACGCGGTAAAAAAGAAAGCCACCGTGATCGTCCGGGGCATCCGGGCCATCTCGGATTACGAGTACGAACTCCAAATGGCCCTGATGAACCGGAGGCTTGAACCCCGGATCGAAACGGTTTTCATGTTGCCGGCCGAGTCTTACAGTTATCTGAGTTCGAAGCTGATCCGCGAGATTTTTGTATTGGGCGGGTCGGTGAAGGGACTGGTGCCGGAGATCGTGGAACAACGCTTGCACGCCAAGAACAAGGGCCCTATGGCGGCTCGTCAGCAAGGCTGATTCCATGCATTCAGTCTGATCGCCAAGGGAAGTACCCTGTTCCACTTTCAAAGCGGTTCTTAGTCGAAATTGAATTCATCTCCTTCCTCTGCAGGTGACTTCCATGGAAATCACGGACCGGTATTCAAAGCGCACTCATCGTATCAGTGTTTCAGCCACATTGCAGGTTTTGACCGAAGCCGAGAAGTTGAAGGCTCAGGGGATCGAGATCCTTGACTTCGGCCCGGGAGAGCCCGATTTTCCGACGCCCGCGAACGTCAAGGCAGCGGGCATTCGCGCTATCGAATCCAACTTCACTAAATATACCGCCACGCCGGGAATCATGCCCTTGCGGGAGAGTATTGCGCGTCACCACGCGCGGGAATTTGGCTCCAGCTATTCGGCCAAAGAGACCATTGTGACGGTGGGCGGCAAGCAGGCACTCTTCAATGCCATGGCCGCCCTGGTGGATCACGGGGATGAGGTCATTCTGCCGACCCCGTTTTGGGTGACGTTCCAGGATCTGATCACCTATCATGGGGGCGTCCCGGTCTACGTTGCGGCAAAGGAGGAGAATGATTTCTGTTTGAAAGCGGTCGACGTCGAGCGCGCCCTCACCGCCCGGACCAAACTGATCATCGTCAACTCCCCCAACAACCCGAGTGGCGGCGTGGTGGCCGATGATGAATTCAAGAAGATCGCTCAGCTCGTCATCAGCCGGAACCTGTTCTTAATAACGGATGAGGCTTACAGCCATTTCATCTATGAAGGCCGCGAGCCCTTCTCGATCTCCCGCCTGGGCGATGCGATCAAGTCGCACCTGGTGGTGATCGGGACCCTTTCCAAAACCTATGCCATGACGGGTTGGCGGCTGGGTTACGCCCTGGCGCCTGAAAAATTGATTCAGCAGATGCTCAAGATTCAGAGCCACTCGACCTCGAATCCCACATCCATCTCTCAACGCGCCGCGCTCGAAGCACTCGATGGGCCCCAGGATTCCGTCCGGCAAATGCTTATCGAGTACACGCGGCGCCGGCAATACATTCTCGACGCGATGAGAGCAATCCCCGGGATCCGGTGTGCCCGGCCCTATGGCGCGTTTTATGTTTATCCCAATGTTTCGGCGCTTTATGGCAAGGGCGGGATTCACAATTCAATGGATCTTGCCAAGGCCTTGCTGGATCGCGCTCGCATCGCCGTCGTTCCTGGAGAGGCCTTTGGCACGCCGGAGCACCTCCGATTCTCCTATGCCACGTCGATGGACACCATTGAACGTGGAATGACGGTATTTCGTGATTTCGTGCTCTCCCTGGGATAAGAGGTCTGCGGAAATTTCTAATTCAGGCGTGCGGGCAGGACCCCTCGGCAGGACCCTCCTGCCGGGGTGAGACCGTTATATGATCTATGCCGTCATCTTGGCAGGTGGACGTGGCACGCGGTTCTGGCCACAGAGCCGGGCTGCCAAACCCAAACAACTCCTCAAGATTCTGACCCAGCGATCGCTGTTGCAGCAGAGTGTGGATCGGATTGCGACCGTGATCCCTCCGGGCAATATTTTTGTCCTGGGAAACAAGATCCTCCGCGATTCCATCCGGGAACAGTTGCCCGAGGTCCCTTCCGAGCAAATCATTGCGGAACCGGTGGGGCGCAATACAGCGCCCTGTATCGCCCTGGCGGCACACCTCATCGTAGGGCGCGACCCCGAGGCCGTCCTGGTTGTCCTCCCGTCTGACCACATCATTACCCGGCGCGAGGTCTTTCTGGATTGTCTTCGTGCTGCGGAAGCGGTTGCGCAGAAGGACTCAAACATTGTCGTGCTGGGATTGAAGCCCACCCGGCCGGAGACGGGATTTGGCTATGTCCAGGTGGAAGACAATCGAGTGCAGCGCCTCTTCGGTGTCGAAGTTCATGCAGTGCGCCAGTTCGTTGAGAAGCCGGACCGGCCGACGGCCGAGCGCTATTTGTCTGACGGGAATTACTACTGGAATGGGGGCATCTTTGTCTGGAAAGCGAGCACGGTGGTTGCGGCAACCGAGCGATACCTTCCGCAGACTCATCGGGCCCTCATCGAAATTGTCGCCTGCGCGGAGGCCGGCGCCTTCGATCAGGCCTTGGAAGAATGGTATCCCCGGACCGATTCCATCTCGGTGGATTATGGCATTATGGAGAAGGCCGACAACATTTTTTGCGTGGCCGGCGACATTGGTTGGAGCGATCTGGGAAGCTGGGAAGCGCTTTATGAGGCGTTGGAGAAAGACGCGTCAGGGAACATCCTCAAAGGCAATTGCCTCACCCTCGATGCGATGCGCAACCTGGTCGATGTGTCCGGAAAGCAGGTCGCCCTGATCGGCGTGGCGGATCTGGTCATCGTGGAAACCGAGGATGCGCTGTTGATCTGCGATCGGAAGCGGTCGCAGGACGTTTCAAGCATGGTCAAGGAGTTGGAGCTAAGAGGATTGAAGGGATTACTTTAGAGGAGATATGTCCTCCATAGTCTTTGGAACCGATGGATGGCGTGGGGTCATCGCCGACGATTTCACTTTTGACAATGTCCGGCTTGTGGTCACCGCCATCGCCCGATACGTTAACGAGACCGCTACGGGGCGGAAGGTGGTTGCGGTCGGCTATGACACGCGGTTTGCCTCTCCGGAGTTTGCCCAGGTGGCTGCCGAGGTACTCTCAGCGCACGGGATTGAGGTGTTGCTCTCGAATGATTGCGTGGCCAGTCCCATCCTTTCTTTTGCCGTGAGACACTACCGGACCTCCGGCGGCGTCATGATCACGGCCAGTCACAATCCGGCGCGGTGGAACGGCGTCAAATTCAAGGGAACCTACGGAGGCTCGGCCAGCCCGTCCATCATTCATGAGATCGAAAAGCGATTGCCGGCAGCGATAAAGGAGCAAGAGAGGCCTCCGCGGTTTCGATCCGGAAAGATCCGGGTGCTCGATTTCAAAGGTCACTACCGTGAGTACCTGAAGCGGACCGTGGACTTTCGCAGGCTGCGCAACGCGCGCGTCCGGGTGCTGGTGGATGTGATGTATGGCGCAGGCCGGGGGACCTTGAAGGGCATTCTCACCGATCTGGGGATTTCCTGCCACGAGATGCGCGGCGAGATTAATCCCGCCTTTGGAGGGATCAACCCGGAGCCCATCGATTCAAACCTGGCGGAATTGCGGACGGCACTGCAACGGGGCCGATTCGACGTCGGGTTTGCGAGTGACGGGGACGCCGACCGCATCGGGGCCATGGATCGCACGGGCCTCTTCATCGATTCGCATAAGATTTTTTCAATGATCCTCGAACATCTGGTCGGCGTCCGGAAGATGCACGGCGAAGTGGCAAAGACCTTTTCCACAACCAAGATGATCGACCGTATCTGCAAACGCCATTCGCTGGTTATGCATCAGACCCCCATCGGGTTCAAATATATTTGCGACCTCATGCTGAGTCGTAGAATTCTAGTAGGCGGCGAGGAAAGCGGGGGGATCGGGATCACCCGCCATCTTCCGGAACGCGACAGTTTTCTGTGCGCGCTCCTGCTTCTGGAAATCATGGTCCACCAGGAGAAGTCCCTCCGCGAGGTGGTCAGCGAGTTGATGAAGAACTATGGGGCGTTTTATTTTGACCGGCTGGACCTGCATGTGAACGACGCTGTGAAACGCGCCGCCATTGGGGGGCTTACCCGGCATCCGCCACACAAGATATCCAATTACCTGGTGGCCCGGCGCGAGAACCTGGATGGGTTCAAGCTGCTCTTTAATGACGACGAATGGGTCTTGATCCGTCCCTCCGGCACCGAGCCGATGCTTCGCCTCTACTGTGAAGCGCGTTCCCCCCAAAAGGTCAAACGCATCCTTACGGCGGCCAAAAACCTGGTTTATGGATAGAAGGAATGGCTGAAGTGCGTGGAATCAGATTTCTTCTCTCATGAATCAGGGTAATGAGGGGGAGCTCCGTTTTCACGACAAGGGGAGAGATGTCCTCCTCCGACTAATGACTCTCGTTTGACGGGCCAACTCCGGGGGGCGCAGTTTCCCATGCTTGATTGGGTTGGGGGAGGAGGTCGGTGGAGGTAAGATTGGGCGGAGGGCGACTCGATGCAGTTGATGCCGGGCGGTACAAGGGGTGAATCCTGGACCCCCGCTTCCTCCTCGCCCAAATTAAGATGCTCTGGGCGATGATCCCTCACTGCCGATTGGTCTTCCACCCCGGAAGGGATGCGTGGAAGGAAATCGCGAAGCAGTTTATTTCAATCAGACCATCCGCAGGACAATCGCCATGGCCTACCCGGCTACGTAGTCTTCCTCCCCGAATAAGGCGGCAGGGAATCGGGGGGCACTGGTTTCCGAACTGAAGCTCTTCATGCTCTCGTCAAACATCCTGTCATAGGCCTCACCCCCATGGGTGGGGACGGTGCAAGTGACGACAATCACTCTGCCCTCCCTGCCATGGAAAAAATACTCCGCTTGCCGGAGCACTCTCCCGTTGAATTCCATCTGGGTGACCACACGGATCCCCCTCTGCCCAAACTTGGTAATGAAGTCGGATTGATTCGGGGTTCTGAACTCATTGCCACTGACACCCTCAAACAGTTTGGGGAGTCCCCTGAGCCTTGCGGCGACGAAGCCATCAATGGAACCCAGGGCAGGTTCGTCCACGACACTGATATTGGGAGCAAAACCGTCGACGGCCGGAGCAAAGACCATCCGGTACTTCTGGTTGGCCACTTCCTCAATGCTCCAGTCCGATGGAACACTAAACGAAAAACCGCCTTCAGGTTCAACATACCGGGCCACGGTGGTCTGGCCAAGGCAATTCAAGGTTCCGGAGAAGAGGATGAAAAGGAGGAATAATGACCTTCTGAGCATGGGATTAGATTCCTTTCGAGGTGGATCCCGGCCGGTCTGATGAAGGGAATGGAATGACTGGAAGGTACGTGCCGAATGGACTCCATCCATCAGGTCAGGTGACTGTCCTCTTCCGATCCGGAATACGGCGCTCTTGCTCAACTCTCGCCGTCCTCATTCTAGAATCGGCGATGGATTGCTTGGCACGGAACGTAACGGCAGGATCGGCAAGTTCCTCGTCCGTGGCCGGCGCCACCCTCGTATGGTCTTATCGGCTGAGGTTAGATTGAACTGTAGGAGAAAATGAGAAGGAACCGGACGAAAAAAGACAATGAGATTTTGGAGGAGATTTCAAATCTCGGTGTGAGTGGGGACCGTTAAGAAGAACTCACTTCAACCGCTCGTCGTCGACTCAGGCTTGTCGCGGGGCAGGGTTTGCACGCCATGAAAGCAAAACAGCTCTTGGGGAGGGGTAATCTTCCGTAACTGGGCAGAGAGCGTACCGAGAATCCTGCCTGGCGAAGTTGTTTCTTGATTTCGGATCGTTCAAATAACTGCAGTCTGTGGGTTTCTTGATCGCGGCGGTAGAGTCTTCCACTCTTCCGAAATGTCGTGATCCGACGCGTCAACTGTTTCTTTCTGGCGTCTTCCACGACGCTAACGAGGATTGCCCAGCCCTTCCCCTCCCAGTACCTTGAGGGCGGGACATTCCCTCTCCCGGGCCCGGCCATGTCGAAAAGAAATAGCCCCCCCGGCCTCAGGGCTGTGTACACGCGACGGAACAGCCGGAAAAGCCCACGGAGGTTGTTCTTCTCGTCAAACCGATAGTTAAAACATTCGCCCAGCGACGTAACGGCATCACAAGGCGGCAAAGTGACCTTTAGATACGATCCGGTTTGAAATTTCCCGCCGGGAACTCGCTTTCTTGCGATCCTGATCATGGCGGGCGAAAGGTCGAACCCCCAAACCTCGTAGCCTGCATCGGAGAGCTTCTGTGCCCATATTCCACTCCCGCAGCCGAGGTCGACGATGACCCCCTTCGTTATCCCCGCCTGGCCCAGGATTTTCAGCAATCCCTCCGCAGCGGACTTCGGGAAACCGCCAAAGCCGACATCGTGAATATAGGAAAGGTCGTCCCTGTAAGCGTTCATTCCATCTCCGGTGAAAGCGGAACATAATTAAAACCATGGAAAATGAGAATCACCATTCGCCTTCGGGGGGGCCTACTCGACCTCCGTGATGACGGCTTCCAGGATCTCCTTTTCTCGCCATTGGAGCAACCGGCCGAGCCGATCCAGGCTGATCCAGTAGAGGAACACAAGGAGGCCCGTCATGACCAGCGACATGAGCAGGTTCACCAGACCCGCAGAGAACCACCCCAGATAATCAAACACGAATCCTAGAGCCGGAGAGATCAGAATCGGAATCAAAGCGATGGGAGAGAGCATTTGTGATAGGAAAATGAAGAAGGTGGTCTTCGCCGAAACCTTGGTGGGTTTTAGCGATCCGACCGCGATGCGGTACGGGACCATGATCGAGGCGAAATTCCCCAGGATACTCAACAACAAGAAAGCCCCAAGCAATTGGAAACAGCTTGCAACGAAAGGAACGACTCCAATGTGTAGAAGAACCGTGAATACCCCCAAAAAGATCAGTCCCAATCCAATTGCGATGGGGAAGAGGGTGAGATTCTTTGCAAGCAGGTAGTGTTTGCGTTGAGTTGGCAGAAGCACGAGGGTGCGAAATCCGTTACGCTCAAAACCGAACTGGTTGAACATGAGTTGAGTCAATCCAAAAGACGAAAGAGCCACGGCGGCACTGGCCACAAAGGGTTTCAGTTTCTCTGAAGGAAGGGCCCAGGTCTTGGAGAGGAAGAGGGCTGAGAAAACCACGATCATAATAAAATTCGTGGCCAACGACATTTTCACCTCAGGGGCCCGTGTGAGGCCCCTGAAAAATGCCAGCGATAAGGGCGCAGTCTCCCGGGGAACGATCGGAAGGTCCTTCTCCAGAAAATTCTTTCCGGCGTGTCGGAGGGAGGGGGCCAAAGTGGTTTCGGCGGGAGGCAGGTCCTTTCTGGTCGGAGGTCTGTCACCGGTCTGTTCCCCAAAATAAAATCGTCGAGTTGAGCGGTAAGCTCGTGCCAGGCCCAAAGAACCAATCAAGAGGGCTGCCAGTGAGCCTGCTACCGCCGGCCACGCGCGCCCGGAAGCCAGGGCTGAGGCGCCCCCGCCCACCCACAATGGCGGAACATATCTGTGCGCAGACAGGAACGTGGGCGAAAGCGCTAACCGGTCTTCAAGGCTCCTTCGCGGCGCCCTGAGGCGGCGTTCCGACGAGGAGCGGTTCTCAAGGGTCCCGCGGCGCCCGGGATGGGAGACGATATTGAACAGGTTGGGCAATTGGGCGAGCACGATGATGGCTGCCGTTGCTCCAACAATGAGGGCGCGCCGACGGCGCGGGTTGGCCATCAGTGCGACCAGCCAGCCCCGGAGATAGTACGTCCACGCCGTCATCATAAAGAGGAAGCCGAGAATCAGAGGAACCAGCCCGATCATCGGCCACCCCTTGCTCCACACCAACCCCAAACAGAGCCCGATCATCCCCGGCATGAACAGGACGATTTCAAAGGTGAAATGGGAGGCGATGTAATTCACCAGGAAGACCTGTTGGAGGGAAACCGGCAGGTGCAATAACTTCTTGATGTCGAGGGATTCCGCCCGCTGGATTTCACGGACGATTCCAAGAATCCAGAAGAAGAGGAAAATGCCGATGATGAAGTCCCACACCAGCATCAGGACCAGGGGAGGGGCGTTCCTGAGCGGCCACGCGCCAAATATCACCCCGCCAAAGAAGCCGCCTACTGAAACAGTCAATCCCAAAGCAGTGAGGACGACGGTGAGGACGGCGTTCAACTTGCCGCGGCGGGAAAACTGGTTTCTCATCAGGCGCCAGCGCAACCACAGGACGGTTTTTAACTGATTCCAGTTCATGTTCATTCCCTGTGAATCCGCCGTATACACGAGGCGATATTAAAGGCCGGTGATCCGGCTCTCGGTCTCACTGGACCGTCTCTTGAAAGCGGGGAGACCATTCCCCCCCCGGAGGATCAGAGGCCTGAGCTTATTCTTCCAGCCAGCTCAACTTGCGGGCCTCCGCCTGTTCGCTCCCAACCGTTTTCAGAAAGACATCCTCAAGCGAGCCCTTTTGACGGATCTCGTCCATCGAAGCCTGATGCACCAGTTTCCCTTTGGCAATGATGCCGACATCGGTGCAGAGTTTCTCGACAATCTCGAGAATGTGCGAGGTGAGAAACACGGTGGCGCCGCGCTCGACCGCGCGCTTGAGGATGTCGCGCAGGACGCGAGACGAGACCGCATCGATGCCTTCAAACGGCTCATCCAGAAACAGGAGATCCGGGTCCGCGATCAGCGCTGCCGCGAGAGCCAGCTTCTTCTTCATGCCGTGTGAGAATTCGAGGGTGAGCTTCGTTTCTTCGTTCTCGAGGCTCATCATTTCCAACAATTGCTGGCAACGCTCGCGCACGGTCGGAAGCGGCAGCAAGTACATCCGTCCGATAAAGGTGAGGTATTCGCGTGCCGTTAGATTGTCAAAGAGCGCAAAATCTTCGGGAACCACTCCCATTCGGCGCTTCATCCATCGGGTCTCGTCCGTGTCCGCCATCGGCTGGTCGAATATCCGGATCGATCCGCTCGTCGGTGCCAGCAGGCCGGTCAACATTTTCATGGTGGTCGATTTTCCTGCCCCGTTGGGACCTAAGAAGCCGTAAAACGTCCCCACCTCGACTCGCAGGTCGAGGCCATCCACGGCATAGAGATTTCCAAAGCGCCGCGTCAGTCCGCTCGTTTCGATGGCATGGGTTGTTTGAGGGGTAGGAGTGATCATCTTCGATGGATCAAGCCCGTCTGTGGTCTCCCCGAATTCGATGGATTGGCCTGGGTCCCTCTGCATTGAGGCCGAAGGAAAACGAGATGACAGCCGAACAAATTGGGAACTTCAGGGGACCACGAGGTCTTCTCCCGTGAAAGGTCCGGTCGAAGAGAGTATACGTCAGGGATTCCAAAGAGGTAAATCAGAAACGGCAATTCGGGGGAGGAATCAGGGGTTGCAATACAATCCGGTGCGGGACCCGGATGGTCAGCGCTCCTCGGCCTCACGGGAAAGATCGGCTTGGGGTGCCGCACGCATGCGTTCTTTGCATGCATGCGCCTGCATGGGTCACGGGAGCGCCAGGATGATCTGGTGAGGCAATCCGGCGGAGTGGGGTTCGCAGACATGCAAAAAGCGCATGTCTGCGGCACCCGGATGGTCTGTGGTCCTGGGCCTCATGGGAAAGATTGGCTTGGGGTGCCGCACGCATGCGTTCTTTGCATGCATGCGCCTGCATGGGTCACGGGAGCGCCAGGATGATCCGGCGAGGCAATCCGGCGGGGTGGGGTTCGCAGACATGCAAAAAGCGCATGTCTGCGGCACCCGGATGGTCTGTGGTCCTGGACCTCATGGGAAAGGTTGGCTTGGGGTGCCGCACGCATGCGTTCTTTGCATGCATGCGCCTGCATGGGTCACGGGAGCACCAGGATGATCCGGCGAGGCAATCCGGCGGGGTGGGGTTCGCAGACATGCGCACCGCGGCGGTCACATATCTGCGGCACCCGGATGGTCTGTGGTCCTGGACCTCATGGGAAAGGTTGGCTTGGGGTGCCGCACGCATGCGTTCCTTGCATGCATGCGCCTGCATGGCTCATGGGAGCGCCAGGATGATCTGGCGAGGCAATCCGGCGGGGTGGGGTTCGCAGACATGCAAAAAGCGCATATCTGCGGCACCCGGATGGTCTGTGGTCCTGGGCCTCATGGGAAAGATTGGCTTGGGGTGCCGCACGCATGCGTTCTTTGCATGCATGCGCCTGCATGGCTCATGGGAGCGCCAGGATGATCTGGTGAGGCAATCCGGCGGGGTGGGGTTCGCAGACATGCAAAAAGCGCATGTCTGCGGCACCCGGCGTTCTTTGCTTGCATGCGCCTGCATGGCTCATGGGATCGCCCGGCTTCAAGTGCCCACGATCGGTCAGAACACCTTTCCCAACTGGAAGAACCATTTTCGGTGAGCACTGTCTCCCAAACTGCCGCCGATGAAAGCCGGACCGAGGACCGTTTCGACGACCAGCCCAACTGCCCCGTCGTTGGGCAGACCCGTGACGTTCGACAGGTTGTAGGCCTTCCCGACTTCATACAGGCCTGAGATGTAAATGGCATTACCCAGGAAGGGAGGCAACTGGGCCAACCGGTGGAGATAGCCCGCCCGAAAATAGAAGTACTGGTTCGTGAGAAATTCATTGATGCCATAGGCGGCCAGCCGCGATGGCCCGCCCAGCGAGAAGGGCGGCAAGCCCGTTTGATTGTGTCCGAAGGTGGTTCCCCCGGCCGCCAGCAGATAGATCGAAGCGGGATCGCTGATCGGATGGAAAACTTGAAAGGTCGCCTCCGAGAGCGGGAACCCCGAGTGGGCGCCGAGATTAGCATCGACCCATTGTGCCTTCCATTCGAGTCCAATTCCCCGGCGAGGAATCACCGGGCTGTCCAATCGATCCATGATCAGACGGAGCGAGCTCGCACCCGTTCGCGCACTTTGCGAGGGAAGCAAAGGGTTGCCAATACGCCGGCTGGCATTGAGATAACCCACCTCATAGCCGAGACGAAGTTCACTGAACCGGTCGAAGGAGTACCCGAAATCGGCGCCCACCTCAGTCCGGTTCATCCGGTATTCGGAGAGGAGTGTATTTCGAGAATAGATATTGAAGGAGGAACTGCTTGCCCCGGCTCGTGGGGCAATAAACCAACGGCTCGACGAGGTCAGGGGATGATAGTACTCGGAGCGAATGGCATACACAGTGCCGAGCGAGAGATCGGAGCGCAGTTCCGATCGATATCCCCCTGCATCCTGAAAGGTCAGCCGTCCGCCAAAAGAAAACTGGACACTCTTGGGGTCGGACCCGTTGACAACGAATCCCGGCTTGAACACGGGTGGTGCATAGTCCTTTTCGTCGGCGAGGATCAGGAGCCCAGGTTGTCCGTTCCGCTCGGTGATCGAATAACTGAGCCGGTTAAAGCGACCTACGCCGGTCAGCCGGGTGAGATCCCGCTCCAGCTGTGCCGGTTCCATCGGTCGACCCATATATCCCGAGAGCTCCTTCTGGATGTCGCGAGCCATCTCTGTGCTGGTTCCTCTTACCTCCACGAACTGCGGCGTGCGTTGAGAATGGATGCGCCGCGACTCGCGCCGCGCGAGGACCTGCTGCCAGGCCTCCTCATCGACAGAGAACTCAGAAAGAATCTTCGTTTTCCCTTGGGCCGCGGCGTATCCCCGGGGCACAATCTCACCCGCTTTCTTGAAGTCCAGGACGGAGTAATTCCCGGCATCGACGGTAATCAAAATGTCGGCCAACTCCATCCCACGAAGTTCGTTGGCGCCAATCATGACCTCGATGGATCGCTGGGCCACCCCTAATAGAGACCCTAAATCCCTCGGATTAACAGGAGCTGAACTTAAGTGGACGGCGATGACGATGTCTGCCCCCATCTGCTTCACCACATCCGTGGGCAAGTTGTTCAACAGCCCGCCGTCCGCCAAGACTGTTCCAGCGTGTTTGACCGGTGAAAAGATTCCCGGCAAAGACATGGTGGAGCGCAGAGCTTCTGCCAGCGAGCCCTCTTTGAAGACGACTGGCTTTCCGGAAACCAGATCGGTTCCCACGCACCGAAATGGAATCGGCAAATCATCAAAATTATTCGTCCCGGAGTAAGAGAGGACTAAGCGGTCCAAAATGAGGGACACCTCGTGGCCGGAGTTCAATCCGCTCGGCAGTTGGGGGCCGTGGCGCAGGCCCACAATCAGCCCATTCGGATTGGCACGGAGATCTTCCTTGCGACGGAAGTCGAGATCCAGGTAGGGCGTCCTCCCTGCCAACACCTTGTCCCAGTCGATTTCCTTGATTAGTTCTCGAATCTCATCCGGTCGTTTGCCGGTGGCATAGAGGCCCCCGACCAGACCTCCCATACTGGTCCCCGCGATGTAGTCGATAGGGATCCGGTGTTCCTCAAGCCATTCCAATACACCGATGTGGGCCAGGCCCTTGGCTCCTCCACCCTCCAGAGCGATGCCGATCTTCGGACGTGCACGTGACGGCGAGGACTGCTGTCCCGAGGTGACGTCATTCAAGAACAAGAGAAGCAAGGTCAAAATCAGGGGAAGGCGTGATCTCACAAGATCCTCCATGGAAATCATCAATGCAGTGGACACTCCGGTCCAGCGATAGGCTGCTTCGGGTCGAATTATGTGTGGAGCGAAGGCTAAAATCGAGAGGATTCTTGAGTTCATCCTTCCGGGAACTTCTGTTCTCGGGATGCCTTGGAAAGGGACGAGTATTGAATGGCGATCAGCATGAGCTTCGGACACAACTGCCCACGGGAGCGTTTTGCCCGGACTTTAATCAGGTGTTACTGGAATTTGGGTTTTGTTTGAAATTTGGGATTTGGATTCTCTTGCTCGGATGGCGGGATCATTCCGCGCTGCCCCAGATATCCATCCGGTTCGTTCCCCTTACGGCCTGGTTGCAGCCTCAATGAACCGAGCAACGTTCTTCTTGAGTTTGGCGAGGGACTCCTCATTCAAATACATCATATGGCCCGCATCGTAGTAATCCATGCGGATATGGCCCTGGAGCATTTCAGGCAGGCCGAGGTGATCCATAGTGTACTCGGTGGCGAAAAAGGGGGTCGCCAGATCGTATAGCCCGTTTTCAACCTGAATCTGGAGGTGAGCATTGGTTATCATGGCCTGTACCAGATCTCCCATGACATTCGGAGAACCGGGGAAACCTCCTCCCCGGGCCTCGCCGCGTTTCCAGTTCCAGTTCCGTCCCGCGTCGCGATTTCCGAGAACATAGTGCTTGTCCCCGCCGAATTTTAATTCATCCCGGACATAATAGTTGAAGGCGGCTGTAAATGCCCCCGAAACGGCGGCACTCTGAGGATCGTAGGTGGCGTTTTCCGCGAGCAGATCTTCGATGGGTCCTGAGAACCGTGCATCCAGGCGGCCGGTGGTGCGGCCGCCACTGCGCTGCAACTCTTCCCTGAATTGGCCCAGCGTGACCCGGAGATTGGCCTTCAAGAGGTAATCTTCACCGAGGCCGGTATAGCCCGCGAGCTTCTTCGCTACAGCGCCTTTTTCAGCCCCGCTGAGCTTTGCCCCTTTCATCAGGGCGTCAGCGTACTCGGTTGCCGCGAAATGGCGCGCTTGCTCCAAAAATGCGCTGAAATCTTCGGGCCGGTTCTTCAGGATTTTATGGTAGGAGGCCGTGGCGGCGTAACTGGGAAGATAAAAAACGTAAGGCATGTCCTCGCCCGGATGGAACGAGAGAGTGCCCAGGTCGAGGACCGTTGAGATCAGGTCGATTCCGTTGAAATACATCCCATCGCGGGACTGCAGGTAATTGGCCAGCGCGACCGAACGGAATGTTCCGTAGCTCTCGCCGATCAGGAATTTCGGTGAGTTCCACCGGTCGTTGCGGTTGACGTAAGTGAGGATGAACTGCGCCAGCGACTCGACATCCTCGTCGACTCCCCAGAAGTCCTTATCTTTGGCTTTTCCGACGGCCCGGCTGAAGCCGGTGCCGACGGGGTCGATGAACACCAGATCCGCCTTGTCGAGCGGGGAGTTCGTGTTGTCTTCGATCTTATAAGGGGCAGGCGGCGTCGCCTGAGCATCCGCGGTTACCACGCGGCGGGGACCAAAGGCGCCCATGTGACACCAGGCCGAGGAGGATCCCGGTCCCCCGTTGTATAGAAATGCAAGGGGCCGCTGGTTCAAATCCTTCACGTCGGCCCGCGTGTAGGCGATGTAAAAGATGGCGGCGGTCGGCTCGCCATGCGTATCCTTGATCAAAATCGTCCCCGCCGTTGCCTTGTAGGGGATTGCTTGCCCGTCGATGCGAAGGGAGTGTTCGGTTACGGAGGATTCCTCTTTGGGGGGCGGAACCTCGCTGGCAGCCTTGGCTCCTGCAGCCTTCGAATCTCGCTCCGGCGTCTGCGCAACACCTTTTGTCGCCTGCCCCGAAATCAAAAGTATAGCCAGCACACCAGGACCCCAAATGCTTCGCATTGTTGCCGCCCTCCCGAATAAAAGTGCGAATTGCATGAATTCAAGTCAACTGAGTGGAAGGGATTCTATCTGGTAAGGAAACGACAAGTCAACGGCAAGCCAAGGGCCACGACCGGAGCCTGGACATTTGGAGCCAGCCGCTTTACCGCTCGCCACAGAATCGTTATACTTCGCGTGCCCCATCAAAAGCTCCAGGAGACGTCCTGCCGGGTGCAGGACGGCTCGACCTCTGAAATCAAATCTTGAACCAAGCGAGGACATCCATGACAACACTCCAGCCTCCCCCAAGGGCCGCAGGAACGGGTGCGAATTTATCCTTCCGGGTCCTTCCAGCAGGACGATGGCTTCAGGCGGGCTTCCTGCTGCTTTTAGCTCTGATTCCTATCGAGAGAACCCTTTTCGCCGCAAGGCACATTGAACTTGCCGACGCACAGAAACTTGTCGGGGTATCCGATCCGCAGATCTCCCCTGATGGGAAATCGATTGTCGTCCTCGTCTCGCGGGTGAACTGGAAAGAGGATCGGCAGGACAGTGAACTGGTGCTTGTTGATATCGCGACCGGGTCTGAGCGTGTCCTGACCTTTGATCGGAAAGGTTTGGGCTCGCCCCGCTGGTCGCCAGACGGTGATCGACTGGCGTTTGTTGCCGCGGTGGGAACGGGAAAAGAGGCGCATGAACAAATCCTTATCCTTCCAATGAACGGCGGGGAACCCCGCAAGATAACTGACGCGCCAGAGGGTGTGGAGCAGTTTGCCTGGAGCCCGGACGGGAAGGAGATTGCCTACGTGACTCCGGACGAGCCGGCGAACAAAGAGGACATCAAGAACCACAACGACGCGTTTGAGGTGGGGAACATCGATTTTTTGGCGACGTCAGCGCCGACTCCTTCCCATATCTGGATGATCCCTGCGGACGGCGGGAAGGCTCGCCGGCTCACCTCCGGTTCCTGGAGTCTTGCCAAGACGCTGCCTCCCTCACCTCCCGCATCCCCCCTTTCCTGGTCGCCGGACGGGAAGTTTCTCGCCTTTACAAAGCAGGCCACGCCATTTCTCGGGGACGCCAATCAGTCCGTAGTTGAGCTCCTCGATGTCGCCACCGGAAAAATCCAGAAACTGACCCCGCACGCGGACTTGGAGGGCTTGGGGGTGTACTCACCCGATGGCGCCCACATCGCCTATCTCTATTCTCGTGACGGGAACATCAACAATGAGAATGAAATCTATGTCACCTCTTCCACCGGCGGGGAGGGTGCGGACACCACTCGGTCCATCGATCGCAACCTGGTCCGCGCCATCTGGATGCCCGACAGCAAATCCCTCCTCGTGGGCGGGCACAGTGGCCCACATGTCTCAATGTGGATCCAGCCTTTGGAAGGGCCGGCGAAGCCAGTCAACCTGGGAGATGTCAATCCCTCTTGGTTGTTTTGGATCGATGCGAATGTGGGGAAAAGCGGAGCCATTGCCTTCGCGGGAAGCTCTTCACATCATCCCACCGAACTCTACTACTTGTCCTCGGCCGATTCAAAACCCCAGCGACTGACCGATTTTAATCAGGAGGTCGCTGCGCTGGACCTCGGGGGTGAAGAAGCATTTGAATGGCAGGGCCCGACTGGGTTTAAGGAGGATGGAGTGCTGGTGCTCCCGCCCGGATTCCAGAGGGACAAAAAATATCCCTTGGTCCTTCACCTTCACGGGGGCCCGCAAGCCGCCTCTGTCCTCAACTTCAGTTTCTTCGACCAGTTGATTGCATCTCACGGATACGTGGTCTTCGAACCGAACTACCGGGGCAGCGACAACCTCGGCAACGCCTATCAGCGCGCCATCGAAAAGGATGCGGGGGATGGGCCGGGCCGGGATGTGATGGCCGGAATGGCTGAGCTCGAGAAGCAGGGATTCATCGACTCCGCCCGGATCGGTGTTTCCGGCTGGTCGTATGGGGGATATATGACCTCGTGGCTCATCGGCCATTATCACAACTGGAAGGTGGCTGTGTCGGGGGCTGCGGTGAACGACGTGGTCGATGAGTACAACTTGAGCGACTTCAACGTGATTGATGGGCTTTCGTTCGGCGGCTCTCCCTGGCTGGGTGACAACATGAAGTTGTATCGAGAACAGTCGCCCATCACATACGCCGCCCAAGTGAAGACTCCAACGCTCATCCTGTGCGACACCGGCGACTTCCGCGTTCCGATTACTCAGTCCTACAAGATGTACCACGCATTGAAAGACAATGGCATCCCGGTGAAATTTTATGCCTACCCCGTGCGCGGCCATTTTCCCGGCGATCCCGTTCGACAGAACGACGTCTTCAAGCGATGGCTGGACTGGCTGGATCAGTATTTGAAGTAGTGCGACGACCTGCGTCCGGGTGACGCCCCCGTTACTCTCTTGGCGGTATGGCGCCGGAGTCTCTTGGGACATGTTTCCTGGGAGGAGGAAACCCCTCACTGAGGCCTGGAGAAAGCTCCGGAGGGCAAGGGGCCTCCGCCGTGCCACGGGTATTTGAGTTCTGTTTCGAATCCATTCGGATGCATGGCCTCAGGTCTTGGCATCGAGTTTGAGGCCGGTGACCTCTGCCAGGTGCACTTCCCGTCGATATCTGGGAAGGACCGGTGTTGTCCGCGCGATCCAAGTGGTTGCGATCAAGCAGCCGATGCCTCCACTGATCACAGAAAGCGGGGCCCCCCACCAGTTGGCCACCAGCCCCGCCTCCATCTCACCCAACTGCGGCCCTCCCATGAAAAACACCATATTCACACTCGTCATCCGGCCCCGCAGGTGGTCAGGAGTTTCGAGCTGACGGATGAGGTTCCTCAACACCATGCTGACGGTATCGGTCGCGCCGGTGAGAGCGAGGGAAACAAGGGTCAGCCAGAAGTAGTGCGACACGCCGAAGAGCACGGTGGCCAGCCCATACCCTGTAACGGCCCACAACAGGACCGCCCCCCGCCGGTTGATCTGGTCGACGGCGCGGACCATGAAGAGACTGGCCAACAAGGCGCCAATTGAGGGCCCGGCATAAAGCCAGCCATAGCCCCGTGGCCCGACCCGCAAGATATCCTGGGCAAAGATGGGGAGCAGGGCAGTGGCTGAAGAGAAGAATGTGGCAAAGAAATCCAACAGCATCGTGGAACGGATGATCGGCGAAGCAAAGACAAAGCGAAGCCCCTCTCCGACGGCACGGCGGCTCATCGTGCCCTTTTCCCTGCCTTGCACCACCGGAACGTCGCGCATCAGGATCAGTGCAAGGATAACCATGACGAACGAGACCGAATTGAAGATGTATGCCCAGCCCACTCCCAGGGAGGCGATCACCACTCCCGCCAGAGAGGGTCCCACCACGGCAGCCACCTGGAACATGATGGCGTTCAAACTGATGGCGTTAGGCAGGTGTTCGCGCGGGACCAGGTTTGGAATAAGCGACTGGCGGGCCGGGCTGTCGAAGGCGCCGGCCGCCGAGGTCAAGGCCGCCAAAAGATAAATCGGCCAGACGGTCGTGAGCCCGCGAAAAGTCAACAGGGCCAGCAGGGCCGCCAGAACAGCCAACGTGCTTTGAGTGATCAGCATCAGCCTCCGACGATCAAAGACATCGGCGGCCACACCACTGACGAGCGAGAAGAAGATGATGGGCAGCACCCGAACCAGCCCAACCATCCCAAGCGCAAGACCTTTACGGTCTTCCGGAACCAGCAGCGAGACATGCCATAAGATTGCAGCCATTTGCATCGCCGACCCGGAAAACGAAATCAGCTGTCCCGCCCAAATCAGCCGGAAGTTGCGATGCTTCAAAGCGAGAAAATGAGACCGACTGTTCACCTGTCACCCTCGAGCCCAATAAGATTTTCTCAGCAGGTGAAACATTCCCGGCAGAGAGCAGGCTCGTCCCCGAAAAGAAGCCGATAAAAAGCACAGATTTTATCGGTTTGCACCGCGATTTCCTAGATGGTTTTTGGAATGGATAGGGCCCGGGTCGCGGGAATCGGAATAAGGTCCGAGACCCAGTTGCTTAAATAAGGCAAGGAATCTCGGTCGGGTGGTATTTGATGGCCCGAACCGTCCGTCGGAGTCGATTGGGCCGGCAAAACAAGGCACTGTCGTCTGGAATTTGGAATTTGGGTTTTATTGGGAATTTGGATTTTGGATTTTTTCAATGATCTCCCCTCCAGCCTCTCCCCGTCGATCCTTATCCGCCACGACCACAGTCCCAATATTGACAAGTGGTTGATTGATGGATAGAGTGTTGTTATCTGAAAAGGTACGGAACCGAGGGCAGGAGTCCTCGAGTATTCCAACCGCAGGTTTCCTGCTTCGAGAGCAGGAGGCGGCGGAACTGATACTCGGAAGACCTCCCTTCTTCGTAAGAGGTCGAAGGTTTTACGGTGAGGTTTCCATAGAGAGGAGAATGAGGTATGGCGATTCGGTTAGGAGATGTGGCGCCGGACTTTACGGCGCAGACGACAGAGGGGTCGATTAGTTTTCATCAATGGTTGGGAGACAGCTGGGGGGTTTTATTTTCACATCCCCGGGATTTCACTCCAGTGTGCACCACGGAACTCGGCGAAGTGGCGCGCCTGAAATCGGAGTTCGATAAACGCCACGTGAAGGTCATCGGATTGAGTGTTGATCCGCTGGATGATCACAAGAGATGGGCCAACGACATTAAGGAAACCCAGGGTCACGTGCTGAACTTTCCAGTCATTGCCGATGGAGACCGCAAGGTCTCAAATCTTTATGACATGATTCACCCGGCAGCGAACGACACCTTCACGGTCCGTTCGGTTTTCGTGATCGGGCCGGACAAGAAAGTCAAGTTGACCATCACCTATCCCGCCAGCACGGGCCGCAATTTTGATGAAATCTTGCGCGTGATTGATTCTTTGCAGCTTACGGCCAAGCACAGCGTTGCGACGCCGGTCAATTGGAGACAGGGTCAGGACGTCATCATCGCGCCCGCCATCTCCGACGAAGATGCAAAAAAGAAATTTCCGGCAGGGTTTAGAACGTTGAAGCCTTATTTGCGGATCACCAAACAGCCTTCGTAATGAACCGGCTCGGAGCGCCCATGAGAGGCGATTGTCCTGTGGGCGCTCCGTTGTACACTTGATTTACCGGACCATTTCCAAAGCGATCAAGGACGGATCGGGACCGGCCCGCGGGCCGAGAGGCGACTGAAGATTCTTCCCAGCTTCCGCGCTTGCTTGTGTTCGTAGGATCTGCCCTTCCCGTGACGCTTGTTATTGCGGTGGAGAGCAGTATTGTGACCAGGGAGCAGTCCTTCCGTGAATTCGGAGCTCTGCCGCCACCTGGTTCGGCATCCTGAAATTTGCTTTACATCTGGAATTCGAATTTCTTCTCTCGTTTGCCCCTGGCTTTTGCGCCGGTTGAGTGACAATTGGGGAGCGCAGAAAGCGGAGCCTCAGTCTTGTGGAGCAGACGGAGTGGGCCTGGAATTCTCCCGGAATCGGTGGATGGCGACATGGACAAACCAAAAGTACCGAGTTTATTCGCTCCCGCGGAACGAGCGACCCCTGAAAAGCTCTTGGATCAAGTTCACCAGTTTTCACGCGAATCCATGGTCAGGACATTTCTGGATCACGTCTTCGACATGGTGGTGGTCCTCAACAAAGAACGTCAGATCGTCCTGGCCAATCAAAGCCTGCTCAGTTTCCTCAACCTTCAAAAATCCGACAGTATTATCGGTCTCCGGCACGGAGAGGCCTTCCACTGCGGGCACGCCTACGAGGGTGAGGGGGGATGCGGGACCACGGAATCTTGCTCGACCTGTGGGGCGGTCAGGGCAATTCTCGCGAGCCAGGAGGGCCGCTTCTCTGTTGAGGAGTGCCGTATCGTGAGAATCGGCGGTATCGAAGCGCTCGATCTCAGGGTCTTCGCGAGCCCCCTTCGCATGAAGGGGGAGCCGTTTACCGTGTTCACCCTCATGGACATCAGCCACGAGAAGAGAAGGAGGGTCCTGGAGCGTATTTTCTTTCATGACCTGCTCAACACGGCCAGCGGTCTGCGGGGATTCATTGAACTTCTCAAGGAGTCGGACCCCGAGGAGGCCAGGAGGTTCTCCGAAAGTCTGGATGCGCTGTCTTCTTCGATGATTGAGGAAATCACCGCGCAGCGGGATCTGTCGGCTGCCGAGAACGACGAGCTCAGACTGAATCTGGACCGAGTCACTTCCATGCAGTTGTTGAATGAAACCCTCGAGTTGTACATGAATCACGAGGTGGCCCGGGGCCGGCACTTGAGGATTGATTCGAAGGCGGTGAACACCGAATTCGAGTCCGATCCGGTTCTGTTGCGCCGCATCGTTGGCAATATGGCCAAGAATGCCCTCGAGGCGAGCGCGCAGAACGAGACCGTCACCCTGGGGTGCGATGCGATGGATCACGCCATCGAATTCTGGGTGCACAATCCTCAATGCATCCCGCGCGACATCCAGCTTCAGATTTTCCAGCGCTCCTTCTCCACCAAAGGGAGCAGTCGCGGGCTGGGAACATACAGCATGAAGTTGCTGTGCGAGCGGTACCTCGGGGGAAAAGTCTCCTTCACCAGCACCCTGGGCGAAGGAACCACCTTCCGGGCGTGTATCCCTGTCTCCTCATGATAGACGTGCGGGGAATTGATGCGATCTTGACCCGCAGACCGAGACGGCTGGATACAGGAACTGCTCCGACGAATATCATGAATCGGGAGTTTTGCAGAATTTCGGCCTTTGTCTGAGAGTGGAATTAGATTCTGGAATTTTGTTTTGTTCAGACCTTCAGCCAACCCTCCGGTCGGGCTCCCGCCGGCAGACAATTGCCGGATGGGGGGCGCAAGACAGGGGCCGGTCTGAGGAATCAACAATCAAGTAGTTTTCATTACACAACATTAGGAGGTATGGGATGCGTTTACTAAAAGGGATCGCCGCCTTGACTTGCGTTCTCGCGTTCGTTTGTCCGGGTGGATCACTCGCCGTGGCACAGGAGTTGGATGCCGTCAAGGCCGATGCGGCCCATCACAAGGTGGTGTTTGAAAACGACCAGGTGCGTGTCGTGAGGTACACGATTGCGCCGGGCGACAAGACGGCCAACCACAGTCACCCCAACAATGTGAATATCTTCCTCTCGGATGTAAATGGCAAGGTGACCACGCCGGATGGGAAGACGTCAGAGCTCCATGGGAAGGCTGGATCGGCAGCGTGGCGTGGACCCGCGACGCATGTGGTGGAGAACACCGGGGACAAGCCCATCGTGGGAATCCTGATTGAGCCCAAGAAGCCGGCCTCTGCATTGCCCGCCGGTGCGCAGGATGTCGTCACGGCGGACCCGAAACATAACAAAGTGGGGTTTGAGAACGAACAATTGCGTGTCATCCGCTATCACTTCGAGCCTGGAGAGAAGTCCCCCCTGCATGGACACCCGGATAACGTCCAGGTCATGCTGACCGACGCCATGGCTAAGGTTACCACGTCGGACGGGAAAACTACTCCCACTACTGGGAAGGCCGGCGAGGCATACTGGAGACAGGCGGTTCAGCACAGTGTACAGAATACGGGAACCAAGGCCTTCGAGGGGTTTCATATTGAGATGAAAGGTGCACTAGGAGGCAAGGCTGCGAGCAAGTAGGAAAAGATTCGGGACAGGCACCTGCATTTTGGACAGGTTCGTCGACCTTGGTCGTACAGGTGTCTGTTCCTCTGCTTTGTGATGCCGGTTGTTAGCGCTTCCCCCCAATAAGGCTGGTTGGATTAAGAGCACGCAGCCTGATCAAGGTCCCCAGGGCACAATTCAAGGTAGGAACCTCTGTGAACGGCTTACTGCAAGATTTCCGATCTTCAATTCGCATCCTGCTGAGCCAGCCCGGATTCACAGGTGTCACCGTCCTCACACTGGCGCTGGGAATTGGCGCCTGTACGGCCATATTCACGGTCGTGAACGGTGTGTTGTTGCATCCCCTTCCGTATGCGGCGCCGGAACGCATCATGGAACTCCGCGAGGTTCCCGCCTGGGGTGGACAGAGCGATGCCTCCGAAGCGAACTTCCTGGACTGGCAACAAAGCAGCCGCAGCATTGAATACATGGCACTCTATTCTTGTGGCCAGACTTCGGTTTCTGGCGGGAGCGAGCCGGTCCGGGCCTCCGCTTGCCAGGTTTCCCGCGACTACTTCCGAGTCTTTGGCGTGGCGCCGTCAATTGGGCGCACCTTTCAGATTACGGACACCCAGGCGGGCGCCATCCCAGTTGTCGTAGTCAGTTATGGCTTCTGGAAACGCCAGCTCGGGGGCGACCTTGGCTTGGAAGGGAAGTTTCTGAAATTCGAAAACCGCAGTTACGCCCTCATCGGAATCATGCCGCCAAGTTTCAATTTCCCCGAGCAATCTGAACTCTGGATTCCTCAGGAGATCCAGGCACCTGTCAACCCCTATCGCACGGCCCACAACTGGGGCGTGATTGCCCGTCTGAGGCCCGGGGAGACGCTCGACCAGGCGCGTGCCGACATGACGGCGATTGCAAACCGGATCAAGGTGCAGTATGGAAAGGATGTTGACGCTGTCGATGTCGCAGTCATCCCTCTCCGCAGTCATATGGTTCAGGGTGTCCGCAAAGCCCTTTGGGTTCTTTTGGCGGCTGTTGGCATCTTGTTATTGATTGCGTGCGCCAACGTCGCCAATCTCCTGCTGGCGCAAGCCGTCGCCCGGCAGAAAGAACTGGCGATTCGAGCGGCGCTCGGTGCGAGCCGTTCTCGATTGATTCGGCAGTTTCTGGTGGAGAATTTCCTCCGGTGTCTTGCGGGCGGAGTTCTGGCCGTTGTGATTTCCCTCTGGGGCGTAAGCGCCATGCTGGCCCTCAGTGCGCAGGACTTGCCCCGGTTCCAAGAGATCCATGTGGATGGAAGAGTTCTGGTCTTTGCATTGGCCGTCGCCGTGTTCACGACTCTGATCCTCGGATTGGTTTCTGCCACGCGCATTTCTGACCCGAACCTCTCCGACATACTGAAAGAAGAAGGGCGATCCAGCTCCAGTGGGCCGGCTCATCACCACCTCCAGAGTCTTCTGGTTGTGTTGCAGGTGGCGATGACGCTCGTGCTGCTCACGGGCGCCGGGCTCCTGGCGAGGAGCTTCGGGCGCCTGCTTCGGGTGGACCTGGGATTCCAGACCGATAGCCGTCTGGTAGCGGACCTTTCCTTCCCGGAACCCCGCGATGACCGGGAGGCGCTGCGCTTGGCTGCCGACCTCCAGCGCTTGCTGGAACGCCTGCGCGCGCTTCCTGGCGTGTTGGCGGTAGGCGGAGTCAGCAATCTCCCCCTCAGCAGCCGATTGCCCAGTGGCGAAATGTTGCTGGAGGGCCGGGGTGAACGCACCATCGAAACCTCGACAGGTTTTTGCGTGGCGAGTGAGGGGTATTTTCGCGCCATGGGTATCCCCCTTATTCGAGGGCGCCTGTTCACCGACACGGAGGGCCCGGGGACTCCCCATGTTGCGGTCATCAGCCAGCGCGCTGCCCAGCGTCTCTGGCCCCACGAGGATGTCCTCGGCAAGCGCGTCAACTCCGGCAACATGGACGGCGATGATCACTGGTCCACCATCGTGGGCATCGTCGGAGACGTGCATGACCGGGGCCCCGATAGACCCGCCTACGGCGACCTTTATGTGGACTATCGGCAACGCCCCCGGCGGACCAACGATTTCTCGCTGGTGATTCATTCACAAGGCGACCCCATCCCACTGGTGCCCAGCATTCGACAGGCGGTCCGGGCATTGAATCCGGAATTACCGGCAAGGTTCCGAACGTTGGATGGGATTTTTTCGTCATCCATGACAGGTCAGCGTTTTAATCTGACGGTGCTGGCGGCCTTCGGAGGTGCGGGCCTGCTTCTGGCCGCGCTGGGGTTGTACGGAGTGATGGCATATTCGGTAGCCCAGCGGACACGGGAGATCGGCGTTCGGATGGCGCTCGGGGCCGAGCCGGGGCAAGTGATCGGGCTGTTTCTCGGCGACGGTTCCAAACTCATCCTCACGGGCCTGATCATCGGCGTCCTAGGCGCCCTGGCTCTTGGCCGCGTCTTCTCCACATTGCTCTTCGAGGTGAGTGCCCGTGACCCTTTGACCCTGGTGGCTGTTTCACTTCCACTGTTTGGGATTTCGCTGCTGGCAAGCTATGTGCCGGCGCGCCGCGCCACTCGAGTCGATCCATTGATCACGATTCAGCAGGATAAACCGCTCTCCTGGCGGTCTGCCCGGCGGACCTCACGGCCACGCTTGGGCGCAGCCAAGCGACAAACCGCCCCACATCCTACCGAGCGGCAGGTGCTTGCCGATCTGGCAGCTTCGGCTCGAGGCACCAGCAGCCTTGAGGAACTCTATTCCAATGCGGTAGAGACCGTCCGGGTGGCCATGGGCAGCCGGCATGCTCATGCTTTTTTTTGCGACGATGCGACGGGTGATTTCCTTGGCGCCGTCTCGATGCCCAAGATCGATCCTTCAGGCCACTCTGCTGGGGCGTTGCGAATCAAGAAGGATGCCTTTGTGATCCGGAGGCTGAGCCGCCTTTCGACACCTCTTTGGATTGAAGCAGGTGATTACGAGGCGTGGGAGCAAGCTGAGCCGCCTAATTTGCGGGAGAGGGGGATTGAAGAGCGGCGAGAAGAGATTTCTGCGCTCCGGGCCGCACAAGCAGGTCTGGTGGCGCCGATGAGGTTGAAAGGGGAAACCGTGGGCCTGCTCATTCTTGGTCCGCGGGAAGACGGATCGGGCTATGACTTGAAGGAGCGTGAATTCGTGGGGGACATGGCCACCCATCTGGCATTTATTGTGGCCAATTCCAAATTGGCAGGCCGCGTCGCAGAGCAAGAGCGGCTGGTGCGCGAACTACAGATGGCCTCTGAGGTTCAGCGACGTCTGCTTCCGCAAGTGTCGCCGACCACCGAAATGGTTGAGATCGCCGGCGCCTGCACCCCGGCCCGCGGCGTGGCTGGAGACTATTTCGACTACGTCATTCTGGATGCGGATCATCTGGGGATTGTCCTGGCTGACGTCGCGGGGAAAGGAATGGCGGCGGCACTTCTGATGTCGTCCATACAAGCGTCCATGAGGACTCTGGCCAGTCGTGGAGCGCCCCCGCCGGCCGGTGTGGTGGCCGCAATCAATCATCTCCTTGTCCTTTCCACGGGCCCTTCCAGTTATGCGACTCTTTTCTACGGACAACTCGACCTCAAGGACCTCGGATTTACTTTTGTGAACGCGGGCCACAACCCGCCCATCCTGATCCGCGCGGGGCAGGCCGGAAACGGCTCAGCCTTGGCCGGAGAGCTGGGTCAACAGGCCGGTCCTGACACCTCCTTTTCATCAGCGTCGGGGCAGGGTGCGGAATTTCAAGTGGAATACTTGAGCGCGGGAGGGCCGGTTGTCGGCATGTTCTCCAACCTGGATTATGAACAGTCGACCATCAGTCTCCTTAAAGGGGACTTACTCGTGGCCTATACCGACGGAGTCACAGAAGCCTCCGATAGCAAGGGCGAGGAGTTCGGCACGGAGCGGTTAATCGATTTGCTGTTGCGGGAAAGACATCTCGGGGCTCGAGAACTGGTCGATAAGGTCAAGGAAACCATCGCGCAGTTCACCGCCGATGCCCCGCTCGGAGACGATCTGACATTGCTCGTTGTAAAGGTGCAGTGAATCTCAATGCCAGTTGAGGCCTCATAGCCAGGATTTGATCCCGAAAGCATCTCAGGGAGGCTATCCTCCAGGGGAGGCCCTTAACCATGCTGCCATTCCTCCTATATCTCACCGCGGGTGTGGTCACGGGAGTCCCTGTTCTCTATGCCCTCGGGTGGGCTGTTTGGGGAGCACCAATTAGTACATGGAAGTACGTATCGCTCCTCGGTTCGCTTGTTCTCGTGTTCTCCGCTTATGTGAGTTTGGTGCGGGCACATGCAGCGGCGCGGCTCGCGTTGGTGGGGGCCATTATGGTTTGGTCATTCTATCTGCCTGGGATCATCGGGCTGACAGCCGCGAAGCTGAGTGACCAACGACTGACCATCCGAATCATGAAATGGTCCCCCTCCGACGAACCGCTTGTGATCTCAGATTCGCTGGACAAAATCCTAGGAATTTCCGGTGCGCGCCTCTCTAACGCCGAAATCGCGCAACTGAAGGGAATCGGTATTGGGGGAAGTGTTGAAAATTGTCAGTACTCGTTCTTTGGCAAGGGGAAGAGCAGTCGGGCGATCATCATAATGTCACACCCGGTTCCACACCCAGTTGATTTGCCTGAACCAAACGCAACAAACATCATTTATGTCCAATACGGACAGGAATGGAAGAGGTATCCTCTCAACGCCGCAACACTCAAGAGAACCATCCGCTTAGAACCGATATGGGAGGACCCGAGGCAAAGCATGTTAAAGGTTGAACTGGCGAGCGGTGCAAGACAAGGGTATGAAATCGACTTCCAGCCCAAACGAGACACGACCGGACTCAAAAGATGAGAGCAATAACGATGATAACAGTCATGGCAGTACCACTACTATTGCTGGTCACGGCTTACGCTTTGGCGGCCGCTTTTAGAAAGTCCTCAGCCGCCTCGTGGTTGTTTCCGCAAGGCGTCAGGCGAAATGCGCGTATTGTGGTTGGCATCTGCACCGCATTGGTTGCTGTTTTGAGTGTAGTCATCGTTGCGCCCAGTCGTGACCAGTATGTCCGTGTCAAGAAAGAGATGACATGGGAATGTGCGCCAGACAAATACATGCCTGAAAACCCCGAAGCCCAGCCGGTTCGATTCAGATATGTCGAGGATCCGCATTATGAGGAGGTCGCCTCGGGGCGAGGTCTCTGCGACCAGCTCAAGAGCTCTGGCAAGAGAGTCGTTGTGGTCGAGTTCGAAGCTTGGGGCAATTCCTCCAGCGGGCTACGTGGATTTCATGAGATTTCCGTGGATGGCAAACCGCTCGTGGATGTTGGTGGTTGGGGGTCAAGCGGTTCTACGGACGCAGTTGGTCCGCATCCGCTCCGCAAGCTTTTCAAGTAGGTAATCCCGTGCTCCACGGTTTTCCTGGCTCCACTTGTCCGGGACGCGCGGAAAATGTCAGAGTATGTAAAACGTCCGACAGCAAACGGACGAAGCAGAGGTAAGTTCAGAAAAAGGAGGTCACAAATTAAAGCTCTATCCGAATAGATCCCTGAGTTTGAGTCCCCCTCAACTTCTTTCATTCGAAAAAGGCCCCCGCCACTATCTGGTAGCGACGGATTCTTTTCCGCGGTGTCTCCACTCTTTTCCAATCCGTCCGATTGGAGTCATCTCTTACCGCCCCTCTCACCTTCGCGTCATTTTCTTACCGGGTCATATCAACTAAATACTCACCTGTTCCCTTGTCGGATACCCAACGTCCACTCCTCGCAGGCCTCCGGATGCTGGCGCACGACCCTGACAATGCGCAGACTGCGGCCATGATCGCACCCACGGGATGGTGAGGCTGCGCCACTGGCCGCCCTGCCTCGGCGGAGGAGCCATTGGGATCACCCGATTCAACGGGTCACGCCAGTAGATTTTCCTAAAGATTGATTTGTTCCGTTTCCACGCCCCGCGCGTATTCCCAACAGATAGCAGCGCAACCCAAGCGCTCCAGGGGGCGATCCTACATGAAAAAGCTTGTCTTCATGATGATTTCCGTCGTCATATTTGCGGCCTTTGGCACTGAGTCTTCGGAAGCCACATCACCGTCCTTGGAGGCACGGCAGGAGACGCTCAATGCTGAAGGATTGAGCGCAACAATGACGCCTTCGAGGCGCGCGGCCGTAAACGGATCTACTTTTTTTCGAGAAACCCAAAGAGGCGTTCCTGAAAACAGAACGGCATAAATGCAGTTCGGATTATTTGGGTGGCTGGCCTAACCGAGGCCAAATCCCTTTCAGTCGTTGATTGGAACGGCTCCCTGGGTTTCACATTGATATTTTTGTTTTTGTAATTGGAACGGGGGTCAAGCCGTTTCAATTTCCATTTGGAGGAGGCTTACTCATGAAGTTGCTGAATATCATTGCTCTCTCTGCCCTCACGCTGTGCGCCAGCACCCACCCCACCTTCAACGAGGCCAGATCCCGTCCGGCCATTAGGATAACGAGCGGGGACGTTTTCACTTGGGGCAATAACTTTTACGGCCAGCTCGGCGACGGAACGAACGCCGATAAATTTTCTGGTGTGGATGTGGTGATCGACGGTTTGGGCCAGCCTCTTACCAATGTTTTGTCCGTGGCCGCAGGCGGGGGCTCCACTTATGTGCTCAAGAGCGATGGCACGGTTTGGGCGTGGGGCTCTAACCAGCGAGGTCAGTTGGGCGACGGTACAGCCACTGATAGCTTAGCACCCGTTCAGGTGCAGGGCCTTAGCGGGGTGATCGCAGTGGCTGCGGGTTTATCGCATGCCGTGGCCATCAAAGGCGATGGAACCGTCTGGGCCTGGGGCAGTAACACCGATGGCCAACTCGGTGACGGGTCAAACTCTGATAGTTTTACTCCCGTCCAGGTGAATGGGCTTACTGGTGTAACCGCAGTGGCCGCAGGATCCGCTCATACCCTCGCCCTCAAGGGCGACGGTACGGTCCTGGCTTGGGGATCCAATGCCTCCCTGCAACTCGCTTTCGAACCGGCCGGAATAGAACCTCTGCCTGTAGTCGCGTTCACTGGCGCCGTCGCCATAGCCGCAGGCGAAGGGCATTCCGTTGCCGTCAAAAACGACGGGACGGTCTGGGCCTGGGGAGATTCCGTGTTAGTGGGGAGCGTCTATTCCCCCGGCCCGACTCCCTCTCAGGTGGCCGGACTGAGTGGTGTGACCGCCGTGGCCAGTCACGGCAGTCATACCGTGGCCCTCAAGAGCGACGGCACCGTCTGGACGTGGGGCAATAACCAGTTCGGTCAGCTCGGCAACGGGACCAACGATCCCATCGGCCGGACTAATTCCCGGAGCCATACTCCCGCCGCTCAGGTGAATGCATTGAACAACGTCATCGCGGTCACGGCAGGGATGAACCACACGCTGGCCCTCATGGGCGACGGGACGGTCTGGGCGTGGGGAACTTACCTGGCCGGAAACCCGGCCGACAACCAGCCGACCGTTGAAAACGATCTCCCCGTTCAAGTAAGTGGACTGGCAAACGTTGCGGCAGTCGCTTCAGGATATAACCATGCCATCGCCATGATAAACACCCCCCCTCCTCCTCCGGCCCCAATGCTTTCTTATTCTGGTGAGACCGGGTATGGGACCGATGGCGTCAATCCCGACACCGGCACCGCGTCTACCGTGTTTACTTTCAAGACCGTCTATTCACACACGGGGAATCTGACGCCCACCTCGGTCAACGTCTGCATCGACGGCGCCTGTTCAGCGATGTCGCAGGACACCGCGGCCACGGACCCCGTGTTACGCAATGGCAATTTCACGGATGGCGAGCAGTACACGTTCACTACAACTCTCGCAGTCGGGTCGCACACCTACCACTTCGAAGCATCGGACGGAGCCATCGGGGGGAGACTTCCTGCAACGGGAGAACTCGCAGGACCCACCGTCATCGACTTTTCCATTATTACCCCTGCAGTTGCAGAGGGGGCGGAGGGTGCCCCGTACGGCCTTGCGTTGTCGGCCTCCGGTGGCACAGGGCCGTATACCTGGAGCGCGCCAGGATTTCTTGTCGGGTTTAGGATTGACGCGGCAACCGGGATTTTATCCAACCCCTCCCCGCTGGAAGGCATTTATACCTTCACCGTATTCGTCACCGACGCGAACGGACTGACAGCCATAACGAGCATTTTGATCACCATTAATGCGTTTATAACGCCGCCGCCGGAGCAGGCATTCAACATCATTGATCTCGGTACGCTCGGTGGGCAAGCGAGTGCTGTCACGGCCATGAACGGTTCGGGCCAGGTAGTCGGCTACTCCTACACCGCCACTGGCGCGACACACGCCTTTATTTACAGCAACGGGGTGATGACCGATCTTGGCACGCTTCCAGGAGGGACATACATCATACCTTCCGCCATCAACGATTCCGGCCAGGTGGTTGGGTATTCCATGACGGCCGCGGGCGTCGCGCACGCCTTCCTTTACAGCAACGGGGTGATGGCCGACCTTGGCACGTTCGGTGGAAGAGACAGCTTTGCCACCGCCATCAACAACTCCGGCCAGGTGACCGGATGGTCATTTACTGCCGATGGAAGCACGCATGCGTTCCTCTATAGCAGCAGCGTCGGAATGACGGACCTCGGCACACTTGGTGGACCGGATAGCACGGCTTACGCCATCAACAACTCCGGCCAGGTGGTGGGAGCGGCAAATAAAAGTACCGGTGGATTTCATGCCTTCCTCTATGGCACCAGCGGGATGACGGATCTCGGTACACTCGGAGGGGGGCTCTTTGGCCATAGCGAAGCCCACGCCATCAATGACCTGGGGCAGGTGATGGGACAGTCGACAGCGGCATCCAACCCCCAGCATGCCTTTTTTTATGACCGCGGAGTGATGAATGACATCGGCGCCGGGGGACTGTCGAGTTTTGCTGTTGCCATGAACAGTTCTGGCCAAGTGGTGGGTCGTGTCGATAAGGGAACCGGGGGCTATCATGCCTTTTTGTACAATCAAGGCGCGATGATTGACCTCGGAACGCTGGGGGGGGCACGGAGCTGGGCGATCGCTGTCAATGGCTCGGGCACGACGGTGGGTGCGTCAACGACAGCGAACGGACAGCGTGCATTCATCTATAGAAACGGTGTGATGAAGGCTATTTCGAGCACGTCCCCGGCCTGGCAGAGTTTGGATTCGGCAGTGACTGTCAATGACAATGGACAGATCGCAGGGAATGGCAGAATCAACGGGCAAGGCCATGCCTTCATGTTTGTGGCGGCCCCTCTACCCGGTCCGGACTTGTCCGTGCGGAAACTGTCCGGTAAGACCACGGCAGGCGTCGGGGAAACGGTGCACTACACCATTGAAGTGAGCAACGGAACCAATGCCGACGCCACATATGGGGAAATCATGATGACGGACACGTTGCCGGTGGGGCTGACGATTGATTCCACGACCCTGGGGAACCTGAGAGTCCCACTCCTGCCAGGAGAGCTCATGCCATTCTGCACGGTGTCGGTCTCTCCGCAGGTACTCACTTGCACATGGGCTTACAGTTCTGTCCAGAATCAACTGCCTCCTGGCGGAACGTGGACCCTCGAATACGATGCCGTCGTTGACACGTCGGTTCTGCCCACCGGACAGTCATCAGCTACACTGACCAACACCGCCACTGTGACCGCCTGCACCCCGACCTCCAGCCCCTGCACCGCCCTCGCGGAGCCCAATCTAGCCGACAACACGGCCACCGCCACCATCACCGTGAGCGCTCCGGACCTGGCCGTGCGAAAGCTGTCCGATAAGGCCACGGCAGGCGTTGGGGAAACGGTGCACTACACTATTGAAGTGAGCAACGGACCCACGAGCGGCACCGCGTCCGGAGTGTTCACTTTGACGGACACGTTGCCAGCGGGGCTGACAATCAATTCCGCGACCCCGGGGAACCCGAGGACTCCTCTCATTGCGGGAGAGCCCCTGCCCACTTGTACGGTGAGTGGCACACCGCAGGTACTCACGTGCACCTGGATCACCGCTTCAACTCTACAGCAAATGTTGCTCCCGGGTGGAAAGTGGACCGTTGAATACGATGCCGTCATCGATGCGGCCGCTCTGCCTGCCGGCCAGGCATCGGCTCCCCTGACCAACACCGCTACCGTGACCGCCTGCCCCCCGAACCCGCGGTGCGTCGCCTTCGCGGAGCCCAATCTATCCGACAACACGACCACCGCCACCATCACGGTCACAGCGGCGAATAACTTCTCGATCGCCATGAGCCCGCTCGTCGCATCGCTGACTCAGGGCGCGACGACCACCTTCACGATCACTACCGCTCTCACGAGTGGCGTTGCGGAGAATGTTAGCCTTGCCGTCTCAGGTTTTCCCCCCGGCGTGACGGGTTCGTTCAGCCCCGCCTCGGTCACGGCGGGCGGTAGCTCCACTCTCACCCTCGTCGTTAGCACGTTGACCACGGGTGGAACAGCCACCATCACAGTGACCGGCACGTCGGCGTCTTCGACGCACACCGCCACCGCCAGTCTCACGGTCTCAGCGCGAAATATCGCCACCGTCATTGGTCCGGCCGGGCCCATCACTATCACGTCTCCGCCCGGGACTTCACTGCATGCCGTAAGCGTCTCACCCGCCTTGGGACAACTTCCGCCCGGGGTACAGTTCCCCTATGGAATGATTGCCTTCTCAGTAGCTGGAGTGTCACCCGGCGGAACGATTACGGTCACGATCTCTCTGCCCGGCCCCGCCAATAGTTATTGGAAGATCTTAGGCCCGTCCGGGCAGTTTATGAGGGTCCAAAATGCGGTGTTCTCCGGAAACAATGTGATCCTGACTCTGACGGACGGCTTCGCTCCGTTCGATGCCGACCGCATCGCCAATGGAGAGATCGTTGATCCAGGTGCACCGGGAATCCAGAACTTGCCACCTACAGTCATTGCAGGGGCGAATCAAATAATCGATGCCACGGCACCCCCAGGCGCAAGCGTCAATTTCAGCGGCTCCGGCAGCGCTCCTGACGGAGGCACGCTCGCATTCTCCTGGAACGGATCGTGCGGGTCAGCATCCAACGGAGTGGCAACGCTCACCTGTCCCCTTGGCGTGAACAACATGACGCTTACCGTGAATGACGGACACGGTGGAGTAGCGAGCGCCGAGGTATCTATCATCGTGCTGGGGCCTCTCGGTATCAAGCAAAGTGTCCTCAGTGCCATCTCGGCGCTCCGCGCTACGGTCGCCGATAAAGAAGACAGACAGAAGCTCGACGAAGTCATCCGACGCTTGACGAAGTCACTCGATGGTGGCTATTGGAATGATCCAACCCACCTGAAGACGAAACTTGGGGAGAGGGTCTTCAATGAAGATAAGGAGAGCATCGACAAACTGGGTGAACTCATCAGAGATAAGAAAAGCAACATCCCTGATGCCGTTCTTCAGGTCTTCATCAACCGGTTGATCAACGCAAATCGGCTCCTGGCCTTGGTGGTGATTGCAGATGCTCAGCAGCAGCAGGAGGCTGATCCCGCGAGTCTTAATAAAGCGAATGAGGAGGTGCTGAAAGGAGACAAAGCGCTGGCGAAGGGCAACTACGATGATGCCATGGATCACTACCTCCATGCCTGGAAACAGGTGTTGTGGCGCCCGGGGCTCGGACGAGATTGACAAGCACAGTGGACGACGAGTGGTCCCTCGGCGTAATACTTTCAAATGGCAGCCAAGTGAACGACAAGTAGTCTGAACTTAGGGTTTCAGGTTGGAGGCGACTGGAAATTCCGATCCCGGGCGATCGAGGTTCACCGCAAAGGCTCACGGTTCGCCCAGAAGGACGAAACCGGCCCACAGGGACGGATGCTCGGAGAGGACAAATTCGCCGGCCGGCGTCCTGACTTTCACGCGGCCGGCGCGCAGGTCACCGAGCAGGTGAAGCTGCGCCGCGCGCAGGGCATCGATCTTGTCCCTCCCATGCAGCCAGGAGGCATAGAATCCCGGGAGTAGGCGGTTGGCCGGCTGGTCGGGCACATCCCACAGCGAAACGATGAGTGAGGGAGCCCCCGCATAAAAAAAAGCCCGCGCAAGAGCAGCGATACCTTCTCCCGTCAACTTGCCACCGCCGGATCGACAGGAACTGAGAACCACGAGGTCGGCATGCAGGTCAAGGGCATAGACTTCCCTGGCCGACAGGCGGGCATCGGCCACCTCGTTGCCACCGCTCAAGGCGAGATAGGAGTCCAGCGGTTGGTAATCCTGTCCCACGCCATGGGTCGCGAAATGTATCACCGAGGAGCGGCTCATCCAATCTGTGACCGCCTGTTTGTTGGCTTGCGGGCCTAGGAGCATGGTGACCGCCTCCGCCGGCAAAAGGTGGGCAATTCCCCGAACCTCCGCGCGCGCGCCCGGCAACGGTGACAGCCGGTCTTCGCTCTTCAAGGCGGGAGGGAACGCCGGATCGGCCACCAGCAGGAAATGGGGGACACCGTCCTTTTCGTGCCTTCTCGCCGCCAAAAATTCCAAGAGCGCTGCGGCCGGGGCATAGTGCAACGGGTATTCCTCCAACAGATATCGGCCTTTCTCGTCTGTCAGAGCCGCGAACGAGAGTCGCATCAAAGGACCGTGCGGGATGATGGTCAGGCGATGTCCCCGGGACGGGAGCCACTGTCTCAAGGGCAAAATGAGCAGATTATATAGCTCCCGCCAATCCTCCTTCGAAGCAACAGCGGATACTATCTGAGCAGATCTTCGCACAATTGGGCTTGAACCCTGCCGGTTCGAAGATCCGACCGCTGAGGCCGCATTGACGAGTTCGGTCAGACGTCTCTCGGTTACCTCCACCCGCCGTGACGACACATGGCCGTCAGGCTTGACCACCCAGATGTAAAGCGCATCCTTTCCCGCCCAATAACTGATGATCGTAGACTGCAGATGGGCCGCCGTGGCGATGATCTCAGCGGCTGTCTGCGGGGTTCCCGCAACGAAGCTCTGTAGTTCCGGACTCGCCGATTTCCATTGTTGGAGCAGGGAATCTGCTTCGCCGGCCCGCTTCGCCGGGTTGGACTTGTTAGTTAAATCGCTGGAGGCTTCCACCGGATCGATGCCTTGCGCCTTGAGTTCCTTTTGGACAAGGCGAAGGGCGGCGACCTTGGATTCGTCAGTTGCCTTCAAGCGGACTTCCTTGGTGGCGAGTAAATCCAGGAAGGCCCGCGCTCGGGCCAGTTCAGCCACCTCGAGCGCTTTCTCCGGTTTTCCAAGGCGGTGGTATAGCCCTACCAGGAAGGAGTAGCCCAATTGGTAATATGAACTGAACCCCTGTTTCATGAAATCCAGAGGAACAAGCCTCTCCCGGATCCCCTCGGTCACGCGGATGACTTCCAGCGCATCCTCCATCGCGCCAGGGAGATCACCCTGCAGTTCTCGAACCTCAGCCCTTTGAGATATGGCCGCCGGCAGGTAATCCACTCTGGCGGACGCCAATTCCACCGCTTTGTCAGCTTCCACACGTGCGGTGGTAAGGTGTCCCATCCCTTCGTATGCTGCCGACAGCTGAGCGTGGCGGTACGCCAGATTAGAGTCTGCACCGCGGCGCAGCACTTCCTCCAGGAGGGGTGCAGCTCGCGCGTATTCCTGGAGATCGATAAGATTTCCGGCCAGATTGGCGCGCATGAAATCGATGATGCGGGGAGAATCGGTCTTGAGGGCCAGCTCGTAAGCCCTTTCGAAGTATTCACGGGCCCGTTTGTGATCGTCTTGACTTTGGTAAGCCACTCCTATGGCGTTCAAGCTCTGGATCACGCCGACCTTGTCGCTCACCTCTTGTTGAAGATGGAGGGCTTTTTCATAGAGCGGGATCGCTTCGGCCGGCCGGCCGTGCGCGCGGTTCAATCGGCCCATACTGGTGTAGACCCTGGCCAGCTCTTCGTCATCCCGGAATTCCCCTAAGAGTACAGCAGCGCGCTCCAGTTTTTCCATCGCCGCAGCAAAATCGCCGCCTGTGAAAAGAAAGTCTCCCCATCGATGAAAGGCCCGCGCCTCGAGATCCCTGGCGCCTATTTTGTCTGCGACTCCTATGGCATCGCGGATCATTCTCTCGGCGTCCGGGTCAGACCAATCCATCAAGCCAGCGAGGTTGATCAGACTGTCGGTTTGGAGTCGGAGGTCCCCGGCTCGTCCGGCGGCTTCCGCTGCTTTCTTGTACCAGGTCCGGGCCTCGTCGGCTTTACCCATGTATCGGGCCGCGATCCCGAGCGAATTGCACACGCGCGCGACGGCGGCAGGGTCGCCGGCATCCTCGGCCAGCGGCAGGGCTTGGATGAGATACTTCTGGGCTTCAACGTATTTGGTTGCACGGGAAAGCAGCCGTCCGATGGAAGCCAGGGCACGCGATTCAAGGACGCCGTTCTTCTCGTTGTGGGCGCGCGCGGCTGCCGCTTCATAAAGCTTGCGCGCTGCTTCGCCCTTTCCCTCGGCGACCAGCCGGTCAGCGGCGTTCAATTCTTCTTCGAGGGTACTCGGTGCCTTGACGTCTTGGAGATTTTCTATTGAACGGCCGACGGCAAAAATTTGTGGCGTCAACGCAGAGAGATAAGATAGGGCAACCGCGACGCCCCCCAGGAGACGAGCTGTCCTCAAAAACTTCTTCATAGATGTGATCGTGCTGCTGGTCGGTAGGAGGAAGACTAGCGAAGCGGGGCGTTCGCAGAGCTTTTAAGTTCTTTCAGTGCCGCGCAGGCACGCGCGGCATACCCGCTCGATCCTCCGCAGAGTTGCTGCAAATAACCCCGGGCCCTTTCGGTTTGCCCGGAGCGCTGGCAACTGATAGAAAGATACCACAAAACGTCGGAGGAAAATGAATCATCTGCGAGGCGTGCGGCCTGTTCGAGCGCCTTGATGGCGGCTGGGTACTCTGCGAGGAAAAGACGGCTGACTCCGAGGTAAAAGAAGACCTCGACCGATTTGTTGTATTTTGCCGACAGCCTCTGGAGGGAGTCGGCGGAGGCGTTAAAGTTATTATTGCGATAGGCTTCGAGCGCTGGTGAAATGTCTTTGAGGAACTGGTTACGACCGTTCTTGTTGCTTCTCCAGGTGAGGGCGCCGAGTGTCATCTTCACGGCCGGCTTTTCCAGCCGGAATGCTTCGGGGGTCTGAGGGGGGGGGGCCGGCTTCACTTCCGCCACCGGTGAGGAGACCGGACCTGGCTGTTGCGGAGCCTTGAACTCCCACACGAGGAGGACAACGCCGAGGGCCAAAGCGACCGCTGCAAACGCCGTCCGCCATGAAAAGTTATTGAATCTCCAAAACGAGGAGCCATCCGATTTGCCGGCTTGATGACGCACCCGGACCAGGATCTGCTCCACCTCTTGCGGGGAGGCCTCGGTCGAATCCAAAGCCGAAAAGTCCGCTTGCAGAACTCGGCACAACCGGCAGCTGCCGATATGGGCCGTGACCGCGGATTGCAGTTCCTCTGTAAGCACTCCGGCGTGGGCCGCACGGAGCATCGGCACGGGCGGGCAGGCGGATCTTTGCCTCCGGAGCGATTCCAAAAAATCGCCTGATTCCTTGATTCCCTCCGCCTCAAAGGCGTCGAGGTCGTTAGGGAGCTTGTTCATTTTCTTTCCTTTTCTGCCATCGTCTTCCGAAGCAATTGAAGCCCGTACTGCAAATGGCCCTTGACCTGCGTTTCCGAGAGCCCGAGGGATTGGGCTATCTCTGCCCGGCTCATGCCTTCCACGTAACGCAAGGTGAGGCACAGCCGATGAATCGGTTTCAAATCCGGATTGTCTATTATGAATGCGTCTGTCCAACTCACTTCAATGGGCGGAGGATCCTCCCACCCGTCAACGTACTTCTGCTCGGTTGCCCTGCGCCTCCAGTAGTCGAGCGCCCGGTTACGAGCGACGGTTATTAACCATCCCGGGAGCTGCGCCGGGTCAATCCCATCGAGGTGACGCAGGAGCGCGAGGAACGCCTCGCTCGTGATCTCTTCCGCAATTTCCCGCCGGCTCACATAACTGAGCGCGAAGCGGAATACCGCTTGGACATGCCGGCGATATAATTCCTCGAACCTGTCCATACTGAATACGTTGGGGATCGTGTTTCGGAACAATCCCTAAATGTTAGGAGTGTAATTCGTTCAATGCGCGATGATCTCTTGTGCCAGGGTCGAATACCGCCCACCCGCATGGGGGACGTTCGTCTATGTTGAGGCCAATCATATCCCAAGGGTTAAACCCGGGTCAACGCGGACCCTCACAGTCCATGCGGTTTAAATGAAGGAAACGTGATTGAATCGCATCTCCCTCATCCACTTTTTGGGTTCATCTTGAGGATTGAGGTCGTATGACGGTTCTGGCGTTGGCGCGTGACCATTGGGTTTGAAACCCAATGGATAGGAGGGGCCTGGTCGGTGTATGGACTATGCGAAGCCAGGTTTGCCGGTCCGTCGATTTCATGACTGGGATGAAAAGGACGCGAGGCTCAACAAAATTCTCCATGAGGCAAGTTCGAAACCTGGTGACTGCTGAGATCTGCCTCCGCCGTTATGTCACTTCGCCGCAATGAAGTGCTCGCATGCTTTCATAGCAGCGTTCTTGCCCGGTCAAAGGATCGTGAAAGGAAATCGATTTTGCCAAGAGTTGAAGTGGGCTGGAAAAATCATCATCCTCAGCGGGCTTCATGACAGGATAGAGTTTGTCATTCACGATCGGAATCCCTAACCCCGAGAGATGCAGGCGGATCTGGTGTTTTCTGCCGGTGACGGGAGTCATCTGATATCGAGTCACGTCATTCATTTTCTCAAGCACCTCAATGTAAGTCTCGGAGTTTGGTTCGCCCTCGACTTCCTTCATGCGAAAGAATGGTTCCCCCGCCGCGATTCGACTGCGACGCGTCATAGGAAAGCTGAGCGACGGAAGGGTACCCGCCAGAGCCTCGTACACCTTCTTGACGTTCCGAGTTTGAAAAAGTGACGCGTACTGTCCTCTTGTTGCTGGATTGAGAGAAAAAAGGACAACCCCGGCCGCCTCCCGGTCGATGCGATGCATGGGAACGAGGGATTCCAGCCCCCCTTTCTTCCTCAAGCGGACGAGCAACGTCTCATGAAGAAATCGTCCGGAGGGGACCACGGGCACAAAATGGGGTTTATCGACGACCAGAAGGTGATCATCCTGATAAAGGATGGTCTCAGGAAAGGGGATGCTTTTTTCCGACTGAATCTCGCGGTAGTAATAAATACAGGATCCAACACGATAAGGACTTTCTGAATTCAGGGGATGCCCGGATTCATCCACTACCTGCCCCCTTGCCATCCGGGATAGCCAGGTTGAGATTTCCACGCGACAGTGCCGTTCCTCCAGAAAACCCAGAATAGTTTTCCAGGGACCTGGCGGAAGCCATTGGCAACATGGGCTAACCCCGTCGATCATCGGAAGCGGCGCCTTCAAAGGGCCCTCGTCAATTCTGCAATCTACACAATGTTCCCGAAACTCCCGCGCTGGAATCTAAGAATATAAACAAAGGGGGTCGGGACACAACCATCCCTGCCTGATTTCAGGTACCGAGCCCACAGGCCATTTCAGAAACGAATGACAGCCCCAAACGACAGCCGGAGATTGTTTTCGGCTGTGAAACCGAAACGACTCCTCACGTAGTCGGCTTGAATGGCGCGAATGGCCATGTGCCTGGCGACGTTGATATCAAAACCTCCGCCAAGCGCCAGACCAAAGGGGTATCGGGAGCCCCCAACCAAGGGTGGCGTCTCGACGAGGACCATGCCCACAATGCCAAATAAGGCGTGGGCGAATGGAGTAATCCTCTTATCACCACGATACGACAAGCGGGGACCTAGCATGTAAGAGTGAATTCTGACCCTCCGTGTGCCATTCGAAATGCTGGGAGGGAGATGGATAATCCCCGTCTGTGTTTCGACGGTGCCGCGATATCCGCCGAAATCACCTTCCACCCCAAGCCATCGGTTGATATTCCCCGTGACCGACAAATTCCATCCATTCAAGCTTGCCTTGTCGGTAGTAATGGTAATCACACCGGGCAGATCCTCGATTCGGGACAGGTTAATTCCGGTCGGTATCCGAAAGTTTGAATAGCCTCCGAAAATTTCAACCTTGGGCACCTCTTGAGCCGCTAGAGTTGCGGGTACGAATGATAATAGAAAAAAGAACCATGTTATTCTTCGCATCGGATGCTCCTTGATTCACAATTAGGGATTCTTCATAGTCGCCGGACGCTGGATTGAAATGAGAAGCCGGCAGGGGGACAACTGGCCGAAATTGAGTGTAGAACCGGGCCAGAGCGAATTCAAGGAAAATTGAGAGACATTCGATGAGACATCACGTTGAAGGGAGGGTGGGCGGCTCTTGGAAAATATCTGAACGCAAAAGCCCCCGGCGAGAAAAATCCGCCGCGGCGGACCGGGGGCTACCAATGCAAAAGGGGAAAGGGACAGACACCTGCTCGCTGTACAATTTCGGAGAACACGAACAGTTAGGTGTCTGTCCCTGACCCTGCGGAGTTGGGAAGGGTTACTGTCCTGCAGGTTTCAGCTTGCCTTCAGTGTCGTAAACTTCGATGGCGCCGTATTTCTTCAACGGCTCTTCAATCTGCTTGGCGTCGCCGACGGCCACTACTTGTTGATGATCGAAGTCGAGGTACTTCTTGGCAACGCGCTGGACATCCTCCACACTCACCGCCGCGATCTTCTGGGGGAAGGTGTCCCAGTAATCGGCCGGGAGGTTGTAGAGTTTCTGCGTAATGATGTTCTGAAGCACCCTTTGAGGAGATTCCAGTTCGAGCGCGAAACCGCCGATGATGGCGCGCTTGGCATTTTCGAACTCCGTGGCCGGCACCTTTTCATCACGGAGGCGCTTGATTTCATACATCAGCTCCTTCATGGCTCCGTCGGTCACGTTGGTGCGGACCTCGGTGTTGGCCTGGAAGACTCCGCGATACTTGAACGCACTGACATTGCTGTACGCCCCGTAGGTATACCCCTTGTCCTCACGCAGATTCATAAACAGCCGACCACTGGGTCCACCGCCGATCACCCGGTTCATCACTTCGAGGGGGCAGAAATCAGGATCGGTTCGCTCGATGGTCAGATCCCCGACGAGAAGATTCGTTTGGACCGAGCCCGGCCGGTCAACCAGGCGGATCTTCGCCGCGCCGGGTTCGCCGGCCTTGGGAATCACAGTCTTCGGCACGTCGGCAGGCTTCCAAGCAGCAAAAGCCTTTTCAAGCTTGGCAACCACCTCGTCCGGCTTGACATCGCCCACAATCGCGAAAATCGCATTGTTGGGCCGGTAATAGGCGGCGTGGAACTGGGCCAGCATCTCGGGCGTCAGGCTCTGAATGACCTCCGGGGTTGGGAAGATGCGTCCGGCCGGATGTTCGCCGTACATCGCTTTCGAGAACATTTCGGCGGCCAGGAAGCCTGGCTGAGAACGAGCCTGCCGGAGCTGGGCCATCATGCGGGTCTTCAATTTGGTGAATTCATCGGCCGGAAAATTGGGATTCAGAATGACGTCTGCAAACAGTTCCATCACCCCGTCCAGATTGTCGGTCAAGCCCGATGCTGAAACCGTGCTCGTGATCGAAGACAAACTGGCGTTGGCCGTGAGAGTTGCACCCAGGGAGTCGATCTGCTCGGCAATTTGTTTGCTCGTCCGGGTTTTAGTCCCTTCACGCAGCATAGTGGCGGTGCCCTGCGCAAGTCCGGGCTTGCCCGAGGGGTCTGAGAACCCGCCCGACAAAATGACCATCTGCATGTTGAAGGTCGGCAGCTTGTGATTTTCAAGCACAATCACTTGAAGCCCATTGCTCAGCTTCTTCTCCATGGGCTTAGGGAGCTTGACTTTTAAGACTTCACTGCTGACCGGTGCCTTGCCTTTGACGACGGCGCCCTTGACCGATTGGGGGGGCATCGACTGCTGAGCCAAAGCGAGTGAGCAGGCCATTGTTCCGACGCCTGCCGCCCACATTGCCCGACGCAGTATTGAGATGATTCGGTTCATGATTTTATGATCTCCTCTCTTAGCGTCCCATGCCGGCCGGCGAGCCGGCGGCTTTGGGTTTGGGTACGGTTTGGGCGACGGTTCGATTGGTTACCTTCAAATACTTGTTGGCCACTCGCTGCACGTCCGCTTTGGTCACCGCATCGACTTTTTCAAACTGGGAATTGATCAGGCCCGGATCGTTGTAATAGACCCCGTACTGGCTGAGACGGATGGCGACGCCGAGCGTACTTTGAAGCGCCTGGACGGAGAAACGACGCGCCGAGTTCTTGGCTTTCTGGAGCTCCCAATCCGCGATGGGTTCCTGCTGTAACTTCACGATCTGTTCATTGATGACGGCTTCCACATCCTCGAACTTCGTGGTGGGCTTCAGGGTCGCGGTGAGTTGGTAGTAACCGGGTCCGCGCATCTCTCGCACAAATCCGAAGATGTTCGCGACCAGTTCTTTGTCCTTGACGAGAATTTGATAAAGCCGTGAGCTCTGGCCACTGGCGAGGGCCTGGTTCAGCACCTGCATAGCATAAAAATCCGGGGTGTTGCCGACGAACCCTTTGTAGCCGATGGAGAGCTGCGGGAGTCGTGCCAGCTGATCCTCCATGGAGAAACGGCGTTCCGCCGTCTGTTCCGGCTCCGTGGAATCGACCGGGGGCGGAGCGGCATGGGAGGGGATGGTTTCAAAATACTTCTTGATCTTGGCCAGGGCCTCGTCGGTCTTGAAGTCTCCCACCAGCGCCAGGACGGCGTTATTGGGGGCATAATAGACATGGAAGAAGTCGATGACATCATCCACGCTCGCGGCGTTGAGGTCTTCCATGGAGCCGATGACGGAGTGCTTGTAGGCGAAGTTGTCGTACATGGTCTCCTGGAATTTTTCCTCGGTCTTGCCGTAGGGCTGGTTGTCGACCCCCAGCCGGCGCTCTTCCTGCACGGCATTGCGCTGGTTGTCGAGGTTGTCCTTGGTGATGGCCGTGGGGAGCGAACGCATCCGGTCGGCCTCGAGGAAGAGCGCCAGGTCGAGCTGGTTGGCCGGCAGTTCCTCAAAATAATTGGTGCGATCCTCATTGGTGGAACCGTTCAGATTGCCGCCGTTGTTGAACACGAGAAGCATGTGCTCGCCGGTTCCGACATTCTCGGACCCTTTGAACATCATGTGCTCAAAAAGATGCGCAAAGCCGGTGCGGCCCTGGCGCTCGTTGCGCGAACCCGTGTTGTAGGTCACCGCCAACGAAATGACCGGGGCGGTATGGTCCTCCGCGATCAAGACGCGCAAGCCATTAGTGAGTTTCAAGTCTTTGAAATCAACCTTGACTCCTTTGCTCGTGGGTGCGGCCTTGGCTGGAGGTTTTGTCGGAGCTTGAGCCAGTGACGGAATGCTCGACGCAACCAGCGCCAGGGTGAGCAGCACGAACAAGGAGCGGACTGCTTTTCTCATGAAATTACTCCTTTCAGATGAATTAAGCCGAAAGAACGGCAAATCGAGAGCCCGGAGACGGGAAGGTAATGGTGTGTTCCATAAGGGAGTCCTGGAGGGCTTGAGAGCAGGAGCGGTCTTCTCCCTTGAAAGTTCATTGAGTCTGTATCAAGTGGCGTGGTTGGAATAGCGAGCTTCCCTTGCTTATGGATTCCCGGTGGATTTCATGCTGGCCGGCCCGACCGCAGCGACTCCTTGGCTAGTCTCTCTACGAGGGGAAGGGGGCTAGGGTTTCCGGAGAATTATGGACCGGGTTCATCGGCGCGTGAAATGAGCGCTCTGCTCGAATAAGTGCTGAGAGGAAGAATTTGCGAGACTCGCCTTTCTCCTGAACGCGTTCCTGCCCCCTTGACATGGAACAGAACGGTTCGAAGTCTATAGTCTTCTCGCCGATATTGCAACAAGAAGAGAGAAGAGGAGGGCCGCATTGGAAAATTTGCCCCGAGTGCCGGCTCTTATCCCCGATAAAGTGCGAGGCCCAGCAGAGCAGCGGCGAGGATGATCAACGGTTCCGGGATTTTCCAACGCAGTAAAAGAATCAGGGTCCCGACACCGATGGCGACGGTAGGGAGGTCATGGAGGGAACGGCGGGCGAGAACAACGACCGCCCCGGCAATCGCCCCGACCGCGGCGGCCGTAACCCCCTTTGCGAAGGCAGAGACGCGGGGGTCTTTGGAGATGGCCTTGTAGTAGGGTCCCAGGATCACCACCACGAGATAAACTGGCAGGAAGACGCCTAGCGCCGCCGCGGTGGCGCCTGCCAGACCGCCGACCAGGTAGCCGATAAAGGCGACCGTAATGACAACCGGTCCAGGGGTGATCATGGCCACGGCCACGGCATCAATAAATTGTCGATCATTAAGCCAGTGGTGCTGTTGAACCACCCCCCCATAAAGAAACGGGACAATTGCCAGTCCGCTCCCAAACACAAAGAGCCCGGCTTTTGAAAAGTACAAAAAGATCTCGAAGAACCGGTTGGTGAGTGGTAACGCGCCAACGGTCAGCACCAGGGTGAGTCTGGGAAGAGACCGTCCTGCGGTGCGTTCCCTGAATATTCGGATAAACAGGGGAATCAATCCCCCCAACAGGAACAGCCAGATGATTTCCTTTCCCGTGACGGCCGTCGAGACCGCAAGGACACTGAAGATGATCCACAACAGCGGGTCACTTCCCAGGCTGGACTTGATCAGCTTTGCTGCTGACCGGGTGATAATCCCAATCACCGCGGCGCCGATCCCGTAAAACAAGGCCTGCATCCAGGGCAGACCGCCATAGCGGACGTAGGCCGCCGACAGCCCGAGCACCATCAGGAATGAAGGCAGAATGAACGCAAATCCAACCAGCGTCGCGCCCCAGAATCCGGCGCGGAGGTATCCCAGATAGATTGCGAGCTGGGCGGCCAAAGGGCCGGGCGCCAGCTGGGCAAGGGCCAATCCTTCGAGAAAGTCGTCCCTGGAAATCCATCGCCGCCCTTCGACCAGGTCGCGTTGCATGTAGCCGACCAGCGCAATGGGCCCGCCGAATCCCAGGGCGCCCAGGCGAAGAAAATAAAACAGGAAGGAATGGAGCGGGGCTTCTTGGGAGGCCTCACGATTCTTGGGATTGATCAATTCGGTCATTGGATCGAGGGAAGAGGGAGGGGAAGCCCCTCTAGGTCGAGAAGTCGAACCGCGTTCCTCGGCCCCGGGCAACAGCTTTATCATAAATTGCGGCGGCCGCCGCAACATCCTGCAGCGCCATTCCCGTGCTGTCAAAAATGATGATCTCGTCGTCGGCAGTGCGGCCTGGCTTCTTCCCGGCGACAATCTCCCCCAACTCCGCATGGACGCTCGCCCGGGTGACCCATCCGCCTTCGATGGCATGATGGAGGTCCCCAATCGTGGCAGACTGTTCCAAAACATCGGCCACGATTTTTGCGGAGCTCATGAGCGCCGGATCAAGTTCCTGTTTGTGTTCGCTGTCAGCGCCCACGGCGGCGACAAAAGTGCCCGGCGACACATATTCCTTTTTCAAGAAGTACTCTGTTGACGGCGTGCAGGTGACACAGATATCGCTCTGGGGAACGGCTTCTGCCAGATCTCGGGTCGGCATGACGTCAAACCCCAGCTCCCGGGACATGTCCGTGCAAAACCGGTCTGCCGTAGCTTTGTCCGAATCATAGGCAAAAGCCCTTTCGATTGACCGCACCTTGGAGATGGCGCGAAGTTGAACCCGTCCCTGATTTCCGCAACCGCAAATGACGGCGACCCTGGATGGGTGGCGGGAAAGATGTTTTGCGGCGACGGCCGTGGCTGCCCCGGTTCGTTGAATGGTGATTTCGATGGAATCCATGATCGCCAGCGGGTGGCCGTTTTCACCGTCGCAGAGGACGATCGTTCCAACGATATTGGGCAAGTCAAAGCGTTGGCTATTTCGAAAGAAGTTCCCATTCGTTTTAGCCGCGAAATACTTCTTCCCCGAAATCTCGAGCAGCCCGGCCTTGATATGGAAGGCGCCTTCCCCGGAAGGAACGCTCAGAATTCCCGGAGGCCGGGCCCGCCCCTCGCCGTGCCATTTGAAGGCCCGCTCGACGGCGGCAATGCACTCCTCCAAAGAGAGAAGATCGGCCGTCTCCTGCCGGCTGAGCAGCACTGTGGTCCGGGTCCTCATGAAAGCCCCGTCAAATGGATGTACGGGTCGAGCGTCGCTCCGGGTTGGACTTCCACAGGATCGAATCCCCGGCGAAAAACGCGCGCGCCCGTCCTTCCTTTCAATCGCGTCGAATTTTCCTCGACGACGAGCCATGAACCCTCCCGCAAGCCCACCACCGGGGCATCGTTCTCTTCGAGGAACTGGAGAATTCTCTCCTCCTGAGTCTCGCCCATGTGCGTCGAATGCGGGTCGGGATCGAGGTAGTGAGGACTGATCTGGAACCGGACCAGGCCGAGCGCTTCGAAGGAGGGAGGTTGGACGATCGGCATGTCTTTGGTCGTTTTCAAGCTGGGGCCCGCCACAATGGAACCCGCGCTCGATCCGACAAAGGGAATCCCCTGTGCGACGCGTCGCCGGATGGGATCGAGCACCTCGGCCTCATAGAGGGCCTTCAGGAGTCGAAACGTGTTGCCGCCGCCCACGAAAAGGGCCTCAGCCCCTTCCACGGCACGGGCGGGACAGGGGGCTTCATGAATGGAATCCAGAGGATATCCCATCGCCGCAAGACGCGCTCTCGCTTTGGCCGTATAGGCCGCGCGATCATAGAGGGCATACGGGATGAAAAGGATGCGCCGGGTGGTCCCGAACATCTCCTTGAGGTCCGGCTCCACATGGTCCAGAAAATCCCGCCCATAGGTCGTCGAATTGGAAATCAGCAACAACCGCCTGGCTGTTTGTGACATCGCCGGCTCCTGGAGTCATGGAGATGAGTTATACCTATATCACATTACTTGTTATATGTATATCATATTATTGGAAAGAGGGAAATGGCGGGTTGGAAGGCAGCTTCGGGCGGAGGGGCGTGGCCATCCAGGGCAAGCGGCTCCCGCGCGCCCGGCGTCCTGGGGGCGACCGGCTCTCAGGAAAGGGATCGGTAGAGCCCGTCGATCAGGTCCATCCCGCGCCGCAGGAGTGCCTCGTCGGAGATCGTTGTTCGCGCCCAGCCGGCCAGGATGCGATCGATTCCCCAACCTTCGCGGCGACCAAACTTGTCGTCCTCAAGATCGGCATCATGAATAATCTGGGCGATCGAGCGGACGCGCGGATCCCGGATTCCGAACTCCTTGCACAAGGTCTCAAAGGTGCAGTCGTCCCCACGATGTCCGAATCCAGAATCGCCGAACATGTCAAACGGGACGGCCTCCTTCACGGAGGAAGCATTGCCTGCAAACCTGAAGCGGGCCCGGGGATCGATGAATCGACGGATCAGCCAGGCCGACGCCGCGCGATCGATCCCGGGCCGTGGGCGCGTCAACCACGTCCGGCCCTGAAAACCTTTCTTCGCGTGGAAGCCCTTCCGCGGAGGCACAGGAGCCCAAGGGGCCTCCTGGTCAAAGCGTGCCAGAAGGCGTTCCGCACGGTGGCGGAGTGGACTGTGAAAGAAATCGATGGACAGGATCTCCTGGAAGCGTCGGCGGAGCCGGGCCCGGCGAGCGGGCGAAGGGTTGCCCTCGGCGGCGGATTTCCTGAGGTCGCGGCACAACCCTTCGTAGTCGCGCGATCGAGCTTCGATGAAGAATTGGGCCAGCTGTTCAGAGGGGAGGTCATCGATGGAATGGACCAGGACCACGGACGCCTGCCCTCGATACTTTCGTATCGCAGCGGCCAGCCATTCAAAGTGTTCGAGATTTTCGGGCGTGGAGGGGAGAAGGTGTCCTGAACTGCGCAGGGCGACGGCGCCAAAGCGCTTCAGTTTGCGCCAGATCTCGACCCGCTGACTCGCCTGTTTCGCCGGCAGGCTGAACATGAGCAGCAGCCAGGGGGTTGGCGGGAGCGGTTCCGGTTTGTTTCTCACCTTAAACGACATAACCCTTGCCCAGGAGCGCGACCACGGCCTGGAAGCGGGGATGGTTGCGGAGAGGATCGAGGTTGCTGTCATGTTCGAGCCAGCTCTTTTGAGTCAACCCGTTTTCGACTGACCGCTCGATGGAGTCGATCGCTTCCTCAATCTTTCCGGCGAGCGACTGGATGCACGCGACGTTATAAAGCACCATCGGTTCGTTGGGATCCATCGCCAGGGCCTGGCGGGCCCATTCCAGGCCCTTTTCGTTCTCGCCGAGAGCAACGAGCCCGTTGGCCCCCATGTAAAGCGCGCGAACGTCTTCGGGATTCCGGCCCAGTCTGTTTTCCACCAGCTCCACCCCGCGTCGTCGTGCTCGCTCGGCATCGCCCCGCCGGCCTAAATCATCATAGATCTGGGCCACCAGGAGCGGCGTCTGGTAATCTTCCGGGCGAACCTCCATGGCTTTTTCGTACAGTCCCAGGGACTTCTCCGCCTTTCCCTCGGCAAAGCAAGTGCGGGCATAGAAGTAGTACGCCTCAAAGAGCCGGGGGTCCAGCCGGATGGCATTTTCAAACAGCGTTTCCGCTTCTTCGTATTGCTCGAGCAGGGCGCGGGCGATCGCGCGGGAGGCGTTGGCTTCGGCTGACTCGGGATCCAACTGCAGGGCCTTTTCACTGGCGGCATCCGCTTCCGTGCGGTGGGTTTCCTTCCGGCCCCCGTACATGTAAAGGTACGCACAGCAGTCCGCGAGGCCGGCGTAGGCGTTGGCATACTGGGGATCAATCTCGATTGCCCGGGAGAACATCCGCACGGCCGTTTCAACCGTCCGCTTGTTATAGTCGTAGTAGAAATGTCTTCCCCGGAGATAGTAATCATAGGCCATGGGGCAGGTCGTGGGTATCTTTCGCAGGATGTGCCGCTCCTTCGGGCTCAGGGTAATTTTCAGCACCCGTGCAATGCTGGAAGCAATCTCATCCTGGATGGCGAATATATCCTTAAACTCACGGTCAAATCGCTCCGACCAGAGGTTGTATCCGTCGGACACATTAATTAGCTGGACGGTGATCCGGATCTGATCACCTGCCTTGCGAACGCTTCCCTCCAGCAGGGTATTGACGCCCAACTGCCGGCCGATCTCGCGGCTATCCACCCTGCTCGCATCGAACTGGAACGAGGACATCCGGGAAACGACATTTAGATCTTTGATCTTGCTCAGGGTGCTGATGATCTCTTCGGCAATGCCCTTGCAGAAGTAATCCTGGTCTTTCTCCTGGCTCATGTCGGTGAATGGGACCACGGCAATGGAGGGAAGCTCTTCGCTGTCCGCACCCACTTCTGCTTCGAGGGCTTCGAGTTCATTCCGCAGGTCGAGCGCCATCTGCAGCCTCTTGCGGATATCCCTCTCCAGACAATGCCGGATGATGCGTCCCAGCTGCCGGGGGAGTCCGGGCTTAATGTCGTTGACCAACGGAGGCGTATCCTTGAGGATGGATGCAATCATCTCGGCGGTGGTCTTTGCCCGGAAGGGACGCCTCCCGGTGACCATTTCGAAAAGAATGACTCCAAGTGAAAAAATGTCGGTGCGGTGATCCAGTTCCTTCCCCTCGATCTGCTCGGGGGACATATAGGACAGCGTGCCCCAGACCCCCATTCCATTGGCGAGCGGTCGTGTCGGAAGCTCTCCTTCTTCCAGGAAGGGTCCCCGCAAGGTGGTTCTGGCCAGCCCAAAGTCCAGGATCTTCACGCGGCCCTCATGCGTGACGATGATATTGTCAGGTTTCAGATCACAATGAATGATGCTGCGTTCGTGGGCCGCGCTGACCGCATCGGCCATCGGGATGGCCAGCCGGAAGAACCCTCGCAGGGGGAGACCCTGTTCCGGGATTAATTTGGAGAGGAGGATGCCGTGCACCAGCTCCATGGTAATAAAACGAAGATCCTCGGCCTCTTCGATAGAGTAGATCGTGACAATGTTAGGGTGAGTGAGTGCGGCCGCAGCTCGGGCCTCTTTTTCAAATCGATCCCGCCGTTCAGGGTCCGAGAGCAAGGTTCGCGGAAGGATCTTGATGGCCACCTCCCGCCCGAGCTTGGTATCGAGCGCACGGTAGACCTCTCCCATGCCACCCTCTCCGATTTTGGAAAGAACCTGGAAATGCGACAGCATTGTGCTGACCACGTGAGCCTCCTCGAAGAGCAGGGTGTGGTCGGCGCCCAGTCCCCCCCACCATTCGGTCAGTCCGACAGGCTTTGTGAAAATTCTCTCACAGGAATCCACGGGGGTCAATCGGGGCTTCGTCCGAGGGGACGGGGGGAGACCTCGCCCCAATCCGGGATTATGGACGGCGAGGACAAGCACGCGTTCGGCCCTCGACACCGTACAGCCTGATTTTTAATTGCGCTGGGTGGCGGCGAAATCAAGGTCCGGTACATGGTGGGTGAGGGAGGGAGCGCCAATGTGGTCGATTTCTCTTGAATTTCTTTTTCGAATTGCCCATCCTGTGTGCTTCCTAGCGAAGCTCCGGCCTCCAAAATGCTTTGTGTGTTCATTCCATTTATGAAGGAGAAGATGATGCGAACCCTGTATCCGGAAATCGAACCTTATAAAACCGGAACGTTGAAGGTCTCCCCGATCCATACGCTTTATTACGAAGAGTGCGGCAATCCTCAAGGAAAGCCCGCGGTTTTTGTTCATGGGGGACCGGGAGGGGGTTTCACCCCTCCGGATCGGCGGTTTTTTGACCCGGCCGCCTGGCGAATCATCATGTTCGATCAGCGCGGATCGGGCAAGAGCACGCCCTACGCCAGCCTGCAAGAGAACACCACCTGGCATCTTGTGGATGACATGGAGAAGCTGCGGACACATCTCGGCATTGACCGCTGGATGGTGTTCGGCGGCTCCTGGGGCAGCACCCTGGCCCTGGCATACGCCGAGGCACATCCCCAGTGCGTCACCGCGATGGTCTTGCGTGGCATCTTCCTGTTGCGGCGCTCGGAGCTGCTCTGGTTTTATCAGCAGGGAGCGTCGGACATCTATCCGGATGTTTGGGAGGAATATCTCAAGCCGATTCCCGAAGTGGAACGCGGCGACATGATGTCGGCTTACCATCGGCGTCTGACCTCAGACGACACCGGGATTCGAAAGGCTGCTGCCAAGGCGTGGAGCATCTGGGAAGGGGCCACCAGCAAGCTGCTTCCCGATGCCGACTTTATCGCTTCCTACGGGGCTGATGAGTTTGCGGAGGCCTTCGCCCGGATCGAATGTCACTATTTCGTGAACGGCGCCTGGTTCCGCAATGAGAATCAACTCCTCGAGGATGTCGAGCGCATTCGGCACATTCCGGCGACCATCGTGCAGGGACGATATGATCTGGTCTGCCCCATCCGGAGCGCTTGGGATCTTCACCGGCGGTGGCCTGAGGCGGAACTCATCATCGTCCCCGATGCCGGGCACAACTCCAAGGAGCCGGGCATTGCCGCGGGACTGGTCGAAGCCACCGACAAATACCGGAATTTGGAGGAGAAGGGAATTGCGGCCGCCCCGGGGCCCAGTCCACGCCCATCGTCCGTGAAAAAGAGGGTCAAAGGAAAATAGATCCGGAGGGACTCTCTCCTCAGGATCTGCGCCCGGCGAGGTGAGAGCTACTGTGCGACCCACACGGCGCGCCCAACTCGACGAGTGTCCCCAACAGGAGAATCATCGATCGTTCACCATGGTTGAAATCCGCGAATTTACGATGCAGGATTATCCCGCGGCCCATGCTTTGTGGAGGGAATCGGAAGGGATCGCATTACGCGAATCTGACTCGCCAGAAAGCATAAATCATTTTCTGGACCGAAATCCCGGGATGAGCTTCGTCGCCTATGACGGAGACCGCCTCGTGGGTGCGGCCTTGGGCGGGCATGACGGACGGCGCGGCTACCTCCACCATGTGGCAGTGGCGCGGCGTGAAAGGCGGAGTGGAATTGGTTCCGCGCTGGTGCTTCGATGCCTCGATAAACTGCGGGCCTGCGGCATCGAGAGATGCCACTTATTCATAGAAAGAGAAAATCCGCAGGCGAAGGCTTTTTGGAAGGGCATCGGGTGGTTTGAGCGCAACGATCTTTGGATGATGTCGCGGGATCTTCGCAACCCTTCTCCTGTCAGTGGCGAGACTGCGTCTTCGGACCGATAAGAGAAGGGGACTCGGATGTGCGTCAATGAAAGGGCTGCGAGTCCGGCTCCGGATCCTTTACCCGCCGGTTGACCAGAGGGGCAGCTTAGAGACAGACCCCCAGGCTGCGTTCAACAAGGATCCCTCTTGTCATTTTCGCAAAGCGTGCATCAAATCTTTCGCTTAGCCTTATTCTTCTCTCAGAGCCACCATCGGGTCGACCTTCGTTGCCCTGCGCGCGGGAAGGTACGAAGCCGCGAGGCCGACCGCCGTAAGCGCCAACGCCACGCCCAGAAACGTGACAGGATCGAGCGCGCTCACACCAAACAGAAAAGTGCGCAGGATACGCGTCAACCCCGCAGCGAAAAGCAATCCGATCGACACCCCGATGAGCGCCAGCCACAGCCCCTGGCCGACGATGAGTCGAAAGACATCCATGGCTTCGGCGCCGAGCGCCATCCGGACGCCGATTTCACCCGTCCGCTGATTGACGGAGTACGACATCACCCCGTAGATCCCGACCGCGGCCAGGATGAGCGCGACGACCGCAAAGATCCCCAACAGCCAGGTTCGGAACCGGGGTTGCGCCACCGAGCCGGAGATGTTTTCTTCCATGGTGCGGACATTCACCAGCGGCTGGTTGCTGTCAATTTCAGCGAGTGCGGCCCGGAGCGATGAAGACTCGGTCATCGGATCCATCGAGGTGCGTAAAACAACGGAAAGCTGAAAGACCGGCAGGACGGCATCGGCCTGGCGATACGGCAAGTACATTTCGGCCTGGGGATCCAGGCCCAATCCCGGCCGCACATCGCCTACCACCCCCACGATCTCCATCCAGGGGACCTGTTCCTCCGGCAGCGCCCCGAGTTGCATGCGCTTGCCGAGAGGGTTTTCTCCGGGGAAGAAGGTTCGCGCCATGGTGGCGTTGATGACGACGACGGCCGGCGCCTTGTCATTATCCGCGTCTGTGAATCTCCGCCCCTGCAACAGGGGGATGCCCAGGGTCTCCAGATAGTTCGGCGTGATCGTGCGGTAGCCGGCAGCCACAAAATCATGCGCGCTCTTCGGCGCGCGGCCATGAATGTTGAAATGAATGATCGAGCCTCCCCCGCTCACCGGCAAAAACGAGGCAGCACCCGCCGAGCGAACTCCGGGGAGCCCTCTGGCACGATCCACGAGCCGGTCGAAGAACTGGAATCTCTGGTCGGGTTTGGCATAGGTCGTCGGCGAAATCGGAAGATCCGCCACCAGGAGATGATCCGGCTGAAAGCCCGGCGGCACCTCCTGCAAGCGCTGAAAACTCCGCAGGAGCAGACCCGCGCCGACAAGCAGCAGCATGGCCAGGGTGATCTCAGAAACGACCAGGGCCGCCCGGAGACGATGATGTCGAGCTCCCGCTGACGAGCTGCGCCAACCTTCGCTGAGTGATTCCCTCAGATTCAACTTTGCGGTGCGAAGCGCCGGGACTAGGCCGAAGAGGATTCCCGTCAAGACCGAAATCCCCATGGTGAACGCCAGGACCCACCGGTCAATCCCGACAGGACCCATGTTGGGAACGCTTCCGGCTGAGAGCTTCAGCAACGGCCCGATACTGGCCGAGGCAAGGAGCAGTCCCAATCCGCCGCCGGCAAGCGCCAGCACGACGCTCTCCGTCAGCAGTTGTCGGACGACCCGTCCGAGACTGGCTCCCAGTGCCGTTCGGATCGCAACTTCTTTGCCGCGCGATGTGGCGCGGGCCAGCAGCAGATTGGCCACGTTCACACAAGAAATCAGCAGGACAAAACCCACGGCGCCCAGAAGGACCAGCAGGGCCGGGCGGGCGTTCTGCACCATTTGCTCCTGCACCCCGACCACATCGGAGCTGACCCCCGTATCATAAACGGGATACTGCTGCTCCAGCCGCTTGGCGATGGTTTGCATCTCGGTGCGGGCTTGCAGCATGGTGACGCCCCGCTTCAATCGAGCGACCGGCATGATCCCTGGATGCCAGGAACGGTCATCCGGCAGCGTCTTGGCCCACGGCTCAAAGGGAACATAAACGTCGGCCGGCTGCAGGATCTGGAATCCCGAGGGGAGGATACCGACCACGGTATAGGGTTGCGCATTGAGATCAATCGTCTTGCCGATCAGATCACGGGACCCTCCGAAACGGCGCTGCCACAGACCATAACTGACCAAAGCAACCGGAGCCCCGCCCGCCCGGTCTTCTTCCTTCAAAAAGGTCCGGCCGACCGTCGCGTCCACGCCGAGCAAGGGAAACAGACCCGCCGTCGCCATGCGGGCGGTCAGACGCTCCGGCTCGCCGCCGCCGGTCAAGGTCAGATTCGTGGCGCGCGTGGCTTCCATGCCGTCAAAAGAATGGCTCTGGTCACGCCAGTCCACATAGTTCTGATAGGAGGTGGTGAGGATGGGAAACTTGCTGTGCTCGGTGATGAGAACGAGCCTCGACGGATCACGGAATGAAAGCGGCCGCAACAGCACGGCATTGATGACACTGAAGATCGCGGAGTTGGCACCAATCCCGAGCGCCAATGTCAACACCGCAACCATGGTGAACCCCGGGCTCCTCCACAGCATTCGGAATGCGTAACGAAGATCGCCCCATATACTCTCCATGTTTTTCCTCCGTCGAGCCTCAAGGCCCATCTGGCTGGATCCGAGTGGACAGATGCCTAAGTTAACATGACCCCGCTCCGAACTCCATGGGCAAGGTCATGGGGGAGCGGGGATTCTTGAGGTCAGATGACGATTCGAGTCGGCCAAGCACCGCTTCTTTGCTTACCCAGGCTTAGCTACTGCTCTTATACGCTGAGGGCGGCGTCGGGTTTCACCCCCGAACATTTCACCTGACGGCGGGAGGACGTTGATGGCGACCACACCGACTCAAGACCTTCGTTTGAGCCCCGTTTGTGGGGTAGAATCTGCTCTTGCACCATGCCGCAGGAACTGAAATACGCGGTCAGACCGCGATTACAAACCCGAGGTGCCATATGAAACGTTTCAGCTATTGGGTGTGCCTGTACGCCTTCATGTTTCTGGCCCAGCCTGTAATCTCGGCAGAAAAACAAGAGGTGTGGGGTTCCCTGCAGTTTCTAGCGGGGGACTGGGAAGCGGTGGCAAAACCGGGGGAAGCGAAGGGCCGATTTACGTTTTCATTCGATCTTCAAAAGAACATCCTGGTGCGTCGGAACCACGCGGAATACCCGGCAGCGAATGGCCGCCCGGCGTCCACGCATGAGGATCTCATGATCATTTATCGCGAGGGTGTGCCGTCCGTCTTCCATGCCATCTACTTTGATGTCGAAGACCACGTCATTCACTATACGGTTCAGACGGGCCCTGATGCCAAGGTGACGTTTGTAAGCGAGGCAATACCGGGCACGCCACGATACCGGCTATCCTACGATCGGCGGCCGGACGGAAAGCTGCATGGAAAATTCGAAATCGCTCCTGCGGGGAAGCCAGAGACATTTGCGAAATACCTCGAGTGGGAGGCACAGCGGGTTGATGTTAAAGAGAAACAGCCCTGAATGAGGCGGACCGCCTTCACACAGGACTCCAAGGCGATAGGGCGACGCCGGCTGCGGACCCTGGCCCGCCCGGGAGCGGAGCAGTAGCTAAGGGATTTCCCGGCGCAGGATCGCATTGGAGCGCTCGTCGGAGGCAATTTGCTGGAAGAACTTCCTCAACTGGCTGAAGTTTTCCTTGGAAACCATCACGTCCCTGATCTCATACAGGCGCTCGTAACGGAGCGTATTCCCGTGGCCTTCGACCTTGCTGCTGTACTTTCCAAAATCAAATTCGGTTTTTAAAGGTCCAGGCAGCTCGTCGATGACGAAGCCGGGCGGAAGCGTGAACTCAAAGAGGTCCGAATGGAGGGTGGCTTCGGAGAATTCCACGGGATACTTTCGTTCCTGTTTTTCCATGACGCTGGAACCCTTGTTCCCCAGCACGCGCGGCCGGATGAGCAACAGGCTGCCGGCTGTCTTGGCATAGCTTTGTGCCACAAACTGGTAGCGCACGACCAGGTTCTGGTCATACTCTTCGAGGCCGACGATCGAAGCCTTGGTCAATGCGAAACCTGCCAGCGAGGCGCCCAGCAAGCGCTCCAGGACTTTGGCCCGCTCCGCCGGGGCCGTCCTGAGGAACAGGGCGCGCTGATCGGCGGCCGGAGCACCCCATCGGATTTCTTCGACCTCCCCGGAAACGGTTCCGTCCAGATTTAACGTCATTTTTGCAGTGCGCAGGAGTCGATTGCTGGCCGGCGGAAGCAACGGCAACTCCACCAGTTCTCCGCCCGCCGGGCCGATCAACAAGCCGTAATTCTTCTGAAGGGAAGAAGGCAGATACCCCAGCGGGGTATACGGGTCGGTCGGATCAAAAAAGGCCAACCGCCCCAACTTGGGATGGTCCTGCTTGGCAAACAAGCCCTCCCCGGTCACCTCCTCTGGAAGCCGAATCGCCAGGATCACATGGTCGAAGCTCAAGGCCGAAGGAAATCCTGGCAGCACAATGCCCCGGTCGGTATCCACGAGGACATAGTACGATTCGATGCCAATCTCCTTCAGCATGGTGCTGAGCAAGGTCACCTTGTCCTTACAGTCGCCGTATCGGTGCGTGAAAACCTCTCCAGCCATGTGAGGCTGGTAACCCCCGATGCCGATTTCGATGGCCACGTAGCGGATTTGGCGCTGGAGGAACGAGGCGATCGCTCGCATCTTGTCGAGGGTTTGGGTCTTGCCCGCAATCAGTTCAGCGACCTTTTGTTTGATCTCCGGGGTGGAGTCGCGGCGCGAGGCGGTGAGTCCTGCATACCATTTTCCAACAGATTCCCATGAGGCTCGATTTTGTTCCCGCAGCGACGGGTCCCGAGGCAGGTACTTCACTGCCAGGCGTCCCGCCAGTGCAAGCCATGCCGGCATCTCCGGTTCATTCTCAATGGCCGGAATGTTTTCCAGCTCCCACACATACTGGTTCTCTCCGTTCGCTCGCGGATCCGGGCCCTTGTAGTTAGCCCAGAATGAATCAAACTCCCAGCCGGCGGGCAGCTTGAGCCAGAAACGGGCGCGCCGCACCGGGATGTTCCGTTGGAACCACCACTCATCCTGAAGGATGTAGGGGCGTTTTCGCTGGACGTATTCGTATCCGATCACATTCCCAGGAAGGGCGGCGGGGATGGTCAGCACCTTGTGGTGGGTGTCGTTGTAAAGTTCCTCGGAAAAACCGGTTTCCACCGCGTCCTTCTCTTTCACCTCGTACTCATTTCCGCTGGCCGGAAGACACCATGCTTTCAGGTTGCTCAGGCGCGTGTCTTTGTCAAAATCCACCGCAAAAGTCCCGTACCTCTCCCGGCCCTCCGGCCGCAGGATCTTATACGCGCGTCGATACTGCGTTTCGATCTCGCCGTTGTCTCGAACAATGGTCATTTGTTCCGAGAGCAGGAGGACTGCAATTGTTTCCTTGGGATAGTCGGGCAGGGCCTCGTGCGCCGCGGTGCGAAGCCATTCCGGTGCTGCGGCACGGGCCGGTCCCGCCGTGCCGATCCAGGCGAGGACCAGCCCCCACAAAATAAGGCTAGTGGCCCTGGGCCGACGGAGTCGACTGCAAAACAATTTTTTCATCATCTTTGCCCTTCATCATGTCGAAGAAGTTTCGAATCGCCTCGTAGTATTGCAGGGGGAAGTAAAATCCCTCCAAGCCCTCGCGCCGCGTGATGCGCAACTGGTTGCCCTCCTGCTTGCACGACACCTGGAAAATGGCCGCGCTGGCGGCAGGGGTGGATTCGGACTTCGGCAGGGATTCGACTTTGAATCCTTCCGGCATCTGCACCGTGACCTCATCCACGGTTTGAAAGGGGTAGCGGAAATACACGGGATGCTTCCGCTGTGTCGTTTGGAATCGTCCGGGATGACTCGGGGCCATGATACTGAGAGGCAGGAGCAGCCGCCGCCCGGTGGACATGCCAAACTCGGGCAGGGTCAAGGTGCCTTCGACATGGAGGGGTTCAGCCGACCCTTCCCAACCTGTCATGCTGGTAATCTCGAGAAGGGCATTGGCGGGGAACCACTTCCTGATTTCCTCGCTGAGATCCTTGCGCCGACCGGTCTCGTCCTGGGTGCGACCATCCTCACGATGTTCCAAGGCATATTGGCCGCGGAAGTTCACGGTCCATTTTCCCTCCAGCTTCCCGTCGGCCCCCAGGCGAACATCCAGCTTGCGTTCCACCAGGGCATCCGAGCTTTTCGGCGTGGTTGTGTTGACAAACTCCCCTCCCTGTTTGTTGATGCGAACGCCGCCCGCGGCGGTCTCGTACCAGGGAAGAAAACCATACGGGCAGAAGCTGCAGGCCGGATCGAGATACACTTTTTCCGAGCCGAGGGCCACCACGACGATGTCGGCTTCCAGTTGGGTGGTGTCCTGCAGTTCAGGATGGAAGAAGTTCCGGTTGCGCGGGGCAATGTTGACCCAATCGGCCTCGAAACCGGCGGCGCGGGCCAGGGCCACAAAGAAACGGTTGATGTCCTGCGGCGAACCGTAGCCGTGCTTTAACACATCCTCAACGTTGTTGTTGTCCTTCAATTTTTCCCGCTTCTCTTCCTTCTCGGTCTTTCCCACATCCAGGGCAAAATTGTGGATCTGCTGTGTGCGGGCATAAAGCTTTTGAAGTTTGACCTCCGGAGAGTCGCCGGCGGCGACCGTCTGGTCAACGGTCTGCTTGATGGCGCCGCGCTTGCCAATGAAATTTTCGCTGTAGTCGGCCCGTCCTTTGATGATCCGTTTCCAAAACTCCTCCATGGTCTCCTTGGAATTCTGCCGATAAAAGAACTCCAGCCGGCCTCGCTCCTCGCTGGCCGGGGGCATATTCTCTTCCTCCTCCAGTCCCGCGACATCCTTGACCTCCAGGCGCATGGAGCTGTCTTTCTGCTTTTGCGGCTCCGTGCCTTGGGGAAGTTTGAAAGACCGCCAATACAATCCGGGTGCGGTGTCGCCTATAAAGGGGCGCAGGGAGAACACGGCTCTTCGGGTAAACAGATCTTCCTGCACGTTCCAGTGGGTGTTGTAGAGCTTGAGGGAATCGAACTGGAGCCGGTACTTGTATTCGATGATGCTGCCCGGCTGGACTTCCGGCAGGGTGAACGTCTTGGCCTGAAGCTTGACCCCGCCTGCCTTCACCAACAACTTCTCATACACCTTTCCATCCCATTCCATGATCTTGCCGTCGGGATGGACGGTGCGGGCGCGAATGTCCTTCACTGATCCCGTGCCGTGAAAAAATGGAATCTCGATGTCCGCGTATTTCTTTCCGGCTTCGGTGAAGATCTTGATCCGGTAATAATAGGTTTCGAAGGAATCCTTGTCGTCGCTGATACTCTCCCGGTAGAGGATCATGGCGTGGGCGCCGGGACTGGCGGGATTGTCTTTCATCGCCAGCTCCTCCGGGGAGGGAGCCGGCCAATCATCCTTCGCCAGAGCGGGAGCCGACATGAGGCAGATGAAGAAGAGCAGGGCGAAACCTGCAATGAACGCAAGACGACCTTTTCCAGGCAACATGGTATCCAAGCCTCCTTAATAAGCAGTGGATGGGTGCGATGCTGATTGATGCCGTTGCTGGGGGCAAACACCTGGGCGGTCCGCCGAGCGGACACTATCCCAGAGCATAATATAGATTAACGCTACTCCACCGGTATACTCAAGTCAATCTGTTTTTCCGGATTTTGGAGGTTTTTCCCTGCACATGTCAGGGGTCGTCTCTGTGACGTCGATCACACAGCCGCGAAAAGACCTAGGTGTCCAGTGACAGGGATACGCCCTCGTTGTCTGGGTTGAAAAACGGTTTGATTGACTGGACTCATCTGGTCTTTAAGCAGCCTCCGAATTTCAGGTGAGAAAAAAAGCTCACTCCGATCCACCGGAATGAGCCATCTTCGTACCGCAGGACCTAACCAGACCAAGTTCCAGCAGGAAATCAGATGAATAGAAACTGTTTCCGGAATTCCAATCGGGGGCCCCGAGAGATCGGAGGGCCCCCGAAGAGCCCCTACCTCTTGACCTGATAATCGGGCCAGCAGGTGTTCGGGTCTTGCCAATCCTCCAGGAGATCATTGCCGCGCCGCGACGGGCCGGTCGGCGTGGCAGTCGAGGGAGGGTCAATCTTGGGATCCAGCACCTTGGCGATCTGGTCCTTGATGTCCTCCAGGTGGAGCCGCGTTTCACGGTCCGAGGTGCGTGGCAGGGCCGCAGTAACGGCCGCGCTGACCGCCTTCAACTCACCCCGGAAGAAGGGACGCACATCTCCCGTCGTGGGAGGTGCCGTGAATCCGGGACCTGAAGGGAGAGTGGGAGCGGGACGGTTCAGGCGCTCGTCCATCAATTCGACAAAGGAGCGCTGCAAATTACGACGGAAGGCGTCGATCTTGACCGGTCCCGTCCCGTCCAGTTCCTTCCACACGCCCTTGCGCACATCGGCGAGGAATTCGGTCGGGGCATACGAACCCTTCCCATCCACCGCTTCTTGTTCGACCAATCGGGCCAACCGCGCAGGATTCATCAAGCTGTTGAGTATGCTGCGTTGTGCATTGCGCACGCGGTCGATGACTCCGACGGGCTCAATTCGGCGGAGGATATCCTGCTTGATGAAAAAGGAGGGAGTCATGAAGGCATTGTCATTGAGAAACTTCACTGCTGCCGCTTGATGATCGCGCGGCAAGGGCTGGAAGATGACCCCATCCTGCCCGATGTATTTCTCTTGAGTGTTAAATCCACCGACAATGGCGGCGACGTGGTTCATCTCCAGGGTCCACTGACCTAGCATCCGGCCGTACAGCTCCTCAAGGTCGTCGTAAGGTTCACCTTTCTCTGTGGTGGTGGCTGTCAGCAGCATATTTGACACGCGTTCCAGGTTCTTCAAGCCGAGCGCAGTGGACTTGATGGCGTTGGCGTCGCCGACGGCCTCGGTGAGTTCTCCGAAATCTGCTCCCTGGGACCCGGGCGTTGAGAAACGGAGCCAGGGTGTCTTGTCCTGCTGTCGGGACCATTCATCGAGTGTGGCCTTCTCTTCATCGGGTGTTTTTGCTCCGGGGATCGGTTTGTATCCCCACATGGTCGCCCACTTGTCATAGGGGCCAATGCCGGGGACAAGATCGTCGACGTCGATGTTGTCCTCGGGCTGTGCCACGTAGTTAAACCGGGCATAATCCATGATGGAGGGGGTGTGTCCCATCTTCTTAACCCACTCGCGGTCCCGCAATTTTTCCTGCGGGTACATCGAACTGGCCTTCATATTGTGCTGGAAGCCGAGGGTGTGGCCGACTTCATGAGCCACGACGTATTCGATCAACCTTCCCATGAGGTCATCCGGCAGGGGGAGCTTCTGAGCGCGGGGATCCAGCGGGCCTACCTGCAGAAAGTACCAGGAGCGCTGCAGGTTCATGATGTTGTGGTACATGGAGATGTCAGCTTCAAGAATCTCGCCGGTGCGCGGGTCGCTGACGTGGGGCCCCATGGCATTTTCAACCGTTGAAGGCAACCAGCGAATCACCGAGTAGCGCGCGTCATCAGGACTCCAGTCGGGATCTTGTTCCGGCGCCGGGGCGTCCTTCGCGAGAATGGCGTTCTTGAATCCGGCCTCTTCAAAGGCCACTTGCCAGGCTTCCACTCCACGCTTGATATAGGGCACCCATTTCTTCGGCGTGGCGGGATCGATGTAATACACAATCGGCTTCACCGGTTCCGAAAGGGCAGCCGTGGGGTCCTTCTTCTCGAGTCGATAGCGGGTGATGTAGGTACGTTTGGGAGCCCGGTGCTCGTCCCGTCCATAATCGATCTGCCGGACGGTGAAATACCCGACGCGCTCATCGAACACGCGCGGCATCATCGGCTTTTCAGGCAACTTAACCATGCTGTAATGAAGGACCACGGTGGCGCTGCCCCCCCGCATGCTTGCGGCAAAAGGACTTTGCGGAGTCGGCGACGGGGAGCCGCCAGCCGATGGGGGTGGCGATGTATAGGTATGGGTGGTCTCCACTTCAATGTTGGTCGGGAAGGTTGCAATGCGATCGATGAACGATCGGGCGCTGTCAAACGAGGAGGCGCGCAAAAAAGAGTGGGCGCTGATTTCATTCAAGTCGGTCGTGAACAGACGCGTGACGTCAATGACGGGGGCCTCGTCCTTTCCCCAAGCCTCAATGTTGAAGGACATCAGGATCGTGTCGTTGTTCGCCGCCTTCACGGCCAGGGCGACCGGTTCCTTCGGATCGGCCACAATATCGTACTTAATGTCGCGAAGGAGCACTCGATTGTTAATTCGCTCCCACCGCACGACCCGGCTTCCCAGCGCTTGACCGCCATAACCCGCCCCGAGCGTGGTTCGGGCGATCTGGCTGACCCACAGAAACTCTTTGTCCAGTTCGGTCTTCGGAATCTCGTAATACCACTTTTCCTTCACCTGATGGACAGTGAAGATTCCCTGTTTCGACTTGGCCTCCTTGGTGATCACTTTTTCATAGGGCTTGGGCTCCGGAGGGGTCTGAGACATTCCGGGCATCCCGGGCCTTTCCCGCTGTGAGCCACCCTCTTCAGAAGGTGGGGTCTGGCCCATCGAAAGGCCGGCAAACAAAATAAGCAGAGTGATGTATCTGAAAAGTCGCATTAAAAGTCTCCTTGAAATAAATAGGTACAAGTGAATCTTGAAGGGGAGGGGAACTCCGACCGATCGGAGTGGGTTCTTTGTCTAGCAATTCAGAAGGTCCTTTTCTTGACCAAAGCGTCTTCCCGCGTTGAAGTCTGAAGGTGAGTTTCGCCGGTCCGCGGCTCCCAAGGGGCACCGCCACCAGGTGAAGCGATCTTATCGTCTGAAAACTCCGTCCCCATTAGCTCTTTTTTTCACACGCCTTGTGAACTCTATAGTGTGACGGAAAGGCATTCATCCAAAAGTGGTGTCCTGGCGCGGTTTTGTAGAGCCGGCCAGCCAACTCGACACTACACGAACTGGCTTAAGGATGTATTCATTCAATTTCTGAAGTGGAAAGAGTTTGAATCGGCCTAACCTCTTGTTTCGTTTCGGATGGGGGTTTCCCTTGCCTCCAGAAATGAGGGGCGACAATCTGCAAGCCTCCGCACACTTAACGAGACGAAGGAGGCCAATAATCGGTTACCAGGGATCTTGCGAAAAGGATTGGTGACTGAACGGATGGAGGTCGCTCGTAAGCGCTCAAGGCGCGTCTGTGAATGCTGAAGAATCACCTATTGCCCGATTGATCGTTCGGCCTTTTCTTGTTGTGGGCCTCATTCCCCTCGTCAATGGAAGAATGTCCGCCTCCTCGCCCTCTCTTCTCTTTACACCCTGTTGGACTGGTGCTAACTTTCGCATCCGGAATTTGGTGGTTTCCCGGTGGGAGGCTTGATCCATCCCATTTCATGTGCCTGTTTGGCAGGGTTTTGACGCGGGGGAGGGGGCGGGCCGACCGCATGTTGACATCCCCCTCCACAGGCGCGCCCCGGCAGTCCATGGATTCATCCCGGAGAGTCAATTCAGGACGATGTGTTGCGAGACCAGTCAATAGTCATCGAAAGGGCACGACTTCGATGACCCACTCCCGGATCATGAACAAACCCAGGAAGCTCTCTCTCCTCGCGCTGATCGCTGCAACTTATTGCATGGTTTGTGGCGGGCCGTTTGGGCTGGAGGACCTGGTCCAAAAGGCCGGATATTTCGGGGCGATTGTAACTCTCCTGCTCACCCCCCTGCTCTGGGGTGTCCCCACGGCAATGATGGTGAGTGAACTGGCGAGCGCTTTGCCCAAGGAGGGGGGCTTCTATGTTTGGGTTTCCCGGGCCATGGGCCCCTTCTGGGGATTTCAAGAGGCCTGGCTGAGTTTTGTGGGCAGCGTTTTTGACATGGCCATCTATCCCACTCTGTTTGCCTGGTACGTGGTGAGATTTTGGCCTGTCCTCGATCGAGGCCACATCCCTCTGTTGATCGGTGTTGCGATGATCGTGGGTTGTGTCCTCTGGAATCTGCAGGGGGCGGTCGCGGTCGGCCGAGGATCTATCGGGGTGACCGTGGCGATCCTCAGTCCGTTCCTGCTGGTGGTAGGGTATGGGTTGCATCATCATGAGGGGATCCAAACCGCCCCCGTTTCAATGAACCATCTCGACATTCTGGGCGGGATTCTCATTTCGATGTGGAACTATATGGGGTGGGACAATGCCTCGACCATCGCCGAGGAAGTCGATCGGCCCCGACGAACGTATCCGTTGGCCATGCTGGGTTCGTGCATCCTCGTCACGCTGACCTATGTCATCCCCGTTGCGGCCTTGGCTAGGACTGGAATTCCTCTCGAGGCGTGGAGCACGGGGGGATGGGTCGATATCGCCCGGACACTCGGGGGAGACGGATTGGCCGCAGCCCTCATGGTGGCCGGGGCAGTCGCCGCGGTAGGTTCATTCAATGCCCTTGTCATGTCCCTTTCTCGGTTGCCGGCCGTGATGGCGGAGGATGGGTTCCTGCCCAAGGTTTTTGCCTATTGCAGTCCGAAGACCGGGGTGCCGACGGTGGCGATTATCGCCTGCGCGTGTGTATGGGGACTCTGCCTGGGTCTCGGGTTTGAGAGGGTGGTGATGTTGGATGTGCTCCTGACCGGAATGAGCATCCTGCTTGAATTCGCCGCGCTGGTATTTCTTCGCATTAGAGAACCGGGGCTCGATCGGCCGTACCGGGTTCCCGGCCGGCTCTTTGGTGTCATCACCGTTGGGGTATTTCCGCTGTTGCTGATTGGGGCGACGGTGATCCGCAACTATGGAGAAAAACTCGGGCCAATCAACACATTGAGTCTCGGCGCTGTCCTTATTGCCCTCGGCCCACTTCTTTACCTGGGCAAGAGCGCGAGTCAGAGGGTATATTCCAGGCTGTTCCCCAAATAAGAAAAATGGCTCGAATTCCCCTCAGCGGGTCGGCGGTTCTGTGTACTCGCGGCGTCGAGTTCGCACCCCCGATCATGTTCTCCCAAGGGACAAGTTTCCGGATCCGGGTGTGATTCATCGGGGACAATCCAGGGTAATCCTGAGGGGAAGGCCGGATTCCCCGGTGGGAAGTGCCACGGGATCTCCTCTCCTCACTAATCTTGAACTGCGGACGAAGGATCCCGAGTGGTCAAAATTGAACACATGTTGGGATGGTCTTGCTTTCAAACAATTCGGAATGCTACACTGCCTTCGATGAAGCGACAGGGCTTCAGGTTTCTTGTCCACTTGTGGCAAGCATGGTACCTTCCGGTGCCCCGGGTCGAAACTGTCGACCGAGGGGATGTTTTCCGGGAGGAGATGCGCGATGTTGCGCGCAACGCCGGAGGCGCGGCGAATCTTGTGGCGGCAGCTCTTTGTTTTTTGGCCCCCCTGTTTCGGAAGTGGCGCAACCGTTGTTGGAATGATGCCGGGGCTGTTCGGCGGCGAGGTCTGGATTTGGTCCTCGGACCGCCGACTTTTTTGCCTGCTCGTACATCTTCACCCGCTCACTCACCTTCTGCTCCCTATTGGATCCGACCTGCCTCTTTGTCACTCGTACGCACCCACTTGCGTTGGCACGGGCCTTCGTTAAGCTGCGACGCTAGTGAACAGTAAATAGGCCGGCCCAGTCGTTCCAAGGCTGGGCCTTTAAGTTAAGGCTTGAGGAAGCGCATCCTCTACGTTCTGCCGTGATGACCTAGCGGACGGAATCGGAGGGCCATATCTCTACTTCCCCGAGCGTGAGGCCTTGAACATAGAACTCAAAGTGAGAGCCTGATCATTCACGAGGGTAGCCATCAAGCACCGTTTGAGGGGCCGAGGTGTAGGCTGGCCGATCTCAGGATCCTCGACCTCACTGAACGGAGTGGATCCCCAAAATGGGCACACTAAGTAAGGAGCGAAACATGGCGAGAGTGATCCTGGTGAATCCTTCGATGTCTACTGTGGGCTACAGCATCATTACTCCAAGATGGCTTTATGTCATCGCGCAAGCGACGCCTGGGGAGCTTGTCGGTGAACCCATACTCGTCGATGAGTCCATTGAGCAATTTGATCCGGCACATGTTCGCCCGGGAGATATCGTCGGCATCGGCATCACGACGGGCAACTGTATCCCGGGGTATCGGGTCATGAGAGAGGCAAAGTCGAGGGGCGCCAAGGTGATCATGGGGGGCATACACGCCACGATCTTCCCGGAGGAACCGCTTGAAATGGGGGCCGACGCAGTTGTCACGGGCAGCGGAGAAGTCGTATGGGGTCAGGTCGTCAAAGATGCGGTCGAGAATAATTTGCGGCGAAAGTACGATGGGGGCCGGGTGGCCGGCGACGCGATGCTGAAAGCGAAATGGGATCTTCTCGACCCCGCCAAGTACATTTTTCCCACGGTGCAGACGGTGGCGGGGTGTCCTGAGAATTGCAGTTTTTGTTCCGTTTGGGTGACCGAAGGACGCCAGCCGCGCCAGCGCTTGAGTGACAAAGTTATCGAGGAAGTCAATGAGCTGTATGACCTGGGATTTCGATACATCGTTTTCGCGGACGATAATTTCAATCCGTCGACCCTGGGCCGGATCGCCCGTGAACCGGGAGAAAACAAACGGAAGGAGCTCGAGCAAATCCGCGAGGACCGGTTGAAGTTTTTTGACGAGTACGATCGGAACGTCCCCCGCGACATGTTCGCCTTCGCCCAAATGACCGCCGAGGCGACCTCGGATGAAGAGTACCTACAGGCCCTGTACCACAAGATGCGAATCCGGACGGCGCTGATCGGAGTCGAATCATTCTCCGAAGAAGGCCTCAAGAGTGTCGGGAAGCTGTGGAATCCCATCGGACAAGAAATGGTGGAGGCCATTCAGCGGATCCAGGATTGCGGGATCTACGTGTTGAGCTCGATCATTAGCGGGCTTGAATCCGATACCGTCCAGACCATCCGGACGATGCGGAAGTTTGCCACCGAGTCAGGTACGCTGTTTGCGCAGTTTACGGTGTTTAATCCCTATCCCGGGACCAAAGATTTTTATGAGATGATGAACGACAAGAAGTACCGGGGGAAACCGGATTTCGTTGCGAAACATACCACTCAAATTCTTCAGGACCGGTACTGGCTAAAGCCGCTCAGGCCGGTCGACATTGTCAAACACCAGAACATCACCATGAGTGAATTGCACGCCGAGAACAAGAAGTGCTGGGACAGCTTCTATTCCATCCGGGAGAGCCTTAAGCGGACCCGGCGCGGGAGAGCCCGGAGGTGGTCATGGGGCGGGAAGATGGCCTACTTGTTCGCCTGCCTGGCATTTCGCGGGGCCTATGCGGGATATGGAATGGCGGCCGACAGCGTTCGCCGCAAGAACATGGGATTTTCGACCAAGATCCTTATCAAAACCGCAGCCAATGTTTTCAACCGTTTTTACCGCCAAAAAAAGCTCCAGGTCAGAGTGTCGATGAGGGCCCATTAGGAACCCTCGGCCCGTCGCCCGGCAGGTCGTGTCAGTCCGCAAGGGCGGTGGAGTTTTGATAATGGGACCTCGTGCGGGCTCAGGCTCGGTTGCCTGCCCCGTGGGCGCTGGCCTCTTCGCCCTGGCCCCATGGCCACGCATCAGAGACCGCGTTTAAGCATTCATTCCCCCACCAGGAATCCATTTCTTGAAAAACAGGAGGGAGACGGCTCGCGCCATCCCATGTTGGTAAAAGGCGCGCGGCCATGACCGGTTCGAACAGGAGGGAATCGAAACCGATTACACCGGTCTCCACGCTTCACGATTGCACACCTCATCGGCCCGAAAGGACGGGAGGAGGGCACCCTTGGTGAGCTTTCTCAGCTGGCTTTCACGAGTTGGGCCGGGCGTCCGAGGAAGTAGCCCTGTCCATACTCTACCCCGAGGCGTTTCAGGACATGAAAGTCTTCCCGGGTTTCGATGCCTTCGGCGATGACGGTGGAGCGGAGTTTGAGGGCGAGCCCGAGGAAACTGGAGACGATCTCCTGTTTGATGAGGTCGTGGGAAACATTGCGGGTAATGGAATTGGCAATCTTGATGTATTCGGGCCGGACCTCGGCGATGGATTCGAGGTCGGCATAGCCGGACCCCGCATCGTCGACGGCCAGCCGGACGCCTGCTTTGCGGACGGGGTCGATCGCATTCCTGAAATCCTGGTAGTTCTCGATGGCTTCCTTTTCGGTGATCTCAAAGACCAGCGAGGGGACGAGCTTCTTGAGGACAGTCTCCTTGAGCCGCTTGTGGAAGAGGGGATGCGTGATGAAGTTGGAGGAGGTATTGACAAAAATACGGCCCTGCGGTTTGAAGGCGAGGATGGAATCAAACGCCGAGGCCTGGCAGATCGATTCCAACTCCATCAGTAACGAGTTGTCGCGCGCGGCGGCGAAGAGCGGTTCGGGGTTTTCCAGGAGACTGCCTTCCGGGCCTCGCGTGAGCGCTTCGTAGCCCACGCGCTGCTGGCTCGCCAGATGGACGATGGGCTGGAACACCGTGTGAATGATCCGTTGTGTGATGATATTCCGTACTTCCTGTTCCAGGGCGTCTTGTTCCTTGCGCTCCGAGCGGTTCACCAGTCGTGATGTGTCCTTGAAGGCCCGGTGCAATTGCCGGCTCACGCGCACCCGCGGGTCATGCTCCAATTTCATGGAGTATTGAAAAACTCCCAGGAGGTCGATGACGTTGCGGCCGAATTCGGCGCATAAGGCGTTGTACACGAGGTCACGGAGTTGGTGTGCCAGCAGTTCCAGCAGGAGATGGGGTGTCTCTGACTTGAGACCGTTCATCGTTACTACGAGATAAAATCCATCCACGTTGTTGAAGTGGATGGAAAGGATGCGATCTTTCCACTCGCCCGACACGCTCCAGGTCTTGATCGAGGCGGCCGCGATGTGCAGGATCTCCCCGAACAACTCCCAGCCATAGGCGCTCTCAAGCCCGCTGAACTTGCCTAATTGCAGGTAAATCACTCCCACCCGGGGATGAGTATCAAACAACAGGTCAACATCCACCTTCAGGGTTGGTATGGTGGGAAACCCCGTCACGGAATCGAGAGTCGTCTGCCGCAGATCACAAGTGCCGCACTCCAGGACCGTCAAGGTATTCAGGGCGAGGTCTGAAGGACTGGGTACATGGGCTTCGCTCCAACCCTGACGGTTCAACCGGCCGGCGTCGTCTTTCTTCAAATCCACCCCTCCGCCTAGTAAGTTAAAATCGCCCCACAGGCCAGCCGTTCCACGCGCCGCTTCAACTCCTCGTTTCGGAACGGCTTGGGCAGAAAGTCGTTGGCACCCACCTGCATGGCGGTAATCTTGTCTTTCACGTCCTGCTTCCCCGTCAACATCAAAACCGGCGTGTCCGCAAGCTCCTTGATCTGGCGGAGAATGCGACAGACTTCCCAACCGCTCATGGGTTCCATGAGAACGTCCAGTATGACAAGCGCCGGACGCTCCCGCAATGCCAGCGACACACCGCTCGTACCATCTCCGGCCTCGAGAACGGCGTAGCCCTCTTCCGACAGCACGGTGGCCACGGCCTCTCGAACCCCCGCCTCGTCGTCCACGACAATGATTTTCTTGTTGTCCAAGTCATTCTCCTCAGATGGAGAGCGGAAGGGCCACTGTCACCGTGGTTCCGCGACCTTCGACGCTTTCCAGATGGATAGCCCCCTGGTGTTGCTCGATGATCTTGCGGCTCAAATAAAGACCCAACCCGGTGCCGGCGATCCCTCGGGTCCGCTCACTCTCGGCCCGCGTGAACTTCTCGAATGCGGAGGATATCGACTTCAGCGACATTCCGATTCCAGTGTCGATCACTCTCACCACGGCGAAAAGCTGGGAAGGGTTGGTGGAGCGAGGCGGGGTGGCGAAGAAATCCAGATGGCGTCGTTCCTGGATGTCAATCCCCACTTCAATATAGCCCCCTTCTGGTGAATATTTGACGGAATTACTGATCAGGTTGCTGAAGGCGCGGGCCAGTTTGTTCCGGTCTCCGTATACCTCGACCTCGGCCCGCCGGGACTGGAAGAGGAAGTTGTGTAAGGCGCTCAGGGATTTGTGCCGGTCCACCTGGGACTTGAGCAAGGTCACGAGATCAACGGTCTTGAGGGCTTCCGTCTCAGGAGCGGTTCTCTCGTCAACAATCGCATCCAGGTTCGAAATCATTTCGGACAGTTCGGTCACTTCTTCATCGATTTTCGAAACGATGTCTTCAGTGCTGGTTCCTCGGTGCGGGTCCTTGAGCAGGTCGGTGTACGCGCGCAAGATGGTCAGCGGCGACCGAAGTTCGTGCGAGATGATCGAAAGGTGCTCCCCAACGGCAGACACTCCCTTCGAGTTCTTGCGCGGGGATTCTACCATGGGAACAGTCATCGGGGAAGGAGAAGAACCTTTTCCGGGCGGGGCAATGACCAGGCGGGATCCCTGGGCGAATCCCCGTTCCTTCATGGTTTTTCCTACAAACCCGATGAGATAAACCGCCACGAGGGCTGCCGTGCGCACCCCCAGGCCGGAAAGGTCTTCGGCTTTCCAGAAGCCTAATCGAATGAGAACAGAGCCCGAGCCAGAGGCCGAAGGACCCTGCCCCTGAAAGGAGAGAAGGGGAGAGCACACACCCAGCTCAATAAAAATGAATCCCAGCAGGAGTTGGAGCCGTTCGGAGAACACGGCTGCGAGAATCAACTCGACGAAGTACAGGAGCCCGAACTCACTTTGAAATCCGCCCGTAATCCGAACGACCCAGCTGATGAAAACAACATCCACCAAGATCGCCGCCACGTCGAACCCGCCTCGAAGGAGTTGACTGAGAGGAGTGAAAAACACGAGGAGATGCCAGAGCGCTGCCATCAACAGGACACGGTTGATGGATCGCAACGGTAGGGTGTTGGGTGGATATGTCACACTGGCGAGTAGCACCATGATGATGAAGATTCCGATCCACAGCAATCGAAACTTCACCTGCTGCCCGCTGAGAGCCGAAGTGGTCAAGTAAAACCTTTCTGAGGACCGCTACCCGTCCCCCGGGTTTTTACAGGCCACCAATACTTCTATACTATAACGAAAATATCACATGCAATATCAATATCTTAACTGCCGTGTACGTTAGATTTTCAACTTCAAGCAGGGTAGTTCACTTGTAATCGTCAACACGCGGTGACATGGTGCATATTCAATTCTTCAGGAATATTCTGTGGATTTCTCCAGCCGGATTATTTTTTGGCGGTCTCCCGTAATGAACCTACGAACCCGATCTCAGCCCACCACCTTTGGTGATGACCGTCGGATTGCGGATCGACTCCATGGATTCGCAAAGGAGGTTGAACGTGAAGAATTGATGGGGTAGACTCCTGCGTGATTGGGTTGGATCCAGAAGAAGGTATGGAAGGGTCACGAGCAAAATGTTGAGATGGTTATACACCTTGGGGAGCATTTAATGGGCGAGCTCGCCGGATCACCTCGTCCCAACCTGCCAAACGTCAGAATGACGCCTCGGCGTTCAGGGTAGTCGGAATGTCTAATTCATTCAGGCTTTGTGTTCACCATCAGAATTTGTGCCTCTCTTTCGGCCGGTGATCCCCATTCCGGTTGACCCTTCTACTCGGCACCCGACTCCTTCGGCATCGCGGGTTTCAGGAGGCCCCACATATCATGGAGAGTGCACTCTTAGTCCATCGCCTGCACTTTGCGTTCACCGTCACATTTCATTACCTCTTCCCCCAACTGACCATGGGGTTAGGGTTGTTAATCGTCATTCTCAAAAGCCTGGCCCTCTGGAAAAAAGATGACCGTTACAACGTGGCGGCCCGTTTTTGGGCCCGGATCTTTGCCATCAATTTCGCCCTGGGCGTGGTGACAGGGATCCCCATGGAATTTCAGTTTGGCACCAGCTGGGCGAAGTTTTCGCGGTTTGCCGGGGGCGTGATCGGTCAAACGCTGGCTATGGAGGGCGTGTTTGCCTTTTTCCTCGAGTCCTCTTTTCTGGGGTTGTTTCTCTATGGCGAAAAACGGCTCGGCCGGTGGGGGCACTGGTGGATGGCATTTCTGGTATTCCTGGGCTCCTGGATCTCGGGCTTTTTCATTGTGGCCACTGATGCCTGGATGCAGCATCCGGTCGCTTACACCCAGGCGGCGGATGGCTCCCTGATGCTGAGCAGTTTTTGGGGTCTAATTCTGAATCCCTGGGCATGGTGGCAATATGCCCACAACATGAGCGGCGCTGTCGTCACCGCCGCTTTTGTAATGTCTGCGGTGGGCGCCTTTTATCTGTTGGATCGGAAACATTCCGAACAGGCCAAGATCTTCATCCGGTTGGGTGTCGTGACGGGATTTGTCTTCAGCTTCCTTCAGTTGTTTCCGTTGGGGGATCAGCAGGGCCGGCTGGTGGCACATCACCAGCCTGTCACCCTGGCCGCCATGGAGGCACTCTTTAAGACTGATACTGCAGCCCCACTGGTCGTCATCGGTCAGCCTGACACGGTGTTGCAGAAGATGGACAACCCGATCGTGATTCCGAAAATGCTCAGTTTTCTGACCTACCGCCGATGGGAGGCGGAGGTCAAAGGTCTGGATGCTTTCCCCCGCGACCAGTGGCCCGATAATCTCCCGCTCCTGTACTACAGCTATCACATCATGGTCGGACTGGGGACTCTCTTTATTGCTGCCTTGCTAGTGGCCGTATTCCTCCTGTGGAGAGGGAAGTTGTTCCAATCCAAATGGATGCTCTGGGTTTTGTTATTGAGCTTTCCTTTTCCTTACATCGCGAACACTGCGGGTTGGATTACGGCGGAGGTAGGTCGGCAACCCTGGCTGGTATTTGGACTGCTCCGCACTGAGCACGGGGCGTCACCGGGAATTTCCGCGGGGAATGGATTATTTACTTTGCTCGGATTCATGGGAATGTACCTGGTCATGGGAATTCTTTTCTTGTTTCTGGTCCGTCGCGAATTGGAGCATGGGCCGGATATCCAGGTCCGGTGAGAAATTGTCTCGCGGCTGGAGTGTTTATGTCCCCCGGCGGTATTTCACAGGTGACGGATCGCTGGCCGCCGGTGGCCGACCGCTCCAGTTGCAAACGTGGTTGTTCCAAAGAGACACGAGAGGCCTTTCATGGAAACTTTGTGGTTCATATTGGTTGCAATCATGCTGGTCATGTATGTGGTGTTGGATGGCTTCGACCTGGGGGCAGGGATCATCCACCTTTGGGTCGCGCGCACCGATGGCGAGCGCCAAACGGTCATCAAGTCGATTGGCCCGGTTTGGGACGGGAATGAAGTCTGGTTGCTGGCAGCCGGAGGAACTCTTTATTTTGCCTTTCCTATGCTGTATGCGTCCAGCTTCAGCGGGTTCTATCTTCCGTTGATGATGGTCCTGTGGCTGTTGATGTTGCGCGGCCTCGGGATTGAATTCCGGGCCCACCTCGAGGGCACGGTGTGGCATAGCTTCTTCGACGGCATCTTTTCGTTGTCCAGTGCCTTGCTGGCCATCTTCTTCGGCGCGGCGCTGGGCAACGTTTTTCGAGGAGTTCCCCTGCAGGCGGACGGATATTTTTTTGAACCTCTCTGGACCAACTTCCTGGTGGGGCCCAATGCCGGCGTGCTCGACTGGTACACGGTTTTGATCGGGGTGTTTGCTTTCCTGGCGCTCGCCTCGCATGGGGCGCTCTATGTGGCCGCCAAAACCGTGGGAGAAATAAACTTGCGCGCCCGGCAGGCCGCTGCACGCGCCTGGTGGGGAGTGGCTTTCCTGACCGTAGCGTCGCTGCCCGTGACTCTGAACATTCGTCCGGAACTCTACGACAATTACCGGGCGCACTGGTTTGGCTGGCTCATTCCCGTCCTGGTGTTCGCGGGGCTGGTCGGAATGTTCTATTTTCGTTCTCTTGGGAATGACAAAGCTGCTTTTGTGTCATCCAGTGCGTACCTGGCCGGGATGCTTGGAGGCGCTGCCTTCGGAATGTACCCCAATGTATTGCCGGCCAGTACAGACCCTCGATTTAATCTGACGGTTCACAACACGGCCTCCGGCCACTACGGTCTCAGCGTGGGCCTCGTATGGTGGGTCATTGGAATGGTTCTAACGACCGGATACTTCGTCTATCTTTACCGGCTGTTTCGAGGGAAGGTAACCAACACGACGGAGGGATATTAAAGAAGAGAGCCGGTCGAATTCAGGATCGGGCCCGTTCGATTGTTGTCACGATGTTGCCCCGCATCATCGGGCGTGCTCCTCCAAGCCGCAATCCACGGGAGCCGTCCAAGAAATCCTCAGGCGGGAACACCCCCTCCTTCAGGTCCTTCAATTCACTTGGTCTTCTGTGGTTTTCCTGGATCAGGCCCCAGCGACATTCGGGGCAGAATCTGCTGGAGACGTTTTTCGCTGATGCCTCGGATGATGAGCAAATCTTCAAGGCGCCGGAAGGGACCGTTCTTTTCGCGAAATTCAACAATTCTTCGAGCGGTGACTTTTCCAATTCCGGGCAGCGTCGCCAGTTCTTCCACGCTGGCATGGTTGATGTCGACCAGATGAATCCTTTCGGATCCCGCTTTTTTGCTGGCATAGGATGGCGTCGGACTCGAGAGGAGAAGTCCCAGCGCCAGGACCGATAGCAGGGAGAGGAGCCACATCAATATTTCAGGCGCGAGGCGGGTCAGACGGCCCTGGACCGATTCGCTCAATTCCTCAGAAGTCGGCAGGATACCTGCCCTGCCGACTCCGCCAAGGGGTGAATTCACCGCAAGAGTTCTACGGATACATTGCTCGATCATGTGTACCAACCGTCTGTGCCTTCCGCCGAAAACTCCGGTCCCACTTTCAAACCGGGTCCATCACTCCAGGAAGTCAATCTCGTCTCGAGCGACGCCTTCCTGTTAGAGACTTTCCCGTCAGCAGCCTTCTGATCGAATCCGACTTCGCTTTGGAGATGGAGGTCCCCACCAGTTCGAGCAGCCGGAGTGACAGAGACCTGTAAAGGGTCCCGTACTGCGGAGCGACCTTGGAGAGTGCCTGAATATGTCCCGCAATGGTCGGGGCATCTCCCCGGGAGATCGGGCCGGTGATGGTCTTCCGGAGGTCCGAGTTCTGAGCCACTTCGACGGTAGCATTCACTATGGGCTTCAGCATGGCGCGCGCGGTTCTCTCATCGATCCCAATCTTTCCATAAAGCTCGTATGCCACTGAGAGGGGGGCAAGCAGGGCGCCACAGGCGAAGGTCCCCGCGCAATGATAAAGGGGTCTGTCCCTCGCTTCGAGCTTGACGAGGCGGCCGCCCAGCGCACGGACCAACTTCCGGGCCACAGCTTCAGTCCCGCGGTCCCCTTCAAAGGTGAAGAAAATTCCCTTGACCCTCTTCACTCCTTCGACGGGTGAGGGAAAGGTTTGCAGGGGGTGAAGCGATGCGATGCGGGCTCCTTTCGTGGACAGGGCCCCCAGTTCCCGGGAAGAGAGGGCGCCACTCGTATGAAAAATGATCTTGCCCTCCCAATTGACAGGAAGGCGGGACAGGAGGAGGGCAGTGGGAGCGATGGAAGCATCCGGGGTCGTGATGAACACAATCCGAGCAGCAGGGAACAGGTCCGTGGTGATCCGGTTGCTTGCGCGCCGTGCACTCGTAAATCGCCGGGCAGCCTTGGCGCGGGGCAGGGTCCGGCACACCACGCTGTCGATCACGAAGCCCTGGTCGGACAGGAGTCGACCCAGCGTTTGTCCGACTCGCCCGCCACCGATGATAACGACGTGCAGTTCCGGGGAGCGGTCAGGTCGCTTTGTTGACGCCCACTTTTGTTTCAAGTAACATCCTGCCTTCGTAGAATTTTCCAATCAGCCGCCGCATGGGTTGATTCTAACACAGCTGAATTCTGCCTGAGATTTCGGGGCGAGCGCATCCCCCGGGAAGGTTGGGCTCGGAGGACGATATGAGCATACCTGCCGTGGAGAGTGAGCAACAGTCCGTTTCACAAATGAAGAAGACCTTTCCCGTTGTCAATCCCGCCACACTGGAGAAGATCGCAGACGTGCCGGTTGTCGAGCCGGATGAAGTGAAAATTGCAGTGGCGAAGGGGCGCGATACGTTTGAGAGTTGGCGCGAACTTTCGTTCCGGGAACGGGCACAGATCCTGGTCGCCGTGCGAGACCGGGTGCTCGATCAGGAAAAAGAGATCATCGACACGATTGTCGCAGAAACCGGCAAGACCCGGACCGAGGCACTCTCGGCGGAGATTATGTATGTGTGCGCGGCGATCGAGTATTACACGAAAAATGCGGAAGAGTTCTTGCGGGATCGTGTCCATCCGATCGGCTTGGTTCTGCTCAAAACCAAGCGGGTCCGCACATCGCATCTGCCCCGCGGGGTGGTGGGGATCATCGCTCCCTGGAATTTTCCTCTATTGATGACCTTGGGAGAATCGATTCCGGCCTTAATGGCAGGGAATGCCGTCGTCATCAAGCCCTCTGAATTCACGCCGCTTTCCGCCCTCCTCGGGCAAAGGTTGGCGGAACAGTCCGGGCTCCCCAAGAACCTCCTGCAGGTGGTGACTGGTTTTGGCGAGACAGGGGAGGCCCTCATCGACTATGCCGATCAGATTGCCTTTACCGGGAGTGTCGCGACCGGCAAGAGGGTGATGGCGCGCGCGGCCAATACGTTGAAGCCGGTGACATTAGAGCTGGGCGGCAAGGATCCAATGATCGTCCTCCGTGATGCCAACCTCGAGCGGGCCGCAAATGGGGCGGTTTGGGGGGCCCTTTCCAACTCCGGACAAATTTGCATGTCGGTGGAGCGCGTGTATGTCGAGGAACCGATCGCCGAGGCTTTCATCGCCAGGGTCGTCGAGAAAGTGAAGGGTCTGCGGCAGGGAATTGACACCCATTTCAATGTGGATGTGGGCTCGATGACCATGTCCCGACAACTCGAGATTGTCGAAGACCATGTTGCCGACGCCGTCGCGAAGGGCGCGAGAATCCTGGCGGGGGGGAAGAGAAATCCCAACTTGTCCGGCCTCTTTTATGAACCCACAGTTCTCGTGGACGTGGACCACTCGATGAAGATTATGACCGAGGAAACTTTTGGCCCGATCATCCCCATCATGCGCGCTAAAGACGCTCCCGAGGCATTGCGCCTGGCGAATGAGTCAAGATACGGGCTCAACTCCAGCATTTGGACACGCGACAGAAGCAGGGCCAGGACCCTGGCGCGGCGCATGGAATCCGGCAGCGTCTGCATAAACGATTGCCTGGTAAACTACCTGGCGACGGAGGTTCCTTTTGGCGGCGTCAAGGAAAGCGGAATTGGCTTCCGGCACGGGGAGGGTGGAATCCAAAAGTACTGTTTTGTGCAGAGCGTGCTGGAGGACCGGATCGGGTTACGGCGGGAAATCAACTGGTACCCCTACTCCAAGAACTTCGCCACCCTCCTTTCACGCGCCCTGAAGGTGCTTTACCACTCCCGCTGGCTGAGGAAATTTCGTCCTTGAATGCCCCGTCAGTCCGGGTTTTTCTCGACGACTCGGGTTTGGGATTTCAGTTCGCTCTCTCGATAAACTCCCCTCGGATTATGCCCTCTTCTCTTCGACCCATTGAAGGGATTCAACATGCCATGGACCAGGCCTGAAGATTTGCACCCTCAATTTACCGAAGCATTCAATTCCGGGGAAATCGAACCCCTCCTGGCCTTGTATGAGCCCGAAGCGACCCTGGCTGGCAATTCTTCTGGACAGGACGCCCATGGTTTGGCTGCGATTCGAGAGAGATTCGCGCGGCTTCTGGATCTACATGGGAAGATGACCATTGAAACGAGGTACTGCCTTCAGGCGGGAGAGGTGGCCTTGCTGAGTGGAAAGTGGCATTTGACTGGCAATGGGCCGGATGGAAAACCGATCGACAGGGAAGGCCAATCCATCGAGGTCGTCCGACGTCAACCCGACGGCCGATGGCTTTATCTGATCGACCATCCCTTCGGCGCGGATTGAACCAAGCGGTAAGTGAGCCCCCACCGGCATCGAGGATCTTTCCTCGGATCCCCGCGCGCGGGCTGTATGGCCGTTTCTTTGAGTTAGCCAAGGTGTTTGTTTCAACCCGGGCACGGTGAGGAATGGCTTTATGGGACATAACTGTGTAAAATGCGATGGGTCGGGTCGCAGGCCGTTTCTTCAGGATGGTCAGAGGAATCCCGCCCTGTTCCTGATGGCTCAACGCGGAGACAAGATTCGCGGGCGTGTTCGTTTGCTTACCTTTAAAGGGTCCCATTTATGAAGAGCCTGGCCAACGAGTATAAGGGCCGAACTGCTCTTATCACCGGGGCAGACGGGTTTATCGGCTCCCACCTCACGGAGACTCTGGTCGAATATGGCGCTGATGTGCGGGTATTTGTCCGCGCCACCTCCAGTCATGAGCTCCGAAACATCAACCATCTGCGGGATCGAATCAGAATCTATCGCGGAAACCTGGTCGACAAGCATTCCGTCGATTTGGCGGTGCGCGACTTGAAGGATGGCCGGGACACCATCATCTTCCACCTCGCCGCGCAGGCCCATGTGGGCGAGAGCTGGGAGCGCCCCTATGACACCGTTTATTCCAATGTCCTCGGCACGCTGAACCTCCTGCAGTCGATCGTTGACAACGATGTTCCAATCTTCAAGCTGGATACTGCGGGCACCTCAGAGGAATATGGCAATGTGAACGAAGCCGTGAAGAGCCAGCACGACTTTCATGAGAACGGAAGTGTGATCCTTCATGAGCGTTCCCCCTTGAATCCCAAAAGCATTTATGCAACCTCCAAGGTGGCTTCCGACTTTCTGACGATGAATTATTACGATGCCTACCGGCTCCCGGGCGTCACCACACGCATGTTTAACAATTACGGTCCTCGCCAGAACCCTCGTTACGTGACCGGCACGATCATCAGCCAGGCGCTCTTGCGGGATGTCATTGAACTTGGTTACGTGAAAGCGCGGCGGGATTTCTGTTACGTCGACGATGGGGTTCAAGGCCACTTGAGCGTGGCGCTCTATGGCCGTCCCGGAGAAGTCTATACTTACGGCCAGGGGGAGAACATCTCCATCGAAGACTGGTATCGCCTGATTTTCAGAATCGGCGTGCAGGAAGGGTACTGGAAGGAAAAACCCCTGCACATCGTGGAGCAACGGTTTCGTCCTGGGACGAGCGATGTGGAGGAGTTGTTGGTCGGTTATCAAAAACTGCACCAGGTCTCGGGATGGAAACCCCAGGTCTCCTGGGAGGAGGGCATCCGGCGGACCATCCGCTGGTACTCAGAAAACGTCGGAGAATGGATCGGACGAGTGGACTGGGTGCAACCGCTCGCGATGAAGGAGCAGTAGGATCTTTTCATGGGTTTTTGGTCGAACCGATCGGTGATGGTGACGGGAGGGGCGGGCTTCCTTGGCTGCTATGTGGTCGAGAAGCTCAAGTCCCGCGAATGTTCCCGGATCTTTGTTCCGCGAAGCCGGGAGTTCGACCTGCGGGACCGGCAGGTCATCCGGCGCTGCCTGGACCAGGCTCATCCCGATTTGATTATTCATCTCGCCGCCGTCGTCGGGGGTATCGGGGCGAACCGCCGGAACCCGGGAAGATTCTTCTATGACAACTTGATCATGGGCGTCGAGCTGATGGAAGCTGCCCGCCTCCGGGGTGTGGAGAAGTTTGTCGCCATCGGCACGGTCTGTGCCTATCCCAAGTTTACTCCGGTCCCGTTCCGCGAGGAGGACCTGTGGAATGGATATCCGGAGGAGACCAACGCACCGTACGGACTGGCGAAGAAGATGTTGCTGGTTCAGTCGCAGTCGTATCGCGAAGAGTACGGTTTCAACTCCGTTTTTCTGCTCCCGGTCAATCTGTATGGTCCGGGGGATCACTTTGATTTGGAGGCTTCGCACGTCATCCCGGCGCTGATCCGCAAATGCACGGAAGCCGTAGAGAGCGGAGCCCCGGAGATCACCGGTTGGGGAGACGGAAGCGCCACCCGGGAGTTTCTTTATGTGGAGGATTGTGCCGACGCCATCCTGTTGGCGGCGGAGCGCCATAACGAGTCGTCTCCCGTCAATATCGGCGCCGGATTTGAGATTTCAATTCGGGACCTGGTTCAGAAAATTGCCTCCTTCACCGGTTTCACGGGCTCGATCCGATGGGACCACTCCAGGCCCAATGGCCAGCCTCGCCGCAGGCTCGAAATCTCTCGCGCCGAGCGGTTATTCGGGTTCAAGGCGACAACTTCTCTAGATGACGGACTCAAAAAAACAATCGAATGGTATCGACACGCTGACCGCCGCACCCTCCAGCGCGCCTGATGCCCCTGCCGGGTCTTCCTCCCCCCACACCACCCGGCTGAAGGCCTATTTTGAGGCCAATGCCTACCGCCGTGACCGCTGGAAGCGGCGAAACCCTTATTACTACCGCGAGATGGAAAAATTCTATCGGTTCGCCATCGCGGAGGGAGGGCGGGTGCTCGAAATCGGGTGCGGGACGGGAGACCTTCTGAACGCCGTCGCGCCCGGATGGGGGGTGGGGATTGATTTCAGCGAATCGATGCTCTCCATTGCGCGGTCCAAGTATCCGTACCTTGAATTCAAGAGGATGGATGCGCATCAGCTGACTCTCGAGGAGTCCTTTGATGCGATCATTCTTTCGGATCTTATTGGAGACCTCGAGGACGTGCTCACGGTGTTCCGGCAGTTGCACAAGGTTTCAATCCCTGAGACCCGAATCATCATCAGCTACTACAACTATCTCTGGGAGCCGGTCCTGAAGCTGGGGGAACGGCTGCATCTGAAGACCAAGCAGTCGCTGCAAAACTGGCTGCCTATGGCCGATGTCACGAACCTCCTGGAACTCAGCGGGTTCGAACTGGTGAAGCGCGGCACCCGTCTCCTGCTCCCTTTGAACATACCACTCCTGTCGTGGATCCTGAACAAACTCATTGCCCCCCTTCCCCTGATGCGACATTTGTGTCTGGTGGAGTACATCGTGGCAAGACCCTCTGCATGCAGCTCTGGCGCCTGTCACAGCCCGGTGGAAGGAGCGAACGCGAAGTGGTCCTGCACAGTGGTGATCCCGTGCCGCAACGAGGTGGCCAACATTGAGGCTGCGGTGGCACGCATCCCCACGTTGGGCCGTCACACGGAGATCATTTTTGTCGATGGCAACTCCACGGATGGAACGGTTGAGAAGATTCATGAGGTGATCACGCGGTTCGACGGCGAAAAGGACATCAAACTCATCCCCCAGGGGGCAGGCAAGGGCAAAGGGGACGCCGTCCGAAGGGGATTTGCCGCTGCCTCCGGGGATGTGTTGATCATTCTGGACGCCGACCTCACGGTTGTCCCGGAGGATCTGCCCAAGTTCTTTGAACCCCTGGCGACGGGGAAAGCCGAATTCGTGAACGGTTCGCGGTTGGTTTATCCCATGGAAAAACAGGCCATGCGTCTTCTGAACCTGCTGGCCAATAAGTTTTTCAGCTTGGTCTTTACCGGGATCCTGGGACAACGAATCCGGGACACCCTGTGTGGAACTAAAGCCCTCCATAAGGACACCTACGAGAAGATTGCCGCCAATCGCAGCTTCTTTGGGGAATTTGATCCGTTCGGCGATTTCGACCTGCTATTCGGGGCGGCGAAACTCAATCTCAAAATTGTGGAAGTGCCCGTCCGTTATCACGAGCGCACTTATGGGACGACCAAGATCAGTCGTTTCCGCCATGGCTTGCTCTTGTTAAGGATGGCGGCGCTGGCCTTTCGAAAATTCAAGCTGGGTTAGGCTCACCTCCCGGAGTCCATGCGAGTGGTGGGCCGATCAACTTGTACTCCTCCAAAGGAAGGATTCCAAAATTCTTCATGGAAACTTAGAGTCCCCATTGATCCCTCCCGACAAGTTCTCGACCATTCAGTCCCTCTATTTTGAAGCCGCGGATGCCCGGCGGTTTCACCATCAGACAAGCGCCCCCTATTTTTCAGGGACGGAGAAGGCCTTGTTGGACGGCGTTCAATCCCGCCGGGGGCAACGACTCCTTGAAGTGGGGTGTGGCGAAGGAGGGAATCTATCCTTTCTTCAAGAAACCGAGTCCGAGTTGTTCGGAATCGATCTTTTTCCGAACAAGCTCGTCTTCGCACGGGTCCAGCTTTCGCGGTGCCGTTTCGCTTGTTCGAGTGCGGACCATCTGCCTTTCCCCGGAGAGTCCTTTGATATCGTCCTGTGCCGTGACGTCCTGCATCATGTGGCGGACCGCGCGGCAACTCTAAAGGAAATTTTGCGAGTCTGCCGGCCAGGAGGAAGGATTGTCATCATCGAGCCCAATGGGAGGAATTTTATCGTGCGGTTACAGATCTGGCTGGTCAAAGCAGAGGCCGGAATCAAGCGCAACTCGCCGCAGGCCCTGCAGGATCTCATACACCGCGAAATGGGCTTTTCACCGGTGCTGCAATTCCGACAACCCTTCCCGGTGTTTCGGATGATTCTGCATTACCGCTTTGGTGCCCCGAGCTTGGGGCGATGGCGGGCGGTTCAGAAATTGTTAGATACGATAACCCGAGTTGCCACAAGGCTCATTCCGCCGTCACGTTGGGCTTATCTGGTCTTTGAAATGGAAAAGCCGCAGCCGGACAGTTCAATGGATGCGAAGCGGGAGGGGAGCGCTGGACCAGGCGCATTGGAGATCTGAGGCCGGTCACCAACCTGAAACGGGACGGTTGTTGCGGCCGTGAGCCGGACACGGCGTCCCGGAGAAGCAAAGGAGATTTTGGTTCCCATCCGTGCATCTCGCTTCTTCGTTGAAGAGGAGCCTCACAAGAGTATAATCGCTTTTTCTTTGGTGCAGTGGCGGAGACTGGGAGCTGACAGCCGGCCATTACATCATCGGGAGACAGTTTCCTCACGGAGGTCAAAGCAGCCGGTCATGGAAAAATCATCCGTCCTGATGAAAGTCCCCGCAGTGGATTTGCGCGCTCAGTACGCGCGTCTTCGCGAGGAGATGCAAAAAGCGATCCACGAAGTCCTCGAATCGCAGGGCTTCATTCTCGGACCGAAGGTCGAAGCGTTGGAAAAGGAGATCGCCAGCTACTGTCACACGGCGTACGCAGTGGGCGTGGCCTCGGGAACCGACGCACTCCTCCTCGGTTTGCGTGCAGCGGGAATAGAGCGCGGCGAGGAGGTCATTACCTCGCCCTTTACCTTCTTTGCGACCGCCGGTGCGATCTACAACGCGGGGGGAGTCCCGGTTTTTGTGGATATTGACCCCGTGACATTCAACCTCGATCCCCGGCAGATCGAAGCGAAGATGACTCCCCGGACGAAAGCCCTCATTCCCGTCCATTTGTTCGGGCAGCCGGCTGACATGGAGCCGATCCTTGAACTTGCCCGGAATCGGGGCGTGAGGGTTCTTGAGGATGCTGCGCAATCCATTGGGGCGGAGTACCGCCTCCGGGGGAGCTGGCAGAAAGCGGGGTCCATGGGCGATCTGGGGTGCATCAGCTTTTTCCCGTCCAAGAACCTGGGAGGCCTCGGGGATGGAGGCATGGTGGTCACCCATGACGAACATCTGCGAGACCAGGTGATGCTCCTCAGAATGCATGGGGGGCGCACCAAGTACGTCCATGAAATCGTCGGCTATAACAGTCGGCTGGACGCCCTTCAGGCGGCGGCGCTCAGCGTGAAGTTAAAATACCTCGACGAGTGGTGCAACGCTCGGCGCTTGCGTGCCGGGACTTACGACGCCTTGATTGCCCGATCGGGGCTCGGAATGAAGGTGAAGACTCCGATGATCCAACCTTACGCAAAGTCCGTTTTCAATCAGTATGTCGTGCGCGCGGAGCGCCGGGACGAACTGCAGAAATTCTTGCAGGGCCGCGGGGTCTCGACAGCCGTTTATTATCCCATCCCGTTACACCTGCAGGCTTGCTTCAAGTACTTGGGGTACAAAGAGGGCGATTTCCCGGCCACCGAGGCGGCCTGCCGTGAAGTGCTGGCTCTCCCGATGTATCCCGAGTTGACCGAGGCCATGCAGGAATATGTTGTGACGCAGCTTTCGGAATTCTATGCCTCCTGAGAGGGGAGGACAGAGGCAAGATTTCCGTCTAATGGTTTGCATGCTTCGAGCCGGAAGAGCAGGGATATGAAAGTCATTATTATTGGGGCCAATGGGCAGTTGGGAGGCGAGCTAGCCGCTGCCTTCGAGAATGAGACGGTCGTTGCGCTCGGGCACAAGGACCTTGACATCGCCAACTATGATTCGGCGGAACGGCTATTCGGCCGGGCCTATCCCGACGTCGTCCTCAACACGAGCGCGTATCATCGGGTCGATTTGTGTGAAACGGTCCAAGAAAGAGCCTTCGCCGTCAATGCGTTTGCGGTCCGACACCTGGCCCAGCTTTGCCGCAAGCATGATGCCCTGTTCGTCCACACTTCCACCGATTACGTTTTTGACGGAGCCAAGGGTGCCCCCTATACCGAGGAGGATGCCCCCAACCCGCAGAGTGTTTACGCCACTTCAAAACTGGCGGGTGAATTCTTTGTGAAACACAACTGTCCTCGCCATTTTATCATCCGGACATGCGGCCTCTATGGCGACGCCGGGCGCAGCAGTAAAGGCTACAATTTCGTGGACCTGATGTTGCGACTGCAACGCGAGCAACAACCGATCCGCGTGGTGAACGACCAGGTGCTGACCCCGACGCGGGCCGCCGAGGCCGCTCGCAAGATCCGTGAATTGGTCCTGTTTGAACGAGATCGCCGCACGGAAATACCCCCCGCCGGAGCCCAGGGATCACTCTATGGCGTGGTTCATGTCACGGCGCAGGGGGAGTGTTCCTGGCACGAGTTTGCCCGCGCCATCTTTGAGGAGGCAGGGTTGAAGGCAAATCTGACGCCAACGACCTCTGAAAAGTTCGGGGCCGCTGCCAAGCGCCCGACTTATTCCGTCCTTGCCCATTCTAAATTAGCGCGTTACGGGATGGACGACATGGAGTTCTGGCGGGACGGACTTCGCCTCTATCTGGCGGAGCGGCGGCTCCGGCCCGCAGAGCCAGGGCCCATCCTGGCCTGAACCCATGCTCCGGCGCGATTCCCGGGCGAGGAGAACGCCTTCCCTCTCCTCCCTGAGTCTTTCCCCCTCACCCAGCTCCCACTCGATGAGAGTAGCTTGACGTTTACATAAATGGTAGAATTGCCCAGCGGAGGCTTGACTAGGGGAAAGGAGGCGTATGTTTCAACTCACCCGAGCAAGTGATTATGCATTGCGAGTCATGACGCGACTGGCTGAGTTTCCTCGGGGCAACATTGTTCATTTGCCCGCATTGGCTTATTCCGAAAATATTCCCTCTCATTTTCTTTCAAAGATACTGCAACAATTGACACACGCGCGTTTTATTAAGTCACATCGAGGTGCGGCGGGCGGTTATTCATTAGAGAAGGATCCGGCAGAAATTTCCCTTTTAGACGTTATTGAAGCGATTGAAGGTTCGATTGTTTTGAATCAGTGTCTCACCCCCGGGATTGAATGTGAACGCATGTCCTGGTGCTCGATTCATGAGGTTTGCGCGGAAGCGCGCGCAAGTGTCCTGGAAATCTTCCGGCGTGTGACGCTGAAGGACGTTTTGTTGAAGAACCGGTCCAACCGGGAGGCGATCCACCCCGCCAGCGTCGGAAAAGTCGCCGTCGTCTGATTCCATTCCGGGGCATTTTATTCGTAACGAAGGGTGCCGCTGTTGTATCGGGGAAGAGTGGTCGACTCGGTCGATCACGGTGGAGGGGAATCCCTGCGATTTTCCGGTCAATCCGGTTGAAAGTGTCGGCTCCCCGGTGTAATCTTCCGCTGACTTTTTGAAGGGAACTGCTCGCTTCCTGTTTTCAACCATGGGTGATCGATGTCTCCTTCCTTGGTAGTGACCATAAGCCTCGGGTTCGTGTTCGGTTTGAAGCACGCTTTGGATGCTGACCACCTGATCGCCGTCTCCACTATTGTGAGTGAGCACCGCAACCTCTGGAAATCGGCCCTGGTCGGCGGACTGTGGGGTCTGGGTCACACCGCCTCGTTGATGATGGTTGGAGTTCTGGTTCTGGTTCTGCGCCTTTCGATCCCCGCGAAAGTGGCGTTGTCGTTCGAGTTTTCCGTGGCCTTGATGCTGATCCTGCTCGGCGCCAATGCCCTTTGGAAATTCCGGCGCGGGGAACATCTCCATTTACATTCCCATCAGGAGGGCGGCCCCCTCCATATTCATTTTCACTCACATTTGAAGTCCCCCGATGCCGCGGGTTCGCACCACTCCGTCACCCTGGGGAAAAAGCCGCTGTGGGTAGGTATGGTGCACGGGCTGGCCGGGAGCGCGGCGCTCACCCTGCTGGTGCTGACGACGTTGCCTTCGCCGCTGTACGGGCTGATTTATATGTTGGTGTTCGGGGTGGGCTCCATCGCCGGCATGTTGGTCATGAGCACCGCCATCAGCTTGCCGTTTATCTTTACCGCTCGCAGGTTTGACCGGTTCAACCATCAGATCCGCCTTCTTGCCGGCACGATGAGCGTTCTGTTTGGGTGCTTTCTGGCTTACCACATTGCCATTGTCGACCGATTGTTCCGGTAGCTCCGCAATCCATCGTCTCCCCGGGCGACTCGGGAGGGCGACGAGGTTGCCGGAGTGCCCGCCCGCACGAAATCCTTCATATTCTTCGCTCCGCTGTTGCAGACTTGAGTCCGTTCCCTTTTTAAATCTGCTATACTGATTTCCGGAATCCAGGCAACTAACATCAAATAATCCTTTGGGGAGAATTGATTCATGAGCATCGACATTGCCGGCATTCAGGCTGCGCTGAAGGACTACAAAATCGACGGATGGCTGATGTATGACTTTCAAGGAGGCAATCCCATTGCCCGCAAGGTCGTCGGGTGGAAGGAAGGAACGATGTTAACCCGACGCTGGTGGTTTTGGATTCCTCCCTCGGGCGAGCCGGTGCGATTGCACAGTGTCATTGAACCGACAAACCTGGACTTTCTTCCCGGCAAGAAGATCCTGTTTCTGAGCTGGCGCGACATGACCGAACATTTGAGGGAAATGATGAAGGGTGCCACGACCATTGCAATGGAATATTCCCCTCAATGTGCCATTCCTTACCTCTCACGGGTGGATGCGGGCACGATCGAACTGATCCAATCCCTCGGGAAGAAGGTGGTCAGCTCGAAAGACCTCGTCCAGTTCTTTGAATCCCGATGGAGTGAAGAGCAGCTGGCCATGCACCATGAGGCCGAGAGAAAACTGATGGCCATCAAGGATGGCGCCTATGCCGAGATCGGCGCCCGCTTGAGGCGCGGGCAACAGACCACGGAGTACGAGATTCAACAGTGGATGTGGGAGCGTTTTGAAGTCGAGGGGCTGACCTCCTACGATGCGCCAATCGTCGCGGTCAATGAAAACAGCGGCAATCCCCACTACGGTCCCACCCGGGAGAAACACAAGGAGATCCGGAAGGGGGATTTCGTTTTGATCGACTACTGGGCCAAGTTGAAGAAGCACGATTCGGTCTATGCCGATTACACGTGGACCGGTTTTTGCGGGAGAAATCCGAGCCAGCGCCATCGCGAGATATTCAATGTAGTGGTCGGAGCACGCGATGCGGCGGTGGAGTACCTGAAACAGCGGGCTGGCCGCAAGGAGACGCCCTACGGCTGGGAGGTGGATGACGTCTCCCGGGGTCATATCGAGTCCAAGGGCTATGGAAAATTTTTCATTCATCGCACCGGGCACAATATTGGATTGGAAGTCCATGGCAACGGGGCCCACATCGATAATCTGGAGACTCAGGACGACCGGAAACTGATCCCGCGGACCTGCTTCTCCATTGAGCCGGGTGTCTACCTGCCCAACGAATTCGGGGTCCGCAGCGAGATCGACGTTTACATGGGGGATAACTTCGAGATCCGCGTCACCGGTCAACCCATTCAGCGGGAACTGGTGCTGGTGGATGTGGGGGAGTGATCGGGCGGGGTGATTGAAAGAGGTATTTGAGGATCTGAAAGACGCCTGCGAATGAAGTCAGAGGTCAGAAGTCGGAAGTCAGAAACCAGAGGCAGGAATTCAGAAGTCGGAATTCGGAGGTCAGAAGTCAGAAGCCGGAAAAAGCACTGGGGCTTTAACTTGGAACTTGGACCTGATTTCTCGACTTTGGACTTTGGACTTTGGACTTTGGACTTTGGACCTTGGACTTTGAACTTTGAACTTTGGACTTTGGACTTTGGACTTTGGACCTTGGACTTTGAACTTTGAACTTTGGACTTGGAACTTTGGACTTTGAACTTTGGACTTGGAACTTTGAACTTTGAACTTTGAACATGAACTTTGAGGCGTCTTCAGTTTTTCCGGGTGACTGGACCCCCCTGCTTCAGCGGCGTGAGCCCTCAGATCTCGCTTTTGTCCTTCGGGATGAAGTGCGGGACCTGTATGCCTCCATCCCGGAAGTAAAAATGGTCCTGGTACAACGCAGCGGGGATGGTTTCTCCCAGTGCGACGTGTGGCTTTATTTTGAGATGTACGGGTGGGACGACGATCTGATGGATGAGATGATTTACCGGGAGTTCGTTTTGAAAGAATTTGAACAGGACTCCGCAACGGCCTTTTCCTTCCACTACATTCCGTTTGCTATTCCCCTTTTGAATCTGTAGGACTGTGCCTCTTCGAAAACCGGCATACCGTGTCTCTGTGCCCCGGTGTTCGTCAGTGTTCAGCGGGTGGCATGTTCGTTGGCTTGCCCCGGGCGGACGATCTTGTTGTAGATCGCAAGAAGCACGGCGGTCGCCAGGCCAACGGCGGTCACCGCGAACCAGATGCGAGCGGGTTGGTGTGTGACTTCGCCGAAATGGTGCACGATGCTTCCGCCAAACCATCCGCCGATGAGCGAGCCGATGCCGATCGGCAAAAACGCGAAGCCCATGTAGGTGCCTTGCTGGCCTGGGGGCGCCAGGCGCGAGATGTACTCGTAATAGCGCGGCGACTGAATGATCTCGCCCAGCGCGAGCACAACCAGTGACAGCACCGCGCCCCAGATAGTGGGGCGGAATGCAAGAATGAGCCACGCAACGGATGAGATGACGGTGCCGAGGATAACCGCGGGGAACGCGGGAATCCTACGCGTCAAGTAATTCACGACAATGGTCAGCACGATCACAACGAGGCCGTCGGTGATGAGGATTGCCTCGACGGGAGCGGTGGCGTCGATGTAGTTGTGAATATAGCCGGGCAGGCTGATGAATTCCTGCCAGAAGACGATCCAATATCCGGTGAACAGCACCAGGAACCACATGAAGCGGCTCATGCCCGCCATCGCGAGCACGAGAATGACGATCCAGATCCACCAGGGCACCGCGACTCCGGCGAGCGAAGCGGCCACAAGTCCCAGGGCGACAAGGAGCACCGGTAAGACCAGCTTGTAATTCCCCAGCACGATGCAGAAGTTGCGCGCCACCTCGGCGACCGAAGGAGGCGGTCTGTCGCCGGCCTTGCGTGGTTCGCGGAAGAAGAGCAGCACCACAAAGAACATTGCGAGCACGCTCAAGGCGGCGATGCGATAGACCTTTTCCACGCCGAAATTGCGGTGGGCCCAGTTGGCCACCAAGGGGCCGGCGGCGCCGCCGATATTCACCATGGTGTAGTAAATCGAATAGCCGATGGAACGCACGTTTTCATTCGAGGCACGCGCCGTGGTGCTGACGACGCATGGCTTCACCAGCGAAACGCCGAGCGCGGGAAGAATGAGGATGAAGCCGACAAACAGGCCCAGCGGAACCGCATTGCGTAAGGGGGCAAGCCAGGGCGCGCCGATGGAGCCGATCAGAAAGTAGGCGGTGGCGAGGATGAAGTAGGCGATCGACAGCGCGCGGCGGAATCCGAGGCGGTCGGCGGCGGCCCCCCCGAAAATGGCAAGGAACCACACCATGCCGCCGAAAATGCCGGTCAGGGTGCCGGTCTGCGTCGTGGAGAAATTCAGTTTCTCCTGCAGGTACAAAGCGAGCGAGGCGAAGGCGCCGTAGTAGGAAAGGCGCTCGAAAATTTCGGTGATATTGGCCACCCAGAAGGAACTTTGAAAACCCACCCTCACTTCCTGCAACCGGTCTTTGAATCCCACGGGAATGTCCTCTCAGAATTGATTCTGTTCAACCCGATCAGGAATCCGATGTTTTCAGAGCGGGAATCTTAGGGTGACCAGGGTTTGGCAGCCGCGATGGGCGCATTTCCCATCGCGGGCTCTTGCAGGAGGGGCACATCTAACCATGAATTAGTCCACCAGGCAATTGTGGCGGCCTCCTCGCGAGGTCCCTTGAGATCCTCATGAGTCATAAATATCTTTGAATCCCGAAAGTGCTGGGCTATGCTGTGACGCCTCACTCAAACGAGGGGAATTATAAACGGTCTGTCAAACCAACCCATCAAATATTCGATGCTCACCGGGAGGAAATGAAAAAATGTCAAGCCGCCTGCGGAACTTGATTGTGCTGATCGGAGTGTTTTTTGTTTGTCTGCCGGTTCTGGCCCAGCAGAAACTTTTGACGCTGGACGAGATTTACAGCCCGGATCCGAAGGTTCGGGTCAACTTCAACGGCAATCCCCCCGCGGGGCTGCGCTGGATGAAGGACGGCATTCACTATCTTTGGACCAAGCGCCCGCCGGGCGCCGAGCGGCCACAGGGAGCGGGAGCGCCGCAGGGCCAGCTGATGCGGGTCAATGCGATGACAGGGGAGGAGGAACCCTTCTTCGACACGGCCAAGATGGAGGCTGCCTTTGCGAAAGTTCCCGGGATGAGCGCCGATCAGGCCCGCCAGATCGCCCATCGCGGCAACTACGAAATGAATGCCGAGGCGACCGCGGCAGTCATTAATTTTTCCGGGGACCTCTTCTATTACCCGTTTGGTGGCGAGGTGGCAGTGCGATTGACCAACAGCCTTGATCCGGAGGAAGACGAGGAGTTTTCTCCCGACGGGAAGCTGATAGCGTTTGTTCGCAAGAACAATCTTTACGTCGTCGATGTGGCAACCCAGAAGGAACGGGCGTTAACCAGCGATGGGAACGCAACCCTGCTCAATGGGCGGCTCGATTGGGTCTACCAGGAGGAAATTTACGGACGCGGCAATTATGGCGCTTTTTGGTGGAGCCCGGATTCCTCAAAGCTGGCCTATCTGAAGCTCGACGAGTCTCGCGTCAAAAACTTTCCGGTCGTCGACCATATCCCGTACGATCAGGTCCTCGAAGACACGAAATATCCCATTTCGGGAGAGCCCAATCCGGCGGCTGAATTAGGGGTCGTCAACGCCGCGGGGGGCGCGACGCGGTGGGTGAATAATTTTAAGTACCATGGAGGGGAGTTTCTGATCACGCGGGTAGGGTGGACTCCCGACAGCAAGAAACTCGTGTACGAAATTCAGGACCGCGAACAGACCTGGCTCGATCTCAATGTCGCAGCTTCCCCCGATTCACCGGAGACTCTGGTTCATGAGGCGTCCAAAACCTGGGTGAATGTTTCGGAACTTCCTACCTGGCTGAAGGACGGTTCGTTCCTGTGGGAGAGCGAGCGGACGGGGTGGAGCCATTTGTATCACTACGCCGCCGAGGGAAAGCTGGTAGGGGCAGTCACCTCGGGGGAGTGGGAGGTCCGCAAATTCTTTGGCGTGGATGAGGACAATGGATTTGCTTACTTCTCATCCAACGAATACAACCAGGTGGGGAATCAGTCCTACCGCGTGAGGCTCGATGGGACAGGCCGCACCCGGATCACTCAGGGAGAAGGCAGTCACAATCCAAATTTCAATCCCAAGTGTTCGCATTACATCGATTCCTGGAGTGATATCCACACCCCCACGCAGGTGCGATTGTACAAGTCCGATGGAACGTTGGTCCGGGCGATTGACGAGAACAAGGTGGAGAAGCTCAAGGAGTACAAGCTGGCTCGCTGGGAATTTCTTAAGGTCAAGACGCGCGACGGTTTCGAGATGGAAGCCACGATGTTAAAGCCCCCGGATTTCGACCCCGGCAAAAAGTATCCCGTTATGAGTTACACCTATTCGGGTCCTCACGCCCCGAGCGTCCGGGACGGCTGGGGCGGGCCGGGCAATATGTGGTATCAGTTGCTGGCCCAGAAGGGATACATTATCTGGATCTGTGATAACCGCAGTGCCAGCGGCAAGGGAGCTCAATCGGTCTGGCCGATTTATCAAAATTTTGGGGAGCTGGAACTGCGCGACCTCGAAGACGGCGTGGCGTGGTTGAAGATGCAGCCGTATGTGGATGGATCCCGCATTGGTCTGTGGGGCTGGTCCTTTGGCGGGTTCATGACCAGTTACACCCTGACGCACTCAACCAGTTTCAAGATCGGCATTGCGGGCGGAAGCGTCACCGACTGGCGCGATTACGATTCGATTTATACGGAGCGCTACATGCGGATGCCGCAGAACAACGTCGAGGGATACAAGAAAACGGCACCGCGGGCCGCCGCGAAGGATCTTCACGGCAAGCTGCTGCTGATTCACGGGGCCATCGACGACAACGTCCACATGGCCAATACCATTCAGTTTATTTACGATCTGCAGAAAGCCGGAAAGCAGTTCGAGCTGATGCTGTATCCCAAATCGCGCCACGGCGTGGTCGACCCGGCCCTGGTTCGCCACATGCGCGAAATGATGACCGATTTCATCTTGAAGAATTTGTGAAGGACTCAGCCGGCCGCGACGGGCGCACGCTCAGTCTCTCCGCGTCGTCTGTGTTCATCTGTGTCCAAAGCCTTATTTCCGGAAATTCTCCGGCGCCAGGGTGCGGCCGAGGGCGACGCGCGTGAAGACGAGCGACTCGGCCAACTGGCCGGCGATGTAGCGATCGATCCGGAACGGGAATTTGACGGTCGCGCCGGGATCTGCTGCCTTGGCCGTCGGCTTTGCTGAAAACGGGTCGGGGGTCGCGAGGGGAACGTCACGGTAGTCCGAAAACTCATAGACCTCGGTGAGCGCGACCGGTTGATTTGAAAACGGATCGGTCGCGGTGTCGTAATCAAATTCCATGCGCGTGACCAGCGAAGTGGCGTCGTCAATGTAATAGCGCGTCGATTGCCCCGGCGCGCCGCCTTGGGGACCATGCCCGTTTCCGGATGAATCGGCGACTTCAATGACCTTCCTGTTCCTGGCGGCCTCAAAGGCTGGAGTGGGATGGGCTCGATCACGATGTCCATTGGCATTCCCGTTTCCATTGTCGTTGCCATTATCGGCAGCTCCGTTCGCCCCTTGCCCCTGTGCAGCAAACCTGTCGGTGAGGTCTGCGAGGTTCTTGCCATGCTTGCGGAAGTTGAACAACGCCTCCAGGGAGCGCTCGGTTTGGGATTCAATGAAGCGCTGGACATGGCCTGCCGCCTTCGTGCTGAGGGGGCCAGCCGAGTGCCACTGGTCGTTGCCATCGGTTCCTTCGCGTGTGAGGATCCTTTCAGGGGAGCGAGGATTGACAAAAGAGGATTGCAGTGCTGTTGACCCGTCTGGGGAGGCGTCGGGCGCCTTGAAAACGAATCGTTGGAGCTTATCGCCCTTGGAGCCGCCTCCCGCAGGATCAGCCTGGTGAATCACGGTCACCGGAAACGTCTGTTGGGATTGCAGAGTGTCGCTGGTCGCCGCGGACGATTCTGCCGACTGACGATAAATGGTCACCGTTCCCTGGGCCACCCAGGTCTTGACGGCCCCCTTCTGCCAGCCGTCGCCATGCGCCATGCCCGCTCGATCCGCGTGTGCCGCGGCAGAATTGCCCTGCGCCCAACAGGTCGTGGAGACAGACAACAACAGGATAATGAGGCTAACGAAATCACCACTAACTCTTATAATCTTTGCAGAGCCATTCTTTCTTCTCATGTGCCACCTCGTGATGCAGTCATTTTCCGGATTTCCTTCGCTTCGATGAGTACCCCTTTCGAGTCATTAGCAATTGCCCAGCCAATTCCTGTGGCGCGAGTCTTAAGCCCCATGAGAATTGCGTTTCAACTCATGCTTATCGCAGAGAACCAACTCGCAGTTAGGTTCTTCGGTTTCTCCGTCTGACTCTTCTCTTGTAGCAAGCCCCCGTTTCGCAATGAATGCGGTGTGTGTGCCACAACGGCAATGCTTACCTTCTGGGAAGGTCTTTCACCCACTTTGCATACTGCTCCTTTGTATGGATCCTTGTATGCTCGATCCTTTTCTTCAATGGTGCATCCTTGATGGAGAGTTCCAGGTACTTCAGAACGAACAAAGTTGTTCTCGGTTCCCGATCAGACACAATCTCAGAAGGACCTGCAAAAGCCGCGGAGAAAACCACGAGTACCCCATCGATCTCGCTCACTGTAAGATTCTTTTCTCCCAGAATCTTCGTTACAATCACTGCAGCGGCATCGCACATGCCTCCGAGAACCTTGTGGTCATGCCCATAGAGAAGACCGGACTCTATCTCTCGTCTGATCACTCGTTCTGGAGTCTCCATCTCTCCTGGGGCGGTTGATGACTGAGCATGGATAACGATGGAAAACATGACAAAGCTCAGGATTGTGAATAACATCCTTTTCATAGTTTACCTCGAAGCCAAGACATCGGAGCCCCTGCCCGGACTTGTAATGTTGTTTTTGATCGACCCGTGTCCAAAGCTCTCCACGCCAGGCCCCGTGACTGTCCACATGCAGGTTCGCACAGGATAGGATTTGCCGTCAGGTCTGATTATGGCTATGTTTTGCGGGAAAGTTTGACCGGGTTCGGAAAGAGGGATAGGGGAGCATATCCCGAACGGGCTGTTGGAAACAGTTGGACTTGAAGGAGATCCGCGTTCTGTGGTCACTTGCAACTCCTGCCAGCGGATGATGTCACGATAAGCGCTATGGCGTGTGCCGCTCATTGGCCCACCATGTTTTCCATAAATTTGTGTAGAAACTGGGCTTCTTGTCGAAGAGATACATACTGGGTGCATAATCGCCTTCGTATTTGCCAAGAATCTCAGCAAGTGTAATCACAGCGAGATATTTGATATCGCTATCCGAGTCATCCAGTCGTTGAACCAAGACGGGAACGCTATGGGGACTCTTAATTCCTCGCAGTGCACGCATCGCTCCGTCCCTGATCAACGCAAATCTTGAGCTACACAGCAACTCGAGGTGTGATAGAGCACGCACATCTCGAATCTGGGCCAAGTCTGTATTGATGTTGATCAGGGCCAGTGGCCCACGATCGCCTTTATATGCGTCCAGGTATCTCACTAACCTCTCGACGCTCTCAGGTGTCTTCGTCGTGAGCAAGACAGCCAATGCTAGAAATGCGACGTCAGGATCCTTGGAATCGGATAGCGGAAGTATGCTTGATACTGAATCTGGGGTAAGAGTATCAAATCCGTGGAGTAGTCGCAACGCACGGATTTGATCTTCTCGATTTTGTTGATTTGCGACAAACATCAACGCGGCCTGAAGCTTGCCTGGCCCTAACTGTCCTGATTGCGGAGGTAATGACTTAAAGGGAATCGCTGCCAGAAAAGTATCAGCCCATGCATATGTTGCAGATGGAGTCGCCTTAAGAAACATGAGGGCTGTCTCTCCCTTCCAAACCGTTGGCTGGGTTATCGAATAGCACGCTTGATCCTGATCGTACTCGACGACTAGTGATGCCAGACTGTATTGGCTTGTCTTATACCAATCTCGCACAACAATGTCTGCGCTCATTCGAGCTGGGCCTGGGCAGTTCCCTTTGACGATTGAAGGTTGTGTGTTTGCAGGCGAAAGAGACCTTACAAAGCAATTACAGACGACATCTGCCTTTTCAAATACTGGCCTGACGAGTTGGCTGCCTGGAGTTGGACCAATCTCAGTGATTGTAGGGATGGAAAGAACGAAAATGATTAAGATGCATAACACGAGCTTCACAGTTGACTCCTCTATAATTATCTGACTGGTGACTTTATGTTCGTGTGTCTCGCGTGATCTTGATATCGAACCAGTGTGTTAGTCTGGACCAAAACGCCGCCTGATTCAGCTAAACTTCCCACGAACCACGCTTGCGTCCATTGATCAATTTGGACATCCGACAATGGCGACTGGGGAGGCAGCGGTGTAGGAGTGAAGCCGGGGCTCCCTATACAAATGTAATCGCCAACCGTCCCATCAGTCGTCGTAAACTGAGTTTGGGGAGGAATTCCCCAATTGTTCCCGATGTAAATATCTTTAAAGTCGCTGAATGATTCATTCACTTGTGCTACTGTAATCAGACTGTTAAAGAAGCTACGAATTTGATAACGGATTATAGTTTGAAAGCCGTCAGTGCCAGTTGGTGCCCCTTCTCCACAACTTCCACTGATACCAAGATCTTCTGGGTATGGAGTCCCGGGCAGCAGATTGGGGACCAACTTGTAAGGCGAGTCAATGCTGAGACTCCAAGAAAATGTAATCGGCTGCGTCGCCCCTGGAGGTGTATAATTCAGTTGAACCGTCACATCGTTTGCCTTTGTGCTGAAGGACGTGCTGCTGATTCCGAGCGTGTTTGCATTGGTCTTTGTAATTGTCGTCGAGTTGTTCTCAAGGGTCAACTTATCTGTCCCATTGATGATTGTCCATACGAATGTCCCTGTGTTCACGCCATTGGCAGTTAGTGTCGCACTTGTTGCTCCGAGGGTAAATCCCAAGGGTGGCTGATTGCCCCTCCCAAAATACCAGAGCGCTTTATCTTGCGAGATTTGAGGTGTTTGCACATTCCCCACCAAATTCACACAGCCAAATCCTGGGAAAACAACCTTTTCGTTGATCGTCTGGATTGGACGACCACCGAGTAGGGTCATATCCGTCAAATCAAACACATGACTGAAATTCAATGAATCCCCGGCAGCAAGACCATTAGTGGCAACTGAGCTCAAGCCCAATGATGGACAGGTAAGAGTTTCATCGCCACTCCCATCGCATTGGTGATGGGTCATCTGCTGAAGAGGAAAAAATGGAATCCCGCAGGCGTTTCCTACGGGTATTTGGTACGTGAGGCTGTCGGGACTGGGTCGTGGACAGAGCAAGGCAGTGTTTGTGACATCAAAACTGCTCGCCCCCGATCGGCCCCCGTAGGGCGCCGTAAATGATAACGTGGTCGGTGAGATTTGCAGTGCTTTGAGGGAATTCGTGACTTCCAAGAATTCCTGACCTCTACATTGAAAGGTCACTGGGTCGCAATCGAGACCTGCGCCCCCCGGCGCCACCGCGGCGGGAATATCTCTCACCACCCTGGTAAGTTGATCAGCAACCATGCCGACGATATCAATCAGTAGGCTATGGATTCTAATGGTTGCCGTACCGACAAAGGCGCAATTGGACTCGACCTCGATCCCATCTATTCGCACTCGTGGATCTCCCGGCAAGAACCAATCTTCATAATTAACCATAGAAAAAGAGTCAACGGAATAGACGATGCAGGGATAAAGGAAAATAACTGGAATCACGACGGGTTCAGTAGGAGCAAGACGATGGTTGATGATCCCACCAATTTTCGCCAGAGCAATGATCTTATCGGCCTTGCTCACGTGGCTAAGGAGAGTCTCAATCAGGGGAGCCACTTGAGCGGCGATGGTAATGGCCTTTTTGACGCTGGCGGGCACGGGAAGAAACTGAATCAACTCACCGGCATCGGTCAGAATTTCAGGAATCTGTCCCGGCGAGAGATTCCCCAAACGGCGCGACAGGTCCAGAATGGCATGAAGTGGAGGGAGGTTCGCTACAAGGCAATTCGTAATACTCGCGGATTTCTGTTGTAAATCGTTCAGGACAGTAGGGTTGAACTTCCCGTTGATGATCAAATTGCTGAGATCAAACCCGCTTAGACCCCCGGACTGCTGGACCACACAGACTTGAAGTTTGTTGAACAAATCGAGGATATTCGCATCGCACATCGCGGTGTAGTCGTAAACGGTGAGGGTAGCGGGTAGAAACGTCTGAAAACTGAATGAAATCGACCCCTGCGAGGTGTTCAAAGGAAGTTTAGGAACCGCCATTTTGAATTGGATGGTAGTGTCTCCCCCGGTGTTGGAAACTCCCAGGATCGACCCGCCGTGGGCCATCACAAAGTTTCGAAGGGACATTTGACCTTCCCCGGAGGCCGTGACTACTACGTTGTCCGCATTGAAATTCTGAGAGCCAGCGAAGGGGATCTTGATCCCGTCGCCAACGGGCAACCCGAGCAGGACAAGCTCGTAGGTCGTGCTATCCGGGCCGGTATTGAGATCGTAGATACCCCGCAAATCTGCACCATCTGCCCGGAGGACGAGTCCATTGGGGGCATCCCCAATTCCATTGGCGGTGGCGGTGGCAAAAAGGCCCACCTTCTTTGTGGAGGTATTCGGATCGTTAGATTGCACCACAATTTCAGAGAAGTACAACAAAGAGTTGACATGGGCTGACAAGAGCAAATCGAACGAAGGGTCAAACTGGACAGAAAATGTCAGAGTCTGACCATAAGCGAGAGTGACTGGGAGGGCGGGCAGGTTCAGCATCGAATACACTCCCGCGCCGTCACTCCATCCCTGCTCCACATGGTGCTGCAGCCCGATGGAACTGATGGCCAAGGGTTGTGCCCCCACATTCTTTAATGTGACGTCGTAAGATTGGGGGTTGTGAGGAGACTCCTGCGTCACGGTTATGGAGCCATATTGGACCGTGAGGTCAGTGGGTGAACCCTGGGTGTCAGCAATGGCGATGATCGGGAGCGAGGGGGGCGCCACGGAGATCGTTCCCGACACTTGGTCACAGGGGGTTCTGACAGTAAAAAGATAGGGCCCAGGCGCCACAGCAGCAGCGACCTGCATGGAGGCAGTCACAAACCCTCCGGAATAGTCTCCTGCCGAGGTGGGATTCGAAAATGTGATTCCCGGGTTGTCACTGGTGATTGTCACCGGACCGCAGAGACTTGTTCCGTTAATGGTGATTGCATTGCTTGCGCCTGCCGCGACGGTACTCGGCACCACCGGGGAATTCTGATCGAGAGCCGGCGCGTCGGGACAACTGACGAAAATGCGCCGGATGTTGTTCTGCGGTTGGTCTGACCAGTCAGAAGTGGGGAGAAGGGTATTCCGTAATCCCGTGAAAAGATAATCCCCCGAGGTCGTGCAGGTGGCCGCATTAACAGTGACCTGGGCCGGCTCACCAGGAGGATTATTGAGTGCCGGATTGAAGGTCGGAAAACCAGTGTCATAGAGAGGGCCGCCGTTGTTCAGCATAAAACGAGTGTCCACTTTTGCGCCGCCTGTGTTCCGCGCGGTCATGGTGTAACTGGCAGGAGGCTTTATGGAACCCGGTGTAATGGAAAGCGAATTGGTAAACGGTTTTGGCGGCAAGATCGTAAAGGAGGGGTAGGGTGAAGAAAAGTTCACCCAGTCCGGCGCTCCAGCGATCTTAATTGCACGATACCAGTAGGTGCCCGGGGCATCATTGTGATTGACCTTGATGTTTCTGGCCTGACCGGAGCCGTCCAAAGCATGCTCCCATGGGTCCACCGTGACGACATTTCCGATATTGCCGGACCATTCGTACTTGAAGCCGATGCTGATGTTGGCGCCACCCCCCACCGTGAGGGTATACATGTCATTGCCGGCGTTTCCCTGGGTGGGACTAAAGTTCATCGAAGTGGGCGGTAAGACTGCGGACGCAGGTGTACTGGGACTCTGAGCTCCAGACCATCCCACCCCATCCCGGGTCATTTGCCATTGAAAGTAGTATGTATTGGGGTTGGCCGGCGCTACTACATTAAACGCGAAGGTCTTGGTGGCCCCTGGGGGAACACTTTCCCCTGGCGCCAGGGAGACTCGACTTAATCCCCAAGTGGTATTATTGGATGGGTTCCTGGAGCCTAATCGAAAGAGTTGACCCTCAGTCCAGGTGGTCGTTCCTGTGTTTCTCATGGTCACATACACAGAATAGGTTCGTCCGACCTCCATGGCAGGCAGCGAGGTCTGATCGACATAAACGGCGTCGTTCACTTGGGTGTTGACGTGTATGGTGTAAAAAGCCCTTGCGGTCTGACCTGATTCGTTGTGCGCGGTGAGCACATATTGAGCAGTGGAGAGAGGACACTCTTGTGTGGAGTATTCGAGTGGTACGTCCTCGCCACTTAGGTCAACCGACGTAGCATTCTCCGAACTCCAACGCACAATCGTGCATTGATGGATGTTGATGGTGCTTTGGTCGGCATAGAAATAGGAGATGGTGGGTGGAGAGGGTTGGGGGTACAAGGTCAAAGGGGTGGAGACGTTGGCCCAGGCGCCGCTCGGACCGTTGAGAGAATTGCGAATCCATCTAAAAGTATAATTGCCGGCAAAGGAGTCGCTGTCGTACCAATTGTCAACACAGCCATCCGATCCAAAGGTCACCCCGTAGTCGGTTTCATACAAGACGCCGTCCCAGTAGTACTTCAGATCGACCGTCATGTTGGCTCCACCGCCTGCACAGAACCTGACGCTGCCGGGCATGGTGATGCTGTTCGGACTCGCCGACAGTGAAGTGGGATTGGGACCTGCCGCATTCATCTGAAGCGGAGAGGCGAGCAGCAGACTGAGAAGGCAAAGCATGAGAAGAGAAATGAGGTCTGGTCTCCATGTCGTTCTTCCGGCGCCAGGCGAATCTCCAGCGAAGGAATCACTCTCTGATGAATTCTCATTTACAGAAATCCAGGGCGGACAGTCTCGAGTCTCGACATGCTGTGGTTCATGATTCTCGGATGCGCCATTGCGGCCCAAGATGACAGAGCACTGCCGGGTCCAAATGATTCGAGGTGCCGGTGCTGACATAAGAGCCTCCTCCGGGGAAAGAGGAAAAGGAATGAAAGGAACAACGTCCTAAATCTGAACCTGGGGTCGCTCGTGGTGACGAGGGGGAAAACACGAGCGCTTTAATCGATAACATAGAGAGGGGGGGGGGGGTGTCAAGAAAAATTTCACAAAGTGACGCTCACGCTTGCTTCCGATTTCAATTTTTTCCGGGATGACGACAAAGTGAATTCAGGTGAGAGGTGACAGTTGATTTCTGGAGAGAGGTGGAGTCGGATAAAGGTGCGTTGATGGTTCTCCTGGGCGGCTGCGGCATTCTTGGGCAGTTCATTCTCGATCAGCTCGGCGGTTCGACCCTAGAGACAGCGCAGGCATCGCAAAGAGCGCGATGCCCGCGGCACCCGGCAGTTCATTCTCGATCAGCTCGGCGGTTCGACCCTATCGACAGCGCAGGCATCGCAAAGAGCGCGATGCCCGCGGCACCCGGCAGTTCATTCTCGAGCAGCTCGGCGGGGCGACCCTATCGACAGCGCAGGCATCACAAAAAGCGCGATGCCCGCGGCACCCGGTGCGGCACCCCACGATTGAAATTCCCCACATCTTTTCGGCGTGGTAGAATGGGCCGAATCATGAAATGGTCACTCGCTACCGCCGATCCTTCGAAAACGGCCACGCTCAAGGGAGAACTGGGTTGTTCCGAGCTGATGGCACGCCTGCTGATCAACCGCGGGCTCGCCAACCCGGAGCACGCCTACAAGTTCTTGCACCCCTCGCTCTCTGACCTGCATGATCCCGCGTTGATGTGCGGTCTTCCGCGGGCAGTCGAGCGTATTCTGGAAGCAGTCGAAAAGCACGAAAAAATCCTGATCTATGGGGACTATGACGTCGACGGGATGACGGCCGTGGTCATCCTTCGAAAAGCGATCCAGATGCTGGGGGGTGAGGTGCGTTACCACATCCCGCGCCGGCTGATCGACGGGTACGGGATGAAAGAGGACGTTATCGAGCGTGCCGCCGCCGAGGGCTTTCGACTCGTCATCAGCGTGGACACCGGTATCCGGTCGTTTGAAGTCGTGCGGGCGGCGTCTGCCCTGGGCCTCGATACGATCATCACCGACCATCATCTTCCGGAAGAAGACGAAGCAGGCCAGACCGAAATTCCCCAGGCGCTGGCCGTCCTCAATCCCAAGCGCAGCGACTGCGGGTATCCCAATGAGAACCTGTGCGGCTGCGGGGTCGCCTTCAAGGTCGTCCAAGCCCTGCTCCAGAAGACCAACCGGCTGTCGCTCCTCCCTTCATTTCTGAAGATAGTCGCCATCGGAACGGTTGCCGACGTCGTGCCGCTGGTCGGGGAGAATCGGGTCATCGTCAAGTTTGGCCTGGAGCGGTTGGCCCAGCCCGCCAATGTGGGATTGAAGGCGCTTTTGGAAATCTCGGGGTTGAAGGATAAAAAGATTCTTTCGAGTGACATCGGCTTCCGGATCGCTCCGCGTATCAATGCTGTGGGGCGGATGGGCGGGGCAAACGAGGTGGTCGAACTGTTCTCAACCGATGATGAATCGGTGACCCGGTCGCTCGCCGAGAAAATGAATCAGATGAACTCCGAGCGGCAGCAGATCGAGCAGCACATCCTTCAGTCCATCGATGAGCAACTCACCCGGGATCCCGCCTTGACAGAGGACCTGGTCATGGTTCTCGCGGGCGAGGGGTGGCACCGTGGGGTCATCGGGATCGCCGCTTCGAAAGTCCTGGAGAAATACCACCGTCCGACCCTCATCCTGGCCTGTGAAGATGGAGTGGCCCAGGGGTCCGGACGGTCGATCAAGGCATTTCATCTGCTTCGGGCCCTGGACCAGGTGCAGGATCTATTCACGCGCTATGGCGGACATTCTCATGCCGTCGGCTTCTCTCTGCCGGTGGAGCGGATTGCGGAACTGCGCCAACGGTTGAATGCCTATGCGCGCGCGGTCCTTACGCCGGAGGATCTGATCCCGAGTCTGGAGATTGACGCTGAAGTTCGCCTCTCCGATCTAGATGACCAGCTGTATGCGGAGATGGTCTCGCTTGAACCGTATGGGGAGGGGAACCCGGTTCCCACGTTTGTCGCGCGCGATTTGAGAATGGTGTATGAGCCACGCATCCTCAAGGAAAAGCATCTAAAATTGCGTGTGGAACAGGATGGGGTTTCTCTGGATGCTTTGGGATGGGGAATGGGGGCACGGCTCAATGGGGGTGCTGGAAGAGGGCGCGAAATTTCCATGGCGTTTCAACTCAATCAAAATACGTTTCAGGCCGTGACCTCCTTGCAATTGACGATTAAGGATTTCGAGTAGAACCAGGGACGCAGCGCTTTGATCCCAGGGGTCAAAGCTCAGAGCAGCTCCGGTGAAGGGGCTCGAGGGCCCCCGGAACTCCTGCCGCCTCATTGAATCAGTAGACCACTTCCTGCCAAGACAAGAAGCCGCGGGCCAGGGGCGCACAGTGCAATATCATCACATTCGAGTCACGCGAGTCATCGTTGTCATCGCCCTGCTCCTCATTGTCGCCTTGACGTCGTGGAACTACCTGCGTCGCGCCTCGCGCCTCAAGGCGCTGAAGCATACTATTCCCGAATTGCTGCCTCAGAATGTGGAGAACTCCACCGTCGGTTTCAACTATACCAAGATTGAATCCGGCCGAACCGTTTACTCCATTAAGGCCTGGCGCAATCTGGGTCTGAAGGGCAACAAGAACCTTCTCGAAGACGTTGAGGTTCTGGTTTACGGCCGGGATGGCGATCGCTATGACCGAATCCACAGCGCTCGCGCTGACTATAGTCAGGACTCCGGCACCATTCAATTTGAAGGTGATGTGAGCATTCTGTTGAGCAGCAAGAACCAGGAGGTCCGGGCCACCCGCCTCGCCGAGACCGATCCGAGCAAGGCTTATCTGAATAAGACCTTGGTCAAAACCTCGAAGGTGCTTTATTCCCAGAGAGAAAACCGAGTGGAAACCGCCGCCCCGGTGCAATTCACCTTCAACGATCTCAGCGGCAGTGCCCTGGGAATGAAATATGATGCTTCGAAGGATCGTCTGAGCTTGCTGCAGGACGTGCACGTCAAACTGGATCGAGGCCAGGGCGCGCCTCCCGTGGAAATCACGAGTGGGTCTCTGAGTTTCGAAAAGGCAGCCCACCAGATCGCATTTGGAAGCCCGGTTCATCTCAGTCATGGAGACGACTCGCTGGATGCGATGGATTTGGTGATCCACCTGGGTTCGGACAACCGGGTTGAGACGGCAGAGGCGCGGGGGAACCCCTCGGTGAAAACCCAGGCACCCAATGCACAATCAGATTTAACAGCGAATGTCATCACGGCAAAACTTGGAGGTGAAGCGAAATCATTGGACCAGATTGTCGCAGAGGGCAATGTCCATTCAGAGAGCCGCTCCCTTACCTCGACGACGGAACTGAACGCCCAGCGGCTCACCACCCTGTTTACCGGAAGCCGTAACGAGCCGCATCAATTAATTGCAGAGAATGACGTCGTCCTGAAGATCATTCCTGCCGGCGGAAAAGAAGCACGCTCGACGGCCCCCTCGCCTCCTGGCGCCCCCGCCCTCTCTCTGTCGAACACCACGGAAACCGAAATCCTGCATTCAGCCCGGGTTGAAATCACACTGCGTGCGGGAGGACGCGAATTTGAGGGCCTGATCACTCCCGTCCCCGGGATCCTGGAACTGATCCCCACCCAGCCCACCCTGGATCGAAAGGTCGTGGCGGGAGACCGATTCGATGCCACCTTCTCCGGGCAGAGGAATACATTGGATTCCTTCCGGGCGACGGGACACGTCACGGTGGACCTGGAGCCGAGGTCTCCGCTCCCGTCCAGCACTCATCGAAAGACGCAAAGCGACGCGCTCGTGGCACGATTTGATCCCGCCAGCGGACTGTTGACCAGCATCGATCAGACCGGTGGTTTTCGATTCGTGGAAACGGGCCTCAGCTCCCAGCCGGCCTCCCGGAACGCGACGCTGCTGCGCCAGGCAACCGCCACGAGGGCCCATTATACGGCGGCGGAAAGAGTGACCTTGCTCCAGGGGGACCCCGAGGTATGGGATTCGACCGCCAAGACTACCGCACGCACCATGACCATGGACGAACAATCCGACAAACTCACGGCAGAGGGAAATGTCCTGACGATTTACCAGGATCGAAAATCCACGTCAGCTCCCTTTTCGAACACCAATAGTCCAGTCTTCATCTCCGCCCACCGGCTCGTTGCGCGCTCGCGGGAACATACGGCCTTATACTCGGGGAATGCCCGCATGTGGCAGGATGATGACGTGGTGAAGGGTGATGAGATCCACCTGGATCAAACCGCCAAAACAATGGTGGCGTCACACCATGTCATGAGCACCTTTCTGACGGAAGAGAGTGGGAAGGGAAAGAAAGACTTTGTGTCGGTGACCGCCGACGAGCTGCAGTATGACGACTCCAAGCAGCGGGCCCACTACCAGGATCATGTGGTCATGAAGGGGGAGATGGGGACCCTGGGAGCGCCCACCCTCGATATCTTTTTCGTTGAGAAACCCAAACCCCACGAAGGACGGGTCGACCGTGCCATCGCCCAGGGAGGGGTTCTGATTGAACAGCCTCAACGGCGGGCCACCAGCGAGCGCGCAGAGTTTTTTCCCCGTGAAAACCGGGTCCTTTTGAGCGGGAACCATCCCACGATTGTCGATGCGGTGAAGGGCGCATCCACCGGCCGTGAATTGACTTTCTTCACACGCGATGATAGGATTTTGATTGATGGGGACAATCAGGCGCTTGCAACCACGCAGCATAAAGTAGCTCGGCAATGACGTCGAACCGAACTCCCGCCAACAGTTCGTCATCGAACGGCTCCCAGGTCCTCCGGACAATCGAGATTAACAAGTCGTTTCGAGGTCGCCGTGTAGTGAATTCCGTGAACCTGGAAGTAACGCAGGGAGAGGTTGTCGGGCTGTTGGGCCCGAACGGGGCGGGGAAGACCACGACATTTCACATTATCGTGGGCCTGACCCTGCCGGACTCGGGCAGCGTGAAGCTCAACAGCGAGGATATCACCCGGCTGCCGATGTTTCTGCGGGCCCGCAATGGGATCAGCTATCTGCCGCAGGAGACTTCCATCTTCCGGAAGTTGACCGTCGAAGAGAATCTGCTGTCAATCCTGGAAATGCTGCCCCTGTCTGCCTATGAGCGCCGTCACCGGTGCGAAAACCTGCTCGAGGATCTCGGCATTACCCAGGTGCGTCGGAGCTACGGGTACACCCTTTCGGGGGGCGAGCGTCGCCGCGTGGAAATCGCCCGGTCACTGGTCATCTCACCGTCCTTCATCCTGCTGGACGAGCCCTTTGCGGGCATCGACCCCCAGGCGGTCGATGACATCCAGAAGATCATCTCCCATCTCAAGACCCGGAAGATCGGGGTTCTGATGACTGATCATAATGTCCGTGAAACCCTGCGCGTGACCGATCGGGCTTATATCATTCACGACGGGAAGATCTTTCGGGTGGGCACTCCGGATGGGTTGTCCAATGATCCCGATGTTCGGCGCGTCTACCTGGGCGATAATTTCTCGTTGAGTTGATGGGGTGTCGGCGGTGCCGGGGATGGGCTGTTGTCATACTTTTGGAAAGGAAACGAGTTGAAATTGAATGGGAGACTTTCGCTGGAACTCAGTTCGAAGTAAAATGGATCTGACATTCCGCATCGATTGAATTCAGGAGGGTCTTCAACCACCACGTATGTCGAGCTTACAACCCAAACTGAGCCTTCGAATCGCTCAAAAGCAAATCCTCACTCCTGGCCTGGTCCAGATGGTGTCCATTCTGGCGCTCAACAACCTGGAGCTGGGCGAGATGATCCGTCAGGAGGTCATGGAGAATCCGGTTCTTGAAGAGATCGCGCTGGAAGGTCCCGCGCCGGAAGAGGAGGAAGAGGGAGCGGACCGGGAGGCCCGAACCAAGGCACCTTCGGAACGCGTCCGCGAAAAGGAAGTGATCGAAACTCTGCCCGCCGACGACTCCGCGAGCATGGGCGGGGACTTTGAGTTCAGCCAGTATTTTGACGATTATTTCGAGCCGTCCTCGACAGCCACCCAATCCGAAGTCATCGAGAAACCCTCCTTTGAGAATTTCCTCTCGAAGCCCCAGACGCTGGCTGATCATCTCAGCTGGCAACTTGGTTTTGCGGTGGTGGAGGAGGACGTGCGTACGGCAGCCTCTGAGATCATCGGCAATCTGGATGAGGACGGATTGCTGAAAGCGACGCTGGAGGAGATTTCCTCTTCCAGCGGCCTGCCCGTAGAGCTCATCGAGCAGGGATTAAAGCTGGTCCAGGAATTTGATCCGGTCGGCGTAGCAGCACGCGACCTGAGGGAATCTTTGCTGATCCAGCTGCACAGTTTGGGAGAGCCCAATCCCTTGGCGGTCACCATCGTCGAGAATCACTTGAGGCAGGTGCAGAACAAGCAATACCGCGAGATTGCCCGGGCCGTCAACCGGCCGGTGAATGCGGTCATTGCCGCAGTGGAGCAGATCAAGACGCTCGATCCGCGCCCGGGACAGCGGTACAACAAAGTGGAACCTCGACTCATCCAGCCGGACGTCTTCTTTGTCAAAGTGGGAGACACTTATACCATTGTGCTGAATGAGGACGACATCCCCCAGCTTCGTCTCAACCAGACCTACAAGAAGATGGTCGAGAAGAACGCGTCCCCCAAGGATGTCCGGGATTATGTGCGGGAGCGGTTCGGTTCGGCGCTCCAGCTCCTGAAGAATATCGAGCAGCGTAAGCTGACCATCCTGAGGGTGTGTGAATCGATTGTCCGCCGGCAGCGCGAGTTTCTGGACTTCGGCATCGACCAAATGAAGCCCATGATGATCAAGGAAGTGGCGGAAGAGCTGGGGGTGCACCCCTCCACCGTCAGCCGCGCCGTGGCGCATAAGTACGCGCATACCCCGCAGGGGGTGTACGAGTTGCGTTATTTCTTCTCGGAAGCCGTCGGCGGGCCCATGGGGAACGAGACGTCGCTCGTGATTTTGAAGCGACGCGTCAAGAAGATGATCGAAGAAGAGGATTCCCAGAATCCATTAACCGACGAGGAGATCACCCGGCGGCTCAATGGCGAAGGAATCCAGGTGACTCGACGCACGGTGGCCAAGTACCGCGAGGATATGAAGATTCCCTCAACCCATCAGCGACGCATCAAAAGTTAGCCTGCACATATGATCCAGGAACCAAGTGAACGCGGAACAACCCATGTTCGGTCCCATCAACGCTGGTAACTCAAGTCAGGAGGTGGCGTCCATGCAAATCGATTACACGGGTCGTCAGATGGACATTACTCCCGCCATTAAAGAGTACACCGAAGAGCATCTGTTTAAGCTGAAGCGGATATTGGGTGACCAGATCAAGGCCCATGTGATTCTAACTGTGGAAAAGCACCGCCATATTGCAGAAATTACCGCGAAGGCCCGCCTCGCTGCTTTTGTGGGAGTCCACGAGACGACGGATATGTATTCCTCCATACTGGGCGCACTCGAAAAGATTGAGAAACAGGCGAAAAAATCGAAGGCCAAGCGCAAGGAGAGCAAGCGACGATCGGAATCGCTCTCGCATGTCACCATGAACGTGCTGGATCGGGAGACGGTCCAGGTTTCCGGCGACGGGATTCGTATCATCAAAACGCGTAAATTTGCCGTGAAACCCATGTCGGTGGAAGAGGCCGTCCAGGAAGTGAATGAGTCCAAGGACGAGTTCCTCGTGTTCCGAAATGCCGAATCCGATTCAATCAATGTCATCTACCGCCGGAGTGATGGTCATTTTGGACTCATTGAGCCGGAGGTTTAATAAAGCCTGCTTCGCATCCATGCGATTGACCTCTTCTCCTTGCCCCTGATGTAGTGGCGGAGAAGCGGGGCGAGGCGGGGTCATGGCCGCCTCCTCCGGGGACGTGTTCCGTAACCCGGGCTGAAGAATTCTTCGAACCCAAAAACAGACTTGTGTCACCCCATTCCCATCGCAAGACCAAGGAACCCAAGCCGCCCCTGTTTTTCAGGCCCGAGGAAATCCAGTTTGTTGTCATCACCGGCCTAAGCGGGTCCGGAAAGGGATCAGCCCTCAAGACCTTCGAAGACCTCGGCTATTACTGCATCGACAACCTGCCTATTGATTTGATCCCCCTTTTCGCCGAACTAAGCATGAGTTCAGGTGCGGAATTCCATCAGACGGCGATGGTCGTGGATGTGCGTGAAGGGACCGCCTTGCGGCGTTTTCCCAAGATCTACCGCCAGCTGAGGTTGATGGGAGTCAGCACCAGGCTGTTTTTCCTGGAGGCGGCCACGCCCATCCTGGTGCGGCGGTACAGTGAAACCCGCCGCCCCCATCCCCTGACCGCACGGCAAGCCGTCAGCCAGTCGATCGCCATCGAGCGCAAGAAACTGAAGCCGATTCGGGCCCTTGCCGACGCCGTGATCGATACCACCACCTTCACGGTTCATGAACTGAGGCGAACCATTATGGAGCGGTTTACCGAACAGAGACAACATCGGCCCCTCCATATCAACACCCTCAGCTTCGGCTATCGTAACGGCGTGCCCCCGATGAGCGATCTCGTGTTTGACGTCCGGTTCCTTCCGAACCCGAATTTTGTGGCCTCATACCGTGAACGTACAGGGAATGATGCCCGGGTTCGCCGCTACGTGCTTTCGTTTAAACAAACGCGCGAGTTTCTGAATCGCTTGAGCGATCTGCTGAAATTTCTCATTCCCCAATATGTGGCGGAAGGAAAGAGTTATCTGACCATCGCGGTCGGCTGCACCGGCGGCCGGCATCGCTCGGTAGTGATCGCGAACCAACTCGATCAGCTGTTCAAATCGCTCCATTACCGGACCACGCTCGAACACCGGGACATCACGAATGGGGAGAAGTAGCCGGTGGAGGACATCGTTCCTGGACGAATGGACACCAGCAGATCTTCTCGCGGGACGGGGGAATTGAGGTTTTTTCCACCCCTTGTTGAGGATTTTGAAGGAAATGCAGGGCGCCACCTCCGGCAAAAGAAATTCTGACCATGTGATGGCCATTACAGTTCCCGCTAGAGACCAATGTATGCTAGTAGTCACGGTCGCAACAGGTTTTGTGATCGGGGTCCAACTTTTATGTTTCCGGTGGAGTGGCCCGGGAAAAATTGATTTGTGTTGACATTCTCGATGTTCATTTCTAGTATCTCCAACAGTTACCGCCTTCGTGTATCCTCGCAACGAGGTTAAACAATGCTTCCGACCAATCGCTGCAAATCCATTGTGCTCGGCATCTGTCTTGCTTATTCAGTTATATTATTGAATTCGAACTTAATGGCTGCCGTTGCACCGCCTCGGCCTCCTCAAGAGGAGGATGTCTTCTCGCGGGGTGTAAAGGCATACAGTTCTGGCGATTATGCCACCGCCGAGAAATTGCTCTCCTCCTATCTCAACAATAATCCCAAGAGTATGATCCGGGATATTGGATTGCTCTGGTATGGCCGCACGCTCATCGCCCTCAATCGGTTTGACGATGCGCGAAAAATTGCGGAGTCAATGGACAAAGAGTTTCCCAAGAGCCCGCTCACTCGCAAGTTGCACGATGAGTTGGACACTTCCGCCAAAGGCCGGAAACCTTCCCCTGGTTCGGTAGCGGGTGCCAAGGATAAGACGAAACCGGTCGAGACCAAACCTCAACCTGCCAAGCAGGAGGGGGCCAGTAAAGAGCCGGCAAAAAAACCTTTGCCACCTGCCGGAAGAGGCCCGGTGGCGGAAGCCAAGAAAGAAGCCCCCAAACAGCCAGCTTCGGCTGAAGGACCGAAAAAAGGAGCTTCATCCCCAGCGGCAGTCAAGACTGAAAAACTCACACCCGCAGTAGCCGCCAAAGTCAGTCCGGCCCTTTCCAAGCCGCAGGTAGTCAAACCGCCGGCGGTAACGGCTCAGGCCAAGGAAAAACAGCTCCCGAAGAAGGCCGAGACGACAGCAAAGACGCAACCTCCAACAAAGCCTGTTCCTCCCATGGCTAAAAAGGAAGAGAAACCCAAAACCACGGCAATGGCCCAGGTGCAAAAGCCAGGGATCCCAGCAGTGACCCAGAAGACCAAGGAGACGAAAGCAGCGGCGCCCAAGGAAGCTGCAAAACCGAACGAACCGGCGGTTCTCAAGCCTGCCGCCAAGACGTCAGCTGCTTCTGCCGCAATCACGCCAAAGACAAAGCCTGGAAAGCCGGGCAAGACCGCCAAGGCAAGCGAAGCGAAAAAGGAAGGCGTCGAGAAAGCGAAGCCCAAGGCGGAGGAACCTGAAGAAAAGGGAGTTGTATTCCTGAGCCGCCGAGATCCTTTCCGCCCCCTCGTCGTCCGCGCCAGTGATGAGCCTCCCTCAAGCCTTCCGCCCGGCAAGAAGGGGTTGCAGGTCAATAAACTCCTGCTCAAGGGGATCGTCAAGGGCATGGATGGATACTATGCGGTCGTCCAATCAGCCTCAAACCCCGCGGCAATTTTTCTTCGCGAGAAGGATGTTCTGCACGACGGGGAAGTCCTGAAAATTTACGACGACAGGATCATTTTCAAGCACTTCGCGACCGATCAGCTGGGTAAACCTTTCGAAGAGGAAATAACTCGCCGGTTGCCCAGTGGCGGGGTGCTTTGAGGTTTCGGTCTTCTCAACCCGGGTCCATCGTTCCCGTGGCGTCAGCAGTGTGAGTCATTACCCTCGCGTTTCGAATTCCATTCATTGCGCCCCATACTGGTGTGCCGATCCAAAGAGACATCGGCCCAGGAATCCGGTCCCGCATTCTTTCATTCCAGTCCGAGCCTGGAAGGGTTAGTGCGGGTGCCGGCCCGCAGTTTGCTTTCACCGCATTTCGAGATCCGGGGGCAGGGAGGTCAATCGCATGGCTGAATTTAGCGAAGAGATTACGTTGGAAGGTCACATTATCGACTCGTGGATCCTTCCCCGGGTGTTTGATGCGGTGATGGATCTGGGAGGCACATTCGATTTACAGGAGATTCGGGTGGGCCGGCACAAGGATGAAACCTCCTTCGCCCGGCTTAAGATCACCGCCGACAGCGATGTGCAGTTGCAGCGCATTTTAACGGCCCTGCAGGATTACGGGGCGGTGCTGGTGTCGCGGGAGGATGTCCGCACCGAGGCCGCCCCTTGTGACGGTGGGCTCCCCGACGATTTCTACTCCACCACGCATTTCCCGACTCAGGTCAGGTTGAATGGCGTTTGGGTGGATGTCACGCGGACGGAGATGGACCTGGCGATTGTGGTTGACCGGGCCCACTCGCGGGCTCACATGATGCCGATGGCCGAGGTGCGCAAGGATGAGGCCGTGGTTGTGGGACACGAGGGGATCCGGGTCATTCCGCTGCAGCGTTCCCGGGAGCGTGAAATCTTCTCCTTCATGGCGAGCGACGTGTCGCCGGAAAAACCGAAGCGCCTGGTCATCGAAGAGATCGCCAAGCAGATGCGGGAGACGCGGGCGCATGGGGGGAAGATCCTGGTGGTCGCCGGTCCCGCGGTCGTCCACAGCGGGGCAGCGTCGTTTCTGGCGCGCATGATCCGGGCGGGATTTGTGCAGGTCTTGTTCGGGGGAAACGCAATTGCCGCTCATGATGTGGAGGGGGCCCTTCTCGGCACCTCGCTCGGCGTCGCCCTGCACAGCGGGCAGCCGATTGAAGGCGGACACCGCCATCACATGGTGGCCATCAATACGATCCGGCGGGCCGGCTCACTTCGGAAAGCAGTGGAGGCGGGTATTCTCAAGGAAGGGATCATGTATGAATGCATCCGTCATCACGTCGAACTGGTGCTGGCCGGTTCGGTCCGCGACGACGGGCCCCTCCCCGATGTCATCGTTGACATGGGACTGGCCCAGCGTCAGATGCGGGCCGCTGTTCAGGGCGTTGAGATGGTCCTGATGATCGCCACGATGCTCCACTCCATTGCGACTGGCAACATGTTGCCGGCCTCGGTGAAGGTGGTCGCTGTGGATATCAACCCTGCCGTGGTTACCAAACTGGCGGACCGCGGGACCTTCCAGGCCCTGGGCCTGGTGACCGACGCCGAGTTATTTGTCCGTGAGCTCGCGGACGCGCTCGGGGTGTGAGACGGCCGGGCCGCGCTTCGACACCCCGCAACAGCAGAATCCAGGCCCGAGTGTCCGGACACCGCCTCCGGTCTAATCCAACTGGTAGTTGGGAGCTTCCTTGGTAATGATGACATCATGAACGTGGCTCTCGCGGAGCCCTGCGGACGTGATGCGGATGAACTTCGTCTTGCGGTGCAATTCCGATAAAGTCTTTGCCCCGCAGTACCCCATCCCTGATTTCAGTCCACCCACCAATTGATGAACCATGGATGCAAGCGGTCCCTTGTGAGGGACGCGTCCTTCAACGCCCTCCGCAATCATTTCCTTCCCGCTCGTGCGCTCCTGGGCATAGCGGTCGCCCGATCCCAATTGCATGGCGTTCAGGGATCCCATGCCACGGTAGGATTTGAAGCTTCGGCCTTGAAAGAGAATCGTTTCTCCGGGGCTTTCGTCGGTGCCCGCGAACAGGCTTCCGATCATGACCGCGTTCGCCCCTGCTGCCAGCGCTTTCGTGATGTCCCCTGAAAATTTGATTCCACCATCCGCAATCAGAGGAACCCCGGCCTTGTGCGCCACGCCGGCACAGGCTGTGATCGCGGTGATCTGCGGAACCCCCACGCCGGTGACGATGCGCGTGGTGCAGATGGACCCCGGGCCAATGCCGACTTTGATGGCATCGACCCCCAGGCGAATCAAATCCCGTGCGGCTTGGGCGGAGGCAATGTTGCCCGCAGCGAGATCGACCGACGGGAACCGTTTCTTGATGGTCTTCACAGCCTGAAGAACCCTCTCCGAATGCCCGTGCGCCGTGTCAATGACCAGCAGGTCGACCTTGGACCGAACCAGCTCCGTGGCCCGCTCCACGAAATCCCCCGTGGCGCCAATGGCGGCGCCCACACGCAGACGGCCCTGCGTATCCTTCGCGGAGTTCGGATACTGGATCTTCTTCTGAATGTCCTTGACGGTAATGAGCCCCTTCAGCTTGTAATTCTTGTCGACCACGAGCAGCTTTTCTACTCGATGCTGATGCAATTTCTCTTCCGCTTGGTCGAGTGTCGTGCCCACCGGAACCGTGATGAGGTTGCGCTTGGTCATGGCCTCGCTGATGGGCCGGTCGAGGTGTGTTTCAAACCGGAGATCGCGGTTCGTGAGGATGCCCACCAGTGTCCCGGACTTGTCCGTGACGGGGACCCCCGAAATCTTATAATGCTGCATGATTTCCAGGGCATCGGAGATTTTCTTGTCCGGCGTGGTCGTAATGGGATCAACGATCATCCCGCTTTCCGATCGTTTCACCTTGTCCACTTCACTGGCCTGGCGTTCCACGGGCATGTTCCGATGGACAATCCCGATCCCGCCTTGCTGGGCGAGCGCGATGGCGAGACGGGCTTCGGTGACCGTATCCATGGCCGCACTGACAATCGGGATGTTCAGTTTGATGTGACGGGAAATCAGGGTGGTGGTCTGTGCTTCGGTGGGCAAAACGGACGTTCGCAGGGGAAGCAATAAAACATCATCAAATGTAAGTGCTTCGTACACTCTGTCAGCTAGCATTTAGGCTCCTGGTAAAGGGTCAATGGCTCCTCCTTGCCCCTCCCGCTGGAAACGGGATCGGGGCGTCCCGCGTACGGCGGCCCCCCCCTAACAAAAAAACCCGGCCCATTTCATGGGACGGGTTGGGAGCGTCATCGCTCGAAGAAGCCAAATAAATTTTCTGGCGCGAAATACCATGTGGAATTCTAGAGAAGGTGCCCGGGAATGTCAAGACGCTTACCTTGACCGTCGAGAGGGCCATGTCTATAATGGCGTTTCGCTTTCCAGCCGTACATCCCCACTGATCTGAGAGACGAGGCCTACACAATGAAAATCCACGAGTATCAGGCGAAAGAGATTCTGGCAAAGTATCAGGTGAAAATTCCGAGAGGGCGGCCGGCGACGACAGCGGAGGAAGCCAGAAAGATTGCCGTGGAGCTGGGAGGTCCCGTCGTGGTGAAGGCGCAAATCCACGCTGGCGGACGGGGAAAAGGAGGTGGTGTGAAATTGGCCAAAACGCCGGAGGAAGCGGCCCGCCTTGCCGGACAAATGCTCGGGATGAAACTGGTGACCCATCAGACCGGCCCCGAGGGAAGAATCGTACAGCGCCTCCTGGTGGAAGAGGCCCTGCACATCAAAAAGGAGTACTACCTCGGCATCGTGATTGACCGCACCGCCGGGAAGCCTGTCTTCATGGCCAGTGCCGCGGGGGGCATGGAAATCGAAGAGGTCGCCGCCAAGAGCCCCGAGTTGATCCTGAAGGAGTGGATCGATCCGGGAATCGGATTTCAAGCCTACCAGGCTCGCAAGCTGGCCTTTGGATTGGGGCTCGCTCCCGAACTCGTGAATAAAGCGGTACAGTTCATGACCGCTTTGTTTCAGGCGTTCCACTCGACGGATGGTTCCCTGGCTGAAATCAATCCCTTCCTATTGACCGAAGAGGGTGACTTCTACGCCTTGGACGCCAAAATCAACTTTGACGACAACGCCTTGTTTCGGCACAAGGAGTTTGCCTCGCTCCGCGACCTGAACGAAGAGGATCCGCTGGAGGTGGACGCCAGCAAGTACAATCTGAATTACATCAAACTCGACGGCAATGTGGGATGCATGGTGAATGGGGCCGGACTGGCCATGGCCACGATGGACATCATCAAGTACGCAGGGGGCATGCCCGCCAATTTTCTCGATGTCGGGGGAGGAGCCAGCGCCGAGCAGGTGAAGAACGCGTTTCGCATCCTGATGAGCGATAAGAACGTGAAGGCGGTTCTCATCAATATCTTTGGCGGCATCTTGCGATGCGACACGCTGGCCACCGGCGTGGTCGAGGCTGCCAAGGAACTGGCCCTCTCCATACCCATTGTCGTCCGGATGGAGGGGACAAACGTCGAACGGGGCCGGCAGATCCTCAAGGAATCCGGACTGAACTTCACCGTGGGATTGAATATGAAGGACGCAGCGGAAAAGGTCGTCGCCCTGGCAAGTCATTCTATGCCGGGGGCGAGCGTTCATTAGCGATTCGAGCCAGGGCCATCGGGCGGGGCGCTTGACGAGCATTCAACCGGAAGGAGAATTCGTGAGTATCCAAAACACAATGAGAAATCGGATCATCACAACCCTGCTGATCTTCATTGCGGGGCTGGCTTCCGCGGCAGCGGGAGCCGATACAGAAAGGGTGGTCCAGGATTCCATGAAGCGTTTCTCCGTCAAGGCTCCTGCTGCATGGAAGGTGGTGGAGAGCGCGGATGGATCCACCTTTACCATCACGGGCGAGGAGGTCTCTTTCATTATTTATCCGGTCTTTCGGGGGAACGATCTTGAGACTTTGCACCGCAAGATGGCGCTACAGTTTGCCCTGAGAGCAATGGAGGGCCCGCCGAAACACAACAAGGTCAAATGGGACAAACGGCGCGTTGGAAATGAAAAGGGGTTCGAATCGGTTTACGAAATCAAGGGGGGGCCTGATGATGCCCACAAGGAATATCGCGTGCATGTCATCAGTGTCGACGGGGAAAAGCACAAGTTTTCGATTATCATTACCATCCCGTTGGAGTTGGCGGATAAGAATGGCCTTGAAGAGCGGGCTGTAAAGATGGTGGATAGTTTCGCGGAGAGCAATTGAGACGGGTGTTTCGGGGCACGACCGGCGGAAGGGTGACATCAACCCGTCGGAACTTCATCCAGCCAGGGAAGGGATTCATTCATGAGCATTCTCGTTGACAAGAATTCCCGCGTCGTGGTCCAGGGGTTAACCGGGAAGGAAGGCACATTCCATGCCCGGACGTGCATGGAATACGGGACTCAAATCGTTGCGGGAGTCACCCCGGGGAAGGGAGGAACGTACCATTCGCTGGACGGTGCGAATCATCCCTCGGTTCCCGTGTTCAACACGGTCGCGGATGCCGTCAAGACCACAGGAGCGAATGTTTCGGTCATCTTCGTGCCACCTCCCTTTGCGGCCGATGCCGTCATGGAGGCCGCGGACGCGGCATTGGCGCTGGTTGTTTGCATCTCCGAAGGGATTCCGACCTTGGACATGGTACGGGCCTGGCGATATCTTCAAGAGAAGAAAACGACGCGCCTGATCGGTCCCAATTGCCCGGGTATCATCTCGCCCGGAAGGTGCAAGGTGGGGATCATGCCGGGACACATTCACAAGGAGGGCAATGTCGGCGTGGTGTCCCGAAGCGGGACCTTGACCTACGAGGCGGTAGACCAGCTGACACGGCGTGGGATCGGACAATCGACGTGCATCGGCATTGGGGGTGACCCGATCATTGGAACGACCCACCTGGATGCCATTCGAATGTTTAATCAGGATCCGGAAACCCATGCCATCGTCATGATCGGAGAGATAGGCGGGACGGCAGAGGAGGAGGCGGCCGCTTATGTGAAAGAGCATGTCAGGAAACCGGTCATCGGTTTTGTCGCCGGACAAACAGCCCCTCCCGGACGACGCATGGGTCATGCCGGCGCCATCATCGCCGGCGGCAAAGGGACCGCCGCTGAAAAAATGAAGGCCATGCGCGATGCCGGGATCTTCGTCGTTGAATCACCTGCGGAGATTGGGGCGATGGTCGAGAAGACACTCCGGAAGTAATCGGGAGAAAAGGTCTCTTCTTCAAGCTCGGTCCTGACCCTTCGATGGGGCCTGCCACCTGTCCAAGGAAACTTGCCTCGTGAAAGGTTTTGTAAGGCTGGGCCTTTCCACCTGTCACTGGAACTATTTATACAAATTCCTCTTGAGGAGAATAACACCTTGTCTTTGGAACGCACACTGGCACTCGTCAAACCCGACGCCCTGAGGGCCGGCTACACGGGGGATATCATCAAAGTGATTGAATCGAACGGATTCAGGATCATCGCCTTGAAGCTGATCCATTTATCGAAGAGGCAAGCTGAAGGATTCTATGCCGTGCACCGCGAACGCCCCTTTTTCGGCCCCCTCACCGAGTTTATGCAGTCGGGACCCATTGTTGCAATGATTCTGGAACGCGAGGACGCGATCCGCAAGTGGCGAGAGGTCATGGGGGCGACAGATCCCTCGAAGGCTGCCGAGGGAACCCTGAGAAAACGATTCGGGTCTTCCATTCAAAACAACGCGACCCACGGCAGCGATGCCCCTGAGACGGCGGCCTTCGAGACCCGGTATTTTTTTAATGAGCTGGAAATACTTCCATGAAGGGAAACTCCAAATCCCAAAGTCCAAATTCCAAATAAAAACCAAATTCCAACCGTTCAAATGATTGTCTCAAAAACATGCCTGGAGGATGCGGTTTAGAATCAGATTACTTTGCTTGTCTTGTTGGTTTTGTCTTGGACTTTGGAATTTGGTTTTTATTTGGAATTTGGATACTGGAATTTGGAATTTGGGGTATCAATGTGTTTGGTGTCGGTAAGTTCATTCTTCAATTAGGCATTATTCTTGTGCTGCTGGGCGGCGCGATCCTCCTGCTGGACCGGTTCAATTTTCTTCATCTGGGTCGGCTCCCCGGCGATATCCGGATCCACCGTGGTCACTTTACCTTTTATTTTCCCCTGGTAACATGTCTCTTAATTAGCCTCATCCTCACCTTCTTTTTCTCCCTGTTTCGAAGGTAACCTGCAGCGGAAGGCAAGGGTGCCGCGAGAGTGGAGTCTTGTGCTCCATGGCGAGAGCCGGATCAAACCCGAATGAAGGATTTTCCCGCGCTGTGATGACCTATGGGCTTGACCGGGCGGGCACAGATACCGCGTTGGGGTGATTGAATGGTCGGTGGAAGGAACGGATCGGTCGGGGAGGGTCTAGGTGTGGAAAGCGAAAGGTGGAGTATCAATCCGATAACAGTCAATAGGGCGCCAATCCTCCGCGGTGATGGCGAAACTCATTAGCAGTGTGACTTGAACGCCGTCACTGCAACAATGATGCTACATTTCAAGCTTCATTTTTTCCGCTTCGCCTCACTCGATAGGACTCCGCCTCCGGGACGGGCGAATAGGGCCACGTGGGGTTACTACGAATCCTGTTGGGTGAAACTTCAAACACGGCCGTGGACGCCGATCGGTAAGGGGATCGCCATTGTCGGGATGTTACCCACTCGTGGATGAAAAAAACTCCCGCCGCGTATCCAATTCCCGCCAGCGTGTCCAGAATATAATGTTCACCCAGATAAATGATCGCAAAATAGACCGTAAGACAATAGGCAGCATAAAAGGGTGCCGCCTTCTTGAAATAGCGGCACATGAACAGAAAACCGAGCGTCGGATAGGCAGCATGCAAGGAGGGCATGGCCGCAACGAGGTTCGAGGTCATGGCGCTGACCACCCCCACCGTCCCATCCGGCATGACCTCGTCAATGATTTTATGAATATGTGGAATCAAATGGTTTTGTGAGGCCATCCAGGGGGGCATGGCGGGGAAAAGAACATAAGTTATGAAACCGGCAAAGGAGAGGTACACAAACAACCTCGCCCAAATCCGGTAGAGGTCCCGCCGGTAGACCCACAGGCCAAACGCCACAAACAGCACCACAAAGGAATGGGCATAATAGATCAGGCTGGAGGCATAATCGTACCAGTGGCCGACGCCGGGCGTGTAGAGGATCCTCTGGAGCGTGACTGTGGCCACGGGATAGCCGAAGAGTCGCTCCTCCAGGTGGATGATGTCGGTCGAATGCACACTCCCGATGATCTTGTCTGCATACCCATGCAGATACTCATAAGAGAAAAGAAGGAGGACTACCGGCGTCCAGTCACGGATAAAACTTGAGACACGCCCCAGCGCGAAAGCGCCCAGGATCAAAATCAGGAAGGCAAAGTCGGAATCATACAGCTCATGCACGCGATAGTTGGCGACCAGGACGATGATCAGGTAACCTAAAAAGGGGATTAACCACTCGCGTTGCTGTGGGGTCAGGGAGATTTTTTGCACGGTCGCAGTCAGTGAACCGAAAGAAAATCCCTTCTTTTGGATTTTGAAGAGCAGAACTCTCCCCATGCTGGAGGGGAAAACCGCACCGCTCGCTTCCCTGGGGAACAGGCTAGTCGCGCCGAGTTACTTTAGATGGCGAAATGACGAAAAGGTTTAAAGAGAGGTTACATTTATTTTAGTTTTCCACAGAGGCGGATGCAAGAGGGGAAAGAGCCAGTTATGGAGAGATTTCTCGGGGCCTGGCTTGTGCGAAATCGGCAGACCCTTTATGATCGGACCGACCACCCTTGACGTTCGGGGCCATGCGGGTTGAACAAGAACGAGCCCCCCGGGGGTCGTCAATCATTGAAAGACGGGCATAAGGAGCTACCCCTTGTCGCGTATTCAAAAAAGATTTGAGACCCTCCGCAGATCCGGCAGGAAGGGGTTTATTGCCTATCTCACCGCGGGCGATCCTTCCCTTCAACACACCGATTCGCTGATCCGTGCTCTTCTGAGGGCGGGGGTGGATGTGCTCGAAGTGGGGGTGCCGTTTTCGGATCCCCTGGCCGACGGCCCGGTCATCCAACGGGCCTCTCAACGGGCCTTGGAGGCTGGAGCAAGTCTGAGAAAAATTCTCAAGATGGTGGCGGAAATCAGGGGAGGGATCGAGGTCTCTGCCAAACGTCAAGGGCAGGACAAGGTTGGAGGAGAAGGGAATAAAGATGAAATACCGTTCGTGCTTTTCAGTTATCTCAATCCGGTCTGGCAGATGGGAATTGAGAAATTTGCGCAACGGTCAAGAGAAGCGGGAGTAGACGGAGTGTTGTTGACGGATCTCATCCCAGAGGAGTCCGGAGAGATCAAAAAGGTATTTGACGCCCATGATTTGGATTTGATTTTTCTGATTGCGCCGACCTCCACGGATGAGCGGATCCGGAAGATTTGTAATGCGGCGCGTGGATTTGTATACGCGGTCTCCCGCACCGGAACCACCGGCACCCGGGAAAGCCTCTCGGAAGGGGTCGAGAATCTGGTAAACAGAATTCGCCGATTTACCACCCTTCCGATTGCCGTGGGTTTTGGGATATCAACCCGCGCCCAGGTACAGAGTGTATGGAAGGTCGCCGATGCGGCGGTCGTGGGCAGTGCGATTGTTCAGAGGATTGAACAGCAGGTCGCCTCGAACCGGGGATCTTTGCCCGAGGTTGAAGCGCTCGCCCGGCACCTGGAGGCGTTCGTCACCGAACTCATCGCTCCTGGCTCAAATGGATGAATCGCCTTTAGGAACATGCCTGCCAGGGGGAGAAAGCTCGTAAACAACAAAGAGGGGGGAATCGACCCAGCTCCTCGGCCTTCTTCCTTTCCCGTTCCCACCCGGCCGGAGATCCGGGACCTCTTTCGCGCGTCAGATTTCCCGCCCCACGGCTGGCGCGATGATGCGGAGTTCCTTCATCAGCTGTTCGAACTGTTCGGGGAACAGAGACTGGGCGCCGTCGCAGAGTGCCTTCTCCGGGTCATGGTGAACCTCAATGAGAATGCCGTCAGCGCCAGCGGCTACACCGGCCCGGGCCATCGGCGCCACCTTGTCGCGGCGCCCGGTCCCGTGACTGGGGTCGACGATGATGGGCAGATGTGACAGCTTCTTGACGACGGGGATCGCGGAGATATCGAGCGTGTTGCGGGTGTAGGTTTCGAATGTCCGAATGCCGCGCTCGCACAGGATGACGTGATGATTGCCGCCTGTCAGGATGTATTCGGCGCTCATGAGCCATTCTTCGATCGTTGCGCTCATGCCCCGCTTGAGGAGCACGGGTTTTCGGATCTTTCCCAGGGCCTTGAGCATCTCGAAGTTCTGCATGTTCCGCGCCCCCACCTGCACGATGTCCGCATACTCGGTGACCATGCTCACATGTCCGGTATCCAGGCACTCGGTGACCACGAGCAACCCGTTCTCGTCAGCAGCCCGGCGAATGAATTTCAACCCCTTTTCTCCCAAACCCTGAAAGCTGTAGGGTGAGGTCCGGGGCTTAAATGCCCCACCGCGCAGGATGACCGCTCCTCCCTGCTTGACGCGTCGGGCCACCTCGCGGATCTGCTCGGCGGATTCGACCGTGCAGGGGCCCGCCATCATGACGACGGTCTTGCCCCCGATGGCGACCTGGTGGCCTTTCGGCCCGGCCCGGATGACGGAATCTTCCGGTCTAAAGGTGCGGCTGGCGAGCTTGAACGGGGTGCTGATGCGGATGACCTCCGCCACCCCGTCTAACACCTCCAGATCCCGTGTATCAATCGCCGGCTTGGCGCCGACCGCCCCCAGCACCGTTTGACTGACTCCAGTCGACCGGTGAACATCAAAGCCCATGGCGACCAGGCGGTCAATCACCTTCTGAATCTGGGGCTCTTTCGCCCCCACTTGCATGACTACAACCATCGAGGATCTTCCTTCCAGAGGCCCCCCGGTACCTCACAATGGACGCTTCTTCTGAAATCAACGCGCCCGGGTTCTCTTCCTTGCTTCCGGTCTCTGACCTCTCCTCTGTCTCTTTCTTTCAATATACTCTCGCTCCAAGAGACGAGCCTCGTCAATAATACGCTCGAATAAACGTCGCATGGCCGGATCATCGAGGGGGCCTTCATTGGCAAGGACGACGTTGTTCAAAACTTCCACTTCCCGGCTGGGCGTGTACACCGGGAGATCCAACCTTGCTTTGATTTTTCCAATCTCGAGGGCATAGCGCGAGCGACGGTTCAAAAGTTCCACCAGCTTTAAATCCACCGCGTCGATGCGCCTGCGCCATCCATCCAAGTCCATTCGCCCTCCAGATGCGGAAGCGCGCGATTATAGAGGCTTTGACTGGCCGACGCAAGCAACGTTGTGTTTTCGACCTGTGGGGCGTAGGGATGAAGATCGTCAGACTTCCCCTGGGTGAATTCGAAAACACTCCCTCCCTGGCGCTTGATGCACAAGCGGGAGACTCATGAGGCGACGGAATTTGTAAGTGGGAGTTACAGAAATTGTTAATCATGTTTCCGAAAGGAACAAACCCAACCTTTTGTCGAAGCGGGTTTTCGGAGCGCAACCCCGCTCGGGTTTGTGAAATCAACAGCCTAGCCGTAAACCCCCCGTGCGGTCAATTTGACCGCACGGGTTGGAATCATGGTTGCCAGTACTAAAGACGTGGGAGGAAGAACGGCCCGGATTGTGTTGCCTTAAATCCCCTGGTATTGAAAAAAGAAATCTATAAGAGGGATCCGGAGACACAAGTCCTGCCCCGGAATACAAGCAGATCTTCATCTGTGGTGTGGGGGATGACTGACTATTTTGAGGGTATTGCAGCAGAGCCAACGGAGGAAGAACGATGATTTGTCCGCACTGCGCTGAGAAGATGCCGGATCGATATATTGTCTGCACCGCATGTCATAAGGAACTTGTGCCCCAGGAAAGGCCTTCATACCGTCAGCCACCAGAAATTGCAATTGAACCCCCGACAAGACCCGCATTCAGGAATGGAAACCGGTTAGGGTGGGGGAAGTGGATTCAAATCTTTTTGGGTGCTCTCGTTTGCTTAATTGTTTTTTTGGGGCCTCTGATTCAGCCAGGAAATGTTCAGAACTCTTCGGTCGAGCCCCTTCCGGGCGCCATGGGGCAAGAAGGGCGTCTGTTCTTGACCGGGGAGCCGGTAATTCTGGTGGCAAAGAGCAAGACCGATCTTCTCGCTCTGCGAGGGAAGTCAGGCGCGCCAAATCAAATCGCACAAAAATCCGCGAAAACTCCAAGGCAAGCAGGAGCGAAGCGGTCAGCTGGCAAGGTCGCCCCTGTCCCCGCGGGGACGACTGTTCGAGTCTTGGATGTCTCGGGTGGGTTATGTCGGGTCATCGTGTTGGATGGAGAGTACGAAGGGACTTTAGGCTGGGTGGACTCAACTCGTATCTCTTCTCTATCGAGGCAAGAGGGCCAGTAGAGCACGCACATCCGGTGCCGCAGGGGCCCTGTTCTACACCTCTTGCCGGACTTATCAACAGACATCAATCACCGGTTTTCGCTTTGGGAGCCATCCTGTCATAAGAACTGCATCGGGGTCCTGCATCGACAGCCCTACAAATAATGCCTCGCTGGGGTCGATTCGACAAATCCCTTGCGAGGCTTTTTTAAACTTCCGCCAGAACTCCGGTCATCCTGACGCGCTCGGACATCGAAGTGGATCAGACGGTCCCTCAAGGTCCGACCGCGGCGTGGACCCTGGCGGATACGGAGCGGCCTCACAAATCTGAAATTTCAAATTTGAGATTGGAAGTTGCCTTACGACTGGGTAAAAGACGAGGCTGAGAAAGGCTTCGAGGGCGGGTCGGGGCTTTAATTCCGCATTCCGAAATCCACAATCCGCAATTGGTTCGGTTTCTCTCGCAGGGTCGGTCGACCTTTGTCGAGCGGCAAGCGCCGTGTTTGTTACTTCGGAGAGGAGGTCTTTCGCTTGGCCGCGACCAATGCAAGAACCTGATCGACGACCTGATCGATAGTCAAGCCAGTCGTGTCGATGTAGATGGCATCTGGAGCGGGCATCATGGGAGAGGCCTTCCGCGAAGCATCGCGGCGATCGCGCCCCCGAACAGCTTCAATCGTGGATTCCCGACTGGCGGGTTTTCCAATTCGTGCATCCTCGGCGTAACGCCGTTCGCCGCGCGCCTCGGGAGTGGCATCGAGAAAGACCTTAATCTCCGCATCCGGAAAGACCACCGTGCCGATGTCTCGGCCCTCCATCACTACCCCTCCTTGTTTTCCCAGGTGCTGTTGCTGGGCCACAAGCTCCCGTCGAACGGCCGCGATGGTGGAAATCCTGGACGAGGCCTCGCTGACTTCCGCGGCTCGGATGGCCTGCGTCACATCGACCCCGTCGATGGAGATTTGGAACTGTCGATGATCACACCTTACCTGCATTTGAGTATCACGCACGAGCCCCGTCATCGCCTTCACATCGTCCAGGGGAACCTTCATTTGGAGCGCTTTCCATGCCGCGGCTCGATACATGGCGCCCGTGTCTACATAGAGGTATCCGAGATGCTCGGCGACCCTCCTGCCGACCGTTGACTTCCCTGAGCCGGCAGGTCCATCAATCGCAATGATCAGGTTTCGGCGAGTGGGCATGGGACGAAGCGATTTCCATTCATTCCCTTGGAGAGGTCGGGAGGTTGCAGAGAAAAATCATCCCCTGGCGCTCAGGGTCGCTTAAAGGCGCGCTCAATCTCGCGCAGGGTATACCGGATTATGACCGGCCGTCCATGGGGACAGCTCATCGGGTAGTCCGTCTTCATCAATTCATCAATCAGCCATCGCATCTTGTCTTGATCGAGCTTCATGTTGACCTTGATGGCAGCATGGCAGGCTACCGAAGCCGCGATCTTGGTCTGAAGCTTTTCGATGTTAACCGCCTGGGATTCCCGCTCGAGCGCGTCAAGGATCTCACGGAGGAGAGCCTCGACATCGCCGGCAACCACCCCGGCGGGAGCGGACTTGACTGCGATCGTCTTGTGGCCAAAGGGTTCTACATCAAATCCACTATGTTCCATCTCCGGAAGAATATTTTCCAGAATCGACAGTTGTCGCGGATCAAGCTCGACGATCATCGGCAGCAGCAGCCGTTGACCTTGGAGGGTGCCGCGCGCGCGTTCCTTCAACTGCAACTCGAATAAAACCCGCTCATGCGCAACATGCTGGTCAATCAGATAGAGATCCCGATCATCCGTCGCCACAATAAAGCTATCGCGAATCTGCCCCAGCGGGGTGATGTGGTGATCGATCAGAGTTGCAATTTCATTCTCAGTAAACGGGCTGACCTCCCCTGAGACGCTGCTTCCGCCGCACCCTCCCGGTAAGGCGTTTTCCGAAGCGCCGGAAATCGGGGAATAGGGCGACAGGGCAATCGCCGGATCAAACCTCATTCGCAGGGTTTCCGGTTCCGCCATCTCGGGACGGAGTCGGAATGCGGAGAGAGCCTGGGTGGGGCCAGTGTGGTGCGGACCCACTGTTGACGATCCGGGCATTCCCCTGGAGTCTAACTCCGGCCCCAGGCCCTCGGTCCCCAGGTTATCCTGGGCCGCACTGTGCGCAGCAAGGTCATCCGGAGTCACCCGGTCTTTGGGCCGGAAAGAGGCGATCGGCTTTTGTTTTAGGATGCCGCCACGAATGGTGTCCCGCAGGAGATCGTGAACGAGCGCGGATCGTCGAAATCGGACTTCGATTTTCGAGGGGTGAACGTTGACATCCACCTCTGAAAACGGCATATCGATAAAAACCAGGGCCGCGGGATAAACAGCGGATGGCATGAGATTGTGATACGCCTCGGACAGGCCGTGCATCAAAAGCCGGTCGCGCACCAGCCTCCGGTTGACAAAGATATAGATGGCATTGCGATTGAGCCGGTGCACTTCGGGCAGCGACACAAATCCGGAAATACGGATCCGTTCCGATGGGCGTGGCTCTTCCTGCCTCTCCGGGGGTTGGTTCGCCTCCGCGGGCGCAATTCCGGCTGCCTCGACGAGTTCGGCGCTCTGGCCCTCAATCTCAATTAACTGGGAGAGGAGATCGCGGCCGAAGATCTGGAAGATTCGTTCCCGGAAACTCTCAACCGGCGAGACATTCAGAATCTCGTTGGTCGTGGAATGAAGCTGAAAATGAATCTGAGGATTCGCAAGGGCGTAGTGTGTGACCAGCGAGGAAATGTGTCCCAATTCGGTGGATTCAGATTTGAGGAACTTGCGCCGGGCCGGAATGTTGTAAAAGAGATCTCGCACCGTGATGGTGGTTCCTGGCGCCGCCGCCACTTCCTTGACCGCGATCATCCTCCCCCCAGCCATTTCCACCTGTGATCCGACCGGCGATTCAAGCGATCGTGTTTCCATCAAAACCCGGGAGACCGCAGCGATGGAAGGGATGGCCTCTCCCCGGAATCCGAGAGTCGCGATGGAAAGAAGGTCTTCCGCGGTTTTCATTTTGGAGGTGGCATGGCGCTCAAAGGCGAGCAGCGCATCATCGGGGGGCATGCCGCAGCCATCATCGCTGACGCGGATCAGCCGCCTCCCGCCGGCTTCGGTGTCCACAAAGATCCGGTGGGCCCCGGCGTCAATCGCGTTTTCCACCAGTTCCTTCACCACGCTCGCCGGACGTTCCACCACCTCACCTGCGGCGATCTTGTTGGCAACGATTTCCGGGAGAACACGGATTTTGGACATCAGCAATCAGGACTTCTCATGGACTATGGTTTGATCACAATTCCCAACTCATCGAGCTGATGCTGATCCACGGGGGATGGCGACTCAGTCATGAGGTCCACATAAGTGGCGGTCTTCGGAAAGGCGATAACGCCCCGCAGTGAGGGCTCACCCGTCAGGACGGTCATGATGCGATCCAGTCCCAGGGCTATCCCGCCATGGGGAGGCGTGCCGTACTGAAGGGCCTCCAGGAAAAATCCAAAGCGTTGACGAGCTTCTTCGTCACTGAGACCCAAGGCCTTGAACACCCTGGCCTGGACATCCTGACGATGAATTCGTATGGACCCTCCCCCAATCTCGGACCCGTTCAAAACCAGGTCATAGGCCTTCGCCCGCACCTTTCCGGGATCCTGTTCCACCAGTCCTCTCTCGATGTCTTCCTCGACCGGGGAGGTAAAGGGGTGATGCATTGCGACAAACCGCTGGTCGGTCGCGCTCCATTCGAACATTGGAAAGTCGGTCACCCACAGAAAATTCCATCGGGCCGGACCCTCCAACAGCCTCTCCTGTTTTGCGACCTGAAGCCGGACCGCCCCCAGGGATTCCTCGACCACCTTTTTCTCCCCCGCCGCAATCAACAGCAGATCTCCCACCGAGGCGCGGGTGGCGGCGGCGAGCTCTACAACCAGGGGCTTGCCCAAAACCTTCTCAAGGCTGGATTGGACCCCTTCGGAGGTGACCTTAAGGGTAGCCAGGGCGCTTGCTCCAAAGATCTTTGCCGTTTCAGCCAGCTCATCAGTCTGCTTCCGGGAATATTTTGCACAGCCCTTGGCGCAAATTGCCCGCACGACCCCGCCGGTATCGAGCGCTTTTCTATATGGCACGAACTCTGTCTTGCCGACGAGAGAACTCAGATCGAGGATTTCCATCTCAAACCGCGTGTCCGGTTTGTCGCTGCCGTACCTCCGCATGGCCTCGGCGTAGGACATCCTCGGAAAGGGTTGGGAGAAAGTAATCCCCGCGGTCGCGAAAATCGAAGCGATCAGGCCCTCAATGGACATGAAGAAATCATCCAGGTGAGGAAACGAATGCTCGATGTCGATTTGTGTAAACTCGGGCTGACGGTCCGCACGGATATCCTCATCCCGGAAGCAGCGGACGATTTGAAAGTACTTGTCAAAGCCTGAGACCATGAGCAGCTGCTTGAAGAGTTGGGGAGACTGCGGGAGGGCGTAGAATTTTCCGCGGTGAAATCGAGAGGGAACGAGGTAGTCGCGGGCCCCTTCCGGCGTGGATTTGGTGAGAAAGGGGGTCTCGATTTCGTAGTAGCCCTGGTCGTTCAGGTATTTCCGGGCGGCCATGGTGACCTCGTGGCGCTGGCGGAAATTCGCCTGCATTTTGGGCCTCCGCAGGTCGAGATAGCGGTACTTCAAACGAATGTCTTCGCTGGTGCCAATGCTGTCGTCAATGGGGAAGGGCGTGGTTTGAGCCTCGTTCAGGACTTTCAGGAGCGAAGCAACTACCTCGATCTCGCCCGTGGGAAGGTTCTTGTTGACCGTGTTGGAGTCACGACCGACAACGGCGCCCTCGATCGCCACTACGAACTCGGTGCGGAGCTGTTCCGCCTTCTCATGAATCTCCCGGTCGATATCGGTTTTGAAGACGATTTGTGTCAAACCCGTGCGGTCGCGCAGGTCGATGAAGATCAATTGGCCCAGGTCGCGTCGCCGCGCCACCCAGCCCATCAGCGTCACGCGCTGCCCCTCGTGCGATGCACGGAGTTCTCCGCACATGTGTGTCCGTTTGGTGGTGCCCAGGAAATCGAGCTTCACAATTGAACTCCTCTCCCCGGTCCGAAAAACAGCGTCGCAGTTAGAATGTGCCTGTGAAAAACGGGCAATGGCTTCGAAGGAAGCCTCATGGGTCTTCCGAAGGCCCAAGGCTTCGAACGTCTCATTCCTGGATCAAACTTCCTTCAGACTGAATTCCCGGCTGTCCCCGCTTTTCAGAGCTTCAGGAAATTTTTCAAAATGGTTTTGCCCTCGGTTGTCAGAATCGACTCGGGGTGGAACTGCACGCCTTCGGTGGGAAAGCGCCGGTGGCGCAATCCCATGATTTCTCCGTCATCGCTGCGCGCGGAGATTTCCAGCGCATCCGGAAGCGACCCTTCTTCAACGACCAGGGAATGATAGCGGGTCGCCGTAAAACCCTGAGGCACCCCCTGGAAGAGGGTCCTCCCATCGTGACTTACCTTGGAGGTCTTCCCATGCATTAGCCGTTGAGCGCCCACCACCCGGCCGCCGAAGGCATGGCCAATCGCCTGCAGCCCCAGACAAACGCCCAGAAGAGGCATCTTCCCCGTGAACGCCTTGATGCACTCAACAATGATCCCTGCGTTTTCCGGACGACCCGGCCCCGGTGAAATCACTATCCGATCGGGTTTGATGGCGGCGATCTCGTCCACGGTCACCTGGTCGTTCCGCTCGACGACAATCTCGGGGGTCATCTCCCCGAGATATTGAACCAGGTTATAGGTGAAGGAATCGTAATTATCGATGACAAGAATCATGATTTTCGTGTAGTAACGACTTCAGTCGTTACTACTCTTAAAGCCCTTCCTCAGCCAATTCGATGGCCTTTAAGGAGGCGCGCGCTTTGTTGATACATTCCTGATGTTCCCGATCGGGCTGAGAATCCGCCACGATCCCGGCCCCCGCCTGGATATAGGCGCGGTGGTCCTTCATCACGATGGTGCGGATCGCAATGCAGGAGTCCAGATTGCCGGAGAAATCAAGGTAAAGGATCCCGCCCGCATAAATGCCCCGGCGCGTGGGTTCCAACTCGTCGATAATTTCCATGGCCCGGATCTTAGGGGCCCCGGAGACCGTCCCCGCGGGAAAGCACGCCCGCAAGACATCGATCGCGTCGAGTCCCTCTTTCAACTCCCCTTCAATGGCCGAAACGAGATGCATGACATGGGAGTATCTCTCGACAAACATCAGGCGCTGAACCCGGACCGATCCGAACCGCGATACCCGGCCGACATCATTCCGTCCGAGGTCGACCAGCATGATATGTTCGGCACATTCCTTTTCGTCGTGTTGTAATTCGACCGCCAACTCCTGATCAGTGGCATCATCTGCGCCGCGAGACCTTGGTCTTGTTCCCGCGATGGGACGGTAGGCGATCTTCTTCCCCTGAACCTTGACCAGCATTTCGGGGGAAGAACCCACGATCTGAAAATCGCCCAGCTTGAGATAATACAGGTACGGCGAAGGATTCACAATCCGCAGCGCCCGGTACACCTCGAAGGGATCAGCGGCACAAGTCCTGTCAAACCGCTGTGACAGAACCACCTGAAAAATGTCGCCGGCCGTAATGTACTGCTTTGCTTGCCGGACGGCATTCTCAAATCCTTCCGCCGTGAAGTTGCAGGTCACCGCGCCGGCGGGAAGAGCCGGCGGGGCCGCGCGGCTGGCTTTCGTCCTCACGAGGGGAGCATGGAGTAACCGCTCCATGGAGGCAATCTTTCGAACCGCCTTTTGATACTTCTCCTTGAGAGAGAGTCGGTCGCCGGTCTCCTCCGTCAGCACATTGGAGACAATGAGCGCCTGGTGACGCACATGATCAAAGATGACGAGGTTTGAAAAAAACAACAGCACCGCGTCGTCCAAATCAAGATCCCGGGTCGTGCGGTCCGGGATGTTCTCAATCAATCGCACCAGATCGTATCCCAGAAATCCTACGGCCCCGCTGGTGAAGGGCGGAATCCCTTCCAACCGAACCGGCCGAAACTGGTTTACCTCGGCCCGCAGCAGATCAAAGAGGTCCTGGCGCCGGCGTTGCGACCCGGCGGCCGAAGTGATGGAGGCTTCGCCGTTGCGATACCGGAGAGAGCGGAATGGACCGACACCGAGAAATGAGTACCGGGCAATGGTCTCCCCCCCTTCCACACTTTCGAGCAGGAAGCCAAAAGGGGACTGGGATTCCAATTTCAGAAAAGCCGATGCGGGGGTGAGCAAATCGGCCGTGACCCACTTGAAGACGGGAATGACATTTCCCTCGCGGGCGAGTTTTTCGAATTGCGTCCAGTCGACGGTCGATTGGGAATGACTCATCATCTCTTCCTTAGGCAGGCATTCACGGCCTCAAGAGGATGCGGGCGAAGAACAAACGTCGGATTATATCATCCACATTACATTTCCGGGGATGGGAGAAAAGCCAGCAAAATTCTCAGGAACGATATTCTGATTTCTTCTTGCCGAGCCGGCCTGCCAGTTCAAGCGCTACGTCATCGAGCGCGACGTCCTCCTCGGCCAGAAGGACAAGAAGATGATAGAGGAGATCGGCGGTTTCGTAGGCAATTTGACTTTTGGAGTGGGCTTTGGCGGCCAGAAGGGTCTCCGCTGATTCTTCGGCCACCTTCCTCGCGATGTGATCCAATCCCTTTTTGAAGAGCGTGGCCGTATAGGAGTCTTCCGGCAGATCTCTTCGGCGCCGGGCGATCACCGCCGCCAGTTCGCCAAGGACTTGTCCGAGATGAGTCGAGCCGGGGTCGGTTGAGCGATGACCGGGGGCGGGTTCCGGATCGGCTTTTCCGGATAATTCTGCGGAGAAACAGCTCTCTGCCCCCGTGTGACAGGCCGGCCCACGGGGGGTCACCTCAATCAGCAGGGCGTCGCCGTCGCAATCCAGGGTGATTCTCTCCACGCGCTGGGTATGGCCGCTGGTTTCACCCTTGTGCCACAGCGCGTTTCGGGAGCGGCTCCAGAACCATGTTTCCTCAGTTTCCAGGGTTTTTCTCAAGCTTTCTTTGTTCATGTAGGCCAGGGTCAGGAGCTGTCTGGTGCGTACATCCTGAACAACCGCCGGAATCAAGCCCTGCTCATCGAACCTGAGTTGCGCAAGAGCGTCAATGGAAGAGATAGGCATTTTGAATGGGCCGGACTGACCTCGATGGTCTGTTTAAATGCAGGGGTTTTCGCGCCGCGATGGAGCACGGAGCGACTCATCTGGACCATGGACCTGCGACTTCGGATCTTACCGTACCAGGACACCTTTCCGCTTCAGGAATTCCTTCGCCTCCCGGATTGAATGGGTACCAAAATGGAAGATGGAGGCAGCCAGAACGGCACTCGCCCCACCTGTCGTCAGGCCCTCGTAAAGATGGTCAAGTGAGCCGGCCCCTCCCGACGCGATAACGGGAACACGCACCGCTCCAGCGATGGTGTGCGTCAATGCGAGGTCATAACCATCTTGGGTGCCATCCCGGTCCATCGAAGTGAGCAGGATCTCTCCCGCGCCGAGCTCCACCACCTGCTGCGCCCATTCCACGGCATCAAGTGGAGTCTCTTGCCGCCCCCCGTGGCTGAAGACTTTCCATCGTGCCGGGTCTGTTCCCAACACACTCCCATTCGGGCCCTGGCGGCGAGCATCGATCGCTACCACCACGCACTGGCTTCCAAACTTCTCCGCGGCCTCGGTAATCAGGTGCGGGCTTTGAAGGGCCGCGGTATTCAAGGAAACCTTGTCCGCTCCCGATTTCAGAATGTTCCGAACTTCCTCGATGGTTCGGATCCCGCCGCCGATAGTAAATGGGATAAACACCTCCTCAGCCACACGGGCCGCCAAATCCCCGGCGGTTTTCCGTTGGGAAGAGGAGGCCGTGATGTCCAGGAAGACCAACTCATCCGCCCCTTCCTCGTCGTAGCGGCGAGCGCATTCCACCGGATCTCCGGCGTCGCGCAACTGGACGAAACGAATTCCTTTGACGACTCGGCCGTCATCCACATCAAGGCAGGGAATAATTCGCTTGGCGAGCATGGGGATTCAGTCTATCTCCACAATTGAAGGAAGGCATTCCCGCAGACGGCGAGCGAGATGACCACTAGGAGCAGGGCCGCGACCATGAATCCCTTCCCTCCAGCAAGCACATGGAGCATAAGACACGCGAGGACAAGAACAAATCCTGCAGCTCCCGCCATCAGCCAACGCGACCGCCTCAGATTCCGGTCCCGCTGCGCCTCATACCCGTGGGCCTCGTCGTCCTCTTGGACGCTTTTCTTGTGAGCCGTTTCGACCTGGCCGGCGTACTCGGCTATTCTCAGCCGGTAATTCTCGAGGACGAGGTTGTCGAGGTCTTCGCGAATCGCCAGCTCGTTGAGCCGGAGCTGCAGCTGTTCTTTCTGAATCTTATAGAAATGCTCCAGGTGGAAGTCTGACCAATAGACCACCCAGCGGCCGGTTGCCTGGGTTTGCGCGCTTTCGGCTAGACTGAGACAGTGGAGTCCCGCCAGGAGCGTGCCCAGCATCCCCAGGACACACAGGATCATGAGGAGGGCAGGACCAGTATGGCTAGAACCCGTGGAGCGCATGTTCTCGACGGGTTGTGAGTTGCTGGTGATTTTCATTCGCGTTCAGGTTGAAGCGTCTCCGGAGAAGTCAAGGAGCGCAGGGATCCTCGTATCAGGAGGGCACAAACGCCATTTGGTTTGAGAGAGGGTCATGGGTTTGACGTGACCCCCAGGGCTTCCTTGAGTGTAAATTTCTTTTCGTACAGAGCCCTTCCGACAATGACCCCCTCCACGCCCCGGTTTCCAAGGGTACGGGCCCGAAGTATATCCTCGATTGATCCAATTCCACCGGACAGAATCACCGACCCTTTCGTGGCCTGCGCCACGCGCTCGGCCAGAGCATAGTTGGGACCGGACAGCATTCCGTCCTGGGCTATATCCGTCACAATGAAAACACTGACTCCGTGGAGCGCCAGACTCTTTGCGAATTGCGCCGGTTCGGAGTCCGTTTCCAGCTTCCAGCCGTGTGTGGCAACGTGGCCATTCTTCACATCGATTCCGACGGCAATGTAATCTCCGTACTGCTCCATGGCCCGATGAAACATCTCATAATTTTCGACGGCGGCCGTTCCGATGACAACCCGGCTCGCTCCCAGGGCGATCGCCTTTTCGATGAGCGGGAGGGACCGAATCCCGCCCCCTAACTGGATTGGGATCCGGACCACCCGGAGGATTTCCTCAATCGTGTCTTCATTCTTGCGACCTTCGGAGAGCGCCGCATCCAGGTCTACGATGTGCAGCCACTCCGCCCCTTCCCGCTCCCAGTGCAACGCCATTTGAACCGGATTGGCGGAGTATTCTTTTGCTGTGTCGTCCCGCCCCTGCACCAGCCGAACACATTTTCCGTCTTTAACATCGATGGCAGGATATAGAATCATTTGAGATTGAGAAGCCTTTCGCCCGGATTCCGACCGGGCCCCAATTTCGTCTTCCCCTATTCCTCACACGCCTGAAAGGCCGGCAAAGTTCTTGAGCAGACGAAGACCCGGGCACTGGCTTCTCTCCGGATGAAATTGTGTGGAAAACACGTTTTCACGCTCGACCACCACCGGGAATTCGATGCCGTAATCGGTCGTTGCCGTCACATGGGTCCGCTCGCACTCTGCGATGTAGTATGAATGAATGAAATAAACAAAGCATTCAGGCGCGACACCCGCCAACAGGACGGAATTCTTCTTCAGATGGAGCTGGTTCCACCCCATGTGCGGAACTGGCAGACCGCCGGGCAGTCGTTTAATTCTTCCCTGGAACAACCCCAACCCTTGATGATTTCCGAATTCCTCGCTTGCCTCGAATAACACTTGCTGTCCAACACAAATGCCAAGGAAGGGGACCCCTCGCCCCACCGCCTCCAGAATGGGCGATACGAGCTCGAGGTCCTTCAATCGCTTCATTTCATCTCCAAACGCCCCATCTCCTGGCAGGACAAGCTTCACTGCATTCTGAATGGCCTCGGGGGAGGAGGAAATTCGTGCGGGATAGCCCAGATGTTCAAAGGCTTTCTGAACGCTGCGAAGGTTCCCCATCCCACAGTCAATAATGGTAATCATGTCCAAAGTTCCAAGTCCAAAGTTCCAAGTTCAAAGTTCAAAGTTCAAAGTTCAAAAACCAGTCCAGGTCCAAATTCCAAGGTCCAGCGTTCGACAAACCCAGTTCAAAGTTAAAGCCCCAATGCTTCTTCCGGCCTTCGACTTCTGGCCTCCGGCTTCCGACATCTGACTTCTGCCTTCTGACCTCCGATTTCCGACTTCTGACTTCCGGCCTCCGACTTCATGCAACGGACTTCCGAGTTCCGCGCCCCGATTCCTGTCCCCCGGCCCCTTTTAGAGCCTTCCCTTGGTGGAAGGGACCCCCACCACGCGGGGGTCGAGGCGGGTGGCAGCGCACAAGGCCCGTGCACAAGCCTTGAAACACGCTTCGCAGATATGATGCGAGTTCTTCCCGTAAAGAAGTTCGAGATGCAGATTGATTCGGGCGTGTGTCCCCAGGGATTCAAAAAAATGCTCCACCAGTTCTGTGTCCAGATCTCCAAGGTTCTTTCTTGGGATCTTCACCTTAAAAAGCGTATAGGGACGACCCGAAAAATCAACGCAGCCTCGCACCAGGGTTTCATCCATGGGGACGTAGGCATGGCCGTAACGAACGAGGCCTGACTTGTCCCCTGCCGCCAGCGCGAACGCCTGTCCCAAGGCGATCCCAATGTCTTCGACGGAATGATGAGCGTCGATGTGAAGGTCCCCTTTGCACCGTAGATTCAGGTCAAACAGTCCATGCCGGGCGAAGCCCGTGAGCATGTGGTCAAGAAAGTTAATCCCGGTCTTGATCCTTCCTTTGCCGGTACCGTCCAAATTGAGGCGGAGATGGATATCCGTCTCTTTGGTCTTTCGATTGACGATCGCGACGCGCTGCCGTTTATTCATAATGTCATCTCAAGCGGGTCTACCGTTGAATGCCAATTCACTGGTGCGCTGAGTCGCCGTGCCGCGCGGGTGTATCCACTTCGTCTCCGGACTCAAAGAATTCCGGGGTTGTCTTCCTTCATGGGGACGTGCGGGACAACTCCCTCGAGCAAAGACCTCTTCACCGCCGCGAGAAAGACTTCATTCTCCTCCGCATTGCCCACCGTGACGCGGAGGCAACGATCGAGCAAGGGGGCTTTGCTCACATCTCGAACCAGGACCGATTGGGCATACAAGGATTCGAACAACGCCGACCCGGGCAGAGGTGTTCGGAAAAGAATGAAATTTGCACCGGAAGGAAATGTCTCAACTCCCGCCATCCGGTTCAGCCGGGCCGTGAGCGTGGCACGCAGGTCAATGACTCGCTGGACGTTGGCTTGGAGCAGTTCGATATGATCCAGGCCCGCCTCGGCCGCTGCGATCGACACGAAATTGAGGTTGTAAGGGAGTTTCGCCTTGGCGACCTCGGCGGTGATTTGAGGGTCCGCGAGCAAGTAGCCGATACGAAGTCCAGCCATCGCCATGGCTTTCGAGAAAGTGCGAAGCAGGATTAAGTTCGAGAATTTCCGAAGCAGGTCAAAGCAACTCATTCCGCTGAACTCATGATACGCCTCATCCACTATGACCAGCCCCGAAGTGGAACTGAGAATCTCGCGGATGGCCTCGGGGTCGAGCCGTGTGCCCGTGGGGTTATTGGGGACGCAAACAATGGTCAGGTCCGACCCCCGGGCTTGCTGGCAGATGGCTTCGATGTCGAATTGCAGCTCTGGAGTGAGAAGCACGGGACGGTACTCCGCCCCGGTGATCCTGATGAGCTGCTGGTAGACGGAGAACGAGGGCTGAACCACGGTCACCCGACTACCCGGACCCGCGACGGCCATCAAAATGGTCTTCAGGATTTCGTTCGAGCCGTTGCCTACGAGAAGGCCGTCCTCCGGCCACCCCACAAACCGCGAGAGTTTGGTGAGCAATCTACGAGGAACCAGCTCTGGATACCGCGTCCATTCCCGATGCTGCAATTGTTCAATCACTGCCGCCTTGATGACCTCGGGAGTATCCAGGGGGTTCTCGTTCATATCAAGTTTCACACGCGCATCCACGTGTTCAAGCGAATAGGGAACAAGCTCCCGGACATTCGGCCTGATCTTGTTTAGAAAAACATTCATGGGGAAAGCGGTCATACCTCGGTTCAATCGGTTCGTTTGAGGGACTTAGTCTCGATAGTCTTTCCCCTCAAGCGGATCTCGACGCTGCGGGCATGGGCGGTCAGCTGTTCCGCCCGCGCAAGCTGGATGATAGCACGGGCATCTCGTTCAAATCGCTTTCTTGAATATCGGATAATAGAGGTTCGCTTGATGAAATCGTAGACGCCCAGCGGGGATGAGAAGCGTGCCGTCCCACTCGTGGGGAGGACGTGGTTCGGCCCTGCGAAGTAGTCTCCTACCGCCTCAGGGGAATAGGCGCCCAGGAAAATGGCTCCTGCATTCCGGATTCTTCGGCTGAACGGCTCGGGCCGTCGGAGGTGCAGTTCCAAATGTTCCGGTGCCAGCTCGTTCACAATCATCTCTATCTGAGACTGGCTTCGAGCCACAATGACCGCGCCCAGCGCGTCTATGGAACGCCGGCAGATGGCGCTTCGTTCAAGCCAAGCCATTTGCTCTTCAACCTCGTCTTGTATTCGACGAGCAAGATCGTTAGAACGGGTAATACAGATGGCGGACGCATGAACATCGTGTTCGGCCTGGGCGAGCAGATCGGCGGCGACCCACCGGGCTTGGGCGGTCGAGTCCGCCACAACCACCACCTCACTGGGGCCGGCGATCATATCAATGTCCACAGTTCCGTAAACCATGCGCTTCGCGGCCGCGACGTATCGGTTGCCGGGCCCCACAATCTTATCGACACGGGGAATAGTCGGGGTGCCATAGGCGAGTGCGGCCACCGCCTGGGCTCCCCCCACAGCGTAAACCTCCTCCAGATTCAGTTCCACCAGGGCCGCGGCGAGCCCGGGATTGTGCTCCAGATTGCCGGGAGGAGTGACGACAGCGATCCGGCGGACCCCGGCAACCTGGGCCGGGATGGCATTCATGAGGACGGTCGAAGGATAAGCGGCAGTGCCGCCGGGAACATAAAGTCCCAGGGCGGCGATCGGAGTCAACCGCTGGCCTACAGAGGCGCCAAAGCCCCGGGAGATTGTCCAGGATCTCTCAACCTGCCGTCGATGGAACGCTTCGATATGGTGGCGGGCCTGCGCGATCGCCCGGCGGAGAGCGGCTGACGCCCGCGCGGCTTGTCGCTCAATCCTTGAAAATGGAAACCGGATCGCCCGAAGTTGCACCCCATCCAGATTCTGAGTCAGTTGTCGCAGCGCCAAGTCGCCGTCTTTCCGGACCCTTCCGACGATGGCCTCGACCGCTCGAAAAACCTTCGGATCCATACTCTGTCGGCGGGAGAGAATTCTCCGTATTTTGGGGTGACTTTGGTATTGGGATCCGGGAATGATTTCGATCATGGGGTCGTGCCGCGAGCCACCAGGCGCTCGATCTGCTCCAACAATTCAGAAATTGGCTCGCGCCGCAGTTGATAAGAGGCGCGATTGACGATCAGCCGGGCCGACGATTCGCCGATCACATGGACGATCTTCAAACCGTTTTGCCTCAGTGTAACTCCCGTCTGTACCAGATCCACGATGCAGTCTGCCAATCCGAGCACCGGGGCGAGTTCGATCGACCCGGAGAGCACAATAATCTCTACCGGGACGCCATGCCTGGTGAAATATTCTGCGGCGAGGCGGGGATATTTGGTGGCGACGCGCAAGGTGGAAACTCTGTCCTGTTCGCCACCCTGTTTGGACCCCTCGAGCGCTGCCACGACAATTTTGCATCTTCCAAATTTCAAATCCAGGGGCTGGTGAACATCGGGCGAGGCCTCCAACAGCACGTCCAGTCCGACGATCCCCAAATCGGCGACTCCATACTCGACGTAAACCGGCACGTCGGCGGGTTTTACATAAATGAACCGAATCATGCCCCGGCGGTCCACAACCACCAGCTTGCGCGACTCTGCCTCACGGGCATGAACCCGATATCCAAGCTGTGAGAACATTTCCAGGGATGGATCGAACAATCGCCCTTTGGAGATGGCAACGGTTAACATAGGAGTTCAAAGTTCCAAGTCCAAGGTCCAAAGTCCAAAAACCCAGTTCAAAGTTCCAAGTTCAAAGTTAACGCCCGAATGCTTCTTCTGGCTTCCGACCTCCAATTTCCTACCTCTGACTTCTCGCCTCTGGCCTCCGGCTTTATCACCCGGCCACCGAGAACTGGCAACGGTTTCACTGACACCCGGCACCTACCACCTACCACCTACCACCTACCACCTACCACCTATTCCCTATTACCTCTTCCCTAACCCCCGCCCTACTCCAGCTTGATCCGACGGCCAGACCGTCGTTCCCTGAGAATGTCGGCGAATTGTCGCCTCAGGTGATCTGGCTTCAGCTTGAATCGTCGCAAAGGATGACGGGGGATAGATCTGAGGCGGGCGCTCTGCATCAACCGCTCCAGGCTGAATGAGAACCCCACGGCGTGCCACGCCGCGCCGAAATTGGAGAACAATTTGTCATAGCGTCCCCCGCCCCCAACCTCAAACCCGAGTCCCGGAACGAAGATGCGAAATACCGTTCCCGTGTAATACTCCAGCCCGCGCACTTCGCTGAGGTCAAGGGTCAAGTGCCGGGCGAATCCCAGGGCGGAGAGGGTTCGAGTAATCCTTTCCAAATGGTCCAATGCCGCGACCGAACGCTCATTGCTGACCAGTTCACGCGCCCTGCGAAGGACCGCGCGTCCCCCGGTCAGATCCGGGATGGCCAGCATGGTGGCCTGACGGCGGTCCTTAAGATTCAGGCTGCCGAGTTCTGCCCGGAGCGAGGTCTTATCCTTGATGTCGATCAGTTCGCGAAGCCTCTGCAAAACGGCGGGTTCAAAACCCATTCGCTCAACGATGCCGGCAAAGTACTCCATGTGACCCAGATTGATTTGAAAATCCTTCAGGCCGAGCCGCGTGAGTACCTCGATTGCAATTGCCAGGACCTCGACATCCGCCTCGAGTCGGGGTCCCCCGATATGTTCCAGGCCGATCTGAGAGAATTCCCGCTGTTGACCCCCTCGCGGAGGCTCATAGCGCAGGACCTCGCCTGAGTAATACAAGCGAATCGGTTTCGGCGACTCGCTCATCCGGCAGGCGACGGTTTTGGCGACCAGCGAGGTGAATTCGGGCCGAAGCGCCAGGATGTTTCCCTCCCGATCGAGAAAACGGTACACCTTTTTCCCGAGCTCGGCGCCCACCCCTCGCTCGAAAACATCCATGTAATCGAAGAGTGGGGGAATGATCTCGTCGTAAGACCACCCCTCAAAGACGCTCGTGACCATCGTCTCGACGCGCCGCCTGGCGCGCGCCTTTTCACCCAGGAGGACCTGTGTGCCCAAAGGGATCTGTGTCAATGCATCCATGTGTCCGCGAGGTTGGCAGCCGGGATGGAATTCTTAGGCGAGACGCTTGATGCTTCTTCCTTTTCGATCGACATTCAGAACGGCAATTGTAGATGACAATCCATGTTTTGAAAAGCAGTTCTGGAGCGCGCGGCCGATGGTTCGGTAGTTCTCAGTAGCCAAAGCGGCCAGTGTTGGTCCTGACCCGCTCAGGAAGACCCCGACCAGACCGCGGAGCTGGGGCAGGGCGAGCGCCTCCTGAAGTCCCGGGACCAGGGAAGCGCGGAAGGGTTGATGCATCCGATCGACGAAAAGGCGTCGTAAAGGGTGGCCTGGGATCTTACTCAGGACCTGAGAAAGCAAAACGGCGTTTTGAAGGTTGGTTACCACATCCTCCCTTGCATACCGTCGCGGTAGCACCCGGCGAGCCTTGACGGTCGATACAGTAAACTCAGGAACGACAAAAACAACTTTCAGACGGCGATCGATGGACAGCGGCAAGAAATAAGCGGAACGCGGGGGATCGAGACGCGCTGCCGTTAGGCCGCCCATGAGGCAAGCGGCGAGGTTGTCGGGATGGGATTCAAACTCCAGGGCATATTCCAGAATCCGGGAAGGAGGGAACGGGCGCCGGGAGAATAGCTCTGCCAGGGAGACTCCAGCCACGATGGCGGCGGCGCTGCTTCCCAACCCGCGAGCCAGGGGGATTTCATTGTGTATCGTCAATCGCAGGGGAGGGAGTAAGACCCTTTCGGCGCGCGCCACTTGCTGGGCGACCCGGAGAATCAGGTTGGAGCCTTCCTGCGAAAGCACGTCGCTGCCCACCCCCTTGAAGAGGAGAACATTCGACCCTTTGGCAGAGGGCTCCACACCGACCCCCAAGTGGAGGTTGACGGCCAACCCCAGGACGTCAAATCCCGGTCCCAGGTTGGAGGTCGAGGCAGGGACTCGGATCAGAAATTGAAAGTTCGCTTTGGATGCCTTCATGAAAAACCCCTTCGTGCGATCTCCTGCCAGATCGCGGTGGGCAGTTTCTTCCCGGTCAGGATCTTAAATTGAGCTTCAGCTTGGGAAATGAACATCTTCATTCCTGAAATGGTTTGCATCTTTCGACGCCGTGCCTCCCGCAACAACCGCGTTTCGGGCGGGTTGTAAATCAATTCAAAGACAACGTCCGCACTTACCTCAGTCAGGTCAATGGGAACCTTGTTGACCTCGGGCCACATGCCGACGGAGGTGGCATTCACGATGAGGGCAAAGTGATGATTCCGCAGGTTCTCCTGCCGAACCACTCGATGGTCGAATTTCCTGGCCAGTTTTTGAGCCGTCGCGAGGGTCCGGTTCAAAATCAAGACCTTCGCCCCCTTCTCGCGAAGAACAGCCGCCACCCCCTGGGCGGCGCCTCCCGCTCCCAGAAGCAGGACCTCCGATTCCTTCAAGTGGAGTCCAAGTTCCTCCAAAGGCTTCTCGATTCCCCGGGCATCCGTGTTATATCCGAACCACCGCCCTTGCCTTCGACGCAGAGTGTTCACAACGCCGACGTGCCTCGCCGCAGGATCCTGCTTCGACACAAACTTCACGACCCCTGCTTTGTGGGGGAGGGTGACACTGAGCCCTTTAACCTTGAGCCGTTTTGTCCAGAAGGGAAAATCGTCCAGCACGCCAGTTTCAAACGGAAGATAAATTGCGTTTATGCCCAGTTGCGCAAATGCGGCATTGTAGAGAGCAGGGGATAATGAGTGGGAAAGGGGGCAGCCGAGAAGGCCATAGATCCGAGTCCTCGAGTTGATCCGGTCAATTCGAAAGATTTTCTCCAACGCCGAGACGGTCAACTGCCCGGACGCTGATTCCTTTCCCCGGGTGAGGGCCGCGTAGGTGAACTCCGCTCCCTGCGAGGGACCGAGGACCCGCGTTACCGCCCCACAGGCACCCATCCCGAGCACGACGCTGCGGTGCCCCCGGCGAGCCAGCTTACACTGCATACTCAAAAGGCGGGCTGCGTCCGAGAGTGAATTCGCCTGAACTGCAATCTTAATCAAATCGCCGCCGGTTTCCAGAAGCTGTTTCGCAAGATGCTCCAAATGGGTCGGAGTCTCTTTGAAATCATGGGAGGAAACGATCAGCTTGGCCCCGATTCGCTGCAACTGCGAAACGATTTGCGTTCCCTGTGTCCGAATCGTCTCAATCTCAAGATCCAGCCACTGTCCGAGGGTGGCGGCCCGGCCCAACCAGAGAAGCTGCGAGGCGATGCTCCCTCCAAACCTTCCTCCCGCATTCCTCCTGCGGAGTGTAAAAATGAGGGTATGCCGGAGATGAGAGATGCCCTTCAACCGGGAGAGTAGTTCGTCGATCTGGCGGGTTGAATCGAGGTAATCCAGCCGCAATTCAATCCATCGGGCATGCTTTTTCGCCTGTTCCATCGCAGCTAAAGCACGTCGTGCAGTGGGTTCCGCGACGGGTACGCACAGAGACTCATAAACGGATCGGGGCAAAGGTGACCTGGCCTTGAGTGGTTTGGACGCAAGGGATTTCGTGCATTGTGTGACGGCCGACACACCTATGAATGACAGCCTATTGTATCAATTCCCATAAGCAGGCGCGCGTTGATTTTGTGCCCGGTTTCCGTCAGGACATTTGACAACCGAGCCATGGCCCGTTAAGCTCTGCGCTAAATATCCAACGCCTCGATCCACAGGCATGTCGGAGGTTCTATGGAGTCCAGAAGAAAAGATCAAGTGAAGTTCGGCATCTGGCAGCTCTTGATAGTCGGGCTCTTGCTGGGGACGGCCATGGCGCCGCTCGCAATGGCTCTGCCCCCTAAATCAGCGCCTACCGCTGCATCCTACAGTGATACCTATTGCAGCGGCTTCATTGCGGAGGGAGAAATCTCCCGCATTGGAGAAGTACTGGGTGCTGAAGAGGGACGGCTGAAGAACGAACTAGTCACCGGAGACCTGGTTTACCTGGGAAACGGGACATTGTCGAATTTTCAAAAGGGCCAGGAATTATTCATCATCCGCACCGTCCAGAAATTCAAAAATCTGGGGACCCTTTACAGCGATATCGCCCATGTCAAGATTGTGGATATTCGGGACAACATCGTGGTCGCGGAGATCGTTTTTTCCTGTCAATCCCTGCTCGTGGGAGACTGGGTGGTTGCGCCCCAATCCAGGCTTTTGCCGCCGGCGGGAGCAGGCGGAGTCATGGACCACTTTGCTCCTTCATCAGGGAAGGCCGAAGGACAGATCATCGACTCAAAGTGGAGAGAGGTACAGTTGGGTCAAGGGTCCATCGTGTATCTTAATGTGGGGACCAACCAGGGCGTCCAGGTCGGGTCAACCCTGCGAATCTCCCGGTCCGCAAGTGAAGGCGCGGTCAACGTGTATAATCAAGTCTTTTATTCAAAGGTGGGAAAGACGGGGCATTTTCCACGGCAGATTCTGGGAGAATGCGTGATCTTGCAGACCGAAGAAAATAGTTCGACGGCGATCGTTACAAAGAGCGATGAGGAGATTACCCTCGGGGATCGGGTGGAGTTGCGTTGAACTGAGTCCAGGGAGGGAGGTCACGCGAGCAATATGCGCGGCTCCTCCGACGGAGCATCCTTGGGAGCGTGCTCGAAAACTTCCTCGAGGTGGGAAAGGTATCCTCGGCTCAGAGGGCGGCCCGAGCCCTTCAATTGAACAAATTGCTGCAAAAAGACCAGGCAGTCGATCACCGTCGAGACCTTCAGGCGGCGACCGTGGGCATCGGGATTCTGCATTTTGAGATCGATGCTTTCTTTGAGTTTTGAATACAGGAATTGCCCCAATCCCCCTTCTGGGGTGGTGTCGTAATAAAGCCCCTTGTCGAGAGTTCGATAGGTCTTTTCGAGGGCGGCGAACGCGCCCACGATGTCCGAGTCATGTAATTGCGGGACCGACTTATAGCCTTCCCTGATCACGCTCGAGACCTCCATCAAGAATCTCTCATTTTCCAGGAGAAATCCGCGGTCGAAGGTCCGACCGAGGGTCATCGAGCGCGCCCTTTGTTCGAGGGGATTCTTTTCCATGGCGTACTGGTACCCCTCTCGAAGATAGCTGCAGGACGGCGGACAATCGATTTCAATTTCCCGTTTCGTGGCGCAGCACACGCCGCAAATCCGAGCGGATTTGGCAGGGCAGGACCGCCTGGCCTTGCGACTGCCGCACAAGGGACATTGCATTGACGAACTCCTCCCGAGATCAACCCGGGTCAGCAATCAGCGGCATTAAATTTATAGGAGCCCCACGAAACTGTCAAATGTTGCTCTCCTCCGGTGAAACTCCAGGAAACGAACCAATACGGATAGACTCTTCAGGGACCCAAAGGAAGTTGGTCCCGTCTCGAGCCCTTCTTCTCCTTTCGAGAGCCTGAAAAGGACCCCGCCCAGGGTCTATCGGACAGAGGAATCACCCCCGCGCACAAAATCGCTTGGCGCATGAACCGCCCATCCGTTATATTTTCTTGTCCGTATTTTCGCGTCGCCTCATTACAGGTCAACCAGTGTTCACCCTTTACAGTATTCTTCTGTGCCTTGGATTTGTGCTCCTCCTGCCTTACTTCCTTGTGCAGGCCATGAGACACGGAAAATACGTTGTCAGCCTGATCGAGCGGACGGGAAGACTTCCCCGGGAACTGCACCAGGGCTCGAAGGGGGCGATCTGGATCCATGCCGTTTCTGTGGGGGAGAGCAACGCGATCGCACCCTTGGTGTCGCAGCTCAGAGCCCGTGCAGTTACCCGGAAGATCTTCATCTCCACAACCACGCTCACCGGGCAGCAGAATGCGCGCGAGCGAATCTCGGGGGCGAGCGGGTTTTTCTATTACCCGTTCGATTGGCGTCGGAATGTCCGGCGAAGCCTCGGGTACATCCAACCCGCGCTGGTCTGCCTGGCGGAGACCGAACTGTGGCCAAACTTCATTCACGAGGCCCATGGGCAGGGTATCAAGCTGGTGGTTGTAAATGGACGCATTTCGGAAAAGTCTTTCCATTGGTATGGGCAGATCAAGGGATTCCTGCGTCGATTCCTGCCCGAGATCGATCTCTTCCTCATGCAAACAGAAGAAGATGCGGAGCGCATCCGGACGCTGGGAGCGCCGCCTGAAAAGGTCGGGGTGTGCGGGAATCTGAAGTACGATATTCAGCTGAGCGGGAAGTCCGAGGAGGGGCAGAATCTGGTCCGCGAGAGGTTTTTAGGTCAGGACGGCTCGTCCTTGTGGATAGCCGGAAGTACGGCGGAGGGTGAGGAAGAACTTGTATTGAGGGCTTTCGCAGAAGTCAAGGCGCGAATCCCGGCTGCGCGGCTGATTCTTGCGCCCCGCCGGCCCGAGCGATTTGACACGGTTGCCAATCTGGTGGGCAAATTCAGTTTCAGCGTGGTCCGTCGCTCCCAGCTCGAGGGGGGTGAAGGACGCCATCGCGACATTCTCCTGCTGGACTCGGTCGGCGAGCTAGCGGCCCTTTACTCGCTGGCGAAAGTCGCCTTTGTCGGGGGCAGCCTGGTGAAGAAAGGCGGGCACAACATTCTTGAACCCGCCGCAGCCGGGGTCGCCGTCCTGTTTGGCCCGTACATGTCCAACTTTCAGAAGATGGCCGAGGATTTTCTCAGCCACAAAGCAGCCCTGCAGGTTGAAAATGCCGACGAACTGGCTTCAGCCACCATCACATTGCTTGAAGATGCGGCCCAGGGACGAGTCATCGGCGAACGGGGGCGAGCGCTGGTTGCCAAGAGCTCCGGGGCAACGGCACGTACAGTCGAAATGATCATGAAACTCCTATGATCCAAAGCCCGCTACTGAGAATCTGCCTTCGGCCGGGAGCTGCCCTCTATTCCGCAGTAGTGAATCTGCGCGCCCATCTTTATGAGAAGGGACTTTTGAAAACCGTCAAGGTGGCCCCGCGGGTGATCAGCATTGGGAATCTGACGCTTGGCGGGTCAGGGAAGACTCCTTTCACGATGCAGGTAACAGAACTGCTCCGGGCTCAGAAACTATCGGTGGCCATCCTTTGCAGAGGATACAAAAGGAGATCGGGGCATGGGGGGGCGATCTGCCTGGTCTCAGATGGGAAGACCATGTTCACAGAGGCGTTACAAGCTGGAGACGAAGCCCAACTGATGGCCCAACGACTGCGCGATGTTTCAGTCGTGGTGGGCTCTCCCAAGTGGCGGGCCGCACAATGGATCGAGTCACATCTTGGAGTGGATTGGATTGTGCTGGATGACGGCTTCCAGCATCTGAAACTGGCACGCGACCGGAATATTCTGCTCCTTGATGCAGATCGACCCTTTGATAATGGCGAAGTCATCCCCCTGGGCCGGCTTCGCGAGTCTCCCCAGGCGATCCAGCGGGCTGACATCGTGGTTCTGGTGAAGGGCGGGGACTCCCCCCCCGAACAGTTCACCCCGGAACGGTGGAAGGCCCTCTGCCCTTCGGCCGAACTGTTTAGCGCTCATCGGCACTGCACTGGAGTGTCGATGACTGAAAGTAGGAGTCTCGGGCCGGTCGAAGAGATCCAAGGAAGGAAGCTGGTCGCCTTCTGTGGGATTGCACAACCGACCCAATTCTTTCGCGATTTGCGGGGGCATGGACTCACCGTGACAGAATCCCTGGTTTATCCGGACCACCATCGCTACAGCCCCTCTGATACACGCAACATTATTCTGCATGCCATGGAGTGCGGGGCAGAGGCTCTCATCACCACTGCCAAGGACGCGATGAACCTCCCGCCCCGAGCGTTTGGAAATTGGCCGTGCTATATCTTCGAAATTGAGATGAAATTGGACGACGAAGCTCGATTTCTCCACTCTCTGTTGACTTGATCGAAGAAGGATTTCTCTGTTTCCGGGTTTTCTCGCATGACGACACCTTACCGGACAAGGATCTGGGTTCGTGGAACGAACTGGGTGGGAGATTCCATTCTCACGATCCCCGCTTTGGAGGCCCTTCGGCGGGCCCGGCCGGAGGCAGAGATCACCCTGGCGGTGCGCCCGTGGGTCAGTGAAATTTTTGAGAGGACTTCTGCCGTGGATCATATTCAGATCTACGATCGTTCTCTCCAGCACCGGGGGTGGCGAGGCCGATCGAGGTTCATCTCGGAGTTGGCTCGGGGGCGTTTCGATGTGGCGATAATGTTCCCGAACTCCTTTGAAAGTGCCTACCTGGCCTGGAAGGCAGACATTCCCGAACGCATTGGCTACGCCACCGATGGAAGAAGCCTGCTTCTGACACGCCGTCTCAGTATTCCCGGGGAAATTCTGCTGCAGCACCAGACTCAATACTACCTCGAAATCCTGAGGCAGTCCGGCTTCATTCCTGCGCTCCCCCCCGTTCCAGGGGTATCGCTTGAGATTTCCGAAGCACACCATCAAAGAGCGCGCCTACTTCTCTCGGCGAAGGGAGTCGTGGAGGGAAAGCTGCTCGTTGGACTGAATCCAGGGGCGTTTTACGGAACAGCGAAGCGCTGGCTTCCAGAGCGATATGCTGCCTTGGCGGATCGATTCGTTGATGCCTTGGGAGCCATTGTGCTAATCTTTGGCTCGGCCAGCGAGCGGGCCATGGCCGATTCTATTGCGCGTGAAATGCGACACCCTGCGAAGATATTCAGCGGGGAAACCACCTTGGGGGACCTGGCCGCGCTGTTGAAATGTTGTTCCCTCTTCGTGACGAATGATTCCGGGCCGATGCATTTGGCGGCCGCTGTTGGCACCCGGACCTTGGCCATCTTCGGGCCGACTGATGAGCAGGCGACAGCGCCCGTGGGACCGCATACCCGCGTGGTCAAGCATCCCGTATCATGTAGTCCCTGCTTGCTTCGAGAATGCCCGCTGGACCACCGCTGCATGACCGGCGTCTCGGTCGAAGACGTTTACCGCGTGGCGGCTGATCTGCTCTCACATTGAGTTCCTTTTACATGTCAGAAAAGCCTTTTGCCGTGTTTATGGATCGCGACGGGACCGTGTGCGAGGAGGTCGGATACGTCAATCATCCCTCCCGCTGTCAAATCTATCCTTTCAGCGCCGAAGCGGTGCGCGCCATCAATCGGGCGGGCGCGAAGGCCGTGATCATCTCCAATCAGGCAGGGGTGGCACGCGGATATTTCCCGGAGTCCCTCGTGGTGAAGGTCAATAAGAAGATCGCCCGGACATTGAAATCCAGAGGAGCGCACCTCGATGCCATCTATTACTGTCCGCATCACCCCGATGTCGGAGAACCGCCGTATCGTCTCAACTGTGAGTGCCGAAAACCGGGCCGGGGGATGTTGGACCGCGCTGAACGGGAACTGGGCGTGGACCTGTCCCGATCCTACATCGTTGGAGACCGCCGGAGTGACATCGAAATGGCAGCCCTTCATGGATTGAGAAGCGCCCTCGTGATGACGGGATACGGCCGGGGGGAGTTCGAGTATCACCTTCCCCAATGGGGGTTTCAGCCGGACTGGGTCTGCACGAACCTTTTGCAGGCTGTGAAGAAAATCCTGATACATTCAAGAAGGGAACATCGCCGATGATCGAGTCCAAGGAATGTGAACTCCTGCTCCGGACCATCGATCAATTCTCAAAGGCCCGGATCCTGGTGTTGGGCGATTTCGTGGCCGATGAGTACGTCGATGGCGAAATCTCGCGGGTCTCCCGGGAGGCGCCGGTGTTGATTTTGAAGCACCGGCGTACCGAGATTTTTCCGGGCGGAGGGGCCAACGCGGCGAACAACCTGGTTGAGCTGGGCGCCAAGGTATTTCCGTTCAGCATCGTCGGGCGGGATGCACAGGGTGCCCAACTGGTTCAGTTCTTCCGCCGCAAAGGAGTTCCGGCGACCGGGATTTTGATGGACAAGGGGTTTTCAACGACGACCAAATCCCGCATCCTGGCGGGCTCCGCGCATACCACCCACCAACAGGTGGTCCGCATCGACCGGCAGGCCCCGGCGCCCCCGGATGTGAAGGTCCGGGAGCGGTTGATCAAAAAGGCGAGTGAAATCGTCCCCAAAATGAATGGGATCCTTGTGTCTGATTACGGATCGGGGATGATCAGTTCCGAGAGTCTGGACACGCTGAGGACCGCGATTCGGAATCGGCCCATTCCGCTGAATGTGGATTCGAGGTATCAGATCCTCCGCTTTAAATCCTTTACTGCTGCGACCCCTAATGAGCCGGAGGTAGAGGCCGCGCTGGGGATAGCCATCGGCAACCATCTCCCGGCGCTGGAAGTGGCGGGAAGGAGGCTGCTGAAGCGGCTGCATACAAAGGCCCTGCTCATCACTCGCGGCAAGGAGGGGATGGCCCTTTTTGAACCCGGCCGGACTACCCGCCACCTCCCCATTTACGGCACGGACCAGGTGGCAGATGTCACGGGCGCCGGGGACACGGTCATTGCCGTCTTCACGCTGGCCCTGGCGTGTGGGGCCGGTTTTTTACAGGCGGCACGCCTTTCCAATTATGCCGGAGGTCTCGTCGTTATGAAACATGGCACGGCGACAATCCGCCGCGAAGAGCTCGTGGCGGCGGTGGAGTCCGATGTCAAGTAGGGCGCTCCGCCCCCGCAGATCCACGCTTTGGAATCCTCGAAATCATGACTGAGAAGAAGATCCTTGACCTCGCCACCCTCCGGACGGTCGTTGCGGCTCAACGCGCCGGAAACCATAAGATTGTGCTCGCCAACGGGTGCTTTGATGTCCTGCATGTGGGTCATATCCGCTATCTTCGGGGGGCCAAAGCACTGGGCGATGTCTTAGTGGTCGGAGTGAATGGTGACCGTTCGATGCGGCAGATCAAGGATGCGGGGCGACCTCTGATGTCAGAGGCCGCCCGGGTTCGGTTGGTGGCGGCGCTGGAATGTGTGGATTATGTCACGGTGTTTGACGATCCGACGGTGGAGCCCTTGATTAAAGCGCTTCGTCCAGATGTCCACGCCAAAGGAACGGACTATACGCAAGAGACCGTTCCTGAACGCGAAGCGGTCCGTTCCTATGGCGGAGAGGTAGCGATTGTGGGGGATCCCAAGGACCATTCCACACGCGACTTGATTCGACGGGTCCTCGGAAGACGCGGGGAAAGGAATTGAGTTGAAGATCTTGATCGTGAAACTCGGTTCCATTGGCGATGTGATTCACGCGATGCCCGCCGTGGTCCGACTCCGGCGCGCCTTGCCGGAAGCGCGCCTGGATTGGCTGGTGGAGCGGTATGCCCGGCCCATCCTGGATCACGCCCAGGCCGTCAATCGAATTATTGAAATCGATACGCTTCGCTGGCGGAAATCTTTCTACAGCCGTCACACCTGGCAGGCGATCCTCCAGACAATGCAAAATCTGCGCGGCATGCATTATGACGTTGTTTTCGACCTCCAGGGACTGTGGAAATCCGCGGCCTTTGCGTATCTGACAAGCCCCGGGGGGATCATTGGAGGAGATCGCAATTCCCTCCGCGAGCCGCACTCTTCCATTTTCTATTCACGGAGGGTGGACAGGAATCCCCGCCGGGGAAATGTGATTTTTGAGCATTTGAACATTGTGGATACATTCCTCCGGTCAAGGTGGAAATCAGGGGAAACGGCGCCGACGAATCCGGTGAATCCGAGCGAACTTGAGTTTGACCGCCTATTCGGAGTTGAGGATCAGGACTGGGTCGAGGAACACTTGACAGACCGTCAGTGGAAGGATTTCGTCATTGTAAACCCTGGCGCCAATTGGAAGAGCAAGCGGTGGCCGGTGGACAAGTACGCCCAGTTGTCAAAGCGAATTCTGGACGAATTGGGGTGGCCCGTGGCGATTACGGTCGGGCCTTCGGAGAATGGACTTGGAGAGGAAATTCTGTCTCATCTGACGGGTCAACCCGCTGTCCTGCTTTCCCCCACCCTGCCGCAATTTGCGGCCCTGGCTGGACGCGCGAGGCTTTTTGTGGGGCCCGATACCGGCCCGCTCCATATTGCCGCGGCCGCCCGGACACCCATCGTGGGGATTTATGCGTCCACCGATCCCGTCCGAAACGGTCCATACCACCCGGCGGACATCGTGGTGCAGCAGAACCAGTGCGGCCGGTATTGCTATCGACGGGATTGTGGGGGGCGCCGCTGCATCGCAGAAATCCCGGTGGCTGCGGTGTTCGATGCCATTCAGTCACGGCTCCAACGGATGCTTCCGATTTCGCAAAATCGGGCCGGTCCGGGGTAATCCCATGAGCAGACCTTCATTCGGCCGTCGCCTTGCCCGATGGCGGGTGCCCCTTGGCTTTATGGTGGCGATTGTGTATTTTGTTTTGGCGCGTCCCACACTGCTGTCGATAAGTTCCGGCGCACCAGTGGCCCTCTTCGGAGTGGGATGGCGGGCCTGGGCCTCGGGATTGATCAGAAAGAATGCGACCTTAGCCCGGGATGGGCCGTATGGACTTTCGAGAAATCCGCTCTACTTCGGGAGTTTTCTCATTGCCCTCGGCTTTGCGTGGGCCGCTCACCGCGTGATCCTCATGCTGGGGATTGTGCTGTTTTTCCTGGCGATTTATTGGCCTGTGATGCGACAAGAGGAAGAGCATCTGAAAGGCCTTTTTGGCGACGCTTTCTCTGCCTATGCACGGGAGGTCCCCCTTTTTCTCCCCTGGAGGGGGAAGTCGCGCCGGGGAGAAGGACAGGTTTCATTCTCTTGGGGCCTATATTGGCGGAATCGCGAGTATAATGTCCTCCTGGGTTTTTGTAGTGCAGTGGCATTGCTGTTTCTTATAAAATACCTGAGGGGTTCTTGATGAAACAGACCATATCGCGATATCTGGCACGGATGCCAAAGGTTCAAACCATCGTCCGCAACTCCACCCCGATGATTTACAGGGTGAGCCTGACCCTGGCCTTCTTTGTTGCTTTGGCTCTGGTGACCGGAAAATCCCGGAGTGCAACGGAGGCCGCGCCACAGTCTGCAAAACCGCCGGCCGCCGTTGAAGTCGAGAATCAGACGTTGAACTATAATGTCTACTGGAGAGCCGCAAGTGCCGGGGTGGCCAGCATTCGAGTCGACCGCGATCCCTCCTCTGGCCAATTGAAGATCACCGGGGATGCTCATTCCAGCCGGTTCGTGTCTACGCTTTACCGTGTAGAGGACCAATTTGAGTCTTTGGTTGCTCTCAAGAATTTTTGTTCCCTTCGGATCATGAAGCGGATCAACGAAGGCCGCCGACACCGTGAAACGATTGTCGATTTCCCCCCTGGTCAAAAGACGGCCCAGTTGCAGGATCGCAATCTCCTTCTCCCCTCGTCTCCCATCCGGAAGGCCCAGACGGCCACGCCGGGTTGTGTGCAGGACGTCCTTTCGGCGCTTTTCTATATGCAGACCCAGCCGTTCACAGTGGGCAATTCGGTCCAGTTCCCTGTCAATGACGGGGGCAAAACCTACAACGTGACTGTGGAGATACAGCAACGGGAAACCATAAAAACGGATGCCGGGACATTTCAAGCCATCCGGGTCGAGCCGAAGGTGTTCGAAGGATTGTTCCGTCAAGCCGGACGGATGTATGTTTGGTACACGGACGAACCCCGCCATCGCCTTGTACAATTGAAGGCTCGCATTTCTGTGGGCACCATTACTGCGTCCCTGGCCTCATCGTCTGGGACCCAGCCCGGCGCATCAACCTCTGAGCTGAGGCACTGAGTGTTTTTCGGCCCGAGACGCAGCGTCCGGTTCACCGGGTGAGCGCCAGGGCTGATTATATCCGCACGGTGGTCACGACGATCGCCCCCGAGCACGCAATAAAGTATCCCCGGTTCCTCAGAAACGGTGTTTTTTAGGATGCCTTTGAGCCCCTCGCCGAGGATTGATCCGGGTCCACTCCCCGGTCCCCCCGGTTGTAAAATCTTGTAACGTAAGAAACCTTTTCAAAAAGATTGGCGTCTTAACGTGTAACTTGTCCTTACCTCCAACTGAGGACAAACCCGGGATGGCTGGTGTCGCAACCCAACCAGCCTTCCCACTTCCTTTTAATAAGCCTATTAAATCACGAGAGATCCAGGAACAAAGGTCAGACGCCCTGAGTTCGATCCAGGGCAGACCTTTTCTTCTGGTGGGAATGGGGAGCAGAGGATTTCCAAGCAAGAATCCCCGGGACTTTCTCCAGGACGGGCGCGGAGAAATTTGGGAATTTCTTGGAGGGTGGTCTGGCAACGGGATGGGCCGATTGCGGTCGGAAGATGAAACTGAGGATTAAAGTGGGGCGCGCACCGATCTCTCGATCTCTTCTTGCAGTCGCGCTCGGATCTCCTGCCACTTCTGCGGTGGGACATTGAGAAAGTACCGGGCAATCAGCGGATCGAACTGAGTCCCCGAGCAGCGGGCGATTTCCGCGCGGGCGGTCTCGTAAGGGGATGCTTTCCGATAGGGGCGGTCGGAAGTAATGGCATCGAAACAATCGATGACCGAGAAGATCCGGGCGCCCAGCGGGATGTCCTCTCCCTTCAGTGTGCGAGGGTATCCGGTCCCATCAAATTTCTCCTGATGTGCCAGGACAATCTCCGACGCGGACTTGAGGCCATGGATTCCATCGAGAATCCAATAACCAATTTGAGGGTGCTTCCTCATCTCCACCCATTCCGCCTCAGTCAGTTTGCCAGGCTTGAGCAAGATATTGTCGGATACTCCAATTTTGCCGATGTCATGAAGCATGGCCCCTCGGCCAATATCCGCCAGCAAGTCCTCGTCCACCCCCACCACATGTGCCAGATGCAGTGTATATTCGCTCACCCGCCTGGAATGGGCCTGGGTTTCACGTTCGCGCGCATCCAGCGCCGCGACCAGTGCTTCCAGAGTTGTTTCTGAAGCGTTCTGAAAATGCTCGAAAGTCTTGCGGAGCTCGAAGGTCTGATTCCTGACGACCTCCTCAAGCTGCAGCACGTATCGCCTTTGACCGACATCCTCCTGGTGCAAACGGAGCGCTTTCCGGACCGTCGCGCTGATTTCATTGATCCGGAAGGGCTTCAGCACATAATCGAGGGCGCCCATCTTCATGGCCTGCACGGCCATGAACACATCGTCACAGGCGGTCAACATCAGGACCCCGACTTCGTCATGACGACTCCTGATGGCCTCGAGTAACTCGAGACCGCTCATGCCGGGCATCCGGACATCGGAAAGGACCAGATCAAAGTGGCTTGTCGATAACGCAGAGAGCGCCTCCTCGGCATTACTCGCCGCGCTCGTTTGGTACCCCTGGCCTTTGAGACACTGGTCCAGAAGTTGGCGGATGGGCTCTTCATCATCGACAATTAGAATTGCTTCTCTCGGGACTTCGCTCATCTGTGGTGTTTTCGTCTTCTCGAAATTTGCAGCTCAACGGTACGGCAGGGTTTACCCCGAACGCTCAAAGGCCGGGTCTTTTCAAGCAACCTCATTTGGTCCGGCAAGTGGTTTGGTGACACCGGGCCACGCAGCCAGTAGCCTTATCGGCAGACTCCTTATTAAACCATAGAGAATTTTATTATGATGGGGGATCGCTCCCTTGGTTGTGGAACCGCGCTTAAGAGGCGTGCCCAGCCGCTCGCCCGCCCTGGTGTTGAAGAAGACCACGTATCTGGAAAATTTGAGTTCCCCGCGAATCAGGCTGATCGTTCCCGTTCCGTCCTGAGGTCAGGACAAGAGGGCTGCAGGTTGTCGCAGACGGGCTTCTGAAAAGTCTGGGGATGAGGCTACTGGATGATGACCCATTCGGATGAAGGGTGGGAAAACTCGCACCCATGCAAAAAAGGACCGTCCGGGCTGACCTGGCCATTCCAGGCGACCCGTGCCGCCGTCAGGAGCGCGGGCCGGTTGGGGGAAGGAGCCTCCGATTGGCGTATCTCAATGAGGCCCCCGACCGGGACCCGAACGGGCAACCGCACCATTGCCCCCAGTCGGCTGACATCGCCGGTTTCCCCGCCGACTTCAAAATCGTTTCCAGATTCATCCCTGCCCCGCACAATAAGAGGGATCTTCATGGTGACGCGGGGGGCCCTGCGCCGTTCCACGGGAGATTCTTCGAGGGCGCGCTTGAGCGAGTCCGACATTCGCTCTATGGAAAAAGGCTTTTCGATGTAGTCGAGGACACCCATCTCTTGGGCCGTCGGCCAGACCATGTGTCGGGGTTTTCCACTCATCAGGACGATGGGAATCAATTTGGTCTGTCTGATGGATTTGAAGATCTCACACAACATGAATCCGCCCATTTGCGGCATCATGACGTCCATCAAAATGCAGTTCGGCCGTTCCAGGATGGCCCGACGGATGGCTTCCTCCCCTGTCCCCACTGTCACCACCTCGTATTGACCGGCAAAGGCCTCGGAAACGAAGGTCCGAATCTGCGGCTCGTCGTCGATCACGAGCAACCTTCTTCTGTCCATGCTGAACCTCTCCGTTGACGTTTGAGCGGTAAGAACTCACCGCTTTGGACTCTGACGCACTACCATCATGAAACACAATTGTTTCAGGAATTTCTCGTATCGCGGCCAGAGACTTCCGTAAGGATTTCGAGAAGATTGCCCTCCTTAAACAGAATCTCCCTCTTGACAGAAGAGGGAATTGTGAATAGATTGTGAATAGATATTCACAATGGAGTATTCGATGGCCACCGAGAAGTTGAACACCGGCCTCAGGCAGGAGCAAATTGCTCAAGCTGTCCTCGGTTTGATCGCCACGCGTGGGGCAAAGGGGCTCAGCGTGGCAGCGGTTGCACGCCGGGTGGGGCTGGTTCCCTCCGCACTCTACCGGCATTTTGAGAACAAGGATCAGATGCTGAAAGCGGCCATCGACCTCTTCCAGGCTCAGGTCCGCACGAATTTTGAGGAGGTCGAGCGGGAAACCCCCCAGTGCTTGGAACGCCTCCACCGGCTTCTGAGACGACAAGTCCGAATGATCCGGGAAAATCAAGTCGTGGCCATGCCTAGAATCATCTTCTCCGACAATCTTTACGGTCGTAGTCCCCAGAAACGTGTCCAGGTGTATAGAATCCTGGAAGGTTTCATCGGGAGATTGAGCGATATCATTGTCGAAGGAAAGCAGCGGGGGGAAATTCACGCGGGCGTCGACCCCCCGAGTGCCGCAAGAATCTTTCTGGCCATATTTCAGTCCTCGGGAATTCTCTGGTTTCTAAGCGACGGAGAATTCGATGTTACTAACAATGCCGAAAAATCATGGAGGATTTTCAAGAGGGCGATTGAAGCCTAATGCGATCTTTGTGTAGTGAATAAGCATTCACATTGAGGTCCCAACATGAAGGATAAGAAGAAACTCGTTATCCCCCTTGGAGCCGTGGGGTTACTGGCAGTTGTGACGGTCCTCTACTTTGTACTTCGTTCCGGACAATCCGCGTCCTCACTTCGAGTTTCTGGGAACATTGAAGTGACCGATGTGGAGGTCAGCTTCAAGATCCCGGGCCGGATTCAGGAGCGACTTGTGGACGAGGGGGACATTGTCGCTGCGGGGGCAGTGGTGGCCCGGCTGGAAAGCCGCGATCTGGGGGAACAGGTTGCCATGCGGAAGGCAGAGACCCAGGCCGCAGCGGCCTTTCTTACTCAACTGCAGGCGGGCTCCCGGCCTGAAGAAATCGTACAGGCCGAGGCCATGATGCGACAGAGCCAGGCGCGACTGGATGAACTGCTGCACGGTTCGAGAGCACAGGAAATTGCGGCGGCGCAGGCAGCCGTAACGCGCACCCGCGCGGACGCCGAGCGGGCCAGGCTGGATTATGACCGGTACGCCCGCCTCTTCGAGAAGGTGAATGTATCGGCCCAGCAATACGATGCCGCAAAGGCCGGTTTTGAAATGGCACAAGCCAGACAGCGCGAGGCGGAAGAGCAACTGAAGCTGGTACAGGAAGGTCCCCGCAAGGAACAGATCGAACAGGCCCGCGAGGCCCTGGTCCAGGCGAAGGAAAGATATGCCCTTGTTCGAAAAGGCCCACGCCAGGAGGAGATCGATCAGGCGCGCGCCCGTCTGGAGCAGGCCCGGCAGGCGCTCGCCGTGACTGAAACCCAATTCGGTTATGCCGTACTGACAGCACCCATGCCGGGGGTCGTGCTGTCAAAGAATGTCGAACCCGGTGAGATGGTTGCCCCCGGGACCCCGGTCGTCACGATTGGCAATCTTGAGAAAGTGTGGGTGCGCGCCTACATCAACGAGACTGATCTCGGCCGCGTCAAAGTGGGGCAGCCGGCCACGGTGACGACCGACACCTATCCCGGAAAGCAGTACACCGGACATGTTTCCTTCATCGCCTCGAAGGCTGAATTTACCCCCAAGAACGTTCAAACGGAGAAGGAACGCGTCAAACTGGTGTATCGGATCAAGATCGACATTTTGAATCCCCAGATGGAACTGAAACCGGGAATGCCTGCCGACGCCTCTATCTATTTGGAAAATGCAGGCGGGGAATCAAGGCCCGCACGCTGACCCGCAAGGGAATTGCCTTCTGAGATCGCGAGGGTGAATCATGCAGGCTGGATCAGACCCGGCGCAAGCGTGATGGATCCGGCGGTGATTGGCAGCATTCGCCGGATGCTTCCCGGGGAGAATGCCCGTCGGGACTGCCTTCGAAGCCCCTGCAGGAGATGTTTTCGTGGATGCCATTAAGACCGAGACCCTGACGAAGTCCTTTGGAAGCGTGGAAGCTCTCAGCGGGCTCACGCTGTCTGTTGCAGAAGGGGAAATCTTTGGTCTGGTCGGGCCGGATGGAGCGGGCAAAACGACCACGATGCGGCTGCTCACGGCGATCATGGAGCCGACCTCGGGCGACGCCTGGGTGGCCGGACACCATGTTGTGAAAGAGGCGGAGGCGATCAAAGAAGTGATCGGATACATGTCCCAGCGATTCGGTCTTTATCCCGACCTCACCGTGGCTGAAAACATGGCCTTCTATGCCGATATCTACGGAGTCCCTTTGAAGGGACGGGGGGAGAAGGTGGACCGGCTGCTCGCCTTCAGTAATCTCCTCCCTTTTAAAAAGCGCCTCGCCGCCAATTTGTCGGGGGGAATGAAACAAAAGCTTGGCCTGGCCTGCGCCCTGATCCACACCCCCCGGATTCTCTTTCTTGACGAACCCACCAATGGGGTCGATCCCGTTTCGCGTCGCGACTTCTGGCGCATCCTTTATCAGCTCCTTCGGGAGAGGGTGACCATCTTTGTATCGACGGCATACCTGGATGAGGCGGAGCGATGCAATCGCGTGGGACTGATCCACAAAGGAAAGCTTTTCACCGTCGGTAACCCGGGAGAGATCAAAAAGTTGGCCCGCGGATCCATCATTGAGATCCGGACTTCGGAGCCGCGCAAGGCGACCTCCCTGTTGCGCCAACAGATGCCGTTCAGTGCCGTCGGACTTTTTGGAGATCGTATTCATCTTGTGGCCGTGGATCCGGAACCTGCCATGCGGCAGGTGAAGGAACTCCTCGCGGAGGCGGGGCTTGCTCCGGGTGATGTCCATGCCATTGAGCCGGCGCTGGAGGATGTGTTCGTTTCCTTGCTGGGTGAGGGAAGCACGGTAAAAGGCTGACGGGCTACTCCACCACCAAGAGCCATGGAAAGCGCGGGAAGGGAAGAGCTGAAGGCAGACCTGATCCGCGCGGTTTGGACGGTTCACTGTGGATCGCCAGGCCAAACAGGGTGGACGGCAGAAGCGTATTGGACTCGATAACCCGACGAGAAGGCAAACATGAGAGATGGCGACGCTGAGGGCGACAACGCTGTCGTTGTGGAAAATTTGGTCAAGCGGTTTGGCAGCTTTTATGCTGTCCACGGGATCAGTTTTGAAGTAAGCCGGGGCGAAATTTTCGGTTTTCTGGGCCCTAACGGCGCTGGAAAGTCTACGACCATTCGAATGCTCTGCGGCATCCTCGCGCCGACCGGTGGCAAAGGGACGGTGGCAGGTTTTGATGTTCGGACCGAGGCCGAAAAGGTCAAAAATCACATCGGGTACATGAGCCAGAAGTTTTCGCTCTATGAGGACTTAACAGTAGAAGAGAACATCGATTTCTATAGTGGAATCTATCAGATCCCGGCGGAGAGGAAGAAGGAGCGGAAAGAGTGGGTGATTGAGATGTCGGGTCTCAAAGACCACCGCCGCTCTCTCACCTCCATTCTTTCGGGTGGCTGGAAACAGCGCCTGGCCCTGGGATGCGCCATCCTTCATGAGCCGCCCATCCTTTTTCTGGATGAGCCCACCTCGGGGGTGGATCCCATCAGCCGGCGCCTGTTTTGGGATTTGATTTATGAACTGGCCGGCCGAAAGGTCACGGTTTTCGTCACCACACATTACATGGATGAGGCCGAATATTGTGACCGTCTGGCTTTGATTTACCGCGGCGAGCTGATCGCCATGGGAACGCCCGCCATCCTCAAGACCCAGTACATGCAGGAAGACGTTCTGGAGGTCCAGTGTGAGCGTCCTCAGGACGCCATGAGAGAGATTGAGCAATTGAGGGAAGTCCAAGAGGCCGCCATGTTCGGCAAAGGGCTCCACGTTGTGGCCAAAGAAGGTGATGCCGCGGCGGCCACAGTGCGCCGATTGCTGGAGGAGCGAGGGTACGGACCGGCACGGGTGGGGAAGGTTGCTCCTTCCCTGGAAGATGTCTTTGTGTCGCTGATTGAATCGCGCGATCGCGCCGAACGACCGATTCAGGACGTGGGACAGTAATCGAGGGATGAATCCGTGAAGACCGAATCACGCGATTGACTTGGCGAGAGACGTGGAAGGCAATCAAACCACGCGTTTCTTTGGTGTCTCCCGGATGGGAGCGGGGACGGATCACAAGGGCATGAGATACCGGTTTCTAAAGAGGCAGCCATGAAGTTCCGACGTCTTTGGGCTGTGGCGCGAAAAGAGTTTATTCATGTCATCCGGGATGCGCGCAGTCTGGCAATCTCCATCGCGCTTCCAATGTTGATGTTGATCCTTTTCGGGTATGCCCTGTCCCTGGATGTAGACAACGTCCCGCTGGTGGTGTGGGACCAGAGCCAGTCCCAGGTGAGCCGGGAATTTGTCAGCAGGTTCGGCGGCTCCCGCTATTTTTCTATTCGCGGCTACGTGGCGGATTACCCGGAGCTGGAACGGGCCATCGACACCCGCCGGGCAATGGTCGCGCTGGTGATTCCCACGGATCTCGCCGGACAGGTGGAATCGGGACGGGCTGCCACGGCCCAGCTGATCGTCGATGGGAGCGATTCGAACACGGCCACCCTGGCGATAGGGTACGCCGAGGGCGTCACGCAGGTTTTCTCCCAGGAGGTGGCGCTTGAGAAAATCCGCCGTTCCGGTGTTTCCCCCCTCCGCAATCCGCTCGAGGTGCAACCGCGCGTTTGGTTCAATGCCGACCTGGAATCGCGGAACTACATTATCCCCGGGCTCATTGCGGTCATCATGATGATCATCGCCGCCCTGTTGACCTCGCTGACGGTGGCGCGCGAGTGGGAACGGGGAACCATGGAGCAGCTCATTTCCACCCCGGTCAAGAGGCAGGAGTTGATCCTGGGCAAGCTGCTGCCTTACTTCACCATTGGCATGTTCGATGTGCTTCTGGCCGTCCTCATGGGGCGGTTCGTGTTCAAGGTCCCCTTGCGCGGGAGTGTGCCCCTGCTGTTTATCATGGCGGCGTTGTTCCTGGCGGGCGCCCTTTCGATGGGCATGCTGATGAGTATCACGACCAAGAGCCAGCTTCTCGCCAGCCAGATGGCAATGGTGCTGACCTTCCTGCCGGCATTTCTGTTGTCCGGATTCGCGTTCGCCATCTCCAATATGCCCTTGCCGCTCCAATTGATTTCTTATCTGATCCCGGCAAGATATTTCATCACCCTGCTCAAGGGAATCTATCTCAAAGGCACCGGCCTCAGGATATTGGGACTGGAAGCGGCGCTGCTGACCCTGTTTGGGATTGTGATGGTGGCCATAGCGAATTTGAAATTCAGAAAGAAATTGGAATAGTTATGTTCGAGCGCATCAAACACATGCTGATCAAGGAGTTCATCCAGGTCTTCCGTGACCCCAAGATGAAGCGCATTATTTTTCTCGTCCCCGTCATCCAGATCCTGGTTTTCGGTTATGCGGTCACGACCAACGTTAATCACGTGGCGACCGCGGTCTATGATCTCGACAACTCGGTCTCTTCCCGGGAACTGGTGGCGCGGTTTGAGCATTCAAAATACTTCGACATCGTCGAGTATGTGACGAGTGATGCGCGGGCGGGCGAGTTGATCGACCGCGGGGAAGTCCTCGCCGTTCTTCGCATAAACCGCGGTTTCGAGGACGATCTGCAGGCAGGGCGTTCCTCAACAGTCCAAGTTCTTCTCGACGGAAGCGACTCCAATTCAGCCGGGATCGTGCTCAACTACTGTACCCGGATCGCCGGCGAGTTTTCCCGGACCACCCTGATCGAGCAATTCAAGAGACTTCGCGGCAACGCTCCCCTTCCGCCCACCGTGGAGTTGAGCACCCGCGCCTGGTTCAACGAGAACCTTGAGAGCCGCGATTTTTACATCCCCGGCGTGATCTCCCTGATGGTCATGCTGATCACGTTGCTGCTCACCAGCATGGCAGTTGTCCGGGAAAAGGAAATTGGAACCATGGAGCAGGTCATGGTCACTCCCATCCGGCCGGTGGAGTTCATCCTGGGCAAGACCGTCCCGTTCGCCTTAATTGCATTCTTCGATGTCATGGTAATCACCGCGGTGGGCGTGTTTTGGTTTGATGTCCCGATTCGGGGGAGCCTGGGGTTGCTCTTCCTTTCGACAGGACTGTACCTCATGCCGTGCCTCGGAATCGGTCTGTTGATTTCCACGATCAGTCAGACTCAACAGCAGGCTATGCTCAGCGCATTTTTATTCTTCCAGCCGGCCGTGCTCCTTTCAGGATTTATCTTCCCGATCGCCAACATGCCAAAGTTCATCCAGTGGCTCACCTTGTTGAATCCGATGCGATACATCCTGGTGATCGTCCGGGGACTCTTCCTCAAGGGGGTCGGAACCGATGTCCTGTGGACCCAGATGCTGGCCTTGGGGGTGATGGGGGTGTGTACGCTGTGGCTGGCCTCAAAAAGGTTCCACAAGACCCTGGAATAAGACGACCCCAACTCGAAGGGCGGGATTCCGACCCGCTTTTAAGCATCGTCGGCGATGGGTCTTAAGCCCTCTGTGGATGCCCCGGGGAATATTGGGGGGACCGATGCCCCGGAGTTTGCCGAGTCCGCTTGCCCAGACAAGCAGTTTCAATCCGCGCGCGTCTGGAGAACTTCGGCTTCTTTCTTCCCTTCAATTTTCAACCTGAATCGGTGCATAATAGCGCCCTCAGTCACGAGGAAAATCATATGACCTGGGCAACCGTCGAGGGTTTCCCTTTCCCTCAAGGCGTCTCTTGGATCGTCGAAGAGCAAGCCTACAACTTTTCACTGTATTCGAAGCACGCCGAGAGCGTCACGCTGCTGTTATATCAGGAAGGGGATCTCATCCACCCCATTGCCACCTACTCCATGGATTATCTGAAGAACAAATCCTGGAGAAACTGGCACTGCCGCCTCCCCGAGCCGGCAATGAGGGACGCCCGCTACTATGCATACCGGATTTCCGGCCCGCCGCCGAACGGGCGTTTTGAATGGCATGCCTTCAATCCACAAAAGATTCTGTTCGACCCATACGCAAAATCGATCTTCTTTCCTCCCGACTTTGATCAGCGAGCGGCCGTTCAACCCGGACCCAATGACGGCAAGGCGCCGCTGGGTGTGATTGAAAAGTGGGTCGACCCCTTCGCCGGGGGGAACCGACGTGCTATTCGCCATGAATCGGACGCCATCATCTACGAGCTGCACGTGAGGGGATTCACGAATAATCCCAATTCCGGCGTTGCTCCCGAGAAGCGGGGCACGTTTAGCGGACTCATCGAAAAGATCCCTTATCTCAAGGATCTTGGGGTCACGGTGGTGGAACTCATGCCCATCTTCCAGTATGACCCCCAGGCAGCGGAATACTGGGGTTATATGCCCCTGGGTTTCTTTGCCCCCCACCATGGCTACGCCAGTTCAAAACGGCCCGGTGATGCGAACATAGAATTCAGTTCCATGGTTCAGGCTCTGCATGAGGCCGGCATCGAGGTTCTCTTGGATGTTGTATACAATCACACCGGCGAAGGGAACCAGAACGGCCCCGTGTACAGTTACAAAGGCATCGATAACAGCACCTACTACTTCATCTCCAACCCCCCTTCGGACCCTTACGCCAATTTTTCCGGTACCGGAAACTCGCTTCACTGTGCCAACCGGCATGTGCGGAGAATGATCGTCGACAGCCTTCGACACTGGGCAAGGGACATGCACGTCGATGGATTCCGGTTCGACCTCGCATCAGTCTTTTCCCGGAAAGACGACGGGTCGATCAACATCGATGACCCGGCCATCTACGGGGAAATCGTCACCGATCCCACCCTGGCGACCACCCGGCTCATTGCCGAGCCCTGGGATGCGGCCGGGGCATATCAACTGGGTCGGTCCTTTCCCGCGGTGAGGTGGTCTCAGTGGAACGGCAGGTTCCGCGACGACGTGAGGCGATTCGTGAAGGGCGATGCTGGAACAGTGACTGCCCTGATGCAGCGTCTTTACGGCAGTGATGACCTTTTCCCGGATGACCGGATGGACGCCTACCATCCCTACCAGAGCGTGAATTACATCGCCTCCCATGATGGTTTTACGCTTTATGACCTGGTTTCCTACAACCAGAAGCGCAACTGGGAGAATGGTCAGAACAATACCGATGGGACGAATGACAACTACAGTTGGAACTGCGGTTGGGAAGGGGATGAAGGAGTCCCCCCTGAGGTCATGAAGCTGCGCAAGCGCCAGGTCAAGAACTTCAGCTGCCTGCTCTTTCTATCCAACGGGACCCCGATGTTCCGGATGGGAGATGAGTTCCTCCGGAGGCAGGGTGGCAACAATAATCCGTACAACCAGGACAATCCGACGACCTGGTTGGATTGGGATCGACTTCAAGCGAACCAGGACATTTTTCGATTTTTTAAGCGGATGATCGCGTTCCGCAAAGCCCATCCGTCGCTGTGCCGCAGCCGTTTCTGGCGCGATGATATCCGATGGTACGGGGTAGGCCCGACCGTCGACATGTCCTACGACTCCCACAGCGTGGCATTCAGCCTCCATGGGGCGTCACAGCAAGACGACGATCTCTACGTCATGGTCAACGCCTATTGGGAGGATCTCCCTTTCATCCTTCAGGAGGGAGGGTTCGGGGAATGGAAACGGGTGATCGACACGGGGCTGGACAGTCCTGGAGACTTTTGCGATCCCGGCCAGGAAGTGCCCCTCCAGTCCGGGACCTATCTTGTCGGAGCACGGTCGATCGTGGTCCTGATGAGAAAGAGGGGATGATCGGGCTCAGCGAAGCACGGTGGAAAACAAGGCGCGTTATCCAGTCTGTTCATGAAACTCCACGTCTGGGGGAAGGACCGAGATAATGCGCTTCCTGCTATCCTGCACCTTCTTGCGAGGCCTTGTCGACGCTCCCTGAGGCTTCCCAGGTTGGATCAATCCTCCTCAAGGCTTCCGCGGCCCTCTTGCGAACCGCCGCATTGCGGTGCTTGAGAGCCGCCGCCAGTGCCCGATTGGCCCGGGAATCGCCGATTTTTGAGAGGGCTTCCGCGGCAGCCGAGCGCACCATCCAGTTATCCACCCGCAGCGTTGCCAGCACCAGGGGTTTCACGGCGCGCTCATCCCGGATTTCCCCAAGCGTCTGTGCCGCTGCCTGTCGGACTTCCCAATGGTCGTCTTTGAGTGCCGCCAGGAGTTTGGGAATGGCTTTCTTGGTGATCTCCAGCTCGGCCCAGTGAGGATCGATTTGGCTCAAGACCTCCTCCACCATCTCCCGAACCGAGAGGTTAGGGTCCAAGAGAGCCCCCACAAGAGGGGTGACCGCCGCGGGCCCCCCCAGATCTGCAAGGTCGCTGACTGCGCGCATTCTCTGTTCCGGAAATTCCGACTTCAAAAGCCGCAGGGCCTGCCATAGCTTCACTTTCATCCAGAGTGTCACCCTGGGGATTCCTTGGTCGGACAGGAGGGTCTTCATTGTTTCTCTGCCATGTGAACAAATCGGACGGCCACGCGCATCGAGAGGTGACCCCCCGGCTCCGCTTGGCCCTCAAGGAGCAATACCTGCTTCGCCCGCCCGCGGTTTGTCTCCGGGATCGGGGAAAATTAAAACCAGTCTCCGCCTTATGCCGCTTTGCTTGAAATCTGCAATGCGTCGATGATTCTTCCTACAGCTTCCTTCTTGCCTTTCAAGGGTTCCCTGAAGCTTGTGTCATCCGTATGCGCGATTTCAATTCGCAAGTCAGAAAGGTACTCTTCGAGAATTTGAATCAGAACTTCCTTTTCCTCCTCGGTCAGGGATATGTGAATCATTTCCTCATCTCCTTCTTTACTCGTACGGGTTGGTCTCTTTATTCATCCTTACTCCGTGTCACTTCAGGATGATGAGTGGCGGACACTTTCTATGAGCGGTCCGATAGAGGAAATCGCTGTACTCTCAAATAACAAGAGCCTGGATCTGAGGGCCGCTTGAACCACAATTCTCAGGAACAAACGTGTCATCTTTATTAATGCTGGATTAATGCTAGACCGTCACATGTTTGGACGCAAGGGCTATTTAGACCAACCCCGCGCTGCTCGCCTGTCTTCTTGCGGTGGGCGAGAAGCTCTCCCCTAAGGGCGTATTTGCTGCCCTCACACGGGCGACTCCACTTGGCGCCCGGAGGGAACACTGTTGCTCGACCTGGCTTGTCGACGTAGGGCTGTTCGGGACACGAATGCCGCCAGAGAATCTCGGATGAAGGTTATTTTGCCTGCCGTTGGGAAGGATTTAGGAGGTTTGGTGACACTGGGTCGCGGTGAGGGTGGGAGTAAGGCCTGGGAAAAAGGCCGTTCGGTGCCTCCCTGCGCGGTGAACCCGTCATCCTTGAATTCGCGCCCGGGGGGACATGGTCACAACGGCCAGGGATGGACCTGGTTCATGAATGGTTTTGATGAGGGGGCCTCCTTGAGAGTTCTTCTTGACCCGCGTGTTGGTTCTGTGCGCACGAGGCTAACGGCTTCGACCCTTGGGCATGTTGGCAACGACCGTAATCGCCCCGATGACTGGAGTGAACAAAAAAGAGACCCCGAATCCCAGCCAGAAATTGACACCCCTTTTGTGAGCAAAAACCCCGATGTACGAAGCTAACATGACCCAGATTACCCCGATAGGTATGATTCCGATCTCGGCTTCCATAATAACCTCCTTTGCCTGCCCTCAGTCGTAGCTCAGTTACGCGGGACCCTCGGAAGTCTCATGAGGAATGGCGTCCGATCTCTGTTGCTGTCCGCCTGCCTTGCCTCTTGATGGGCCCGAGGATCCGATCCCCTAATAATTTCAGACATATATTCGCTAACAAGGTTTACGAAAAAATCACAAGAGATACAAAGATTTTCCGGATGACCTCAGGGAATAGGCCATGAATACAGGGGGAGGAATACAGTAGGCCGGCTGCCCAGGAAAGAGCTGCACATTTGACGTGCGATGCTCCAGCGATTCTGTATAATGTTTTCAAACGAGAGTGCCGGCATCACAAGAGAAAAGAGGCGAATCTGATGAATCTCGCGCATGTGCATCTCCTGCTTAATCATATCCCCGTGCTGGGGACAGGTTTTGGACTGATATTGTTCATCGTCGCGCTCTTGAGAAAGAGTGAGGAACTCAGAAAGGCATGCCATGGGACTTTTGTTGTAGTGGCCCTGCTGGCAATCCCGGCTTATTTGACGGGCGACCCTGCCGAACGAGTTGTGAAAAATCTTCCCGGTGTTTCGAAGTCAATCATCGAGGCGCATGATGATGCGGCAAGTGCCTCATTGATCGCCCTCTCGATCTTAGGCGTGGTATCGATGGTTGGGTTCATCCTCATGTGGAAGTCGAGACCTGTCCCGCAATGGTTCACGATACTTTTGCTGGCGCTTGCCCTAATTGTCACAGGGATGATGGCTTGGACGGCCAATCTTGGAGGTCAGATTCGCCACACGGAGGTGCGTTCGGGGGCCGCTGCTCCGACACCCTCCGACTGAGAGGGATGAGCGCTCGGATTCCCCTCGGCCGCCGCAATCGCGGAGTCACAAGTGAATTCCCCTCTTTTAAGTTAATGGCCGCGACCAGGTCGTTTCCGCCGCTGGTTGAACGAATCCCGACGGATCTTCGCTTTCCCGTTTCGATCGGACTCCTTTCCTGAGCTATAATTCTGACTTATTGCGAACGACGACGAGCTCATAAAATGGACAGTCCCGGGTACCGGACTGCCAATGGACCCGCGCCTGCGAAAGTCTCCTCAGTGGGATCTGCTGTGAGGGTGCTGCTAGGAGACGGGCTTCCGCTTGCCGGAAGAAAGGCTCTTATGGACCCCCAGGATTCTATGACTGCACCGGAGATCGACGAAGTCCTATTTGAAGAATTTGGCGTCAACGCCAGGTATGTCGTCGATCTCTTTCAGAGATTTCAGCACGACCCGTCCTCGGTTGATGAGGATTGGCAGGCCTTCTTTGCGGGGCTTCTCAGGCGAGACGAGGGTGATGCTCCTGACCGGGGAGCGGTTGCCGGCATTGATACCTCGGGAGGTGCAGCCCCGGGCCCTGGCATGAAAGGACCCCTCCCGGCCGTCCAAATTGGGACTTCTTTGCCGGAGGCTGTCTCCGCACCCGGGATGAGCGGTGTTTCGGCCACGCCCCTCGCCGAGCGGACGGCTTTGCGGGGCGGGGCTTTGCGTATTGTCGAGAACATGGAAGCCAGCCTCGGTGTTCCGACGGCAACCTCCCAACGACAGATTCCGATCAAGCTTCTTGATGAAAATCGCCGCCTGGTCAATCAGTATCTGGAGCCAACGGGTAGAAAGGTCTCTTACACCCATCTGATTATTCGTGCCCTGCTGAAGGCGCTGGAACACTTCCCGCAGCTCAACGATTCTCACGAGGAAATCGATGGCACGTCCTATCGCGTTCATCATCCGGACATCCACCTCGGGATCGCGGTCAATGTAATGAGCCAGGATGGCACACACACCCTCGTTGTTCCGAACATGAAGTCCGCTCAACAACTCTCCTTTCCTGAATTGATCCGGGCCTACGACGACGTCATCAGGCGCGCCCGGGAGGGGAAGCTGGAGGTCGCAGATTTTCAGGGCACCACGGTCTCGCTGACAAATCCGGGGACCCTGGGCACGACGGTGTCGAACCCGCGGCTGATGGCCGGCCAGGGGCTCATCGTGGCGACGGGGGCCATCGAGTTCCCGCCGGAGTATCTCGCCATGGCGCCCGAGGCGATTTCATGGCTGGGCATCAGCAAGGTGATCACGCTCACCAGCACGTACGATCACCGCATCATCCAGGGGGCGGAATCCGGGGCATTTCTGGCGTTCGTTGATGAATTGCTTCGAGGCCAGCACAGTTTCTATGATGAAGTTTTTTCCGAACTGCGCATCCCTTACCGGCCCTATCACTGGGCGGTGGACCTCAATCCAGCCATCCTCGGCGAGCAGCACCATCGCGATGAAGTGCGGAAGCAGGCGCGAGTCCTGGAACTCATCAATGCCTACCGGGTGCGAGGCCACCTCATCGCCGACATCGATCCCCTGGGTTGGCGGGAAGTGCGCTATCACCCGGAACTGGATATCGAAACCTACGGGCTCACGATTTGGGACCTGGACCGGCAGTTTATTACGACCGGTCTGGGAGGGGCGGAGACAGCTCCTCTGCGTGAAGTCGTGACTCGGTTGCGCCGGTTCTATTGTGGAAAGGTAGGGATTGAGTACCGTCACATTCAGAGTCCCCAGGAAAAGGAATGGATTCGGGCCCGCGTCGAAGATGATCTGCCGCCGGTTCCCAAAGAGGTGAAACAGCAGATCCTGTGGAAACTGATTTCGGCGGAGCAGTTTGAAAGGTTCCTTGCCACAAAGTATCCCGGTCAGAAACGGTATTCGATCCAGGGGGCTGAAGTCATTGTCGCGTTGTTGGATCAGTTGATTGAAAGCGCCGCGCGGTATCAAGTCCAGGACCTGACAATCGGGATGTCGCACCGCGGCCGGCTCAATGTGATAGCCAACGTCATTGGCCGGTTCTGTGAGAGGATCTTTACGGATTTTGAGGGCTCTGTCCATCCGAGGTTTCCCCACGATCAACATGATGTGAAGTACCACCGCGGCGCCAGCGGGGTGCGGGAAACCGCCAGCGGACACCCGGTGTCTCTGACGGTGTTGCCCAATCCGAGCCACCTCGAATTCGTTGATCCCGTGGTGGAAGGGATTGTCAGGGCCAAGCAGGATTTAAGAACAGGCTCAGCGTCCACCCCCCGGGGAATGCATGATCCGGCACGGAATCAGGTCCTGGCGGTCCTGGTTCACGGAGATGCCGCTTTTGTGGGGGAGGGGATTGTGGCCGAAACGTTGAACCTCTCACAGCTGCCCGGCTACACCACGCAAGGCACAATTCATTTTATTGTAAATAACCAGCTGGGCTTCACGACGCCCCCCGAGGAGGGACGGTCTTCCACTTACAGCTCTGATGTGGCAAGAATGGTTCAGGCCCCCATCTTTCATGTCAATGGGGATGATCCGGAGACCGCCTACCAGGTTCTCCAAATCGCACTGGAGTACCGGCAGGAATTTCACAAAGATGTGGTGATTGATGTGGTGGGATTCCGCCGTGAGGGTCACAACGAAGGCGATGAACCAACCTACACGCAACCCGTCATGTACAGGTTGATCCGTGCCCATCCCGGGGTGCGGCAACTCTATGCCGACAAATTGGTCCGTGAGGGAATTTATGAGGGGCCGACGGTCGCAAACCTGATTGAAGAGCGCATGCGCCGGTATGAGAACGCGCTGCTCGGCGCTAAAGAAATCGTGGCGCGACAGTTCAGCGCTCCCCATTTAAGTGAGAGGTCAGAGGAAACTGGACCGGAGGAGGGACCTCCGACCGGCGTGGATCACGCGACACTCTATGAAATTGCCCGGGTCGCTACCACGGTACCGACTGGATTTAATGTGAATCCAAAGATTGTCGGATTGCTGGCACGACGCGCCAAGATGGTCGATGGAGCGCGCGCCGTGGATTGGGGAATGGCCGAAACCCTGGCCTTCGGGTCCCTGCTCCTCGAGGGAACTGCCGTCCGTTTGGCCGGACAGGACACGGTACGGGGAACGTTCAGCCAGCGCCACGCGACCCTGTACGACACCCAAACCGGCACTCCCTGGACGCCACTGGAAGGGGCTTCAACTGACCCCGCCCGGTTCCGCGTGTACGACAGCCCGCTCTCCGAGGCCAGCGCGCTCGGTTTTGAGTATGGATACAGCGTTGCCGCCCCGCAGGCGCTGGTTCTGTGGGAAGCCCAATTCGGGGACTTTGTCAATGCGGCGCAGGTGATTGTCGACCAATTCGTTGCCGCCGGCGAAGACAAGTGGAATCAAACCAGCCGCATAGTGTTGCTTCTTCCGCACGGATATGAAGGCCAGGGCCCCGAACATTCGAGCGCCCGTCTGGAACGATTTCTTCAGCTTTGTGCCCAGGGAAACCTGCAAGTCGCCTGCTGTAGCACGGCGGCTCAGTACTTTCATCTCCTGCGACGGCAGGCCCGGCAGAAGTTGAGCAAACCACTCGTCGTCTTTACCCCGAAGAGCTTGCTGCGATTTCCCGAGGCATCCTCTCCCATAGAAGAATTCACGCATGGCATCTTTCAACCGATTCTGGGTGATGGGACAGGTCCTCCCCCTGCTAAGGTGGAGAGGGTTTTGATCTGTAGCGGAAAAATTTACTTCGAACTGAATACTGAGCGCGGAAAGACCGGAGATCAGAAGACCGCGATTCTCCGTCTGGAACAGTTTTATCCATTTCCCCGGATTCAATTGGCGGGCCATCTGAATACCTATCCCCGCGCTTCAGAGATTCGCTGGGTGCAGGAGGAACCGCAGAACATGGGAGGCTGGGGCTTTGTGGAGAAGTACCTGCAATCTCTGCTCAAACCGGAACAACGATTGCGTTATGTCGGACGAGCGACCAGCGCCAGTACGGCCACAGGGTCACACACCGTTCACCAGATGGAGCAACAGAAGATCGTCGCGGAGGCTTTCGCGTAAGGACAGGCAGCCCGCACGGGTTGTAGAGAAAACGGGATGAGGGGCGGATAGAACCAGTTCTTCTGTCCAACCCCTCGCGTTCTGGGCGTGGCTACCTCAGGGCCTTTTCAATCGCTCCCGCAGCCACGGGCACCAGCAGCGCATAACCACTCTCATTCGGATGCAGTCCATCATTGGATAGTCCTTTCCGCAGGAATCCGTGCTCATCCACCACTGCCGAATAATAATCGGCCAACTCGGCACCCACTTGTTTGGCATAACCTCGAATCCATTCATTCAATTTTTGAATGTCGGCAGGCGGGCGGCGAACGGTCTGGGCATTCGCCGTGTAGTCGCTCACCGGGGTCAGTGTACCCAGGACCACCTTGATGCCGTTCTTCTCCGCCAGTTCCGTGAGGGCCCGAAAATTGTCTTGAATCATCGCCAACGTCACGGTCCCGGTATTGCCGGCAATGTCATTGGTGCCGGCAAGGATGACCACAGCGTCCGGCTGGAGCCGGATCACGTCGGGAAACATCCGCAACAGCATTTGTGCGGTCGTTTGCCCGCTGATCCCCCGGTTGATATAAGGTTTTGCGGGGAAGGATCTCCCCAGGTCCCAGAAATCGGTGATGGAATCGCCCAGAAAAACGACACGTCCCGGCTGGCGAGCGAGCGCGGCGAGCCGCTGGTCGTCTTCAAAGTACCGTCCCAGCATCGCCCAGTCCTGCAGGTCATCCGCCAGGCGCTGGGCGTAGACGGCGGAACAGCACTGCGTCTTGCGGGGATGAAATTCCTCGAGCAGTTGCCCCGACATCCTGCAGTTGAAAATAGTGATTCCGAAGACAACAAGCGCGAAAATCCTGGAAAAGCATCGCATACGTTCCTCCATGAGTTCATTTATACGTGAGGCTCAACCCAGGCGTCAATGGAAGGGGAGCAGTATATGGCCTCGCCAGGACCGCGCTCAATGCCATCCCATCCCGGAACTATTGATGGCGCCTCAGCAAATGCGGGAATTTGGGAGGAGGGGGCACCAATGAATTTGTTTGAGTTTGTGAAAACCTGTGCTAGTTTAACGGAGTGTAGGCCCCCACCTCTTGGTATCTTAAGGAGACAAATCCCATGAGCCAAGTTTCTGGCGAGAGCAGCGCCAACGCGAAGCGCTATCTCTCGATCGCGCTGCTTGTTCTTTTTCTGGTCCTTTCCATTGGACTCCAGTACAAGATTCGCTTCCCGCGATCGGGCAGCCTCCGGGGGTCGGGGCTCGAAAATATGTCCATAGCCCCGGATTTTAATTTGCAGGATTTGGCCGGGAATACCGTTTCGCTTGAAGACTACCGGGGTAAGGTAGTCATCCTTAGTTTTTGGGCAACCTGGTGTAGGCCCTGCCGGTCTGAATTCAATGAACTGAAGGCCTGGGCGCAGGAGAAGAAGGCTCAAGGTGGGTGGAACAATCTGGAGTTGATCGCCGTCGACCTCAACGAAGAACCGGAAACAGTCGCTGCGTTCGTTCAGAAGAATAACCTCCCCTTCCTCATCTTGCTGGACAATGGCGGCACGGTGGGAAAACAGTACAAGGTAGAAGCTCTCCCCAGTTTGTTTTTGATTGATTCGAGCGGAAGGGTCAGACATTTTCAGGAAGGCTATTCCCCCGGCATCAAGTTTGTACTGGATGGGTTTATTACCCAGATCAAGAAGGAGAAGCACTCGTGAGCGAGAATGTCATCGAGGCAAGGGAACTCACGAAGATTTTCTCGGCCGGGTGGAGAGGCAAGAAGCGGGTTGAGGCCGTGGGTGGCTTGGATCTTGCCATGGCCCGGGGAGAAATCTTTGCTTTCTTGGGGCCGAATGGAGCAGGGAAGACAACGACCATCAACCTGCTGATGGGGTTTCTGAAACCGACGCGGGGAAGCGTCAGGATTTTCAGTTCGTCCCCGGAGGCGCGGCATGTGCGCTCCCGAACCGGATACCTGCCGGAGAACTATGCGTTTTATTCATTTCTGAACGGCCCCAAGCTGTTAGACCTTTTTGGCCGACTCCTTCACATTCCCGAGCGCCTCAGGCGGTCCCGCATCGAACAGTTGCTGGGACAATTCGGTCTTTGGGAGGCCCGCAACCTGAGAATTGGAAGGTATTCCCGGGGGATGCGACAGCGTCTGGGGCTTGCCCAGGCGCTCCTGAACGAGCCCGAACTGTTGATCCTCGATGAGCCGACTTCCGGATTTGATCCCTTGGGGCGACGCATGGTGCGCGAGATCCTTTTGCAGTTGCGACAACGCGGCGCGAGTATTTTTCTGTCTTCACACATCCTCTCGGAAGTGGAGGCCATCTGCGACCGTGTCGCCATCGTCAACCGGGGAAGAATGGTGCGCCAGGGCAGTCTGAAAGAGGTGATTGGCTCTCATGAAGGGATTGAGATCACCTTCACTGATCCCAGCGGTTCTGTCCGGTCCCAACTACAGGAATTGGACCTGAAGATTACAGCGGGTGTGGAGAATTTCATGACCTTCGCGGGGGATGAGGTCTTGGGGCAAACGGTTGTGGATGCGATTCGGTTGGGAGGCGGCACGTTGCGTGCCTTTGTCCCCAAGGCCCGGACTTTGGAAGAAGTATTCATTGAGCTGGTAGGTGAACAGGAGCGGTCTCGCCTCTTTAACATGGCAGGGAGGGAAGAGAAATGATGGTCTGGTTGGTTGCGGGCATTGCCTTGCGGCGGTTACTGCGAAGCAAGTTGCTGGGGATTACCCTGATTGTCGCCATACTGATCACTGCCTTGATGAGCAGCTCGTTGCTGATGCTTCGGATGGCCCGAAGCGCCGGGGATGCGGAGGTCGCCAGCCAAATGTCTGCCACCGTAATCCTGGCGGCGCTTGGCTTGATGGGCTTCTTCGCCTGTCTGGTGGGCTTGGCGAACGGCGTGACGGTCATCCGCCGGGACATACGGGATGGAACCATTTTCAGTGTCTTGTCAAAACCGATCAGCCGGGCGGAATACCTGTTGGGGAACTATCTCGGGAGCTTGATGTACCTGTCCTTCGTCTGGATTATCTTCAGCCTGGTCTATGTTGGACTCGTCATTCTCACGGGCCAGTCCATGGGAAAACTGCTGGGCCTGATCCTGCTGGCCCGATGGGTGTACTCGGTGGTGATGATGAGTGTGGCCTTTTTCCTGGCGCAGCGATTCAATGCCTGGACCGCCGTGGTTCTCAGCGTGGGAGTCTATAACGCGGACTCCCTGTATAGTATTTTTCCTCCCCTTTTGAGACAAATTCATATCGAGCTTCCCGCATGGGTCCAAGGGACAGCACTCTTCCTGTTTCCATCAACCAACAGTCTGGATGTCCTTTTTGATTCTCTCCTTAAGTCGCGCCTCAACTCGACTCCGGTCCACTGGGCATTTCTCAGTTTGCTCGACTACTGTGCCATTATGTTGCTGTTGGCATGGATGATTTTCCGCCGTCAGGAGCTCAGCCCGTCCGCGGAGTGAGTTTGCTGCCTATCATGCCGGGAGTCATCAATTGAGAATCCCGATTGATCCCGCTTTCCTCCGGTCTTCGGTAAGGCTGGGGTTGAGACGAAGCGCGTAACGCGTGTATTATTGCGACGGCTTGACGGCCAGCCAATTCCCTGCTTGAAACGGCCGCGGGAACGGGATCTGTAAGAGTTCGAGTGTGAAGTTTATTCCTGCGGCCGCTCAAAGTTCGCACTCGTAGTAACGACTTCAGTCGTTTCGCACCCAAAGGTCCAAATTCGACATAACGACTGAAGTCGTTACTACGACATTGATCCAAGAGCGCCACAATGTTTTCGCTTCGTTTGAGCTTTTGCAGCGGGTAGAGCTTCGATTCCTTGGTGATCCAACACTTTTCAAAGAGGTTTCTATGAAATTCCGGTTTTCCATGAAGTGTCTTGCAGTGCTGGCAATTGGATTTTTGGGACTCACCTGGGTGACCTTTTCCCAGGACCGCACACCCCTGCCGTCCCCCGACCCCGTGCAGCCGCGTGCCCGTTCAGCCGAGGAAACGCTCGACTTTTTGGCCCAGTCCCTGGCCAAGCAGATCGACAATCTCATGTGGTTCCACCGGCTGGAGGACATCGCCGAGGTCGATATGGTGCGGTATACCGGGCCTCCGCCGCGCGTGATTCCCAATCCGACTGCTCAGGGCGCCGGGAACCCGGTGGTGATCACCGCGTACACCTTCATTCCGAAGAAATATGCATCCACGGGGAAGCTCCCGTTGCTGGTTCTTGTTCATGGCGGGGTGCACGCTGATTTCGGTTCCGGAGCGGCACACATTGTGCGCGAACTGGTCCAGCAAGGCTATGCGGTCATTGCCCCCGATTATCGGGGCAGCACAGGATACGGGCGCGAGTTCTGGAGGCTCATCGATTACGGAGGCCTGGAAAATGAAGACGTCTTCGCGGGAAAGCAATGGATGCTGGAGAACTACGCCAATATCGATCCGCAGCGGGTGGGGATTCTCGGATGGAGTCACGGCGGGATGATCACCTTGATGACGATTTTCGATCACCCCCAGGATTTCAAGGTCGCTTACGCGGGGGTGCCGGTCAGCGACCTCGTGGCCCGCATGGGATACAAAGGCCAGGGCTACCGGGATCAGTATTCCGCGCCGTATCACCTGGGGAAAACGGCCGAAGATAATGTCAACGAATACCGCCGCCGCTCTCCCGCCTGGAATGCAGAGAAATTGCAGACTCCCTTGCTCATCCATACCAACACCAGCGATGAGGACGTCAACGTGCTCGAGGTCGAACATCTGATCCAGGCCTTGAAAGCCGCCAACAAAAAATTTGAGTACAAGATCTATGAGAACGCTCCCGGCGGCCACTTTTTTAACCGCATCGACACGCGGCCGGCCAAGGAATCACGAGCAGAGGTGTACCGATTTTTGGCCCGGTACCTGAGTCCTCCGAGTCCCGTGAAATGAGGGTGTCCACGGGGAACTGGGGATTGGAATCTTCAGGATGAGGACTTGAGATAACGGACAAGATCCTTCGCAGCTGATTGACAGACTGTTTGCCCAATGCATGCCTGAATCCGTTCATGGAGTGATGGAATCCGGCGCCCACCCGGTCGCCGTCGAATTCCGTCGTGTCTCGCTGCAGTCTCCCAGAGGCGATGCGGTAATTTCTGACTTGAGCCTTGAAGTAAGACGCGGCGAGACACTGGTTTTGCTGGGCCGCAGCGGATCCGGAAAAACCACCACCTTGAAATTGATCAACCGCCTCCTGGAGCCCACGACCGGGGAGGTCCGTGTCGAAGGCGCCACCACGACAGAATGGGACCCGATTCGCCTTCGCCGCTCCATCGGATATGTCATCCAGGAAATCGGCCTTTTCCCCCATTACTCGGTCGAACGTAACATTGCGCTTGTCCCACGGCTTGAAGGTTGGCCGGAAGAACGTGTGCGCGCCCGGGTGCATGAGCTCCTGAAATTGGTCGGGCTGGATCCGGGACAATTCGCACAGCGTTTTCCAGCGGAGCTTTCGGGCGGGCAACGCCAACGTGTCGGAGTAGCGCGCGCCCTGGCGGCGAATCCTCCCCTTCTGCTGATGGATGAGCCCTTTGGCGCTCTGGATCCCATCACCCGAACGGAATTGCAGCGGGAGTTCGCTGGTTTAGCCGCGGGACTTCACAAGACCATCGTTTTTGTGACGCATGACGTCCGCGAGGCGCTGCTGCTGGGCTCGAGGATCGGGTTGTTCAAAGGCGGTCGCCTGGTTGAATTGATCACCGCCGCTGAGTTTGCTCACTCCCCGGTGCCTGAAGCCCGAGCCTTTATGGACTCGCTAGGACAGAGGTAAAGAAATCAATTTCGGATTGCAGATTTCGGATTGCCGAATTCAAACCTGATACCAGAATCTGTTGATTCAGAAGCGCAGGGTCGAATTCCGAATTCCGAAATTCGCGATCTGACTTAGGATCTTCCATGGGCCTGATTGATTTTCTTATCCGTAACCGAGCCGAGGTTCTCACCTTCGCGCTCCAACATGTTTTTCTGGTCGCGGCGGGAACGGGTGCAGGCATCCTGGCAGGTATTCCTGTGGGCGTTCTGCTGACGAGGAAGCCGGCTTTGAGCAAACCGGTCCTGGCTGCGGCCAACGTCCTGCAAACGATTCCCAGTCTGGCGCTCTTCGGCTTTTTGATCCCCCTGCTGGGAACTCATGGAATCGGACAGGTTCCCGCCATCATCGCATTGTTTATTTACTCATTGCTTCCGATTATCCAAAACACGTTTACTGGCATCCGGGGGGTTGAGCCGGCGGTCCGGGAAGCGGCGCTTGGCATGGGAATGACCGACTGGCAGATCCTGACGCAGGTGGAACTGCCGCTTTCGCTCAGCGTGATTCTCGCGGGCGTTCGTGTGGCCACGGTGATTTCGGTAGGAACGGCCACGATCGCGGCCGCGATTGGGGCCGGCGGACTGGGGACATACATCTTCCGCGGCCTGCGCATGAATGACAATCAATTGATCCTGGCCGGGGCCGTCCCCGCGGCGCTCATGGCGCTGGCGGCCGATTTCCTGCTCAGCAGGATTGAAAGCATTCTGAAGTTCCGCCGGGCCTCAGGCAAGAATCACGGGCGGAGATGGGTGCCCGCCCTGGCGTTGGTGGGAATTATCCTGATTGGATTTTTGACCCTGAGCCGCATGACCCGAATCTCGTCGATGCATCGCATTGTGGTGGGGTCGAAGGATTTTACAGAGCAGGTGATTCTCGGCGAATTGATCGCCCGGCAAATCGAACGGAAGACAGGGCTCGACGTGGAGCGGAGGTTTGAGCTCGGAGGAGACCTTTGCCATCGCGCCCTGCTGGCGGGGGAGATTGACGTTTATGTCGAGTACACGGGCACGGCTTTTGCGGCCATCCTGAAGCATCAGCCCAGGGCCGATCCGGGCGCTGTGTACGATCAGGTCAGGCGAGAATATGCGGAAAAGTTTGGCCTGGTGTGGCTGGCCCCGCTTGGGTTCAACAATACCTTCGCGATCCTGGTGCGAGGCGATGAGGCGCGACGGCTGAACCTTCAAAAAATCTCCGACGTCTCGCGTTATGCGCCGCACTGGCGAGCCGGGTTCGGGCAGGACTTCATGTCGAGGGCGGATGGGTATCCGGGCTTTTCCCAGGCCTACATCCTGAACTTTGTTGAGCCACCCCGTGAGATGGATCTTGCTCTCACCTATCGGGCGCTCGCGAACGGCCAGGTGGATCTCATCGCCGGGAATTCGACAGATGGGGCGATCGAGCAGTTGGGCCTGGTGGCACTCCAGGATGATCGGCATTATTTTCCTCCCTACCAGGCGGCCCCCGTCGTCCGGAAGGCGGTTGTGGAACGGTATCCGCAGGTCGCGGATGCCCTGAACGCCTTGGGCGGCACGGTGTCCGATCAGCAAATGCGACGTCTTAACTACCGGGTGGATAGCGAGCATCGGGACGTCAAACAGGTGGTAAACGAGTTTCTGGAAGGGAAATGAAAAAGCAGTTGTCAGTTCTCAGTTGCCCGTTTTAGCTTTCTGCCGTCAGCTATCAGCCGTCAGCAAAAGCGAAAGACGCGGGCACGATCTGCAATCCTTCAAATCGGTTGAAGACAGATGTGTCTTCGGTTCCTAAAGAGCAGGAGTCACTGCGAATGAGTTGATCGAGGACAACTGACAACTGAGAACAGACAACTGACAACTGTTTTTCTCCTTGCTTTCGCGCCGACGTCTCGGCATGATGAGCACTTACAAAAAACAAGGAATTTGTGATTTCCGACGTTGGACAATCCGATGAGCGCTGCAGAACGCAGTTTGAATGTGCGCCAAACGCTGCTGGGGCGGCTTGCAGAAGCCCGGGCCGCTACCGATGAGATCTTTCGATTGGTTCACCCCGCTGCCCTCTATGAGCGCCCCATTCCGGAACGGCATCGAATCATCTTTTATATAGGCCACCTTGAAGCCTTCGACTGGAATTTGATTGGCCGACATGGCCTGGGATTGGGTGAGGCGCCCAAGGGCTTTGATCAACTTTTTGCATTTGGGATCGATCCCGTTGATGGGAAATTGCCTTCAGATCAGCCCTCCGACTGGCCACCGGAGGAAGAAGTCCGAAGATACGGCGATTGCGCCCGGCGACAGGTCGATTCAGCCCTTCAAAAGGTCTCATTTGCGGATTCGAAATTCCCACTTCTTTCGGATGGATACCTTCTCCATGTTGCCATTGAGCACCGGCTCATGCACGCCGAGACGTTGGCCTATATGCTGCAACAGGTGTCCCAACATCAAAAGCGAGCCCACTCTTCGAGGAGGATTGCTTCGACTCCGTTCGTTCCGCCCAGGATGGTCGAAATTCCCGGGGGCACGGCCACCCTGGGGATGCGCCGGGGCAAGGAGCAGCCTTTCGGTTGGGACAATGAGTTCCATCTGCATACGGTCCATGTTCCGCCGTTTCAAATGGATGTTTATAACGTGACCAATGGTGATTTCCTGGAGTTTATTCGGTGCGGGGCTTACGACGATTGCGCATTTTGGGACTCGGCGGATTGGGAATGGAAAACCTCGTCGGGGATCCACCATCCCCTCTTCTGGAAAGAGACGGAGGACGGCTGGATGTACCGAACCATGTTTGCGGATGTCCCCCTCCCGCTCGAATGGCCGGTGTATGTAAGTCAGGCCGAGGCGTCTGCCTATGCACGCTGGAAAGGGAAGTCGCTACCCACCGAGGCGCAGTGGCACCGGGCTGCCCTGGGAACCCCCGGAGGAGACGAGCGATCCTATCCTTGGGGGGACGATCCCCCCGCACTGCAGCACGGAAATTTCAATTTCCGGAGCTGGGATCCAGCTCCCGTAGGATCGTTCCCAAAAGGCGACAGCGCCTTTGGAGTGGCAGATCTTCTGGGAAACGGTTGGGAATGGACGCGCTCTTTATTTGAGCCTCTGCCGGGATTTGAGCGGTTTTCGTTCTACCCCGGTTATTCAACAGACTTCTTTGATGGGAAGCATTTTGTTTTGAAGGGGGCATCCCCGCGTACGGCGAGGTGCCTGCTGCGGCGTTCATTTCGGAACTGGTTTCAGGGGCATTATCCGTATGCCTATGCGAGTTTCCGTTGTGTGGAGGAATGATCTTCTCCGAGGAGGATGGATGTACACCCAGACAATTCCAGCCGATTCGCGAATCGATTTTGCGGCGGACGTTCGTGCCGGCTTGAACAAGCCGGGCCAGAAGGAACTGCCTTCTAAGTATTTGTACGATGACGTCGGCTCCGCGCTCTTTGAAGTCATTTCAGTGCTGCCAGAGTACGGGCTGACCCGCGCCGACGAGCGGCTGTTGCAGCGGCATGCGGACTCCATGGTGGAACGGCTGTCCTTGCCCGCCCTCGTCACGGAGCTGGGGAGCGGCAGCGGCAAGAAGACGCGGTGGATCCTGGAGGCGCTTACCCGAAGGCAGGCGACGGCCTACTACCCGATCGAAATCTCACAATCGGCGCTGGCGCGATGCCGGCAGGAGCTGAGCCAGATTAACGCCGTCAGCATTGTGGGCGTCGAACGCCCTTACCTCGATGGCCTGCTCGAGGTTGCTGCACGCCGGGGGCCCGCAGAACACCTGCTAGTGCTTTTTCTGGGGAGCACGATCGGAAATTTCGATCGAGTGCCGGGGGAACAATTTCTTAAGCAGATCCGTGGAATTCTAAAGCCGGGGGACGGGCTTCTGATGGGAACGGATCTCGAAAAACCGATCCCTCAATTGATTCTGGCGTATGACGATCCGCTTGGGGTCACGGCTGCCTTCAATTTGAATTTGTTGGCCCGGATCAACCGGGAACTGGATGCAAATTTTATCCTGGCCCGGTTTCAACACGAGGCCCGCTACAACGCCGCGCATCAGCGCATCGAAATGCATCTTCGATCGCGAGTGCCGCAAACCGTCACGATTCCAAGGGCGAATTTCGAGACAACATTTGAAGCGGACGAGACCATCTGGACGGAGAGTTGCCATAAGTACACAACCGACGCAGTGGTTTCCATGGCCGAACGATGCGGATTTCAATGCGAAGGCCAGTGGGTGGATACCGAATGGCCCTTTGCGGAGAGCCTGTTTGTCGCCCGGTAGGGGAGACCAGGCGCCAACGCGACCGGCGCCGATGGAGCTAACCTCCAATGGGGTTCTAGCCGGGCACGCGGGGACTGCATAAATCAGCACGAAGAATGAATTTCATGAAGCGGCCAGGAAACCCGGGGATCGGCCCCGGGCACAACACCTTTCCTAAAGTCATTTTTTCTCAGAGTGAAAGTGTTTTACCTCCGCTGTTCCTGGCTTCCTAGTCATCCATTCTTTCATTGGCCGGCCCAATTTCTGTTGATCGGTTACCCAGTTCTGGAATGGACCAAGGCGGGAGGTTTACAGACAGGAAGGACGAGCTTAGAGGCAGCCGACACTCACTTTTTTCGCATGAAAATCTCGGTTCCGCCATCTTTGAACTTGACCTCATCCATCAGCTGATTGATCAGGAAGATCCCTCGCCCGTGCGTGGAATACACGTTCTGGCCGATGGTCGGGTTGGGGATCGAGGCCGGATCGAATCCCTCCCCGGGGCTGCGAACGATAATGAGCATACCGCGGGATTCATCACAGGCGACACAGAATTGCACCTTCTTGTTGGGATCATTCTTGCAGCCGTGAACGATGGCGTTAGCCAGGGCTTCGCGCAACGCAGTTTCGACTTCCATTTCCTTTCCCGTTGCACATTTCATCTGTCGAGCGAGATCCATCACCCGATCCACAACAGGTGAAACTTCATCGATTTCAGCGGGAATGACGGTCTCCAGCCGCATGACGAGGTTAAGGGCCTCGAATTCACAGCGGGGCATGGGATGGGAGGGCATATGGGTATCCAACAGGCCGCTTAGCGCCGGAGCAACCCGATTCTCTTCCTTGAGATCGATAAAAGTCTGTGACTAGCCCCATTCTAATTCATTTTGTTCGATCAAGGAAGAGAAAGGAAAGTAGGTCGGTCCGGTGGGGCGACTGGAGAGTTTGCGCTCTCCAGCGATGATTTTGCGGGGAGGATCATCAAGCGACAAGCTGAGAGCTTATTGGATGACAACCCATTCTGAAGAAGGATTCGAGAACTCCAATCCATGCCAATAGGGGCCGTCACTCATGACCTCTTCATTCCGGGCCACACGCGCCTGGGCAAGGATTGCAAAACCGTTAGCAACGGGCATGGACGATCGGTGAATCTCGACATACTCACTGACGGGCACCCGGACCGGAAGCTGGATCAAAGCGCCGAAACGGCTGACATTTTCGGTTTCAGTGCAAACCTCAAACCTGTTCCCAAACCCGTCGGTGCCACGCACCATCAAGGGGATTCGCAAGGGAATCCGGGGCGCCCGGCGGCGTTCACCGGGAGAGACATCCAGGGCATGGCGGAGCGATTCGGTGATTTGCTCCAATCTAAACGGCTTCTCGATATATTCAGAGAAGCCGATCTTTTGCACTGTGGGCCACAGGGTTTCTCGGGGCTTCGCGCTCATCAGAATAATCGGTGTCGCTTTGGTTTGCTTGAGTGACTTCAAAACCTCACACAACATGAAACCACCCATCTGGGGCATCATCATTTCCAAAAGGATACAGTTCGGCCGGTCAAGGACAGCCTTCTTGATCGCTTCCTCCCCGGACTGTGCCGTCAGGATTTCGTATTGTGAGGGAAGCGCCTCGGAGAGCAACCTGCCGCTCTCAATCTCCTCGTCCACTACCAGTAACTTTCTCTTGGTCAGCATCGATCACTCCAGCGAGCGTTTTGAACAAGAGCCGAGCAACCGCTCTCGTTCGTCACACGCATCTTGAAGGTAAATCTTTCCAAAAATGTTACTTTGCAACTGGAAAATATATTCCTTCCCTTCGAGTGCACGCGGGTTAATGGATTCATTTCCACTGTTTCGGTTTCAATCATTGAGCCCGGCGGCCTCCCGCGGAAGGATTGGTCCCAGGGACTCCGTCCCCAGAAACCAGTTGCAGCGAAAGGGCCTCACGTGCAAACTAAGGTGGAATCACAAGAAACAAGCCGGAACCGTCATTGAGCCGGGCGAACAATTCATCGGGAGGGGACGGGTATGAATCCTGAAATCGGAGTGGCGTTTCTCGAGGAGTCCAAAAACCGTGCCATCAAAGCTCGCGAGCGGATCAACCATTGTCTTGGACAACTGGAAGATGAGGACATCTGGTGGACCCCCGGAGAAGGATCCAACAGCCTTGGCGTCATCATCCAGCACTTGATGGGCAACTTGCGGCAATGGATTCTTTCGGGAGTGGGTGGCGAGGCGGATGTTCGAGATCGTCCCCGGGAATTTCGCGTCGAGGTGAAGACTCCGAAGGCCGAACTTCGAAACCAGTTTAACAATGTTCTGGATCAGGTCGACAAGACTTTCTCCCGGTTGGATCCGCTGCATCTGTTGGAGAGAAAAAGGATCCAGGGTTTTGATGAGTCCGCGCTGAGCGCCATTTATCAGACCATGACTCACCTTGAATTGCACGCAGGCCAGATCGCTTACATCACGAAGATGAGAAAGGGAAGAGGCTACGACGTATCCTGGAAGCCGGTGACAAAAGAACAAGGCGCCTGACGCTTCCCTGCGCCTGATCCGTCGCAGGACATGTGGCTTGGACGCACGGTTGAGCGTTTTCCTCACCGGAAGGCGTTTGCGAGATGACATGGCAAGATCCCTTCGATCCAGCAAGAGCAGAAGAGGCAGGTGGCTGTTTCGACTGAAGAGGAGCCGGTTCGCTTCCTTCTGGTTTCAGAAAGACCGATCAGTGAACCGGTCGCATGGTACGGCCCTATTGTCATGAACTCCCAAATCACCTCTCTCCTTCAAATCCTCGTCTCTCTATGGCTCTTCACTGCAAACGCGGTCGCAAGTGATCTCTCCCCCCGGCCCATTCAAACGCCAATCGACACGGAAGAGATGGCCCGTCGCGTCCGGGCAGAGTTCCTTCATGCCTGGCACGGGTATGAACGGTATGCCTGGGGGCATGACGAGCTGCGACCCCTATCCAGGACTGGGCATGACTGGTATCAACAATCCCTTTTGATGACTCCAGTCGACGCCCTCGATACATTGATCCTGATGGGGTTGAAAGAGGAAGCTGAAAAGACGAGGGAACTGATCGTTAGGAATCTCTCCTTCGACAAAGACATCTATGTTAAGAACTTCGAAGTCACGATCCGCCTTTTAGGAGGGCTTCTTTCAAGTTATCAACTGACCGGTGACCGTCGCCTCCTGGCCCTGGCGGAAGATCTGGGAACACGACTTCTCCCGGTTTTCGATTCGCCTACGGGCATCCCTTACCGGTTCGTCAATCTGAAAACCGGCAAGGTCCGGGGCTCTGAATCGAACCCGGCGGAGGCGGGCACGCTGCTGATCGAGTTTGGAACGCTCAGCCGGTTGACCAATAGGCCTGCTTTTTACGATAAAGCGAAACGCGCGGCCGTTGAGATTTATCGTCGCCGCTCACCCCTGGGGCTCGTCGGGCAGCGAATCAATGTCGAAACCGGCGAGTGGACCCTCAAGGACAGCCATCTCAGTGCGGAGATCGATTCCTATTATGAATATCTCTTGAAGAGCTGGTTATTGTTTGGCGATCCGGACATCAAACAGATGTGGCTTGACAGCATTCATGCCATCAATCAGTACTTGGCGGACGAATCCGATCAGGGGCTCTGGTATGGTCATGCTGATATGTCGAGCGGCAAGCGGACGGCGAAGACGTTCGGGGCCTTGGATGCCTTTTTCCCCGGGGTATTGGCCCTCTCCGGCGATCTTGACCGGGCCCAACGATTGCAGGCTTCTTCGTACCGGATGTGGATGAAATTCGGAATCGAACCCGAAGTGTTCAACTATCAGACCCAACGGGCGGAAGACCCCGGATATCCGCTGCGGCCTGAGATTATTGAATCCACGTACTACCTGTACCACTTTACTTCGGATCGGAATTATCTCCGGATGGGTCAGGAGTTCTTTGAAAGCTTTGTGAAATACTGCCGGACGCCGGTCGCTTATGCGGCCCTGCGCGACGTTGTCAAAAAAGAGAAATCGGACCGCATGGAGAGTTTCCTTTTTGCGGAAACATTCAAGTACTTCTACCTCCTTTTTTCTCCTCCCGGCGCGATGAATTTTGACCAGGTCATCTTCAACACCGAAGCACATCCGGTCCGTAAATTCTGGTAAATTGACGGCGCATAACGCGAAGGATGAAGTCCAGGATCGCTACATGGCACAGCGCGATGCACCTCATGGAGAATTGGCCTCCGGCCTGGCGCGCCGCCTGGGTCTGTTTGATGCCACGATGATTGTGATGGGCGGCATTGTCGGCTCCGGCATTTTTATGAACCCGTACGTCGTGGCGCGCCAGGTGCACACCCCTTTCATGATTCTGGCGGTTTGGGTGATGGGTGGCTTGATCGCTCTCCTGGGGGCCTTCGTCTATGCCGAATTGGCGGCGCGACGACCCAAGGTCGGCGGACAGTACGCCTACATCCGTGAGTCATACCATCCCGTAGTGGCGTTCATCTATGGTTGGGGACTGCTGCTGGTAACACAGACGGGCGGCATGGCGGCGGTAGCGGTGACGTTCGCGCGCTATTTCGTGGAGTTGACGCGGGTTCCGATCGCCGAATGGGCCATTGCGACGATGGCACTCGCCGGATTGACGCTGATTAACTGTCTCGGGGTCAAAGCCGGCAGCACGGCGCAAAATGTTCTTATGGTCCTGAAGATAGGCGCGATTGCAGCGCTTGTGGCGTGTGGCCTCCTTTGGGCGAAGAATCCTCATCCGGGTGCCGACCCGGGCTATGCGGGCCCTTTGTTCGATCGCCCCGTTTCCTTGGATCTGTTGACTGCCGTTGGCGCTGCGATGGTCCCGGTTCTGTTCGCCTACGGCGGTTGGCAGACCGCCTGCTTCATTGCCGGTGAAGTCCGCGAACCCCGTAAGAATCTGCCCCGTGGCTTGTTCATTGGGGTGTTGGGCGTCATCGTACTCTATCTTGCGGTGAATTTCGTTTGTGTTCGCGTTCTGGGCACCTCCGGCCTTGCGACGACAACCGCCCCCGCCAGTGCTGTGATGCGGATCGCCCTGGGAGATCTGGGAGGGCGCCTCATTGCCGCCGGCATTGCGATCTCGACGCTCGGATTCTTAAGTCAGGGCATCCTGACCGCTCCCCGAGTCTATTACGCCATGGCGGAGGACGGGTTGTTTTTCAAGAGTGTGGCTTGGTTGCAGCCGCGGACACGCGTCCCCGTCGTTGCGATCGGTTTGCAGGGCGTGTGTGCGATCATCATCGCCCTGTCCGGACGATACGAGCAGATTCTGAACTATGTTGTTTCGGCCGACTGGGTGTTTTTCGGTTTGTCCGCCAGTTGTGTTTTTGTCCTGCGGCGCCGGGATGGAGAGACCCAGTTCTCCCGGACCTCGGAATACAACATTCCCGGGCATCCGGTCACCACCGCCTTGTTTGTCGCGGTGTGTGCATTCATCGTAATCAACACGGTATACAAGTACCCGGGGAACAGTGTCGTAGCGCTGGGCATCATGATGGCTGGGCTCCCGGTTTACTTCTTCTGGAGAGGGCGAATGAATCGACGGACGAACCAGCGATGACGATGGCGTAGAGACGTTCTGCGGAAATGTCTCTACGAGGATGGAGAAGCAGGGAATGCGTGTCTCCCGGAATCAAATCACATCGGAATACATGGAGTGGGCCAAGACGCGCTCCCAGTCGCGGTATAACCTGGCCACAAGTGGTGTGAGGCATTTTCCGTTCCGTGACCTCGGTGTCACCCTTGAGGACATTGAATTGAGCGGGCCGAGCGGGTACGGATACGAGCCCCTGCAGCAGGCCCTGGCGGAGAAGTGCAACGTCCCTCCGGAGTGCGTGGTCGCGTCGGTCGGCACTTCGCTGGCCAATCATCTGGCCATGGCCGCGACCCTTGAGCCGGGCGACGAAGTCCTCATTGAACACCCGGCATACGAGCCGCTCCTCGCCCTTGCCCGGTTTCTGGGAGCGGAGATTAAGCGCTTCAGACGGCGCTTTGAAGACGGATTTGGGATTGACTATGAAGAGGTGCGACGGCAGGTGACCCCGCGCACCCGGTTGATCGTCATCACGAATCTTCATAATCCAAGCAGTGTGTTGATCGAAGAGGCCTCGCTCAGGCAATTGGGCGAGATCGCGCGATCAGCCGGCGCCCATGTGCTCGTCGATGAGGTCTACCTCGAAGCGATCTTCCCTGAGAAATCCCTGTCGCATGACAGGGCTTCAGGCTCAAGGATCGCGCCACGCGCGTCTTTCCATCTCGGGAGTGAATTCATCGTGACGAGTAGCTTGACCAAGGTGTATGGACTGAGTGGGCTTCGGTGCGGCTGGATTCTCGCTGAACCAGACCTGGCAAAGCGAATGTGGCGGCTGACCGACCTCTTCCATAACATCCCGGCACACCCGGCCGAGCGGTTGAGTGTTGTCGCCCTCGAGCACCTGGACCAGATTGCGGAACGTGCCCGGACGCTGTTGGAGACCAATCGTGACCTCCTTTTCCGGTTTCTTGATTCCCGAAGCGATCTCGAAGCGATTCGACCGCCGTTTGGGACGGTCATCTTTCCAAGGCTCCGGCAAGGCGCGTCGGAAGATCTCTGCACGTTGCTGCGGGATCGATACGAAACGACTATTGTGCCAGGACGATTTTTCGAAATGCCCGATCACTTCCGCCTGGGGATTGGCATGGAGACGGAGACCCTGGCCGCGGGCCTCGAACGGCTGGGCGGGGCATTGGATGAGTTTGGCGCAAGGGGGTGATCTCCCTGGACTTCCCCTTGTGTGGATCAGGCAGGCCTGCTGAGTACGATGGAAGATAGTGACGGATGACACCATCTCACGAAGGAGTATGCTTTGGTAGCCGTGATCCGCTCGCTTTCCCGCGGATCACGGGCTGTTGCGACCGGCGGGAAGAAATCGCCATCCCCAAGAACGGGATCACGGCCCGCCTCGGCGGGCGCGTGCGACTCAGCATTAACGGGACGACGGGTGTCGTAATATTCGATCATCGTCAATAGTCGAAAAGAATGAGGTGAGACGCTTGAGCTATAATGTCAGTCTGATTCTCATGAACTCGACCTGCCATCTGACAGGGCATAAAAGGGGAACTCCTATGAAGAAGAGTCTGATAGCGCTCTTTGCATTCTTGATTCTTGGCTCTCCTCTTCTGGCTGCTGAGTCCGTTCAGACAGGAAAGATCATCAAGTGGGAAACTGAAACCTATTCGAAGAATGACCATGTGACCCGCAACCGTGTCGTCTACTACGTTCAAGGGGACGCGGTAACCTACAAAATCACTCCCCGTCACGACAAGGGCCGCGTGAAGATGGAGGCAGGGGTGGAAATTCACTTCCGCATAAAGAGCGCGAATGGAAAGCATGGCGTCCTCGGCCACATGTTTCTCTCCCGCGACACCGGCAAGGAAACTGAGTTCGACATCATTGGAGAGTCCAAGTAACCTGACGGCTCGTCGTTTGGAGTGTGCAAGCTTGCTTGCGCTTTGGTCCAGGGCCGCCTCCCGCACCGGGGGAATGGGGTCACAGCAAGTTTCGCCGCTGAAAGCGGGAGCAAACCCCCGCACTCCAAATCGGGCATTCCCATTCTGACCGCGCCCCGCCGCTTCACTCATACCGGAGCGCGACCCTGGGATCGACGCGAACGGCGCGCCGCGCCGGGATGTAACAGGCAAGGAAGGCCACCGCCGCAAGCACCACGGCTGCTGCGCCGAAGGTCATCAAGTCCTGAGCTTTCACCTCGAACAATAAACTCAGAAGCACCCGGGTGGCGAACCAGGCGGCTGCAAGACCCACGCCCAGGCCTGCGGCCGCCGGCAGTATCCCTTCGGCCAACCCGAGTCTCAGCACGTCGCTGTGCTGCGCCCCGAGGGCCATGCGAATACCGAATTCATGCGTGCGTTGGCCGACATCATAGGAGATCACGCCGTAGATACCAACCGCCGCCAGTAGCAGCGCTGTGGCGCCGAAGATCGCCAGCAGCAACGTGCGGAAGCGCGGCGGCGCCATGGATTCGTGGATCACATCCCTCAGCGGTTGAACGTCTGCGACGGGAAGATCCTTATCGATCGCTCCCACCACTTCGCGGAGGACGGGACTGAATGCGGCAGGATCGCCGGTCGTGCGAACCACCAGCCCCATAGCCCACCAGGCATCCTGGGTGTAGGGCACATACATGACAGGCCCACCCGGTGCCGTCAGACTTTCTTGCCTGACGTCGCCCACTACCGCGACAATCTGACGGGGCACTTGCTCGCGGTACCCGAAAATCAGTTGTTTGCCGAGCGGGTCGTGGTTCGGGAAATAACGGCGCGCGAACGCTTCCGAGATGGCGCACACCTTGGGGGTAGTCGCCGCGTCTCGCACGTTAAAAAAGCGTCCTCGCAACACGGGAATCTGCATCGCCTGAAAGTATTCCGGACTGATGGCGCAATAATCCGCGGAATACTGCTCTGCAGCCCGGTTTGCCGGCTGCCCTTCAATCTGGAAGGCGAAACTGAATCCCGACCCGGTCGGAGGCAGCGGCAGCGCGGCCGCCGCACTCAGCACTCCCGGTTGTGCCTTCAAGCGGTCGAGGAGGTGGGCATAAAAGACCGGCCAGTGTTCCGGCTTCGAGTACTGGGATTGCGGCAGGGAGAGGGCGGCGGTCAGGATGTGTTCCGGCTCAAATCCCGGGTTCACCTGCTGCAAGCGGGAGAAGCTGCGCAGCAGGAGCCCTGCACCAATCAGAAGCACGACCGCCAGCGCCACTTCCCCTGCCACGAGCACGCGTCGCGCGTTCTTGCTCTTCCTGCCCTCTCCCGCGCCCCGACTCCCTTCCTTAAGCGCTTCATGCAAATTTGGGGCGGCGGAGTGCAGCGCGGGGGTCAATCCAAACATCAGGCTGGCGAAGAGCGAAACCAGGAGCGTGAATCCCAGGACCCACCCATCCACCTGGAATTCATGGATTCGCGGAATATCGTTAGGGATAAGGACGGCCAGACTGCTGACGCCCCAGTAAGCCACCAGGAGACCGGCCGCCCCTCCGGCCCCGCCCAACAAGACGCTCTCTGTGAGCAACTGGCGGACGAGTCGACCCCGACTGGCCCCGAGCGCCGTGCGAATAGACATCTCCCTGGCACGCACCACGGTCCGGGCCAGCAGCACACTGGCGACATTGGCGCAAGCGATCAGCAGCACCAGCGCCACTGCACCCAGCAGTGCCCATAAGGCGATGCGCACATCGCCGACGAGCTGTCGCTGGAGCGGGACGAGCCGAACGCCCCAGCCCCGATCGGCTTCCGGGTAGGCTTGGGCCAGCCGATTGGCAACCGTCGCCAGTTCTGCCGTTCCGCGTTTAATTGAAACTCCCGGCTGAAGTCGACCCACCACCGTGGTCAAATAATGGCCCCCTCGCTTTTGGAAGAGATCCTTGAAGTCGAGGTCCTCGAGGAGCGGGATCCATATTTGCGCCGGTGGATTCTGGAACGGGAACCGGAAGTCCGAAGGGAGGATGCCCACCACCTCGCACGGATGCTTGTCGAGCAGGATTGTTTTTCCCACCAGCGCGGGGTCAGCTCCGAACTGCCGGCGCCAGAGGCCTTCGCTGAGCACAACGACAGGCGCGGCCTCCGCCTTGTCATCCGTCGGCAGAAAGGCTCTGCCCAGGATCGGTTGCACGCCCAGAAGGGGGAACAAGCTGGGCGTCACCGTCGCACCGTCAACGTAGGATGGCTCACGGTCGCCGGTCAACGCGAAGGTCTTGGGTCGCATGGCGGCGATCTGCTCAAATCCCTTGTTTTGCTGACCCCAATCGGTGAAGTTCGGGTAGGAGACCCCGGCGTCGATGACCCCCTGCTCCGGCAGCGTTTGGAAAATCTGCACGAGCTGTTCCGGATGGATAAAGGGCAACGGCCGCAGCAGCACGGCATTCACCACGCTGAAGATGGCCGTGTTGGCGCCGATGCCGAGGGCGAGGGTCAACACGGTGACCGCTGTAAACCCCGGTGACTTCGCCAGCATCCGGAGGCCGTGGCGGAAATCGTTGCCCAGATCATCCACCAGATGGAGGCCTCGTGCTTGCCGGCACTGGTCCTGATAGGCTTCCACGCCGCCAAACTCGATGCGCGCCCGCCGAGCCGCTTCTTCCCGGGGAAGGCCCGACCGCACCAGGTCGTCCATGCGCGCTTCCAGGTGAAACCGGACTTCATCATCCATCTCCCGCTCGAAGGCCGAGCGTTTCCATAGCCCCTGCCAGAACGAACGCAAACGCGAAAGCATGCTCAACTCTCCTCAGGGACGGCTTTCAGGGCGCTCCCGATGGCGGACACCAACCGGTTCCAACTTTCGGTCTCCTCGCGGAGTCTCCTTCGTCCTGCCGCCGTCAGCCGGTAGAATTTTGCTCTTCGATTGTTTTCTGACGTGCCCCATTCGGATTTCAGCAACCCCTGGTGTTCCAGACGGTACAAGGCAGGGTAAAGCGCGCCCTGCTCAATCAAGAGGGCGCCGCCGGAAATCTGGCCGATGCGAAGCAGTACCCCATAGCCATGCATCGACTCGAGCGAAACGGCCTTCAGAATGAGGAGATCGAGGGTTCCCGGCAGCAGATTGGCCTGATCGGTCATGAAATTCTCCTAACCTGTTTAGGGGAAGAATAAACCATCTCTCCTAAGCTGTCAAGGGGAAGCTGGCCCCTGACATCGGAAACCGCACGAGGCAAGGTTATGCTATCGGGTGGACGATTCGGGGATCAGCATTCCCCGGGCAGACATTCGGCGACCCGGGGTCTTTCACGATCCGAATTACGGATGAGGGTGTAGTGGGCCCAGTAGGACTTGAACCTACGACCAACGGATTATGAGTCCGCCGCTCTGACCAACTGAGCTATGGGCCCGCGGGACTTAGGCTTCCGGCGAGGAGCCGCTGACGCAACAGTTTACCACGAAAATTCTGGTTGTGAATCGCTCCACGCGAGCAGGCAATGTGTTTCGATCTTCGATTGCCTCCATCCGGTGACGCTCGGGCTGCTCAATCCTCGGTGGACGGCGTGGACTTGGTGGACCGGGTGGACGAAGGTCGCGAGGGGCGCCTTTGCGAGCGGACGCGATAGAGGCGCTCGGTGAAGCCGCCCTCAGTTTCGAACGCTTTCGCTTGTGAGGCAAGCTGTCGGTCAAGCAGGCTGCAGGCAACCGCCAGCAGCACGAGCGCGGCGTTGGCTGCCAGTTCGGGGAAAGTGGACGGGGTGGACTTGATGGACGAAGTGGACGAATGTTCTTGTCCACCATGTCCACGTGGTCCACTGTCGCGCTTTTCCCGCACCCATTGCGCCATATTGTCGGCGGTAGCGCACCGGCGGTCGATCAGGTCCTGTCTGCGGGGGTCGTTGCGCTCCCAGATGGGCAGACCGCGCTGGCGCAGGAAATCCTCGTAGTCGAGCCGCAACTCTTCCAGACTGGCCCTCGCCACATTGGTGAGCTTGAGTTCAGTCTTCTTCGAGGTCCCCGATGCCTGACTCCCTTCGGCGATGTTCTGCACGCCCGACCGCGCCGCCTGCACCATCTGGTCGCGGGTACGGCTGCGCTTGTCGATGTAACGATCGCAAAAACGGACCGTCACATCATAAATCAGCTGGGCCACCTGAAAACTCTTCAACTTTCGGTAGCCACCGTGCTTCGGGATCAGCGGTTCACTGGCAGTCATGATAATTCTTGTACCTCAGGGGAACGGGGGTTGTTTAATCGAAAGCCTTAAATGCCAGGCGGCCGTCATTGTGCTGGGGCCGACGAGGGGCCGGTATCCACAGGAGACACTAAACCCTGGCCCATGCCAACTCAAGGGAAAAATTCAGCGCGGAGTTCATCCGGCTGCTATGCCGGGAGCTCAACCATGGATGACAAACATCTGACAATGAGGACAGGCAGAAGAAGATAATAGAGGGGTCAAGCCGCGACAATCGACATATCCTGGACCTATGGCGCAGAGAGCAATCCCACCCGTTCGTCTCTGGCCGGGTTTGGCGATTGTCGCGGCCTGACCCTCTTTGTGTTCCGGGTGAGGTGCTCTGATTTTCCACCCTGCGAGAGAAGCGCCCTGAGATTGCGTTATTGCATGCGCAATTGATCTCCTTGTCTGTCGCTCCTCCGAGGGGTATAATCCCCTTGAGTTTTGGCTTTGTGTTTGAACGGTCCCTTCCCCCCGGTTCGGCTGGCTTTATGAACGAGAGTGATTCCCCATGCGGCAACTTCCCTCACCCCAAGAATCTCTTGCAGTCTCACGGATCAGTGTCGGATCAGGTGGAACCCCGGGAGCGGAAGCTAATGGGACCGGTGTGGGAACGGAGGCGGCAGGACGTTTTTCCGGCGTGGACATTTTGACCCGCCCCGGATTAGGCCACCAAGTGGACGGGGTTCATAGGACCTTTGTTTTGTTCCGTTTCTTCTGTAATGCATTGAAATCAATTAGGTCATTTGACCGGGCGACTACAACCTGCAACCGGAATAGGATGCGCGGATCGCGGATTTTGCTTTTGACCCTCGCAAGTCTAATAGGGGTTACCTAATAGTTAGGCCCAAAGGATAGCAGTGGAACATTTCATCAGTGAGGTCGCCAAGAGCGGTTGGTTCTCCGTGGCGAGTTTCACAATCGGCGCGTTGGGCATTGTCCTTGCGGTGGTTTTCTACCGACGCACCAGACGCACGAAGACCCTGTCTTTTGCCCATCGATCAGTTTCCATTTTCAGAAACAACACGCCATTGATTTCTAAACTGCAGGTGACTTACGAAGGCAAGGCAACCAAGACCTTGACTTTGACTCACCTTGCATTCTGGAACAGCGGCAATGAGACGATCCGCAACATTGATTTTGTTGAGAACGACGCGTTGCGCATCCTCATTGGGGAAGGCGAGATTCTCGATGCAGAGCTACTTTGCGAGACGCATAAGGGGAATATGATTGTCGTAAGTGAGCCGTCTGACTCGTCCGTCGCTCTCTCCTTTTGATTTCTTGATTCACAACATGGGGGAGCCGTCCGTGTAGTTGCATACAGCAACCTCAAGAAGACAGGTGGACCTGAGAGGCACCTTGATGGGTGTCGGCACACCCAAGGAGATTACCGAAGGATTTGCAAATCGCATAAGTCGCCTATTGTTCTTCGAAGGACTCGGTGAGATGTCCAGAAAGCAGTTCAAGTGGATTTTCACTGCGGCCATCGCCATCTTCACTATTGTGACGGTCTTAGTCGTCTCTTCCCCCGGATTTCTCACCACAATAGGGGGAACACCACGCGGCGCGTCGCGGTTTGCCATCCTCCTTGCTCTCGTACCCTATTGGTGGATGGCATTTGCCGCGCACCGACGGCAGTTGCCAAGGGAACTCGAGCGGTATCTTGAAGATTTTGGGACAGAGAAGAAGGCCTAGCAAGCCCGATGCACGCGACGACTTACAGCCGCGCGTGATCCGCAGTGTTAGGCCGACAACACCGCGGGAGTGTGCACCATGAGCATGGAAGTCATGATCTCCATCTTGACCGCGGCCGCGAGCCTCGCGGCGGGTGGCGTGGCATCGACGGAGCTATTCCGGAAGATCATTCCCGCGCTTCTCAAGCGCCCAACTCAACAGGCCACCTTTTCAGAGCGCCTCGCGCAACTCACGGCAAATCTCACCGAGGCATCGCGTGAAGTCGATGGTGTCTTGGCCGAAATGGCGCAGGTGTCCAAGGACAGGGCCGAGGCCGTCATGATGCTGGAAACCGACCTGAATGCTATGGAAGGTCGCGAAAGGGAGCTGAAGCAGCGGATAGAGACTCTTGAGAAGACCCCGTTGGCGGTCGCCGAGCATTTTGCCAAGCTCGTGGCGCCTGGGGAGAGGCGAAGCGCGATGCGGGACTACCTCCTCTTCGGAGCTGGCGTCGTGGTGTCGACCGTAATTGGCATCGTCGTCCAGATCTTTGTGAAGTGAACAGGCGGTCTAACAGAGAGTTGGAGAAGGCGAGCTCGAAGCGGGGCGCGGCTCGACACGACCGTTAGACAACCAAAGGAACACCTAGCTGAGATGAAACTGCCAAACTGGTTCAAGGTAGTGTGGTGGCTGGCCGTGACTGCGACGATCACTGTTTACTTGGTTGCCAGGTACCAGGATCTATCGGCAGGGCACGCCGGGCCAGCGGACGTCGTGGTGTTCCTTGTCTGGGTGGGTCTTCTGCTGGCGCCCGTTTTTCAAGAGGTGGAGTTCCTTGGCTTTAAGTTCAAGCAGCAAGTTCAAAAACTCAGGGAAGATGTCAGGTCGGATATCCAGTCGGTTCGCGCGGAAATTCGCAACGCCGTCGATATTAGAACGACGTTCAGTTCTCAAATCAGTATTCCAGCTCCTCCCCCGGATTCTCAGCTGCCGGGACTTGAGACTCGGATAAAGTCCGCCGTCGCGGAAGCGCTGGCCGCTCACGGAGTTCGTCAGCCGCCACCAATCCCAACAGATCTCCAGGTCTCCGACGATGTGGCATTCTTGTTCGGGGTTCGGTACGCCATCGAACGTGAACTGCGCCGGCTTGCGCGCGAGCGTCAGCTTGAGGTCCCACCACGCCGTATGGGGGGCATTCAGCTGTCTAGGCTCCTGACTCAAGCCGAGGTCATTGAGCCGGCCCTCGACCACGCAATGCGGGAGGTGTATGCGGTGTCGTCCGCGGCTATCCACGCGGAAGATGTCAGCCAAGCTAAAGTTAGTTTTGTTCGAGAGGTGGGGCCACAACTTGTGGCCGCGCTACTAGTCATCGGTGGGTCGGCTGTTTAACCAGCGCTTGCAGCCGGCGGCGCTTAGTGCATTCGCGAAGCGCCGCGGCTGAAGCGCACGCGTTAGCTGAACTTGAGGTAAACATGTCCTACGCGGCCCGGGTCTTCAGGATTCTCATAGCGTCGCCAAGCGATGTAGTCGAAGAGCGCGAAGTTGCCGTGCGCGTAATCCAGGAATGGAACGACCTCCAATCCGCCGAGAGGGAGATTGTTTTGCTCCCGCTGCGTTGGGAAACTCACTCGGCGCCCGAGTTCGGCACCCGGCCACAGGACGCGCTGAACCGACAAATTGTGGACTCATGCGACCTTTTGATTGGGATCTTCTGGACGCGCGTCGGAAGCCCCACAGGGATGGCGGATAGCGGCACGCTGGAGGAGATCGACCGGGTCGCCTCCCAGGGCAAGCCGATCATGCTCTACTTTTCCCAGGTAAAGCAAGATCCAGAACAGATCGACTTGGACCAGATCACCAAGCTGCGCGAGTTCAAGAAGAGGACCTATCCGAAGGCTCTCATCGAATCATTCAAATCACAGGTAGAGTTCCGCGACAAGCTTGCCCGTCAGATCGAGATCCAATTGCGGATGCTCCTCGCCCAAGAGGGCGAATCACCGGAGACACGGGGCGCGCCAACCAAGTTGGGGGCCGACATCCAGCTGCTATTTGCAGACCCAAAGACGGGCGAGCCCTGTGAATCGATTCTAAATCTCCAGACTAAGCTAATGGTCGTGAAGGACTTCGAGAATTTGCCCGACTACACCGGGAAGAAGGCAGCCGCCGAAGGCATCGCGCCGCCGTCCGCGGGCACCACTTCCCCTTTCAGCGTGTCCCTCTTCACGGACATTGTCAACAAGGACTACTACCGCCAAGTAACAACTTACTACGCTCAGCACTTTCTCCTTAGCCCGCTCAGGTTTTGGCTCAAGAACGCTGGGAGCATTGGCGCCCGTGACGTCTATATCGATGTTGCCCTGATGTCAGACATGGACATTATTCTGGTCCCTAAGGATCGCGTCGGAACTGCATTCCCAGCGATGATAATCTCTCCGGCTCTCTACGGATATGGGGCCCCCCCAATGTCGTCACCCAGCGACCTCCTAGCTCTCGTTGGCAAGACCGCCCGCACTCACATTGAGATCCCTGCATTGCAGCCTCAGCGGGAACTGAGCCCCGTGCCCGAAGTGCTATTTGGTGCGCCGGACAGCTGCAAGGCGGTCCTGCATGCCACCGTCTACGCGGATACTCTCTCTGAGCCCCTTCGACATAAGCTTGAAGTCAATCTGGTCGTGGAGAGAATCGAATTCACTGCCGCACAGATGGTGGAGTCAATCGATAAGCGGGGAGCCAGCTAACAACGCGTTGTTGCTGACCCGCTTCGCTGCGCTCGCGGGCAGCTGAACGCGACCTTTAGATGGCGCTGAAGGCTATCGCCAAATCGGATGATAGAACTTATTCGCAGCGTTTGGGCCGACTCACCGAGGTGGCAACTGTTGGTTGCCACATTCGGGCTGTACCTTGCGGTCATCATCGCTTTCGGGTTTTGGTACTACTGGCTTTATCGTGCCCGGCAGGACCGGTTTCAGTTCGCTGCTAACATCGCTGCGGCCCAGCTTAAGAACGTGCTGGACAGGGCTGACATCGCTGTGAAAGTACACAATCGCGAGATCGACGCCATGAAGATCGTCCGCGACGCCGTCACGTCCGGGGCGCTTGCAACTAGGTTTGGAACCCTTGCAAGCGGCCATCAGGTCAAGACGCACACACACACAATCTCCAGCGGGTCGGGTGAATCTCAAGACCGTCTTTCTCTCACGGTTACAGACCCAGACGGCTGCATTCTCTGTGACGTCGAAGGACCTCAGGACGATGAGTTGTCGCAGTCATACTTCACTAACTGGCTCGATCAGATGCTGGCTATTTGGACTGCAAGACGCGACTATTGGAATCAACGGGCCAAACTGGTCGGCGATGACCCAAGCCAAGCGTGGGGCCTGCTGGACTTCTTGTACTTCAGTGCGATCACGCAGACGACCGTAGGCTATGGTGACATCCTGCCGAATGCGACGGCGATTCGCATGTTGGTCGTTGCGCAAGTTCTGATTGGATATACGTTTTTGGTGGTCGTTCTGAATCTTGTGTTGGACGGATGACCGAATACTCGTGGTCGGCCCTCGCGCCGTTTAACATTGCGGTGAACGGGGACGACTGGTCGCCGCGCGCATACCCCGCTGGTCAACGCTCCCGCTAGGTGGATGGAAGGTGGATGATTTTGATACGCGGGGTTCCTTGAATTCTCGCCTCACTCTCCCGGATTGTCGGTGCTAGTTTGGTGTCAGTTTTGGTGCAGTTTCTTGCATTCTGGTGCACGCTGCAATCTGTCCTATCTGCGAATTTTTCAGTTGCTTACATTTTCGTGCAGTCTAGTGCAGGAGTGTTTGAAAGGATTATGAGTCCGCCGCTCTGACCAACTGAGCTATGGGCCCGCGGGATCTGAGCTACCGGCGAGGAGCCTCTAACGTGGCAGTTTACTACGAAATTTCGCCAGGCGGCATTTTCCTGGGGACTTCCCATGGATACATCCCCGCAATCCGCACTTCATTCACTCCAGTTAATCCGTTGCCAATCCGAAAAGCCACAGCCGCCGTAACAATCCTAAGGCCTTGCCCCTCAGGTCGCCGCCTCCAACCCGGTAGTCCAGGCTGCTGTCCGAACCCTTTCCACTGGATTCTTTTTTCTCATTGAACAACCTCAACCATATCCGCTTCTCTGAGCCTCCGGATCGAAAGTAGCGGAACAAGGTGTTGCTCACCCGAATATCTCCCTCTCAATCCCTATGGATCGGGCACATGGCCGAACCCAAGGAGCCGGTCCATGCGACTGAACACATAAGAGAATCCTTGTCGGTAATAGTCCGAACAGACTTCCGATGACTTGATGCCGCAGTGTTGGATCTGAGTGCGGACCTTAGCGGCCGATCTCAACGAGGGAGGTCTCTCCGACTGGCCGGCAGGTAGTCCGGCCTCGTTCAAGGTACATTGGAAATCCCGCGTCCAAAACTGGAGGTTGACGGCCGATCAATCAACCTCCGTGTTCACCGCTGCGCGCCGGCCGAGGACATCTCTTAACCATTGTCTGATTTCGTCGTGTCCTTCTTGCGTAGTGCATTCTTCAGTCCAAAGAGTGACCCCAAAGCATCTTCCCAAAACGGTGCGCCTAGACTCAGGAGCAACGTCATAATCACCCAACCGGCGAGGGTCTTCGATGCGCTCTTCGTGTCATCGAAACATTTTTCGCACTTGAAGGGACTCAAGCCGAAACTTCGATAGGCCGCATAATTCTGCCGAATCGCGTCAATCTCCGGCTTCAAATCCCTGGTCGTAACAGTGCCGCTGGATGGTGTTGCAGAAGGGGGTGCTGGGGAACCGGGCCCAGAGGGGGTCAATGTGGCGTTGGATTGAGTCCTTGACACATCTGGCGGCGCTGTCAATTCCGCTGGATTTTGCTTGGCCTTGCTGGCCTCCAACTGGCTGAGCTGGTCTTCAGCATACTTGCTGAGCGTTTGTTGCACCCCGGGATCGGACTTAACGTAATCGTAGATTCTAATCGCGTTGGCATTTAGCATCACAACTACGATCGCACTGAGACCCATCGCCATCCATCTCATGCCTCGCACGTGCCGCTCGGCGATTCCAGGCATCACGGTGTCATACCAGCCTTCCAACTCTTTAACCTTTTCATCGATCGTTTTTTTCAAACTTTCCTCGAAGCTGGGGGCACCGGGCAATGCCTTCTTAAGAGCCTCAACATCGATGCCCATGAGCTTGGCGTCGTCCGTTTCGAGGGAACTCAGGATCTGCATGAGGTCCCCTTTCGTAAAAGAATCCATCATCGCGTTCCCCCAGAAAGACTTTCTGCCCATCTCCAGCAGTTCGCCCTTTACAAACTTGATTAATTGATCGCCAGGGCTTGTCCCTTCTTCGCGGCCAACTATGCTGGCTGCGGCACTCAGTATTGGTGAAGCATGGCGGAGCTTTGCATACTTCGTCTCGTCGTGGGTCAAAACATAATCGAAAAGCATCTTCAATGATTGCTCAGCCTGCCTTGATTTCATGCGAAGCACTGTCTTGATGAGGTTTTGTACAGACTGGATGATCAGGCTGAGCACCAAAACGATCGTCACAAACCCGAGTACGACATCGATGGTATTACTCAAGGATTGATACATGGTTTCTCCTTTCATGCGTCGTTCATAAATGCGGAAGGGGCCTCTTTGGGGGTGCTGCTTGTCGTCGGGTCAAGAGTTGCTTGGTCGGGGCGTCCAGTATCGCGGCAAATTCCGTGGGAGGGTAAGGAAACCGGGGGTTCCTCGTCCTCCATCTGTTCGCCTCTTATTCTTTAGTCGGTGAAATTATCTACCAGAGAACCCCGTCTTTCTCCGTGCCAAGGATCAGAAATTTTTGCCAAGAGTGCAGGTCTGCCGTCCGTACCATCAGATCCTCTCGTGGCATCGCCTCTGATTTAGGACCGTGGAAACATGACCTGAATGGTCTTGTCCCATTACGTGGGCCTGGTGTTCAACCAGCAGTGACAGTTGCCACGGAAGAGATTGAGGTGGGCGAAATTGGCCGCCCGGCAACTCCCTCGACACCCGGCCAACCAGTCACATTGCTGACAGGAACCGGTGAGATCGGCAAGGGTCATGCTCCGGAAATAATTGAGAAACCTGGAGTGCTCCCAGATCCAGGCCAGGTCATGCTTCAGGATATTATCGGCTTCGACGCCACTGAAAAAATGGCAAGGCAGGACATCACCCGTTTCTGTAATAGTAATGTAGGTTTGTGCCCCGCCACAACCGAGGCCGCTTTGTGGATCTGCCGGTTGGAGCGGCGGTGGATCGAATGTGCATTCGAATTCCATTTCAACGATGTCGATGTCATTCTGGAGCCGGCGTTGGCGCAGGTACTCGGTGAGGCGTTGCATGGCTCGAGGTTTCACCTCGAGCTTTCGCCAGGCGCCACCGCGCCCAAATGGCACAAACGGAATAATCCGGTACCTCTCGGCCCCAAGATTTCGCGCCAGATCGCAGAGCGCGGGAATCTGGTGGATGTTGGCGGTGGTCACCGTCGTGCCGATAGTCACTGGGACGCCGGCGTTGACAAAATTCTGCACGCCACGCACGGCCCGTTGCCAGGCGCCGGTGATCCGGCGGAGACTGTCGTGGACCTCGGGAGTGGCACCGTCGAGACTGACTTGAACGTCCGAACCGAGTCCAGCGATCTTCCGGGCCACTGCTTCAGTGACAAGTGTCCCGTTCGTGGACACCGAAACCAAGAGGCCGCGGGATCGGGCATGGGTCGCAATCTGGAACCAGTCCGGACGAATAAGGGGTTCGCCGCCGCTCAAAGCGATGTCCTGAACCCCGAAAGCTGCCATGTCATCGATCGCTCGACGGCACTCGGCCAGGCTCAGCTCATCAGGCCGTTTCATTCCGGAACTGACGGCGCAATGTCGGCAACACAAATTACACTTCCCGGTGATGTTCCAGAACACCGACGTCGGTGGGGGTAGCGACGACCAGAGCATCCGTTGCGGCCGTGTCCAAATGGCGCCCTCGGCAGCTAATCGATTCAGGAAAGGTTGCACATGACGGGTCACCGTCGCGGGCAGAGTTCCAGATGCCTGACTGAGTTCTGCCAGCATCTCATCCCAGGTCCGTTCCCCATCGCAGAGGTTCAACACTCGACCGGCTGACTGACTGACCTTGTGCACACGACCGGTAGCCGGATTGTAAAAGGTGCAATCCGGTCCTTGAGCGCTTAACTTCAGGGGAAAATAGAGAACTGCGTTCGAATGGGTGGTCATAATTTGCCTGCCGATTGCGGGACCCCGGTGCTGAATCGTGATGGAGTCCCGCAATCTGAGTCCTACTTTGCCTACTTCCTCCTCTTGCGGGGGCCTTTTTTGATCTCTCGAACGTCCTTGATGTCAATCGGGTCCACGATCATCGGTCCTCCTATACAGCCTCCCTTGGGGGCGGGCGGACAGGAAGCCAATGGTGCAGGAGGACACACAAGCTTGGGTGCAGGTGGACAGATAAGCTTCGGTGCAGTTGGACATGACTTCGGGCCAGCTGCGCAGACTATCGGGGCCGGAGGGCACAATTTCGGCGCGACTGGGCAGGGCTTCGGACCGAGCTTGCAGATGATCGGAGCAGGAGGGCAGGGCTTCGGGGCAACCTTGCAGATGATCGGAGCAGGAGGGCAGGGCTTCGGGGCAACCTTGCAGATGATCGGAGCAGGAACGCAGGGCTTCGGGGCAGGTGCGCAGATGATCACTGGCTTGATCAGCTGTCGCAAGTCCGGTCGATTTCCGACGCGTTGGCTCACGGGGCGGCTCGGGGCAGCCTGTTGGGGTGAACCCGTGGTGCGGAGATAATTCCGAGCCTGGGCAGGGGTCCACGGGGTCGCCCCGGTTGCCCGGCGCCAGCCCTGAACGCAACCCAGCGTGCCCACGATGATCGGCGACGCGCTGGAGGTGCCGCTGAAGGTGTCTGTGTAGTAAAGGTTCTCGTTCGAGCCGCCTTGCAGGTCGCCATAGCCGGTGGAAGTCACTTCCCAGCCCCAGCCCTGGACGTCAACGGCGGTGCCGTAATTCGAGAAAGAACAGCGTGCCCGGTCAACATAGGGCTGGCCGTAAATTGGTTCCGTATTGCGGCCATGCGTCCCAACGGGAGGATTGCCGGCCCCGGCCAGAATCGCTCCGGAATCGCGGTTGGCACGGTTAAACGGGTTGGTCCAATCGGACGGAAAACCAGCGGCTGGATTATTGTAGACCGGATCATCCAGGTTCTGCTCACCATTCCCGGCAGCTTCCACGACAATCACACCTTTGCTCGTCGCAAACTGTATTGCCGCGAAATCGTCGGGCCACCACTCGATTGCTATATAACCGAACTGCCCGCTCCCCGTGGCACGCGGTCCGCCACGATGGAGTTCGATCAGGATGATGTCGCCCGGACCGAGCATGGTAGCGGCCTGGCGGATGGCAGGGGCTGATCCCCATGCCGAGCCCCCAAAGACGGATATCGCCCGCAAATTGGCGTCCGGACAAATCCCTGTGATGCCAAACGTATTCCGGTCTCCACTAAACTCCCCGGCCACTGCAGTGCCGTGGTTTCGCCAGTGAGGGTCCGTGGTTGGGGTGCCCCCGACGACTCCGCCCTGATTCAACAACAAGTCCTCATGCGAGAAATTCCAGGCACCCTCTACATCAATGATTTTAACCCCTGCCCCTCCGCCACCCGGCTGAGTCCAGGCATACTGGGCGTCAATGCCCACTGGCGCCGCATCCAGATACTGCTGGCGGGAGGTGAAATCAGGACTGCTGGGGGGTGCCTCTTCCGGTGCAGCCGCTATGGACAGTTGAAATTGGGCCGGCTCTGCCGGCGGCTTGACATAAGCTGCGGTAACAAACTTCGACTTTCTAAGCTTCGCAGCTAGACGATCCAGCTTTGACTCGGGTGCGTCAACCCGGTAATAGACCGAGAGGTCGGGGATTTCCGCATAGGCCGCCGATGGCATCGCCATGATCTCGTGAGCAATCCGATCCTCACTCACGCCAAACAGCGGTCGCATGGTTGCTCCCTCGCTGGCCAGGATCTGGGCCAGGGGACTGACATCCAGTTCGGCCACCGAGGCCAGTCCCGCAGCGCTTGCGCGCAATCCAGCCTCCGCTCGAGCGATGACGACCAGCTCCCGCCCTGCGGTTTCGAACTTGATCGCTGCCACTTGTTTCTTAGCTGATTTTCTTTTCCGTTTTGGCATAACACTACCTCCTCAGTTTGCCGGGAAACCTTGCCTCAAGGTAATTCATCCGGCGGTTTGACATAAGCTGCATCAATCGCCTTGCATTGCTGGAGTCGTTTGATCACCCTCTCAGCGACGGACAGGTTTGGGACCTCGACAGCAAAATAACGCATCAACTCCAAATCCTCGACGTGGGGATGGAGTGCTGCCAGTTTGACACCGAGTTCTTCAGTAGCCGTTATGAGTTCTTCAGACTCGGCGGTCGATGGTTGTCGATGATGTAGTGCCCGCGCAACTTTATGCAGCACCCGAAGCGTTACATACACAGAGTGAACTCCTTTCCGGACTTACCGCGTTATAGATGTGCTTGGACTCAGCGGAGCTTCGCCCCACTGGCGAGAATGAATGAAAGACTTCGAGGGGAACAGCAACGACATGATGGTCTCCACCCAAGGGAAAGGAAACCTTCTGGTAGGTGCCTTTGCCTGCCTTCGATGATAGGAGGATAGTCAGGCAAACTACTCAAGTTGGAGGAAGCGGCTTCTAAGGGGAAAGGTTTGTCCTTTGGAAGAGAACACCGGCAAGGGGCAAATCCAAAGGTCCGCCCTTGTCATCGGGCGTGAATGTTCTTATCTAAACCTTTCAAAAAAGTCTCCCGACAGCTACGCGTCCAAGGATAAAATCCCTTGCCGCCTCCAGGAGAACTAGGTTGGCCGCCTCCCCACAATCCATGGCTTACGGTAGTCACATTGAGTCGTTCCGGTCAATGGAACAAATAAATATTGTTTTGGGATTGTTCCAGCGAGGAATCCAAAGTTCCCTTGCCTTCATCCCAGTCCAAGTCCCGCCAGGGAGACGTGGCCGCTTGCCTTGGCCGCCGTGAAGCAACTCAACCCAAGCGTAGACAGGGGCACTGGCGAGTGTGCCGGGCGACGGGCATCCCTCCCGCACCCCATTCATGTTCGACCAATGCCATTCCAGTCGATTCTCAACCCTGCGAAAGAATCACCGCCGTGTACGGTCCAATAGAGACACCACCGTTGTACGGAAGTCCGTCCATGGAGCCGGGGCGAGCCGTGATGTCATAGCTAGGATGATTTCCGAAATCCGCACTGTAGCCACCCCAGTCGCTGTTGAACCGCACCCTCCACAGACCCTCGCGTGGCAAACCCAGGTTATAACAGTCATACGAGCGATTGGCGAAATTTGCGACCACGATCACGTCATCGTGCGAACCGCCATTCCCCCAGCGGTGGAACGCAATGAGCTTGTCCGAATTGTTTATGTGGAAAACGTTGATCGATTGGCTGCGCAACCCCCGGGTGTTGTCGAACCAGTTGCGGCGCAGATGTATCAGGTCGCGATAGAGGTTCAGGATGCCCGCATACTTCCACTGCTTGCTCCAGTCGAGCGGCTTGCTGTCTTGAAACCACCCGTCTTCCATAAACTCCTGGCCTTGAAAGATCATCGGAATACCCGGTGCGGTGAGCACCAACGTTGCCGCCAAGGTGGAGCGCTTCTGTGAGTACCAACTTCCGGCATTGCCCGGCCAAATGTCTTCGGGGACGCGAGCTTTCCCGCTCATGACCTCGTCATGGGACTCCGAATAGACGACCCTTTCGAAAACGTCCCCGTTATAACGATGCATCAGTGCATTACCGACACTGTTCATGTCGCGGTCTTCGTCGCGTGCGGTGATGACGGATTGCCGGACCGAATGGACGAAGGACGCATCCCACTGCGAGTCGAAACCGGCTCCTCCATCGCGAGTGTGTTTCGTGAGCCACTCATTGTCCTTCATATCCTCAGCGATGCTGATTTTCATGTTCCACAGGGGCTGCGCCGCCAGGGAATCGTTGATCTCCTGCATCAGTCTCCAGCCATCGGCCAGGTCATGATCGGGATCATTGTTGTCGGCGTAGACGTTGCGAATGGTGTTCGTGGCGTCCCAACGCAATCCATCCACGTACCGCGTCTCGCACCAACGTTGGGCGTTCTCTTTGATGTATTGTCTCACCTCGGGACGACCGTAATCCGGGCGCGGGCCCCATTCGGTCACGCGACGCCAATCGTTGTAGAAATAAATCCCGTCGCCGTTGTCCTCTGACCAACCATCAAAGCGGCGCAGGCCTCCGTCCAGATCGGAGGGGCCGAAGTGGTTGTACACCACATCCAGAATGACCGCGATCCCGTATTGATGAGCTGCATCGATGAACTGGCGAAAGCCGTTGGGGCCTCCGTAGGAGCTTTCAATCGCGAACGGGTACGCCACGTTATAGCCCAACGATACGTCCATTGGGAACTCGCCGGAGGGCATCACTTCGATGGCATTGACCCCCAGGTCTCGCAGATAGGGCAGCTTGGTCGCGAGACTGCGAAATGTTCCTCTTTTGACCGGGGTGCTTTGATCGACCGTGAACGATCCCACGTGCACTTCGTAGACAACCATCTCATTCCAGGGCGGAGTCACGTAGCCCGTGGCGGTCCAGTTGAAGTTCGGATCCGCCACGACGCTATTTCCCACAGAGTTCGTAACCTCACGGGCATACGGGTCGTTTTTCTCGAGAACCTCTCCGGTATCTCGGTTCGCGACCACAAATTTGTATTCATCAGCCACCTTTGCGTTGATCACAGTTATCGACCAGTACCCACTTCCCTCGCTTTTGAGTGCAGTGGCAGTTTTCGACCAGCTATTGAAATCGCCTTCCACATAGACCCGGCTCGCGAAGGGGGCCCAGGTCCGAAAGCTCACACCCTGCTGTGCAGGGAACGCTCCCATGGGAAGACTGGCGGTAGTCATATGCAACCTCCTCTACAGCTCTTGCGGCTTGTCACTCGTGAAACCACACTCGCGTGCGACTTGCTGAAGGAAGACTGGACAACTTACATCCCTGCAAAGCACACGTGCTGAAGATTCGTGTCAGAAGATTCGTGTCAGGTCTCTGCAATCGTGAAATGGTGTTTCCTCATTGTCAAGACAGCAAACTTTCTTGACCAATTGCCATATGCAGAGACCTGACACTCGATTTTCCTCGATTTCCCTCGATTTTCTGTCGTTCCAAGGAGCCCGCCGCGGCGGGACGACCCGCTCTCGCGAGTCGTCCTGAGCATCATAGGATCTGCCAGTTTTCATTAGTATGCGCTTGTTGGGCGTCATTGCGGGAAGGCACAACGGCTCACTCCCAATAGGTCATGATGTAGGACTTCCTGTTCGGGCGATGGTTGTTCCTTCCAATGAAACACATCTTTGTGTAGCGCTCCACTACTCGCAGGACGGCCAGCGCATCGTTGAGATCGTGAGCCAGCAGCATCCAGTTGTTCCCTTCCTTGAGCCGCCAGCCGTCGGCATCAATATCCTCGGCGACGACTTTGGTGGGATTGTATGGAATGGCATCGACCTTGGTAAGTGGCTCGTACGGTAATCCGCTGCTCCCAGCCCAGTACTCCGTAATGTAATCAATTCGATTCTGTCTGGAGTTGTCGCGTCCCACGAATCCTTGTCGCGTATATCTGCGAGCGACCATCATGGCATTACGGGCGTCTTCCTTGTTGTCGAGCATCTTCATACGGCTGACACCATCAGTGAGCAGCCAGCCTTTCGCCCCCTCATCAACGATCCTCAGGGTTCGCGGATTGTACGCGATCTCATCGCGGGTAATGACATCGTACACGTCCTGAATCAGGTACATCCTGCCGTCAATACCGCATTGACCGTATCCGATTCGAAAACAGCCATCATTTCCGCGCGTCGGGCCCCAGCTATTCTTGCAGATCCAGCATGACTGAGTGTCGTCATAACCGATCACGCCGACGACGTGTCCGCCACGCACATTGCCAGTGTGATGAGTGTACACGCCGTTCGCCCCTCCGCCCCAATACACATCGAAGTCCTGATAGACCGTGAATCCCGTGACCAGCGGACCATCCTCACACAGCCACCGCTTCATCTGGCTGGTCTGGCTCGTGGAGTCATATCCGGTGATCTTCAACGTGCGCTCCGTGCCCAAGACTAATTCGGCGTTCTGATCGACGTCCCGGTAGGGGTAGTTCTCTTCAAGGCAGGACCCTTGATCAACCAAATAGTCGAGGGCCGGCGGTATGGACCACCCGTATCTTGGCTCGCCGGGGAGGCACTGGCGTTCGTTGACAAAAAATAAGTTTGCCTCGGAGGTGTCTATAACTAGGTTGGCTTGACTCATCTCAATGCGCTGGTGAGATTCCAGGGCGGCGGCCACACCGAAGGCGACGCAGGACCCACAGCCGCCCTGATTCTTGGGGGACGAGACCCAGTTATGTCCCTGGACATTTCGCCAATCCCAAGATTGCGGGAGGGCCTTGACGGTCGGCCGCGTCAGACGATGCGTATTGGGCTGCCACAGGGCGAAAGCGGCTTCAGCGGCTCTGCGCATTCGGGGTAATCGTGCCGTCAGAGCACCAGGCGCTGGGGGCAGTCCGCCCAATGAGAACGGCTGCGAAATCGCTTCCATCTCGGTCTCATCGGCTATATCCGTTGGCAGGGTCCACCGCGCATTCTCATCTTTCAACATCTTCCTGAGTTCTTTGATCTTCATGTTCGATCTCCTTTCATAGGTTTTCCACTACAGTGTTCGCTGATCAACTCCACCCTTGTACGTAATCATCCGACCGCAGCATCACCTCTTTCCTTCAAAGCCGAACGCCCCGGTTGACCGGGCGCGCAACGTAGCACTGGCCGGAGCTACGAAACTCGCCTTGCCCCCTCCGGTCGAACGGTTTGTTAGGGGCTCGTCGCGGCATCCCGATGATAGCGGTCGCGCATGTCTATGAATGCTGATATGAGCTTTTGGTCAATGGTAGAAAATCCGTATTCTCTTTCAGCTACACTTGGGATGGCAAAGACTGCGCTATTTTTGTCAATAAGCCAGAAGTACAAAGAAGCGTTACTATCAATGGCGCTGATTGTTGCATTCGCAAATGTTTCATTCAATGCCTGCTGCTCGTCAGCTTCAAGCATTTTTAGGAACTGTTCCTTTGATAACTCAACAATACCCGGCGATCCGCGATGTGAATCAAGTAGTGACTGGAGCCGATTCTTGTTAATAGGCGTCTGTTTCCAGATATTCCAGTCATGACACCCTTCAAAAAACTGTTCCTCGAGACAAACAGATCGAAGACTCTTATTCAAGCACGTTAGCTCAATTTTGACCCCGTTCACAGACTTTCGCTCGATGGCTTGGCGATAGAGGAGCCAATAGCGAGGATCTGAGAAACTGCCATAGCTAGGGAAATCACAAAAAATGATTATTTCCTGTTTTGCACGTTCGAGAAGAGAAACAATCTCTGCATAGTACTCTGGAAACATCCCTATATACCGTGTCGAAATGGATTCCTTGACCTCCTTTAATGCAATGGTGTGGTCTCGCGCCTTCTCTCCTTGGAGTCTCACTTCCTTTGCGGCCTTCTCTATTTCGCGCACATGAAATACCCCTATCGCTAATGCCAAAATAGCCAGAATTAATCCCAGGATCTCTATCATAGTATCTCCCCGAACGGAATCTGATCGCACCTCATGCCGGAGTTGAGCAGCAGTGCCTGCCCACGACCGAAGGCGCGATGCTTGTCTGTCTCACCCCGACCAGCAGTCAAGCGGCGCGACGGAGAAAAGAGCCGACGCTGTCCGCTCGAATGAGTGGTTGGGCCGCATGAACGTCCGCTCGCTTTGCCCCACAGCCCGACCGGGATGGCAGGCGTGCGCAAGATAGGAGCCAGGTCTGAATCAACGAAAAGCGCTCAGCCTTCGAATCGAACGGGATCACCACGAATCGTCTGTACGGCCGCACGGAGACGATTCCCGCGATGCCCTTGGCCACACCCTTGGTACCCTTTACTCCCTGAAAAGCGCCCTTCAACTGCTGTCCCTCGAAAAGTGGAGACAACCACCTATTTCCAAACATGAGCCAAACCTGAAGAGATGGTGTGAGTTCCATTTTGTATTCAGAGACAAGGTGCTGTCCCTATTCATCCTCGTTAAAAGTTATGAAATGATTGTGAGAAACAGACCATGAGAATCTCACTGTAATCCTCACGGTCGTAACAACCACTCACAACAGACTACATCTCAAGAAAATGGTCTGTCTGTCCAGAATGGGACATGGGCGCGTGGTCATGACCGCACGCTGGTGCATTTACCTGGGGATTATTGGTGGGACTAAATTTCGGAGAAGGATGGAGAGGGTCTCCGCAGTCTGCAAATTCAACGGCAGAACTCCCCTCCGCGTAGACCTCAACCCGAACTGAGAACTGTAGTTCAATGGGCCTTTAACGCGATCAAACCGTGCCAGGGGTCCCCCTTACAATGGGAAATGCAGATTGCGGAAACCCTCAAGAGGGCCCTTTGTCGCCGGTCATCGGCCAATTGGATATCCGAAAAGTCGTCTTGTGTTAGAGGTTGTTCCGATTGAGCGAACTGCCCCCGCTCCTTTGGGATCTCGACATGGGTACCAATGCTGTAAATGACATGAAGCGGTCCAGGAGCAGACCATCTGCCGGCTTGGGAACCCTCGTCTTCGCCCGTGGAATAAAACCTGACGATAGACGCGTTGTTCGCCGGCGTGACGTGTTGGGTATCGACCTTAGGCGGCTTTGCGGGGTGAGTCGTCTGTGCAATGGCCAGTGCCGGAAACGAGATACCAGGAAGCAACAAGAGCAGGATGCCAGCTCTCATGTTGTGTGTCTCCCCGAATGATGGCTAAGATTGGATCGATTCATCTTTCCACCCCGGTGATATGATTGCCATCATCTTCGGCCCACGAGACGAGGACTCAATGCGCCCTTACCGCACTTCGGAGGTGAAGGCGCGCAGCCACTCGTGGCCTTTCAGTTTGAAACTTTTCGACGCTGCCGGATCCGCCGGGCCAATCTCCTTCACAAGGAACCGCATGCCCAGCTTGCCATCCTTCAACGCGTCGATACGCCTCGCCACCTGGGTCCCCTCGTAAGTTTCCATGGACAAGGGGAGAATCTCAAGGCCTGCCGTGTAGCTCTTTACCAACTGGCCGCTCTCGTCAAACCAGTACCCTTGCGAATTCCCCGGCTCCAGCTCCCCGTTGAGACCCTCTGACCCCCGGGAAACTCGAATTGTCTTCACGCCGTCGACAGTCTCACGCCGGATTCTCCAGTCGGACTCGGTCATTGTATCGGCCGCCGGAATCGGCTCCACAATCATCATGACCAGTCGCAGCAGGCCCGCTTCCGGGCCCTCGGCCAGCACGTAGCGCTTTTCCCCGAGCTGTGAGCGCACCAGATGACTTTTGCCAAACCACGCCTCGCGCTTCCACACCGTGTCGCTGATCCACGTGTCCTCGTAGCGTCCGGTGTCGATCGTCCCTTGAGTGTGGCCCGCCTGGAACTCCGCGCGCAATACGTAGGGGGCCTTAGCCGCCGCCCCCAGGCAACTGGCCTTCCGTCCGTGCTCAAAGTAGTCTCGTGCACTGTCGAAGGCCTCCACACTCGGCGGACGCGCCGTTTTGAAGTGCACCTTCAGCTGCCCTGTCGCCTGCACCGGAATCCCATTGCGCAAAAAAGGCTGGAATTGCATCGCTCGAAAGCCCTGCTCGGCTGCCTCCCTCACACCCGGATTGTCGGCAATGGGGGGAATCATCTCCCGAACCTTGCCCGTCCGGTCCAGCACTACCTCGGTCCACACGACGCCCTCGAACGGACCGTCGGTCACCGTCGGCCACACGAAGGGCGGTTCCGTCAGCAGGTTCTTGCGCAACTCGGCTTCATCCAACACGATGGTCTGGATCGGCTGTGCGTCTCCGCCCGGCGCACTTGCGTCAAAGAACCCACTCGGCATGGCTCCCAGGTCTTCGAGAACGCTCACCTTAGCAGTCACTTCCACATAGCCTGAGGCCACCGTGAAGGCGACCATCCGTCCGTGAAAGTTCTTGAAGTCGTGATACTGCCCGTTCCATCCAAGCCCGCCTGTGTAGAGCAGCAGTCCTGTCTGGTCCATCAGCGCTAGGTGGCCATTGCCATTACTTTGCGCGTCTCCCCATCCGGCGTCCGGGTCCCAGGTGATATTCGTCTGGCCCGACAGGTGGCGCACCTCAGCCGTTTTCACGCGCCCGGCCAGCACATCCATCGTCAGCGGCACGGGCCGGACGATTGCCGCCACAAGCTGGTGCAGCCAGTCCGGAAAGTAATCCCCCTCATTTCTCTGCCACTGGCGCGGGCCGTCCACAATCATGATCTGATGGAACCCGGGCGACTGCACCTCGCGTCGCCACTTGGTGGGCGACTCCCACCAGATCTCTATTTGCCAGCGCGGTTCGAGTCCTTGTCGCGCTCCAGGGTCGGAGCATACTCCGCCTTCAGGTGGAAGGGTCTGGTCCCCCGTTGATCGAGGGTGCTTTTTTTCACAGCTTTCTTTACTTGTCCGCTCAGATCCTTCGCCTGTGTGGGGATCGCACACAAAACCGGCAACCATATTGCCATTGCTGCCAGCCTCATCATCCTTCGCATAAAACCTCTCCCAAATCCAACCGCAATGCTCTCCGGATGCCTGCCCCGCACGCGTTTAATAGGTGCTTCTCGAAGTGTCCGCTTAAGAAAACAACTGAGATCGAAGAAGATTGCGGCCGTATCTCTGCATTCAATTCCCTGAAAAATCCCCTATTCTTGAAAGCGGCATTGTTCAGGAGATCCAGAACGGATCTCCACACCATGGAAAGGCAGTGCAGGTTATCTCATGGCGGTTTCCTCTCCGCCGGTTGAGCCTCGGGGCTTTCGCAGCAGAATCGAATCTCGCAGCCTGATCGCTTCATCCGAACAATGAAATCTCCGCGCGGGATGGCGGCGAAGGTCTAGATATTAGGTTTCGAGTCTCGACCGCCTCCATCCAACACCTCGCGCACCTTGCGAGCCAGGATTTCCGGCGTAAAGGGTTTTTGGAGGAACGCCATATCTGCTCCCAGGGGGCCATGATGCAGGATGGTGTCATCCGTGTAGCCCGACATGTAAAGGACTTTGATCCCGGGCTTGAGGGGAACAATCCGCTCGGCCAGTTCGCGGCCGCTCATCAACGGCATCACGACATCGGTCAGCACCAGGTGGATGACATCGTTGTGTTGCTTGCAGCGCTGGAGGGCTTCTTCTCCCGCCGAGGCTTCCAAGACGGTGTAGCCGTTCATCTGGAGGATATCCCGAACGAGGTCGCGGACCCCGTCTTCGTCCTCAACCAGCAGGATGGTCTCTGTCCCCTGGAGCAGGGCCGCTTGCTCCGCTTTCATCTGAGAGGCCTTTCCGCCTTCCTCATGCCGCGGCAGGTAGACCTTGAATGCGCTCCCTTTTCCCACCTCACTATGGACCCAGATATAGCCGCCGCTCTGTTTGACGATTCCATAGACGGTCGACAGTCCGAGCCCGGTCCCCTTGCCCAGCTCCTTCGTCGTAAAAAAGGGTTCAAACAGATGCTTCTGTGTGTCAGGATCCATGCCGCTGCCGGTATCACTGACGCCTAACATCACATAGGATCCCGCATGCATTCCCGGATTCCGGCTGGCGTAGGCTTCATCGATATCCTCGTTCGCGGTTTCGATGATCAGTTTCCCGCCTTTGGGCATGGCGTCGCGGGCATTGACCGCCAGATTCATGAGAACCTGCGCCACCTGGCCCGGATCCGCCTTGGTTTTTCCCAGGTCGTGAGAGCGCAGGGTCACCAGTTCGATGTCCTCCCCGATCAGCCGGCGGAGCATCTTGTCCATGTCCGAGACCACTGAATTCAAATCGAGCAGTTTGGGCTGTAACACCTGCTTGCGGCTGAACGCCAGGAGTTGTTGGGTCAGCGACGCCGCCCGGTCTGAGGCCTTCTTGATCTCCTCGGCGTGGCGCCGAAGGGAATCGCCCAGGGGAAGACGCATAAGCATCAAGTCGGAGTATCCGGCGATGGCGGTCAGCAGGTTATTGAAATCGTGGGCGACGCCGCCCGCCAGTCTTCCTACGGCTTCCATCTTCTGGGCCTGCCGGAGCTGATTCTCCAGCAGCTTCCGCTCGGTCACGTCTTCCTGGACCGAGATGAAACCGATCATCGTTCCCTCGGGATTGACCACCGGGTTCACTGAAGTCTCGACCGTCACCAATTCGCCGTCCTTCGTCCGGTTGGTCACTTCCCCCCGAATACTCTTGCCCGAGAGAAGGGTCTTCCAGAATTGCTCGTAGTATTGTTGGCTCAGGAAACCGCTTTTGATGATACGGGGCGTTTTGCCAATCGCCTCCACCGAGGAGAAGCCATAGATCTTCTCAAAGGCGGGATTCACATAGGAGATCGTGCCGTCAAGCCCGGTCATGAAAATCACTTCATCGGTCTGTTCCACGGCCCGGAGCAGCCTTCGTTCCGATTCCTCGGCGCGTTTCCGTGCGGTGATGTCCCGGATGGCAACCTGCGCGGCCGGTTTATTCCGGTAGACGAACGGGATGGCGGTGACCTCGACATCGATGACGGACCCATCGAGCCGCAGAAACTTTTCTTCAATCAATGGAACCGGCTCCTTCGATCCCACCAACTTTCCGATCCTCGTCGCGACGACAACTCGATGTTCCGGGTGCACCCGGTCGAGGATCGGCGTGCCAATAAGATCCTCTGGTTGGGCGGCTCCGAAGAGCTGCATGGCGGCGGAGTTCACAAAAACGAATATTCCTTCGCAGTGAACCACAATGGCTTCAGGGGAAAGCTCCACAAGCCGCCGATATCGTTCTTCACTCTCTCGCAGGGCTTCTTCCGCCTGCTTTTGGGCCGTAATGTCGCGCTGGGTTCCCCAGGCGCGCACCAGGGATCCCTGCTCGATGATTCCCACAAGATTATTGAGGAAATTCCGGGGTTCCCCCTCCTTGGTGAGTTCCAGGGTCTCCGCCTCGTTCAACCGGTAGCGGGATCGGATGAAGTGTCGAAGGGTTTCGACATTCCGCGCTTCAGACCTCGGGAGCAAATCACAGAGTCGAGCGCCAACTATCTCCTGCGCGGTGGGAAAGCCGTACATTTGCGCCATGACATCATTGCACTCCGCCAGATAGGCATTTTGATAGAAAAGCTCGATCTGCTCGTCGAGAGAGAGATGGAGAGGGATGGGAGGTTCTGCCTCAAATCGCCAGATCCCCTCAGAACTTTGCCGCACGAAAGCCCTGTACCGTTCTTCGCTTTGTCGAAGCGCTTCTTCAGTGCGCTTGCGTTCAATCGCGAGGGCGATCTGATTCCCCACGGAGGCGAGAAATTCAAGGTCTCTCTGGTTATAGGCATGGGGATCCTGGTAGTGTTGAACCACGAGCACCCCGATGGTTCCTGCAGGAGTGTTCAACGGAACGCCCAGCCAGGCAGGGCAGGGGGTTCCGAACAGATCCACTTCTCCCTGTTCCTCGAGGTGGCGGAAACCCTCTTCCGTGAGGAGCAGCGGCTTGCCGGTCCGCAACACATAGGCGCTGGCCGTTTTCCCGGCTTTCATCGGGGCGGGAGGGGAATCGTATTGATCGATGAAAAACGGGAACTCCAGGATGTCATCCTCCTTCGAATACAACGCAATGAAGCAGTTTTCCGCTTGGACAATGCGGCTCAGGGATTGATGAATCAAGCGGAGCAGTTCATCCAGATTGTCGGTCTGGTTGACCCCTTCGATGATTTGAAAGATGACCTGGCGTTCCCGTTCCGCGCGCTTGCGTTCGGTATTGTCCGCAAAGATCCCGAGGCCCCCCTTCACATTTCCCCCGCTCTCGCGCTGGGGGGCGGCAGAAGCGGTGACGTCGACCAGGGACCCGTCTTTTCTCAATCGCTGGAGTTCCAGACCGGTAAAGGCAAAGCCGTCGATGACCCGCCTCAGCATTTGATGAAATTCCGCCTCTCCCCCCGGCGGGATGCAGGGGTTGACCTTGCCCAGAACCTCTTGCTCGGTCCACCCAAAAAGTTTCTCAGCCGCCGGGTTCCAAAGCAGCACCCTTCCCTCGCGATCCAGACTGTTGATGGCCAAAGGAGAAGCCTCAATCAAAGCTTGGAGCGTTTCATTGGCATCGTGGAGCTCCTGCCGCGCCTGCCTCCTCATCTCCTCCACGCCAATGGCGGAAGCGATCACGCTCATCATCCTCTTCTCATCCTCGCTGGGAACATAATCCTTTTGGTAGACGACGCACAGCGATCCCACAGGCTCGCCCGCCACCAAAACGGTTCGGCCGACATAGGTTTTCAGGTGGAAGGCCCTCACATTCGGGTCCGTTGCGGCATAAGGGGACTCATCCAGATGGCGGACCACGGTGACCTCGTCGTGACCCTGTTTGATGACGTCGGAGCAGATATGTCCCTCGGGGTTGTCTTCCGGTTTGAAGTCCGGAGGAGTGCTCCACTGGCCCCAGGAGCACAGCATCCCGTGATGAAGACGATTGTACAGAGCCGATGCGGCACCCATCAATTCACCGCACACGGCCGTGAGACGATTGATGTTTTCGAGCGGGTCGGCCCCAAACTTCAACAAGCACTCGTTGATCTTCCGGAGTCTTCGCTCGCCGCGCTTTTGGGCGGTGATGTCGTGGGCCATTCCCCGAACGACCGGTGTTTGCACTCCTTCCGTACGGATCGTGCTCTGATATTCCCAGATGCGTCTCTCGCCGCTATGGGTCTGCGCCTGCATGAAACCGTGGACGGAACCGCGGCTTTTGATGGCTGCCAAGAACGCCTCGAATTCCTCCTGAACCTCAGGGGGCAGGAAATCGCGGATGTTCTTGCCGACAATCTCCGTCTGGCTATAGCCGAGAAGCTTAAGAGCGGCCTCGTTGGCGGAGAGAATCTTGCCTTCGAGGTCGTGCGTGCAAATCAGATCATGGCTGTGTTCCACCAGGTCCCGGTAGCGGTCCTCGCTTTCACGCAGGGCTCGCTCCGCCTGTTTGTGTTCCGTGATGTCGGTGATAACCCCTTCAAGGACCTCCTCCCCTTCGCGCAGCTTGGCGGAGATGGAAGCCCAGAAGGGTGAGCCGTCGGCGCGTTTCAGTTGAGTCTCAAAGTTTTCGACCACGCCCTTCTTCAGGATTTGGTTTTTCATCCGCTCCCGGTCACCGGGGTTCAGGTAGGTATCGAGGGTTCGGCCTCCTTTGAGATCGGGAACTCCAAACATTTTCAGTATGGCGTGATTGCAGTCCAGGATCGTCCCTTCGGCAAGAGAGCTGCGGTAAATTCCGACCGGCGAGTTTTCAAACAGGTACCGGTGTTTCTCTTCACTGTGCTTCAGGGCTTCGGTAGCGACCTTTAACTCGGTCAGGTCGGTCCCTGAGCCGATGTACCCTTGGAAACTGCCGTCCGATTCAAAACGGGGGAGCCCGGTGTCGAGGATCCATCGATACACCCCATCCGCACGTCGAAGGCGGTATTCCATCCGAAAGGGCTGGTGGACCTGGAGCGCGGCCTGATAAGTCTGCCAGCATTGGGGCAGGTCATCCGGGTGGACGTCGGCCGTCCACCCGTCGCCGAGGACCTGATCCAGGGTCCGGCCGGTAAAATCCAACCACCCCTGGTTGAAAAAGGTACACCCTCCCCGGGCGTCCGAGATCCACATCAGAACGGGGGCACTGTCGGCCATGATACGAAAGCGCCGTTCGCTCTCAACCACCGCTTCCTGGGCCCGGTTGCGCGCGGTAATGTCGATCAGGGTTCCCTCATAGGCCAGAATTCTTCCTTCACCGTCGGTGACGGTGTGGGCATGTTCCGACACGGTGATCCGGCGGCCATCTTTTCTCCGCAACTCAAACTCGGCTCCGGCAAGCCTTCCTTTTTTCTTGAGCGTTTCCAAATTCTTCCGGCGAACTGATGCGTCCACGTATAAATTCTTTTCGATGTCGGTCTTTAAGAGTTCATCCAGGGACTCGTATCCCAGCATGCGGACCAGCGGGGGATTTGCCCCCAGGATTCTTCCATCCGGCGTGCTTTGGTACACCCCGATCAGGGAATTTTCAAACAAACTGAGGTAACGCTGCTCAGCTTTCTGCGCGGCCTCCCGCGCCTTCTTGAGCTCGGAGATGTCGCGAGTTACCCAGATCACCGACTCCTTCGACTTCGGCGAAATGGTGGCGGAAAACCATGCTTCCTGTCCGCCCGTTTGGAGAGAGAATTCGGCCGGGATGGGCTTGCGTTCTTTCAGGACCCGTCGGATCTGGCCGAGGAAGAGATCCGCCTGAGCCGGAGCAAACAATTCCTGGAGCGTCCTTCCGATGATTTTTTGAGCCCCTCGATCGGGCAGAGCAGGGTTTGCCGGGCTGGATTCGAGGATCTTCCCTTGCGAGTCAAGAACAAGAATCCGGTCTTGTAGAGGCGGGACTGCCGTACGACCGACCCGTGGAGAAACACTCGGGCGTGCAGGTTTTCTCTTCGTGGGTTTCGCGCTCTTCTCGCCCCCCGGTTTCTTATTCATGCCTGCCTCCGACTGTTCGTTGAAATAGGCATCCGCTTGTAAGTTGGGTCGATCTCCGGGCGTATTAGGAATCTGATCAAATGGATATAGACACTAATGCCCTGATCCTTCGTAACTTCCCTGGGGATTTGAGTCCTCATAGGGACTTATCGACAAGGGTTGATGAAATGATTAGGCCTTCTTCTTGCCCCCACATGGCGCTCGGGGAAAGAGCGCGCATCACTATTTTATCGAACGCCCCTCGATCCCGCCAGAAATTCGTTCAAGGGTTCCATGTGTTCGGACCCAGGGGGGATCAGCCACATGGGCCGCAAGGGTGCATTATTTGACAGTTGCGCTATAGTATCGTTGCTATTCCTTGAAACGAGCGTTTCAGGAATGTGTTGGGGGGAAGACTTCGTTGGGAACCATCCTGTTTCAGCACGCCCTGCAAATTGTTACGATGAACGACCGCCGTGAAAAAATTCATGACGGGTTTGTGCTGGTTCGGGAAAATGTCATTGAGAAGATAGGCTCTGGCCCTTTCGAAGGGCAGGCGGATCGCGTGATTGATGCCGCCGGGAAGATCCTTCTCCCAGGGTTTGTGAATTGCCACCATCATTTGTATCAGACCCTGACCCGAAACATCCCGGAAGTCCAAAATGTTCCCCTGTTTGACTGGTTGGTGGCACTCTATGAGGTGTGGCGTGAATTGACCCTCGAGGGGGTCTACACGAGCACCAAGGTCGGCCTGGCGGAGCTCTTGCTTTCAGGTTGCACAACCACCACAGATCATCTTTACCTGGTTCCCCGCGGAGTCGAAGGGATTCATGATGAAGAAATTCGTGCGGCTCGGGAGATGGGAATCCGGTTCCATCCGACCCGCGGGTCGATGTCCCGGGGCCGGTCCCAGGGCGGCCTGCCACCTGATGATGTGGTCCAGGGTGAGGCGGAGGTAATGCGGGATTGCGAGCGGGTGGTAGGGCGATTTCATGATGCCTCGAAGTTTTCCATGTGTCGCATCGCCCTTGCTCCCTGCTCCCCGTTCTCGGTCACTCCTGCGCTCATGAAGGGCACCATTCGATATGCCCGCCAGCATGGGTTGCGCGTGCACACACACCTGGCCGAGACCAGTGACGAGGAGGAATACTGTCAGAAGATTTACTCGTGCCGCCCGGTCGAGTTGATGCAGAAGCTGGGCTGGCTCGGGCCGGATGTTTGGTTTGCCCACTGTGTTCATCTGAACAATGCCGAGGTGGACCTTTTCGCGAAGACAGGCACCGGTGTCGCGCACTGTCCCACGTCGAATATGCGGCTCGGGAGCGGCATCGCCCCGGTCCCCGGTCTGGTTGAAGGAGGGACGCCTGTGGGGTTGGCAGTGGATGGCTCTGCCTCCAACGACACGTCAAATTTCCTCGCGGAAATCCGTCAGGCGCTGTTGCTTCACCGACTGCCCGAAGCCGGAAGGGGAGGAGCCGTTCCGCGGGGCACCAAACCCGCCGCTTCAACCCCATGGATGTCTGCGGAAGATGTTTTATGGATGGCAACGCGGGGAGGCGCCAGGGTTTTGGGTTGGGCCGATGAGATCGGCTCAATTGAAGAGGGCAAGGCGGCTGATTTGGTTCTTATCGACATGAACCAGCTCAGCTTTGCGGGAGCAATGAGTGACCCCCTGGCGGCCGTGGTGTTCTCGCAGTCATCCAATGCTGTGCACACCACGATGGTCAATGGTAAAATTGTGGTCGAGGCCGGCAAGATTCTAGATCTGGACCTGGATGCGCTCGTCGCATCCCAGAACCGCCTCTCGACAGAGATGTTAAGCCGTTCGCGGAAGAGAAACAAAGAGTCCGCAAGCTAAGTCAGCCTCCAGCTTCAGCACGTCTTTGGGAGATCATGAAAAGAGAACGCCCGTGCTGATTCGCTTGAAATGAATTCATGCTGCTTAACCTAAGAAAGTACTATCGTCCCCGCTCCATCGAAGCTGCCGTCCGCCTCCTCAGCGCAAATCCGGGGCGATGTGTCGTATTGGCGGGCGGGACCCATCTGCTGGCTGCTTCCCGCCGGGATGTCGAGGAGGTGGTTGATATCTCCTCGCTGAAGCTGAGAATGTTGAAGCGGGAAGAGGGAGCGGTCCACATCGGCGCGATGGCGACCCTCCAATCTATTCTCGAAAATCCGAGGCTGGCAAAATTCGCCAATGGAATCCTCATTGGGGCGTGCCGCCGCAACTCGGTGTCCCGAATGATCCGGAATCAGAGGACCGTGGGGGGAGAGATTTGCGCGAACTGGAAGCGGAGCGATCTGGCCACGGTCCTGCTGGCCCTCAAGGCGCGCGTCAAGCTCATGACCCTGTCGCTGGAAGAAAAGGAGATGTCGATTTCGGATTTCTGGTCAATGCCGGCGTTCCGGAGCGGGAAAACAGGAATCGGCCAGGCGATTCCGGGATTGCTCCTGGAAATCGTGGTGTCCACGCCTGCTCCCTCCGGCTCTGCCGCTTTTGAGCACATCGAGCAGATTGAATCCCAACCCAGCCTCGTTTCTGGGGTGGCGGTCCTGGCATTTGACGAAAATCATCAATGCACCGAAGCCCGGGTGGCATTAGGCTCTTTTGCTGAAGTGCCTTGCCGGCTCACCCCGCTTGAATCGTATTTGCAGGGAAAGGTGCTGACGTCGGAAGTGATTGAGTCCACCGGTTCAGTCGGCTGGGGCGAACTTCGCCCCATAAGTGATGCTCGAGCCTCGGGAACTTATCGACAGACGATCGCTGCGGTGCTGATCCAACGCTTACTCCGCCGGTGTTCGAAGGAGAAATAATCAGTATATGAAACTGTCGGTTGCCTTGAACGGGGAGCAAAGGGAATTTGATGTTCCTGCAAACACCAGCCTCTTGTCGTTGCTGAGGGAAGAAGCCGGTTGTTTCAGTGTGAAACATGGATGCGAAACGGGGGACTGCGGCGCCTGCGCGGTGATCGTTGATGGAAAAGTCGTAAATACCTGCATCCTCTTGGCAGCCCAGGTGGACGAGCGCGAGGTCATAACCCTTGAGGGCGTCCCCTGGGTGAAGGCCAGCATGAACGATACATCCCGCCCCGACGAGCCTTCTGAGGCCCAAGAGGCTGGTCCGGAAGCCGGGCACAAGCCTTCAGATTCCTCCGCTGCTTCGAGGTCTTCATTTCAGAATCCTGCGGCCTTTTCCCGGGAGGAGTATCCATCGGCTTTTGAATCGTTGCATCCCCTTCAGCAGGCCTTTGTCGACGCCCATGCGATTCAATGCGGATACTGCACGCCCGGGATGATCCTGTCGAGCCTGGCATTATTCGTTGAAAAGGGTTTGATCGACCTTCCATCCATCAAACGGAAGACCAAGGTCACGCCCGTAAAGAGAAAGCCCGGCATCAAGCGACGGCCTCCCACTGAACAGGAGGTCCGAGAGGCGTTGGCTGGGAATCTGTGCCGGTGTACAGGCTATTTCAAACCCGTCGAGGCGGTTCTTCGCGCTGCCGAGAAACTGGTTTTGGAGCAGAAGTGAACAGGCGTCGTCCCATCCCCGCTTGAGAATCCCCGGTTGGGGGGCCTGTTGAGGTCATAGTGAAGCGATGCCCACACGTGAATTCAAAAGCGTCAATCAAAGTGTTCGCCGCGTAGACAGCGTCAAGCTGGCCTCCGGCAAGGGAACATTTGTTGACGACATCAAGATGGAAGGCATGCTCCATGCAAAGATCCTGCATTCTCCGCATGCGCATGCCCGAATTAAGAGGATTGAAGTGCAGCGGGCGGAAGAGCTTCGTGGAGTTCGCTGTGTCCTCACGTATTTGAATGTTCCCCGGGTCCCTTACACCACGGCCGGTCAGGGCTGGCCGGAGCCGTCCCCCTACGACACCGTGATGTTTGATTCGGTGGTTCGCTTTGTGGGTGACCGGGTGGCCTGTGTGGCTGCAGAGTCTGAGGAGGTGGCTGAAAGGGCGCTGGAGCTGATCGAGGTGGATTATGAGACTTTGCCCGCGAACTTTGATCCGCGAAGGGCGTCTGATCCCGGAACGCCGCGCCTTCATCTGGACCCCGACAAGCGGGGAATCCATTCTCCCCAGCGGAACATTGCCGCCCACGTGCGGGCCGAGGTGGGGGACGTCGAAAAGGGATATGCCGAAGCCGAACTGGTCCACGAGGGAGAATATGCGGTTCATTACGTTCAGCAGGCGTCCATCGAGCCGCACATCACGATCACGTGGCTGGATGAAGATGAAAGGCTGATCGTGCGGACCTCCACGCAGGTGCCCTTTCATGTCCGCCGCATCATTGCGCCCTTGATCGGGCTCCCTGTCCAGAAGATCCGTGTCATTAAGCCGCGGATTGGAGGGGGATTCGGCGGAAAGCAGGAAATCCTGATTGAAGACCTGTGTGCCCTGGTCACGGTGCGGACCGGACGGCCCTGCCGGCTTGAGTTCACGCGGGCGGAGGAACTCCATGCCGCCCGCACGCGCCATCCGCAGATTGTTCGAATGAAAACCGGCGTCAAGAAAGATGGTCGCCTGACGGCCATCTCGATGGACATCCTGGAAAACACCGGCGCCTACGGGACCCATGCGCTCACCGTGCAATGCGTGAGTGGCAGCCGGGCTTTGTCACTCTACCGCTTTCCGAATATCCACTTCGAGGCCAACGCGGTCTATACCAATCTCCCGGTGGCCGGCGCCTTCAGGGGTTATGGGAGCCCGCAGGGATTTTTCGCGCTGGACTCGCACATGGATGAGTTGGCCGAGAAGCTGGGGCTTGATCCCCTGGAATTCAGGAGAAAGAACCATGTGCGGGAAGGGGAGCCGACGCCCATTGCGGAGGTGCTGGGAGAAGGACGCGAGGGCTACAAGCAAACGATCCAGAGCTGTGGGCTGGATGAATGCATTGACCGCGGAGCGGAGGAGGTGAGGTGGAAGACCAATCGAAATCCGGATCCGCGGGCGAGGATCCTCGGTTCCGGGAGCCCTGACTCATCGAATACCGGGATCTCAGATTTGAGATCTGAAATTTCAGATAGGGACCCGGATTCAAGTTCAAATCCGACAAATTTGAAATCTGAAATTTCCGATCTGAAATCCGGGGTGTCGCACCCACTTTACCGTGGAGTCGGGATGTCGTGTACCATGCAGGCCTCCGGAATTCCCGGTGTCGACATGGGCGCGGCATGGATCAAGATGAACGAGGACGGCTCGTTCAACTTGAAGGTCGGCGCGACCGATATCGGGACCGGGGCAGACACCATGTTTGCCCAGGTAGCCGCAGAAGCCCTCGGAACTTCACCCGACAAGATCATCGTCTACTCTTCCGACACGGATATGACGCCGTTCGATCCCGGCGCGTACGCCTCCTCGACCACCTACATTTCCGGGAGCGCGGTCAAGAAAGCCTGCGAGCAGGCGCGAGAGCAGATCCTGGAGGTCGCCGAGGAGATGTTGGATCCTGTAAAAGGAAAAGCGCTCCATGCGGCCTCCGCGGAATCGATCACCGCCGCCCGCCCCGAGAAGAAGGATCTCGTTGTTCACAATGGCAAGGTGTGTGCTCCAGACGGGCGCTTTGTGACCTTTGAGCAAGTCTGCTTGCGTTCCCTTTACCAGGAGCATCAGTTTCAGATCCAGGGGCATGCATCCCACATGTCTTATGACTCTCCGCCGCCCTTCTGCGCCCAGTTCGCCGAGGTGGAGGTGGACGTGGAGACGGGCATTGTGAAGGTGCTTCGATTGGTCACCGCGGTGGATTGTGGCGTGGCCATCAATCCGAAAATGGCGGAAGGACAGATTGAAGGCGCTGTGGCCCAGGCGCTGGGGTACGCCTTAACCGAGCAAATGGTGTTTGATGAGAAGGGGAGGCCGCTGAATCTCAGCTTCAAGGACTATAACATTTATACGGCTGTGGATATGCCCGAACTCAAATCGTTTCTGGTGGAGACTTACGAACCGACCGGGCCCTATGGGGCGAAAGCGATCGCCGAGATTCCAATCAATGGAGTTGCTCCTGCCATCGCCAACGCCGTCTATAACGCCGTTGGAGTCCGGATTCGCGATCTCCCGATCACTCCGGAAAAGGTGCTGAACGGCATTAGATCGTTGCGCCTTGCCACGTCGGCGTGAGGCTATTTCTCTCAATGACGGATGGCAAGGAAGCGAATCATCTCTTCAGGACCGAGACACTGCCCACGTTTACGTAATTCACATACTTCGGATTCAGCACTCCTCGCAACACGGAATTCATCGTCAGGAAGTTCCGCACGTCGATCCGCGCCTCGTCGACCCCTTCCAAGAGTCGTTGTTCCAGGGGTCTGCGTGTGGAATACTCGAATTCGATTTCTCCCAACGGCGTGCGGAACCGCGCCCGGTCGCCGAGCGGATCGACCTCGAGGTAAAACTCCTCGCCATGAAGGCGCGCCCGCATCCGCTCCACGTGCTGGCCCAGTTCAACCAGAAATCCATCATGGGATACCCATTTTTCAAACGCCGCCGATGAACCAAACAGGCGCGGCTTTTCGACGTAGGGACCTCCGTCTTCAGGGCAGAAGACATCGCAGTTGCCGCATTCGTTGCAGAAATCCTGAAAGGTGGCAAGCTGGTGGGCCTCCCGGACCTCGAAATGTCCGCCCGGTTCCACCAGCAGCTCCCCGGGCGTCACCCGGTAATTAACATAATCAAGGGAGCAGGGCTCCGTCTCGTAGACAAAATTTGCATCGTTCGGGCAGACCGGAACGCACTTGTCACAATTGATGCAGTCAAAGAGGTAAAGGTGAGACCCGATTTTGCGGGGGGTTGAACGGTTATTCTTCGCATAATACCGCTCATCACGGGTGGTCCGCTCAACGACCACTTCCATGTTGAGCAGGCCTGCCACGGCGATGGTTTCCACCTGGAACCGGGTCAGCTCTTCCGTGACCTGCGAAGGATCATATTGCGATTTCCACGATTCCCCATGCTTCGAAATCAGATCCCGGGTGGCAGCGCGTCGTTCCAGGCACCTCCTGAATTCATGAAGAAAGGCCGGCAACACCTCGTCCAGCAGCCGCGATCGCAGTGGGGTCGGCGCTTCCATCTTCCACTCGTCCTGAGCGGTCACCCGATCGAATGCTTTCACGGCTTGATCCTCATAGTAGAGGATGAAATCCCCCAGAGTGCGGACACCCATCTCCTTCATCTTGCTTTCGAGTTTGTGCATGTAATTCGGCAACCGACCGTAACCCCCGGGGCGGAGCAGGTCGGTGCAGGTCGTGACGGGCGTAAAATTCATGGCCACGGCGTTGCAGAAGTTTTGTGCGTCCACCCCTGCCGAAAACGAAACCGGGTAGGCGGTTCCAACCGCCTGGCGCCATTTCCTGACCAGGTTCAAGGTGATGACATGCAGCGGCTGGCCCGACAGATACATCACCCTTTCGCTGGAGGGGAAAAACTTGCTGTTGTTCAGCACCACAAGGGTGTTGGAAAACTTGACGCCCAGTTTGCGGCCGAGGGATTTCGCAGTCTTTTCCAGCCGCGAGCAGATCTCGATGGCCTGATCAAATTGCAGGTCCTTGTCGAAAAACTCCTGCTCCGTTCGAATCTCGTGGTAACCCATGACGTCGTGCAGCAGGTGGTCTACGGCCGGTTTACCCAGCAACGTGGGGTTCAACTTGATAATGACGTGGAGCCCCATTTCACGGAGCAGAAAATCAACGATCCTTTCGATTTCATGGGCGGGGCAGCCATGGAACGTGGACAAGGTCAGGGTATCGCTGAGGCGCGTACTGAAATTGAGACCGCGCAGGTCCTTGAACTCCGCCGGGATCTGCTGCCGCAGCTCTTCCACCAGGGCCGACGCATCCTTCATCGATTCCATCCAGGCGCGGACGCGGGGAGTGGAAATGCCGGCCAGATCGTAACCGACCGACATGTCAAAGATGGTTTGAGTCTTTTCAGGGGATCGCTCGACGTCGCCCATCCCGGACGATTTCAGAATGTCAATGAGCATCGATCCGGCGACATACTCGCGGAGCGACTGCTCAAGCTTCAGTTCCTGCGACCACTCGATGTTATAGCCAATATTGTGTGCGTCGATACAGGGCCGCGCAATCTTGAGTTCGTCGTTGATTTGAATGGTCTTCAATTCCAGGATGCGCGAACCCGCGAGCCAGGCGAGGACGATGTTCTGCGCCATCTGGTCCTGGGGCCCCGCGGCGGGACCCAGCGGGGACGAGGCCGGATGGCCGTGCATCCGGACTGAGGTGTCCAGCGATGAGTCCGCCTTGTAGAATTTTCGTTTGGGCAGGTCGAAGATCTTCCCTTCACGTTCGTACTCGACGAACATGCGCTTGAGAAGGTTCGCAAAGGGAGCCGGATAGAGTTCAGCCATAGTGGGCCCGGATGTCAAACAACGTAGAGAGCAGTTTGGCGATTATGCATGAGCGGTTCAGTTTCGCGGACGCGGTCCAGTTTCACCTTTGCAGAAGTTTTCGAAAAGGTTTCAGGTGTCGGGTGCCGGGTGTCAGGGGAACCTTCGAACCAAACTTGAGATGCCTCAGATCGAAGCCCATCCGGACGCCTGAGATTGGTGTCCGATTCTGATTTCGGGATTCTGACCTCTGACCTCTGACCTCAGACCTCTGACTTCGAAACCAGGACTCCCGGGCCTCCCACTGCTCGATGCCCTTGCCGGAGTCTAACCGAGCACCATCCCCAGCAGGGCCATTCGCACGAACAGTCCATTCTGGGCCTGGCGGAAGTAAGCCGCGCGCTGGTCCGAATCGACGTCGGTGGTAATCTCACCGACTCGAGGAAGCGGGTGCATCACGATGGAGCGGGCCTTCATCAGGGACAGCAGCGTGGTATCGATGATGTAAACCCCCTTCGATTTCTCATAATCCTCGATGCGGTCGCCAAACCGTTCCTTTTGAATCCGTGTCTGGTAGACGACGTCGACCTCAGAGGCGACTTTGGCGAGATCGGTTTCCTCTGCGTACCAGACGTTGTGTTCCTTTAGATGTTGCAGGATATCTTCCTTCATCTTCAGGGCCTCGGGGGCCACAAAGTAGATCTTTACCCGGGCAAATTTACTCAGTAGATACGTCAGCGACCGTACCGTCCGACCCTGGGCCAAATCGCCCACCATGGCAATCTTCAGCCCATCGACGTTGCCCAACTCCTTCTCGATGGTGTACAGATCGAGCAAGGCTTGCGTGGGGTGTTGACCGATGCCGTCCCCGGCATTAATCACCGGGATCTGTGAAATCGCCGCTGCGCGTTTGGCGGCCCCGACCTCATTGTGCCGCATGACAATCACATCGGCGTAGCCATTGATGACCCGTATGGAATCCTCCAGGGTCTCGCCTTTCGCGATGGAGGAAAACTCGCGGGCGTTTTCGGTGGAGATGCACCGTCCGCCCAGCCGGATCATCGCCGCTTCAAAGGAGAACCGGGTGCGGGTGGAGGGTTCATAGAAGAGGGAAGCCATAATCTTTCCGGTGTAGTCGTTTGTGCCGCCTCGGGCCACGACCTTTTCCATGCGCCGCGTCGATTCAAATAATTCCTGGAGCAAGGGCAGGCTGAACTGCTGGGATTCGACAACATGGTGAAGTTTCATGAAAGGGAGCCTCGCGATGGATGTGGTTGAACAAGGTCAAAATGCCGGAGCCAACATGGTAAAGCCTGAATTCGAGTGAATCCCTGCCCTGGCCGATGAACACCAGCCGCGCGTCTACGGGTTCGATCGTCAGGGCGGGCCGAAGAGTTAAATGTAAGGTATCTTGAACAAAAATTGTAGGGAAATTTTGCTTTGAGGAACGAAGTGACTCAAGGCAGGCGTCGCGCGACCTGGGGCTTCTTCCTGTCCACGATTTCGAACGACCTGGTTCGTTGAGAGTTAAAATGACATTTGACCCGTTCCAGTCGGGATGGACCTCGACGACGAGACACGATGCTGCTTACATCCGGTTGCCCAATGGCATCGAGTATATCCTCATCGTCTTTACGGTCGATAATAGCAAGCAGACTGATATAATCCCGTTCGTGTCGAAACTTGTGGCAGAAGACTTGGCCCAAAATCCGCCTCTCGCTGACCTGGTGTTGCTCAACGGCCGTCTGTGGACCGGGGATCGTTCACAGCCATGGGCTGAGGCCCTGGCGTCGCTCAAGGGGCGCATCACCGCGGTCGGGTCAAACGAGGAGGTCAAGAAGCTGGCGGGGCCGGGGACCCCATTCATCGACCTCCAGGGACGGCTTGCCTTGCCGGGATTCATTGATGACCATACGCATTTCATGACGGGAGGATTTCAGCTCCTGTCAGTTGACCTGCGGGATGCAAGTACTCCCAAAGAGTTTGCGCTCAGGATCAAGCAGAAGGCTGAGAAACTGGGTGAGGGACGTTGGATTACGGGAGGCGACTGGGATCACGAATTGTGGCGGGGGGCCCCGCTCCCCACGAAGGAACTGATCGATCCGTTCACGCCGAATGATCCTGTTTTCGTGGGCCGGCTCGATGCCCACATGGCCCTCGCCAACAGCGTGGTGCTCCGCAGGGCGAAGATCACCAAAGAGACCAGGGATCCGCCCGGAGGAATGATTGTCCGCGATCCAAAGACCGGAGAGCCGACGGGCCTCCTGAAAGACGCTGCCATGGGTCTGGTCTGGCCGCTGATTCCTCAGCCGACAGAAGCAGAAAGGGAAGAGGCATTGAAAGCCGCTTTGGGTGAGGCGGCGCGCGTCGGGGTCACATCCGTTCAGGACATCACCCCCTGGAGTGATTACGAACTGTATCAACGATTCCGAAATGCGGACCGATTGACGGTTCGTATCAACGCCTGCACCCCCATGAGCCAGTGGGAACGCCAGGCCGAAGTCGTGAAACGACAGGGGATCGGGGACGAGTGGCTGAGGCTGGGTGGAATCAAGGCGTTCATGGATGGTTCCCTTGGCTCGACGACCGCCCTCTTCTTTGAGCCATATGACGACGCCCCCCACACGACAGGCCTGATGGCCGACGACAACATCCCAGAAGGAAAGCTGAAGCGGAACATCCAGGGCGCCGATCAGGCCGGGCTCCAGTGCTCGGTCCATGCCATTGGAGACAAGGCCAATCATCTCCTCCTTGATTATTTTGAAGAAATCGTGAAAGAGAACGGTCCCAGGGATCGCCGGTTCCGGATTGAGCACGCCCAACATCTGCTGGCCGCCGATATTCCACGATTTGCCCGTCTGGGCGTCCTGTCGTCCATGCAGCCGTATCACGCCATCGACGACGGACGCTGGGCACAGAGACGTCTGGGTCGAAGCCGTCTCAGAACTTCATACGCTTTCCGGTCATTGCTTGACGCCGGCGCTTCCCTAACTTTTGGTTCCGACTGGAACGTGGCGCCCCTCTCTCCGATTCAGGGGATCTTCGCGGCCGTCACGCGGGAGACTATCGACGGGAAGAACCCCCACGGCTGGATCCCCGAGGAACGAATCACAGTCGAAGACGCCGTCCGGGCGTATACCATGACGGCGGCCTACGCGGGATTCGAGGAGCGTGAAAAGGGGACGCTTGAACCCGGCAAGCTCGCGGATGTTGTGGTGCTGTCACAGGACATCTTCCGGACCAGTTCGCACGCCATCTCGAAGACAGAAGTGACTCATACCATTGTGGGGGGAAAGGTTGTGTTCAGCCAGTAAGGAGCCTCTAGTTTTGGAGATGCCGGAGATGAGGATCGATACCCCGGTTCACTGGATTTGCAATGGGAATGGAATTAAACCCCGGCTGGCCAAGGTCAGCGACGAGGAGTTCGAAGATGCCGGACGATGACATGTTGAAGGCGTTTGTCGCGGATACAATGAGGACGGAGGAAGAACAGGGTTCTTCGCATACCTGTCCATCCTCCGTTGGGGCGTCAGAAAGGAACCCCGGCGCGGAGACTCCCAAGGCCCCTGGAATGAATCCCTCATCGAGGCTGCTGGGCGCGGAACCTGTCTTCGGAACTGTTTTAAAATGGGGTCTATTGATTCTGGCTGTCCTATTTATATGGTTTGTTCTTTCCAAATAACCTTGGGTATCCTCATGAAGTGAAAAATGAAATCAGCACCCCATCTTCTGGGAGCTTTGGAGTACGAATATGCTCGAAAAGGTCAATCTCAATTTGGCGCTCGCGAAGGTGGAGTGCCAGCGGCGTCTGCCGCTGCTGCAAAACCGGCTCTACGATCTCGAGCATGCGATTTATCAGGCGGGGATCCCCGTCGCCATCGTTTTCGAAGGGTGGGCCGCGGCGGGGAAGGGAAGCACCATCCGTATCGTTGCAGAGCGGATGGATCCCCGCGGGTTTCGCGTCGTCCCGATTACACCGCCTCGAACTGCGGAGTTGCAATATCCCTGGCTGTGGCGTTTCTGGCAGAAAATTCCTGCCCGAGGACAGATTATTGTTTATGACACTTCATGGTATCGCCGGGTGCTCTTCGATCGGGTGGCCAAGAGTGTCCGAAAACAGGAGTGGCAGGGGGCCTTTCAGGACATCGCGGAATTTGAAGAGCAATTGGCCGCAGACGGAACGGTGATTCTCAAGTTCTGGCTGCACATCAGCAAGAAAGAACAATCGCGCCGGATCAAGAGGTTGCTCAAGAACAAGCTGACGGCCTGGCAGGTCAGCGACGAGGATGCCGCTCAGCATAAGGCATATAAGAAATACCTCGTGGCTGTTGAAGAAATGCTCGCCCGCACGGATGCCCCGCATGCACCTTGGATCCTGGTGGAGGCAACGGACCGCCATTTTTGTCGAGTCAAGGTGCTCGAGGCCATCATCCAGGCCCTCGAAGTGCGGCTGGGTGATCAAGCTCCGCCGCCGGCGAAGGGACGGGCCAAGGCTGGGTCCGACTCATCGGCACCTTCACGGAAGAAAGAGATAGTCGCCGCCACGTAGCTCCATCAAATGGGGCAGACCCTCGCCGGCGACCAATCCGCGGAGCCGATCAATCCGGCACCGGGCGGGATCAAAGAAAGATCTTGCAAGGAGGCTATTGTATGCTTGAACTGATCGATCTCAGGCAGCGCTTGTCACACACACGCTATAACACCCAGCGGGAACGGCTTCAAAACGAGTTGCACCTGCTCTGTTACCAGGCCTACCAGCAAAAGCGGCCCGTGGTCATTGTGTTTGAAGGTTGGGATGCCGCGGGGAAGGGAGGGACGATTAAACGGCTCACAGAACGCATCGATCCGCGTGGTTATGTCGTTTGGCCCATCGGGGCGCCCACAGGCGACGACAAGACCCGTCATTACCTTTACCGTTTTTGGCGCCGGCTGCCGGCTGCCGGGGAGATCGCAATCTTTGACCGCTCCTGGTACGGGCGCGTGCTGGTCGAGCGGGTGGAAGGATACTGCGACGAACCTTCATGGAAACGCGCTTACAGCGAGATCAATCAATTCGAACGACAGCTCCTCGATTTCGGCACGATCATTCTCAAATTCTGGATGCATATCAGTCGAGAAGAGCAGCTGCGGCGGTTCAAAGAGCGTGAGCATATCGCGTATAAGTCCTGGAAACTTACGGAAGAGGATTGGCGCAACCGGGGAAGATGGGAAGACTACCAGCCCGCGGTTGAAGACATGCTTTTGAAGACGAGTACACATAGAGCCCCCTGGACCGTCGTCGAATCCAATGACAAACCTTTCGCGCGAATCAAGGTCATGAAGACAACGGTGGGCAAGCTCAGACAGGAACTGATTTAGATCCTGCCTGAAGAAAGCGGCGAAAGATTCTCGCAGCAATCCAACCCCGTATCCCCCGCTCTCCCGCGGCTCTCGAATACTCACTCTCCCCAATGCTTCCATGAATCAATGCAACCCCCAATCGCGTCGCATTTCAAAGAGAGACGTCGACAAATTTCGTCACTTACCGACTGAGGGACGCTGTAATCAGGGAATTTTTCTCTGAATTGAGTTTGAAGTCGCCCCTTACCCTGAATAACATTCGAAATCGAATTTTCGTTGAAAGGCGGAGAGCATTTCGCGACTGAAAAAACCCTCTCATATTCAATACTTGCATGTGTGATCGGTGCGCGACCTTGGAGACGATTCGGGCTTGAGACGTCCCCGGGGTTTGGCGTGAGAATTGCTTCCTCCATTTCGAATCCAATATCCAAACTTTTTGTACCATTAAATGGAGGTGTACATATGGTCAAAGGAACACGTGTGCTTACATTGATTTTGGCTTCCTTTTTCGCGTTGACGGCTCTGGGCTGGGCCGACAAAAACAATGGGAACGGGCCCGTTCAAACCGGTTTTGCGGTGGTCACGCCTTCGTCCAGCCCCAGTGGGCTGGTGGTGTTTGAAACCTTTGGAGAAAGAGAGGGAAATGCCACCACACAGGCAGGGGTCCTGCCTGCAAACATGACGACAGATGCTTTAATTTTTGTGAGGTCCGATGGGCGTCTCTCCCGCAACCTCGGTGTCGCCATTACGAACCCAAACACCGCGGATGCTAATGTCACCCTGACGCTGGTTCAGGCCGATGGAACGACCGTTGCGACGAAACTGATCACCGTGCCGGGGAACCACCAGGTATCCCAGTTTGTGACCGAGCTCTTTTCCAGCGTGCCTCAAGTTGCCATGGATTTCAACGGGACGGTGAGGATCACCTCGGACATCGCAGTGGCTGTCGTCGGCTTGCGTTTTCGCGGGATCAACTTCAGTACATTGCCGGTCACTAGCCTTGCTCCCCCCACGAACGTCCCGGTCATTTCAGCGGGCGTGGGAGGGCCGGGGTCGGTCATTCTCCCTCAATTCGCGACCGGCGGAGGATGGGCGACCGAGGTTGTTCTCGTGAATTCGGGGTCGTCCCCGCTGACAGTTCGCGTCGACCTGTTTATGAATGATGGGACACCGCTGACTGCATCCTTGAACGGGCAATCGGCAAGCAGTTTTATGAACCTGATTATTCCACCGGGCGGTGTGCTTGTGCTGGCTCAACTGGACAATAATGGGGATGACGATTTCTAGGGAAGAAGGGGAAGAAGTCGAGAGGCCGGAAGGTAAGGGGCTTCATTGACTGGCCGTCACATTTCAAGGACGAGAAAAGGGCGGCCGACTCAAACTCGAGACCCGGATCTTCCGGCCTTTTTTTAGCAGGTTCAATTCAGGGAGGCTATGGCTGCAGGAGTGCCGATCGGCAGGGTCCGTGACTTCGCTCAGATCATTTCATTTAACAGTTCTCCGCGGGGCTGCGGAATGACAACTTTGTTGACGAGCAGGCCCTTTTGGGCGACGACGTCGGCGCCCGCCTCTACGGCACTGCGGACCGACGCGACAGGGCCGGTGAGGGTCACAAAGGCCTTTCCCCCGAGTGCCATGGCCAGGCGCACTTCAATGAGCTTGACGTTTGCCGTTTTCGCCGCGGCGTCCGCCGCCTCGATAAGCGAGGCGACCGAAAAGGACTCGATGATGCCCAGGGCTTCCAGTAATTCGACCTTGCTGGTGCCTGCGATGGCCGGGAAAATGGATTCGTGGACATTGGGAATGACGAACGTGTCAACTACCGAAAAATCGCCCGCCCGGCCGCCGGCCTCAACGCTGGATTGCACCGCCGCCACATCGCCCCCGACCATGACCATGTATTTGCCGGAGCAGATTGTCCTCGAGAGAATCAGTTCAACGTCGGCCGCCTTCAACATGGCATCACAGGCCTCAAATCCCGCCGCAATGCTGCTCAATTCAATAAGTCCGATGGAGTTTTTTAGCATAGCAATCGATTAAGTTTCGCCGCCTCCCCGCTCTGTCGGTTTCGCCTCGATCTCAATCCAATGATCCGTAATAGCCCTGACCGTTCCATCGATGCTTGAGTGAATACTAACACCCAGATCAGGTTCATCGACGAGGGCGACCAGTCCGCCTTTCCTGATGCTCTCGGCCTCCTTGACCACCGGGTGCGCGGGTTTGCCGGCGTGCTGCGACAGTTTGATCCGGACTCGAGAGGGCGCGTACTCAATCTTCCGAAACGGGGTTTCCGTCTCATATTCCTCGACCCTCAGCCTCTTCCGGAGCTGCGGAAGCGGGACCCGCCGGGATTCTTTCATGGGATGGACTCGAACTTCTTTTTTCTGAACGAACTTGATGTCCGCCGTACGCATGTCCCTTTTGGCTTGATCGCACGCTTCCTTGGGAAACAGATCCTCGGGACAGGCATACAAGGTGCACAGACCGCAACCGCAGCAGAGTTCAGCCCACTGGCTCCACTGGTCTGATCCCGACAGTGTGAAACCCAGACTCCGCATCACCTTGTGCGGGACAATCTCGTACCCCAGCAGATACCGGGGACAGAACTCGGTGCAGTAGCTGCATTGGTCACACGCGGATTTGCCGATCCGATTCATGCTTTCCTGCGGCTGGCTTTTGCGGGTGATCAGAAAATGTTTTTTGGGAAGAACAATCAACCCCGCCGTGGTCTTGGTGACCACGTCATCGAGATCAAACGCGAGAGTGCCCATCATGATGCCGCTCACAAAGATGCCAAAGTCAGGCACCGTCGCTCCTCCCGCCAATGCGATCAGTTCGTGGAAGGAGGTCCCAATCGGCACCCAGAAGGAACAGGGATTCTTCACGGCTCCGGCGATGGACACAAATTTATCGGTAACAGGAACTCCTTCGTTGGCGAAATGGACGTTGTAGAGGGTCTCAACGTTGTTGACGACACAACCGACCTGCAGGGGAATTCCCGCCGGAGGAATCAATCTTCCCGTGGCGGTGTATACAAGCTCGTACTCGTCTCCCGATGGATAAAAGTCACCCAGCAGCGTGAACTCGATGTTCTTCGACTTCAGGTGAGGCGCCAGGGCATCGATGGCGGCCTGATTCTTCTTCTTGATGCCAAATTTTCCGCTATGGGCCTGGGTTGCATCCATCATCAATAACATTCCCGAAACAATCTCCTGCGGGAATTGCTTCATTAATTCAAAATCCTTGTGAATCAGGGGTTCGCATTCGGCGCCATTGGCCAGCACAAACTCCACCTGGGAATTCGCTTTCACATAAGTGGGAAAACCGGCACCCCCGGCACCCACCACCCCATATTTTCTTAATTCCTGGCTGAGCAAGACGTGTCCATTCGGTGACGAGGCATTTCTCGTGGAGGACCCGGTTCAGTTGAAGGGGAACTGTAATGCATTAGGAGGAGAGAGTCAATAAGTCCAAAGTTCAAGGTCCAAGGTCCCAAGTCCAAGGTTCAAGGTCCAAGGTTCAAAGTCCACAGGTCAAGATCTACAATTCCACCCAGTTCAACTCTGACTTCCGACCTCCAACGTCCGACTTCTGACCTCTTTCTTCTCGTCCTCCGGAATTGGGGTTAAGACTTTGGACCTTGGACTTGGGACCTTGGGACTTTGGACTTGGGACTTTGGACTATTTCATCAGTGTCACCAGGATGGCCTTTTGGGCGTGGAGGCGGTTTTCGGCCTCGTCGAAGACCACCGACTGGGGAGAATCAATGACCTCATCGGTGACCTCTTCACCCCGATGGGCCGGGAGGCAATGCAGGAAGAGCGCATCGGGTTTGGCATGGGCCATCAATTCGCTGTTCACCTGGTAGGACCAGAAAATTTTCTTTCGAGATTCCGTTTCTGACTCCTGGCCCATGGAGGCCCAAACATCGGTGTAAACGACATCGGCGTCGTGGGCGGCCTCGAACGGATCGTTGGTGACCATGATCTTGGAGCCGAGCTTCGACGCCCGGCTGTCCTTGCGGGCCAGTTCGACCATTTCGGATTTCGGTTCGTAGCCGCTAGGGGAGGCCACCCAGACGTGGGCTCCGGTCTTCGCCCCAGCCTGCATCAGGGAATTCGCCACGTTGTTCCCATCGCCCGCAAACGCCACCTTGAGTCCCTTGAGCCGGCGCTTGTGCTCCCGGATAGTGAGGAAATCGGCCAGCGCCTGGCACGGGTGTTCAAGATCGGTCAATCCATTGATGACAGGAATAGAGGCGGCTTCAGCCAGTCCAGTACAAATGTCGTGACCAAAGGTTCGAATCATGATGCCATCACACCAGCGTTCCAGGTTCTTCCCCACGTCAAAGACAGACTCCCGTTTGCGCAGGCTGATGTCCGCCGGCGCGAGGTAGATTCCCTGGCCCCCCAACTGGTAAATGCCAGTCTCAAAAGTCACCCGGGTCCGCAGCGATTGTTTTTCGAAAATCATCGCAAGGGTCTTGCCTTTGAGGATGTTGGCGTATCGCTTTGGCGTCCGCTTGATCTGAAGAGCCAACGTGAACAGTTGCTCTATTTCTCTGGCGCTGTAATCGTGAAGGGAAATAAAGTCGGTGTGTTTCAAGGATTCAATTCTCCTGTGAGAAAGGGACTAGTTGACAGATGCCGCGGGAGGCACGGGAATCACCCCTCCTCCTACCCGTGGGAGGATATCAGACAATTCCGGGCTTTTCGTGCTTTTTTGTGCCGGACCTCCGCGGGATTAAATACCTTTGAGTGCATCCTCGAGATCGGGCTTTCCAAGCTCCTGCAATTCGTAAGTCACCCGCATGGAGGGTTTGTTGATCTTGAGGATTCGGCCCAAGTCGATGGGGGTGGCAATCAGAACCAGATCGCAGTCGGCCTTGTTAATGGTGGTCTCCAGTTCGTGGATTTGCTTCTTTCCGTAACCCATGGCGGGGAGCAGGGTCCCTATCTTGGGATACTTCTGGAACGTCTCGGCGATGGAGCCCACGACATAGGGTCTCGGATCCACAATGGCCGCTGCCCCAAACCGTTCCGCCGCCACAATTCCGGCCCCGTAGGTCATCTCGCCATGCGTCAGGGTGGGGCCATCTTCAATGACCAGCACGGTCTTGCCGAGGATGAGATCCGGATTAGGAACGAAGATGGGTGAGGCGCAGTCGATCACCGTCGCTTTGGGATTGTATTGGCGGATATTCTTGCGGACCGTTTCAATGTCCGCGGCATTGGCCGTCTGGATTTTATTGATGATAATCACATGAGCCCGGAGCAGGTTTGCCTCTCCGGGATGATACAGAATCTCGTGGCCCGGCCGATGCGGGTCCACGACCACGATCTCAATCTGGGCTCGATAGAAGGGAAGGTCGTTGTTGCCGCCATCCCAGACGACGACATCAGCCTCCTGTTCAGCCTGCCGCAGAATCGCTTCGTAGTCAACGCCCGCGTAGACGACGATCCCGCGGTCGATGTGCGGTTCATACTCTTCTCGCTCCTCGATGGTGCATTCGTGAAGATCCAGATCCTCGACTTTGGCGAAGCGCTGGACGCGCTGCTTCACCAGGTCGCCGTACGGCATGGGGTGACGTACGGCCACCACCCGACGCCCGCGGCGTTGAAGGATGTCACACACCTTTCGCGTCGTCTGGGACTTGCCACTGCCCGTGCGGACGGCGCAGACCGACACGACGGGCACCTTGGATTCCAGCATGGTTTGCTCCGCCCCCAGGAGCCGGAAGTCGGCCCCCGCGGCGATGACGCGCGATGCAATATGCATGACGTGCAGGTGAGTGACGTCACTGTATGAAAATACCACCTGCTGGATCTTCTGGGCGCAAATCAAGCGCTCCAGCTCGTGCTCAGGGTAAATCGAAATCCCCTCGGGATAGAATTTTCCGGCCAGCTCAGAGGGATATTTTCTTCCATCAATGTTTGGGATTTGAGTGGCCGTGAAAGCAACGACCTCGTAGGCCTCGTTGTCTCGGAAGCAGAGATTGAAGTTGTGAAAATCACGGCCCGCCGCGCCCATAATAAGAGTTCTCATTCGTTCCATAGAAGACCTCGCAAAAAATTTAGGAATTCTTGAAATCGGATGGGTTTCATTCCCATGAAAAGGGAACTTGCGCCCCCCGAGATTGGTTTAAAAAAGGACATGTCGACAGCCTCAATTCATACCGCCGAACGGTCCTGAATCGAGATCCTCGGCGAATGTCCGTAGCTTATCCGCGGATTGAATGGTTCCGAAGCCCCGATGAACCTGGCCAGGCCATCGATCCAACCCGCCGTTCTTTGCCCGCGATGCCTCAAGCGTGCGCCACCTCGAGTTCCACCTCAGCAACTGCATGCAGCGAGGTCTCGAAGATATCAAGTCCTTGATGCAATTGTTCCCTCGTGATATTCAGGGGCGGGATAATTCGAATTACATTTCCCGCCGTGCCACAGCTGATGAGAATCAGTCCCGCCTCCAGGCATCGATTCAGCACCTTCTCGGTCGCCGTGGGGCTTGGCTGTCCGTCCCTGTCAATAAACTCCACCCCAATCATGAAGCCCAGTCCCCGGACATCGCCGACCAGCGGGTTGTCATTCTTCATTTTCTTTAGCCGCGAAAAGGCCTCGGTACTCAGCCTCTGGCAGTTCTCGAGCATCTTCTCCTCCCGAATGGCCTTGATGGTCGCCACCGATGCCGCACAAGAGACCGGATTGCCCCCGAAGGTGGTTCCATGCGCTCCCGGTTCCCATTGCTTCATGATCCTGGCCGGTGCACCCAAGGCGCTCAAGGGGAAACCCGAGGCGATCCCCTTGGCCATGACGATAATGTCGGGCTCAATCCCAAAATGATCGCATGCAAACCACTTCCCAGTACGCCCAAACCCGGTTTGAACCTCGTCCGCGATCAGCATGATCCCGTGTTCGCGACTAAAGTCTCTCAGGAATTGAAGGAATTCACGGGGTGGGACAATGTATCCGCCTTCGCCCTGTACCGGTTCAAAAATAATGGCCGCAGTCTGTTCAGGATGCACTTCGTGCTTGAAGAGGTCCCGGATAAATTGGATACATTCAAATGCGCATGATTCGCGGTGTTGCCCGTAAGGGCACCGATAGCAATTGGCAAAAGGGGCTCGATAGACCGATGATAAGAGCGGCTCGTAATTCTTTCGATACTTTACATTCGACGATGTAATGGAAACGCACCCCAAGGTTCTCCCGTGAAAAGCCCCGCGGAAACTTACAATGGCCGGCCGATGAGTGACACTCTTGGCCAGTTTCATTGCCCCTTCAATGGCTTCCGCACCGCTATTGGAAAAGAAAAACATGTCAATCGCCCCGGGGGTAATCGCCTTGAGTTCTTCAGCCACCTTCACGATGCTGTCATAAAAATAAACACCCCCCGCGTGGATGAGGTTGTTGATCTGATGCTTGGCGGCGGAAACCACTTTAGGATGACAGTGCCCGATGTTGGTGGTCGCCGTGCCACATGAAAAATCGAGAAACTTCTTGCCTCCCTTGGTCTCCACTTCCGCACCGCGGGCCCGACGGACCACTAGTTCAGTATCCCAGCCCAGGGCGGGCGTTAGGAGTCTCTTGGCTCGTTTGACGACGTTTACTCGCATAAATCCTCCTTGAAACGTAGAAAGGGATGGCTTCCACGAATATTCAGTGGAAGTTGGATAGGATTGAAAATTAGAAGGAAAGAACCTTAATTACTCAAACCCGGTGTGATGAGAATCAACGAACAGCTCAGCACAGAAACGGCACAGCTGTCTCTGAGAAGTGCCCTCGCCTCGATAAGGGTTGTTCATAAAATGGCTTCTTTCTTTGGCACTTGCGGGAATCCAGCCTCTGTTTATAAAAAGTCGTCATTCTTACTTTGCGGAGACAATTGACTTGGAATAATAGCAATGATTGCGGTTCAAACGATTAGAGAGCAAATGGATCGTGACCCAGTCAAACCCGAAAACCAGTGAAGATTGCTCGATATCGCCTCGGCCACAAGCTCCAAGGCCCGTTATCCGCCTGCAAATGATACCCAAAAACGGTCCTGTGGTCAAATCACAGGTTTAAGGCGAGAAGCCACGACTGCCAAAAACCAACGATCCTAAGGCTTAGAGGAGCAAAAATTGACAGCTTTTCCTTGAGAAAATCACATGATTTTAACAGTCTAACAAATTGATTATAAATGACTTATTAAAATGCGCGGTCCCAAAGACGGAGTGCTAACCCACGAGATTTCTGATAAATCGAAGGGAGGTCCAAATGAGGGAAACGTCGATTCTTGACAACAAACCGACCGGCGACGATTACACTCTCCACATGGGAGGCCTCAAACCCAAAAATCAGATGACCTCCCAAGTTCTCGTTCGTTATGGGAGTCGGGGAAGGATAGTCCAGAATGGTGAGATCGGCCTCTGACCCTGCCCGCAACGATCCAAATTTCATTCCATAAATCTCAGACGCGAGACGGTGACCGCCGGCGAGCAGCGACACCGGGTCAAGTTTATTTACGGAGGGACCCTCTTCGGTCACCTCCTGGGGGGGATTGCAGCGGGCCGAGGAGTCCCGCCATTTGAAAAATGCGAACCTGGCTTCATCAAACATATTTGAAGAAATGCCGTCCGTTCCCAGGGCGACCCGCTCACCGAACCGCGAGGGTCGGGCATAACCTACCGAATTGTTCATATTGGAACGGGGGTTGTGCACGAGCCATGCGCCCGCTTGTTTTATCCGCTCGATTTCCGGCGCGGACAAGTGAGTGCCATGGGCCAGGAGCGTTTTGGAGTTGAGCCCCTCGAAGGCCGCTAGTCGCTCGATGACCGCTTGAGAGTATTCCGCGCGAGCCTGTTCGACATCGAACCGGTCTTCGGCGACGTGAATATGAAGTCCCGAGTGGAGTTCATTGGCAAGACGTGCACAGGCCCGGAGGGAGTCGTTCTTTAGAGTAAACGAGGCATGGGCGCCAAACAAACCCCGGAAATGTGGATGGGTGCGATGCGCCGAGATGAATTCGACATTTTCTTCCATTCCACGGTCACGTTCGACCATGCCTCCGCGGTCCGTCACCTCATAACAGAGGACGCCCCGTAGGCCGACCTTCTGCAAGGCGCGCCGGATGATTCTCAGGGAGCCCTTGATGACGGAGGGTGAAGCGTGGTGGTCGATCAGCAGGGTCGTTCCGCACAGCGCGGCTTCAATAGCGCCCACGAGAGCGGAGTAGTATATGGACTCTTCGTCGTGGGCCCAGTCAAGCCGCCACCAAATCTTCTTCAGGATTTCATGGAAATCCTTGGGTGGGCGTTCCGGGGATGGCATTCCACGCGATAGCGCCGAGTACAGATGCGTATGGGCGCACACCCAGCCCGGCAGGACAAGTTTTCCGTCCAGGTCAATGACGGTTTCGGAGGATTTCTTCTTCAGCCTCCTGGCACGCGCGACAATCTTTCCCTGGTCCAGCCGAAGATCAGCCTTTTCGAGGCTTACGGGATCGAGTTCGATCAGGGTGGCGTTCTTCAGTAGAATCGAATTCATGGCTTGGAGAAGTTATCAGAGTTCGGCCCCAACAATACAAAACTCAGAAGCCAGACGAAACGTCTCGGACCGCATCGTCTTGGCGATTGAACAGCATCAAGCTCCTTCTGGAACCCAACCAACTTTCTCCAGGGCACGTTCCAGAAGCACGGCGCTCATTTCGCGCCGGTACTCAGCCGAGGAACGGATGTCGTCGATCGGTTTGACTTCTCTCTTGACTGCTTGTTTGGCATTTTGGAGTGTTTCCTCTGTCACCGGACGCTGCCGAAGAATCCTTTCCGTCTGGACGGCGCGAAAGACGGTCGGCGCCACTGACCCGTAACAAATCCGCAGATACCGGGCCGGCTGACGCATTCTCCCGCGAGGTTGGATTCTCTGAGTTCCAGGTGCTGCCGTTACAGCGACGCCTACCTTGGAGATGGCCTGTGCTTGTCGCTGGCCCAGGCGGAGATAACAACCCACGACATTTTCAAACCGGGGAAACCGGAACCCGACGATAAGCTCATTGGATTTCAGGACAGTCTTGCCGGGGCCAAGAAAAAAATCATCGGCAGGCACCTCGCGTTTTCTTTCCAGAGAGGCGATTTCAACGACGGCGCCCAGGGACATCAGAGCGGGGACGGAGTCGGCCGCGGGTGAGGCGTTTGCAAAATTTCCGCCCAGGGTGCCTCGATTCCGAATCTGCGGGCCCCCGATGACGGCGCAGGCCTCAATCAAGGCGGGGGCGTATTTTTGCAGGAGGGGAGACTCCAGAACCTCCGTAAACGTGGTAGCGGGACCGATCCAGATTTCTCCCACCGCCCCTTCTCCACTTCCTAATCCGTGTCGGCTACTGGGTTTGAACTCTCGAATTCCATGGAGTTCCCTGATCTTGAAGATATCAAACATCTCGCTTGGAGTGCCGATCCCGTCCTTCGCGCGGACCAGGGCGTCAGTGCCTCCTGCCAATTGACGGAACGGGTGGGATTGCTTCATTGCCAGGATCTTCAATGCAGCCCGAAGCGAGGTCACAAGATGAGTGCTGCCGTCAATCCCCGAAGGGTGCTTCATTTGAGGGAGGGGGAAGAAAGCCCGCAGCCTCGCATTCTTGGGCAGGCCGGGCATCTTCTTCATCGCGGAGGCAGCCTTTCTCACCGCATCAAAAATCTTGACATAGCCCGTGCACCGGCACAGATTCCCGGCGAGTCCGTAACGAATCTGTCCCTCCGTGGGATCCGGACATCGACGGAGTAAATCAGCCGCCGACATCACCATTCCCGGCATACAGATCCCGCATTGCGATGAGCCGCACTCCACAAAGGCCTGTTGAAGGGGATGAAGAATGCACGCTTGGCCTTCTTTGAATTCCAGGGTCTGAGAAGGACTTACACCGCATTGCCGCTGCCACATTCGGGGCAACCCTTCAATGGTCCATATCTCACTGCCATGGGCCTGGTAGGCCATGACCAAACAAGAATCCACGGTCCGACCATCCAGAATGACCGTGCAGGCGCCACACTCCCCCTTCCCGCAACCCTCCTTGGTACCGGTCAGCCGCAACTGCTCCCGCAGCACGTCCAGCAGACGTAAAGAGGGATCGACCTGCAGGCTTTCCAGCTTGCCATTGACCGTGAATTGAATTTGAACCTTGTCCTGGATGTTCATGGGAATGAGCAGAGCCGTCTTAAGAAATGGTGGGTTTGATTTGCCCAATTACTGGCGTCAAGGTTCCACCTTCTGACTTCTGACACTTGACCTCTTACTTCTGATCTGCGCCTTCCGACCTTTGATTTCCGACTTTTGATTTCCCATGGGCTTGTTCCTGCCCTGCAAAGCTTCCCAGAGGCGCTCGGGTGTTGCTGGAATTTGCATCAAGCGAATTCCGGTAGCATGAGCGATGGCGTTCACAATCGCAGGGGCCACCGCAATGATGGGCGTTTCCCCCAGACCCTTCGCCCCGTATGGCCCGTAGGAAAATGGCCTCTCGACGAGGATTGGATGAATCTCGGGCATGTCCATGGCGGTCGGAATGATGTAAGTTGAGAATTGATCGTTCAGAATCCGGCCCGGATTGTACCCCTCGCTGCCCTTAGATCTTCGGAAGCGCGGGCCCGAGAGGGACTCCCGGGTCGCCAGGAGGTGTTCCTCCGTGAGGGCATAGCCCAGACCCTGGATGACGCCGCCTTCAATCTGGCCTTCGCCGGTCTGTGGATTAATTGCTTTCCCTACGTCGTGGGCTGTCCAGACTTTCAAGACTCTGGTCTCACCCGTCTCCATATCGACCTCCACCTCAACGAGGTTGGTCGTGTAGGAATAGGTCACATAGACATCGCCCATGCCGGTTTCGGTGTCATAGGTCGTTTGGGGCGGGACGGCCCACCCGTGCGCGGAAAGTTGCACCATATTCTGAAAACAATGCCGAATGGCAGCCTGCCATATCAGGGCGGCTCTTGCATCTCCGGCGGGGGAGGAACGATGCTCTTCTCCCACTCGGTAACTTTCTGTCACGATTTCCTTAAAGGTGGTTTTTGCGGATGATTTGATGGATCCACGTTCCGGTGAGGGGGAGCCAGTGCGGCCTTCCACCGCCCTGGAGAAATCGAAGTCGGCGCAGGCGGCGGTGATGCGTTCGCGGATTTGCCGGCAGGCGTCGGCGATGGCATTGCCGCTCATCAAAGTTGTTCGGGATGCCACGGTCGGTCCCGAATCGGGAACGAGCGCCGTGTCAGGGGGCAGAATCCGGACGAACTCGACAGGACAACCGATGGCATCAGCGGTAATTTGTGACAGGACGGTGATCATTCCCTGACCAATTTCGGTGGTGCCGACCGCCACCGTGACGCTCGCATCGACACTGACCACCACGCTGGCGCCGGCTGCGTTCAGATACCCGCCCCGTGCTCCCAGGCCAACCCCATAATAACAGCAGCCGAGGCCGAGGCCGCGCCGCTTCCCGCGGCCGAGACCCGGTCCGCCATTCGAAGCCGACCTGGCGTTTTCCCGTTCGATCGCCTGCTTCAGCTCCCCGTATCGGGAGGCCCGCTGGACTTTGTCGATCGTTTCCTTGAACCCGACCGACTCTTTGAGTCGCTGGCCCGTCAAGGTCTCGTCGCCCAGTTCGAGCGCATTCATCTCCCGGAACTTCAGCGGATCGAATCCCAGCTTCTCGGCCAGCCGGTCGATCTGGCATTCCTGGGCAAAGACGATCTGGGGTTGTCCAAACCCGCGAAAGGCTCCACAGGGGATCTTGTGGGTTCGAATCGCGTAAGCATCGACCCGGGCGTGCTCACAACGATACGGGCCGGCAGCATGATTGATGCCTCTCCACAATACGACGGGGGAGAGTGTGGCGTACGCGCCACTGTCGAGAAAATAATCGACATCAATGGCCAATAACTTTCCATCCCGCGAAGCGGCCATGCGGCTCACGATCTTGCCGGGGTGCCGCTTGGACATCACCTGCATGTCCTCCTCACGGGGCATGATGTACTTGACGGGGCGGCCCGTCGACTGCGCCAGAGCGGCGACCATCGCCGCCGGAAGGCTGGGGGCATCTTCCTTTCCGCCGAAACCTCCACCGGTCACAGTCTGAATAACACGGCACGCGTTCATCCTGAGCCCCGTGATACTCGCCACAGCCTTCTGCACGTAGAAGGGACACTGCAGGGAACCATAAACCGTGATTCCCCCGTCTGTTTCCGGCACGGCGATCATGCCGTTGGTCTCGATGTAGGCATGTTCCTGGTAAGGGGTGAGATAAGTGCCCTCGACGACGGCGACGTCGCTTCGCGAAAAAATGTCTTTCGGAGATCCCCGGCGAATTTTCCAATGTTGAATGATCTCACCCTTCTTAAATCCCTCTTCGATGGAGAGAATTGCGGGAAGTTCTTCATAATCCACCCGCACGGCCCGGGCTGCTTCTTCGGCCTGCTGACGCGTCTCGGCCGCAACGAGGACAACGGCCTCTCCGATGTGGCGGACTTCATCCCGCGCCAGCATGGGCTGGTCCTGCTGAATCATGGGGATGAGGTTGGCGCCGCGAATTTCATGCGCCGTGAGAACCGCACGAACCCCTTTCATTCCCCGGGTTCTCGATAGAGAGACCTTGCGGATGCGTGCGTGTGCATGGGGAGATCGGACGACGGCAGCGAAGAGCATTCCGCCAAAAGAAAGATCGTCGATGTACCGCGCGCTTCCGGTAATTTTGTCCAGTGAATCAGGTCTTGCGACGCGTTCTCCGACGCTCCCCATTTCCTTCCCCCTGTCTTTGTAGCTTTTTTATATCACAGTTTTACCATTAGGAGAAAATTCAGCATCGTCGAGAGACAGGTGTCAGGTGTCGGGTGTCAGGGAATAGACGATAGGTAATAGGTCATAGGTGATAGGGGAAGAAGTCGGAGGTCGGAGGTCAGACATCTGAAGTCAGATGGAGATCTTGGCAGTCCACAGAGGATAGCTTGAAGGGTTAGCTCGGACATTGACGACTGTACCCTGACACCTGACACCCGGCACCTGACACCTTCTCTCTCGGATCATACCGGCAGAAACAAAAAACCCTTCCGGAGGGGTCCGGAAGGGTTGAGACGAGTACTGGATTGGAGTTCGCTCACTCTCTCCAGTCGCTGTCGAGGAATGAGCGGAGCTTCTTGCTTCGGGACGGATGCCGCAATTTGCGGAGGGCCTTCGCTTCAATTTGCCGGATGCGTTCGCGAGTGACCGCGAAGGAATGACCGACCTCCTCCAGGGTATGTTCGCTGCCGTCCTCCAGTCCGAACCGCATCTTGATCACTTTTTCTTCTCGCGGCGTGAGCGTTTGAAGTACGTTTTCTGTTTGCTCCTTCAAGTTGAGGTTGATGACCGCCTCGGCCGGTGAAACGATGCCCCGGTCTTCGATGAAATCGCCCAGATGGGAATCTTCTTCCTCTCCGATCGGGGTTTCCAGTGAAATGGGCTCTTGTGCGATCTTCAAGACCTTGCGCACCTTCTGCACCGGCAGATCCATCCGCTTCGCGATTTCCTCGGAAGTAGGTTCCCGACCATACTCCTGCACAAGCTGCCGGGACGTCCGGATCAGCTTATTGATCGTCTCAATCATATGGACCGGGATGCGAATGGTGCGGGCCTGGTCGGCAATCGCCCGCGTGATGGCCTGCCGAATCCACCACGTGGCATAAGTTGAAAACTTGTAGCCGCGCTTGTATTCAAACTTGTCGACCGCCTTCATCAATCCGATGTTGCCTTCCTGAATCAGATCCAGGAACTGCAGGCCGCGGTTCGTGTATTTCTTGGCGATGGAAACGACGAGCCGGAGATTGGCTTCGACCAGTTCCCGTTTTGCCAGTTCCGCCAGATGTTCGCTCCGGGTGATGGACTGTAAGGTGCGTTTCAATTCGTCGAAGGACATCTGGGCTTCGACCTCAATCTGTCCCACCTTGGACTTCAATTCCCGGATTCTCTTTTTGGCTTGAGCAACGACCGCGCGATTCCGCGCGAGGCGAAGTTTTTTCTCGAGCCCCTGGATCTCGCGCTCCGTGGGCCGCATCAGGTCGAGCGTCTTCCGGATTTTGTCAATCAGCCGCTTCTTTTCGGAATGACTGAACTCAACCGCTCGAATTGCCATCGAGATTTTGACGATGGAATGCCCCAGCTCCCATTGATATTTTCGAATCAGCCGCCGCGATTTGCGGGTGCGGACCACCTTTTCCAGCTTGGCCCTCAGCGCCACGGATTCCTTAAATTTCTTGTTGATCTGATCGATGGCCTTGACGATCTCCCTGAGCTTTTCCTCCACCTTTTCGTCGGTCATTTCGTCGTCATTGAAGGCCGTGATCTCCTTGACCGATCGGATCCCCTTCTTCAAGTCTTCTCCCAGGGCAATGATGGATTTCACGACCAGGGGGGTTCGGGAAAGGGCCTTCATGACCGCCAGCTGTCCCCGCTCGATGCGCTTGGCGATTTCCACCTCTCCTTCCCGGGTCAACAGGGGGACGACCCCCATCTCGCGAAGATACATGCGGACCGGGTCATTGGTTTTATCCAGCGCCCCCGGCGTCAAATCGAGTTCCACCTCTTCCGACGGCTCTTCGAACTTCTTTTCAAACTCAATCTTTTCGGGAAGGGGAGACTTCGGTTCTCCTTCCAGAACCTCGATTCCCGCATTCCCGAACACATTGAAAATATCTTCAATGTCTTCAGGAGAATTGACCTGGTCGGGGAGCATGTCATTGACCTCGTCGTAAAGGAGGTAGCCCTTCTCCTTGCCCAGGTTGAGCAATTTGTTGATTTGGTCGTACTTGTCTTCGATACCCAATGTCTCTGCTCCTTTAATTTCGAGCACCCTCTATTCAGGCCGATCTGCCCTCGGCGCTCTTACCGCTCATGGGGCGGCGCTGCAGTCTGTCGTCCCGAGTCACCTATACCTTTTCGTCAAAAAACCTCCTTCACTTTAATTCCACCCTCGCTCTAGCGGGAGAGGTCAGCCAGCTGACGTGTCAGTTTTTGCTGGTTGCGCAGCAATTCCTGAAGTTGTACCACATCACGGCGCGATTCCGCATCTCTAATCTGATTTTGCAGAGTGACCTTTTCTCTCTCCAAATAGTGACGCTTTAGCGCATCCAGACAGTTCACAAAATGATCATGCGTCAGGGGCTCAACGTTTTCATAGAGGATCCGCATGAACATCTCCCGATCGCTCTCCTCCGTCAATCGCGTGATGACTCCATCGGGTTCGAGCAATCCCCCCTCTTTCAAGACGCTCAAGACCGCCTCAAAAATGCGTTCAGAGGCCAGACCACAATAGTAGGATGCCGACTGGCAGAAGGAAAGCAGCTCTGTTGCCAAATTTTCACTGCCGAAGACAGACTGTAAGACCTGGATTTCAGCAGGGATCAGTCGAGTCCCTCGATCAGTAACATTCTTCTGGAGTTGCGATCGACGCTCCCGTACCGCACGCTGGAGCTCCGAGCGCACCAGGGGATCGTCGATGACAAGTTTTTCAGCCACTTTGTGCGCCATCTCCGAGCGTTCAATGGAATTGCTGACTCGCGAGAGATAGGGCATCAGCCAGTTCAACGCCTCAGCCTTACTCCGGCTCGACTCGGGATGAATCTTCTCACGGGCCTTTTCGATCAGATAGTCCAGGTAGAAAGGAGCCTGTTTGAGCTGTCGACGATACTCCTCCACACCGAAATTCCGGATGAAAAGGTCGGGATCATTTCCTTTCGGCAGTGATAAGACCTTAATCTGGAACCCGTCCTCCAGCAATACATTCAGGGACCGCTCCGCCGCCGATACCCCGGCGGAATCAGGATCGAAATTCACCATGATATTCTGAGAATACCGCGCCATCAGCCGGACCTGGCTCTCGGTCAGGCTCGTTCCACAAGACGCAACCACGTTGTGCACTCCTGCCTGGCTCAATCCGATCGCGTCGAGATAGCCTTCAACCAGGATCGAATAATCCTGCTTTTTGATCGGGTCCTTGGCAAAATTTAATCCATACAGAGTCTGGCTCTTGGAATAGACCGGCGATTCCGGTGAGTTCAGGTATTTGGGTTGTCCTTCCCCCAGGATCCGGCCGCCAAATGCCACAACGCTTCCATTCTCCCTGAAAATCGGGAACATCACGCGTCGGCGGAATCGATCAAAAAACCCGCTACCGTCATCCCGACGCACGATCAACCCGCTGGCTTCAAGCGCCTCCGAATTGCCAAAAGCCGCCTGGAGCTTCCGATACAACGCATCCCCCGACTGCGGGGCATAACCAATCTTGAACTTCTCGATGGCCTCTCGGGAAACCCCTCGGCCGGACAAGTACTCCCGGGCAGCCGCCCCTTCCGCGCCGCTCCCCAATTGCTCGAAAAAGAAATTCATCGCGAATTCATTCAACCGATAGAGCTCCTTGCGAAGCCTGGAGGTCGGATCATCCTCGGCCCGCAAGTTGGGCTCTTCCTGGACTGGAATCCCCGCTTTCTCGGCCACTGCCTTGACGGCCTCCGGGAAGGTCGCCCGGTCGATCAGCATCACGAATTTAAAAACGTCCCCTCCCACCCCACAGCCAAAGCAATGAAACATCTGTCGGGTGCTGTGAACATGAAACGACGGCGTCTTCTCGTTGTGAAAGGGACACAGCCCTTTATAATTTGCCCCGCTCCTCTTTAATTTGACGTAATCGGAGACAATTCGGACGATGTCGACATTCATTTTTACGTTGTCCGAAAAGTCTGCCTTGAGTCGCATGGGGAAAATCCAATAAGTCTGTTTGGTCTATTTGGTCTGTTTGGTCTGTTCGGTCTGTTCAGTCTGTTCAGTCTATTCAGTCTGTTCAGTCTGTTTGGTCTATTCGGTCTATTCGGTCTATTCGGTCTGTTCGGCCTGTTCGGTCTGTTCAACCTGTTTGTTCTCTTCGGTCGGTCGGGGTTTCACTGAAAGAAGTCTTCGGCCCAAGAGGAAAACGCATATTCGAATGGTGCAGCTAAACGCTGACTAGATCGGGAAAATTAAACCGACTAAATGCACCGAACACCAGCATCACACTCAGCAAACCGAATAGACTGAACAGACCGAATAGACCAAACAGACTGAATAGACCAAACAGACCGAATAGACCAAACAGACCGAACAGACTGAACAGACTGAACAGACTGAATAGACCGAACAGACCCTTCAAACCTTAAGCTCCACAATCGTTACCCCATTGCCCCCTTGTTCCCGGGGCGCGGGATAAAACCGCTCGACCTGAGGATGCGTTGAAAACATCTCCGCAAGTGACCGACGCAAGATCCCCATTCCCGCGCCGTGAATGATTCGAACTCGGGGTGAATCGGCCAGAAAGGCCTGGTCCAGGAATTTGTCGGCGCAGTTCAGGGCTTCCTCGACGGTGTACCCGATCAGATTGAGCTCCGAAGTCGCGGCAGGCTGCGCTTCAATCTTCAGTTTTGGATCGCGCTTGGCCAGTTCCGCCAGCGCATCAACCTTCGGGTTGGCTGGGGGGGAGTCCACTGGCTGGCAATCGCTGAGGGCGACCTTCATTTTGAAGCTTCCCACCAGGACCTCCGCTGCGCCGTCCGGTCCGATCCGGTGGAGCAAAGCTTCCTTGTTAAAGCTGCGGATCTTTACGGTGTCGCCCACCCTGAAGATATGGGAAGAAAAATCCTTTTCTTCAAGCGGTGATTCTAACGGGGCAGGACCGGCTTCCGAGAGTACCGCCTTCAACTGGGAGGCCTGCCGGTCCTTGAGGCGTTTGAATTCCATCTCCAATTCCCGTTGGGCACGTATCCGGGTGGTTGACTCGTGAATGGCATCGAGTGATTTCTGGGCACGGGCTTCCAGCTGGGACAGAAAAGCTGCAAAACGCCGTTCCATTCCGATCGCTTTCGTCTCCCATTGCCGCGCCATCTCCTCCTTCTGTTTCTCGCGCTCCCCTCGCATGTTTTCCAGTTCGTGCTGAAGCCGTCCCTGTTCGATCTCGTAACGCTCCTTCTCCGCCTTGAGCTGGTTCAAGAACTCGATCATGGACGTCTGAGCTTCGGAAAGGTGACTGCGGGCCTCAGAAATGATTTCCGGTTGCAGACCCAGCCGGGCGGCAATCTCTATCCCGCTGGAGGCGCCGGCAACGCCTCCAATCAGGCGATACGTGGGCCTCAGGGTCACTTCATCGAATTCCACCGAAGCGTTCACGGCCCCCTCGGTCTGGTTCGCATAGATCTTCAGACCTGAGAAATGCGTGGTAATGATCGCGAAGGCGCCTGACTTCCGAAAATACTCGGCCATGGCTGTGGCGAGCGCCTCGCCCTCGACCGGGTCGGTGCCCGTTCCGATTTCGTCGATCAGGACCAAGTCCGTCGCCTGGACCGCTTCCGCCATGGAGCGGATATTCGTGATGTGCGAAGCGAACGTGCTCAAGCTGTCCTCGATGGACTGGCGATCCCCAATATCGGCGAGGATCGTCCGGAACACGGGGAGCATCGCCCGATCCGCCGCAACATGCATCCCCGCCTGTGCCATCAATGCAGCCACTCCAATAGTCTTGAGGGCAATCGTCTTCCCGCCGGTGTTCGGGCCGCTGATCACCAGGAGGTTCCGGCCCCGGTTCAAATGGATCGAGATGGGAACGACCTTCTTATTCTGACGGCGCAATGTATCCTCCAGAAGGGGATGACGCACCCCTTCCAGGGTCAGGGTTCCCTCGGGATTTAATTCCGGCTCACAACAATTGAATTCAACGGAGAACTTCGCCTTGGCCTGGGCGATGTCCAGTTTGGCAATCGTCGAGGCCGATTTCTGCAGATCGTCCAGCGATCCGCGCAACTGGTCGGAAAGGGCGGCGAGGATTCGCTGGACCTCGCGAAGCTCGGCCTCCCGCAGGGCCGCGAGGTCATTGTTCAGGTCGACCACCGCGAAGGGTTCAATGTAAACAGTCGCCCCGCTGGAGCTGGTCCCGTGAAACACCCCCGGAACCTGTTTTCGCTGTTCGATCCGAACCGGAATGACAAATCGCTCGTTCCGAATCGTGATGACTTCGTCCTGGATCGAGGCGTGACGTGACTCCCGCTCCACAAGCTTGGAGAGCGTGTGTTGAATTTTTTCGTTTACTTTCTGAATCGATTTCCGTATAGAATCGAGCGCTGGGCTCGCATCATCAGCCAGTTCTCCGGTCGGGAGAATCTTCCCCTTGAGCAGCTTCTCAAGGGCTCGCAGATCCGCCATCCCCCCGGCCAGCCGACCCAGCGAGGGGAATACTTCATGCACGCGAGTGAGCGTCCAACGGGTCCGGTTGGTGGCGGCGATCAGTTTTTCGAGTTCAAGGATCTGTAGGGGCTCCAACACCGAGCCGGCGATCGACAACTGAGCCAGGATTTCCGAAATCTGGTTCAGTTCACTGAAATCGAAACGATTTCCCTCCGAAAGGAATTGCTTCAGCTCCGACGTCAGCCGGATTTCCCGCTGCAGCAGTTCCAGATCAGATTGGGGCTCAAGGAGGGGTTGGTGCTCACGGGCCAGAGTGGAAGTCAAAAAACGCGTCACAATTGCCAGCAAGCCGTCAAATTCTAAGGCCTGGAGATTTGAAGATTTCATTCCACCCGGGCGGATCTGTCTCTCCGCTCTAAACCGTTAAGTATTAAAACATTTAAGTGTATCCTTCCGCATCCAAATTGTCAAACGCTAAAGCTGTGAGCCCGCTCCACCCGTTGCAGTACGCTCACGGCGGCCTTTGCCTCAGCGGGATTCAATTGGGGCCCCTTGCCCGGAGAGTGGGCACCCCCTGCTACGTCTACAGCGGGGACGACATGAAGGCCCGTTTCCAGTCGTTCGACCGCGCCTTTTCCTCAATCCCGCACCGGGTCTGTTACGCGATTAAAGCCAATTCAAATCTCGAGGTGCTGAAGTTGTTTCGCCGGTTGGGAAGCGGGTTTGACATCGTTTCCGGTGGAGAACTCTTTCGCGTGTTGAAAGCCGGGGCCGCTCCGGGAACGATCGTCTTCTCCGGAGTGGGGAAGACTGTGGAAGAAATTGATTATGCCCTGGGATGCGGAGTGGGGCAGTTCAATGCGGAATCGGCGGAGGAGTTGAAGCTGCTTGAAGGCCGGGCACGTGCCTTGGATCGCACCCCCCGCGTCTCGCTCCGCATCAACCCCAATGTCGACCCGCGGACCCATCCCTACATTGCAACCGGCCTGCGGGAGCATAAATTCGGGATAGACGTGCGGCTTGTTCCCGGGCTTTTCCGGTTCTCCCGATCCTTTAAGAAAGCACGGCTCGAAGGGTTGGGTTGTCATATCGGCTCGCAGATCCTCTCGGCGGGTCCGTTTGTTGAGGCCGCTCGCACCCTGGCCCGACATGTCCACCAGTTGCGGCGCAGCGGATTTCGCATCTCGACTCTGGATCTCGGCGGGGGCCTCGGAATTTCGTATCAGGATAAGCCTGCTCCGACCCCCGACGATCTGGCTCAAGGAATGTTGCCTCTCCTCGCCCCTCTCGGCTGCGAATTGATCTTTGAGCCGGGACGCTGGCTGGTGGGACGGGCCGGCGTCCTGTTGACGCGTGTCCTGTTCCTCAAGCGCAATGGAGGCAAGCGATTTGTGATTGTCGACGCCGGGATGAACGACTTGATCCGTCCTACGCTGTATCACGCGCACCATCAAATCCTGCCCGTCAAGCGCTCTCCTCGACCCGGGAGAATCCGGGTTGATATCGTAGGGCCCATTTGCGAGAGCGGGGACTTTCTGGCGCGTGAGCGCCGGATGGAGGAGGTCGCAGCGGGAGATCTTCTCGCGGTCCGGGACGTCGGCGCCTATGGGTTTGCCCTGGCTTCCAATTACAATTCACATCCCCGGTGCGCGGAGGTCATGATTCAGGGAAAGAAGACTGCCATCGTGCGTCGGCGTGAAACTTACCCGGATCTCGTTCGAGGTGAAAAGTCAACGAAATTCGTCTCCCTCCCTCCGCCTGTGCTCAAAGGGGCTGGGGTCATCCGAACGACATGAAATAGTTTAAATTCCTTAAAATTCCACTTGACAGAAACCGCAGTATTGATTTTAACTCGATTAATACGGCTCGAAATGGCAATGCACTAGGTCATTTGGTGGTTTAAACCAATCCAATTGTTGAAGGAGGAGAAGTATGGCGAAAGTGATGACAAAGTCTCAGACGGTTGCGCACCTGGCAGGGAAGTTGGCGGTCACCAAGAAACAAGCGGCGGCGGCTGTTGAAGAACTGGCGGCGTTGGCTGTGAGTGAGACCAAGAAGAGCGGGCAGTTTGTGATTCCGGGACTCGGGAAACTGGTCAAGGTAAATCGAAAGGCTCGGATGGGACGCAATCCGGCCACGGGCGAGGCCATCAAGATTCCTGCGAAGACCGTGGTGAAGTTCCGCGTTGCGAAGGCTGCGAAGGACGCGGTTGTTCCTCCGAAGAAGAAGTAATTCCTCGGTCAGTCCTTTTGAGAGGGTTGCAGAGTCGATGAATTCCGTGGTTCGGCTCTGCAATCCTCTTTCTTTTTTGGAGCGGTCAGCCGTCAGCGGCCTGCCATCAGCTTCCGGCCATGGAAACCCGCCTGTGACTTCGAGACGATCTCAGGCAGCTGCCGCCCCCACGGAACTCCGGGAATCATTCGTTTGTCTTCGGGGGAGATTCGAGGTCCATCCTCCCCCTCGATGGGTCCTCCGGTCCCTTCGCGCTTGAAACGTGAGCACTCCACGACTACTCCTTGATCTCACCTTTCGCCTCGTGATACGCCCGTTCAACGTTGCCCGGGATCGCGTTCTTGAAATTCGCTCCATACTCCTTTTCATACTTCGGGCCCAGCAGATCAGCAACGGCTTTTTGGGTGTCCTCAAGTGAGGCGCCCTTCTTCACCTGATCTGTGACCGCTGCTACCAGGTCGCTGATATACCGCGCTTCAGTCTGCAAATGGTCCTTTCCATCCTCGACCGGCCCATGGCCGGGGATAACTTTTGTGAAATCCAGTTTTCCCACCTGCTCCAGGGTGGTCGCCCACTTGGAGGGATAGGCATCCCGCATGAAGGGAGGCCCTCCCGTCAACAGATCCCCGGAGACCAAGACCCTTTCCTTGGGCAGGAACACAACAATGTCGCCGCGCGTGTGCCCCAGGCCCAGATAGAGGATGCGAACCTCCTTGTCGTACTTGTGCAGGATGAGGCTCCGGTCAAAGGTCATGTTCGGAACGACGACGGTCATGGTCTTGAGTTCTTCGAGGTAGCCCTTCTGTGACTCCAGTTGCGCCTGAATCTCCCCCCGGCGTTCCTCTGTGAGCGCGCTACCGTCGGGGGCTTTGCCGGTGTTGAGGGCTCCCTGAAGCCGTTGTATCGTTTCCGGCACGTCCTTTTCGAGAGCCTGCTTGACCGAAGGGATGGCGAGGTGGAGGATGTCATCCCGCGTGCTGTGCTGTGAGATGAACTCCACATTCTTCGGGAACGATTCCACATAAGCCTGGCCTCCCTGAGTGTGATCGTTGTGCCAGTGAGTGTTGATCACATAGCGGATCGGCTGGGGTGTGGTCTTTTTGATCTCCGAAATCAAATCGCGTGCCCAGGAGGGACGGAGGTGCGTATCGACGACGATGACTCCATCCTCCGTGACGATGAAAGCGCCGTTCGAAAAAACGCCGGGCTTGCCGATGGCGGCGTAGACCCCTTCGGCGACCTTCTCGATGTTGAAATACTGGGAGGCAAAGAGCGTCGCCCCGTCGCCGAGGGCGACGGCCAGGCTCAGTGCGAGGTAGAGCCCCACTTGAAATCTCTTCATTCGAGTCATCTCCTTCGAATTTTTCGATTCAATCGGCGAGCCGCAGCGGCCCGGCCGGGGAGGCGCCCTCGGGCGCGGCAGCGCGAAACGCTTGACAAAATAGCCGCGCGAGGGAAACATCTCAGCGCCCTATGGCGCTTCGCCATGATGTTGGAACGCCTGGAGCGGGGATAGCTTACAACAACACAATTGTTTTTCACACCTCAAGACGAATAATTTTCCAAGGAGGAACCTCGTGAGAAACCATAGATGGGTGGGTCTGATGGCATTCGTTCTGCTGGCCATGGTCTGGCTGACAACTTCAGTGGCTGGGGCTCCTTCTGTATCGTATGTTCTCTCTATGCCCAAGCCCTCGAGTCATCTCTACGAGGTGACGGTCCACATTGAGGAGATCGAAGCGCCGTTTATCGATGTCGCCATGCCGGCCTGGTCGCCGGGCGCTTACATCGTGGGCAATTACGCCAAGAACGTGCAGGAGTTTTCTGTCAGCGACAGTGCGGACTCGCCGGTGAGGTTCGAAAAACTGGATAAACAGACCTGGCGAATCTACCGGCAGAAGGGCCGGTCGGTCGACGTGCACTATAAATACTATGCCGGGCCTTCGAGTTCTCCCTTCGGCGGCATGGGCTTCAGCATGGCCCAGCTCAATTCGTTCCACGCCAGCTTTTCGGGCACCAGTTTGTTCATGTATGTGGTTGGCAAAAGCCCCTATCCCGTCGAGGGACCGGTTAAGCTCACGGTCGAACCCCCGGCGGGTTGGCGCATCTATACCGCCCTTCAAAAGACCCCACAGACGAACGTCTTTGCGGCGGAAAGTTATGACACGTTCGTCGATGCGCCCACCGAGATCAGCCCGGAGGCCAGGCAATACGATTTTGAGTACCAGCACGTTCCTTACCACACGGTGGTCCATGGAAATGGGAATTATGATCCGGCCAAGCTCGTCGAGGACCTCAAGCGGGTTGTGGCGACGGCCGTCGACCTGTTTGGAGCGGCGCCCTACTCCGATTACACTTTCTTCTTTCACCTGCGCCCCGGCGCCCGGGGAAGCGGGGGACTGGAGCATCTGAACTCCACTTCCATCAGCGCCGGAAAATATCTTTTCACAAATCCCGTTGAATACCGAAGGTTCCTGTTTGTCTGCGAACACGAGTTCTTTCACCTCTGGAATGTGAAACGGATTCGGCCCCAAGTGCTTGGCCCCTTTGACTATTCAAAGGAACAGAATACACGTAACCTTTATGTCTCCGAAGGAATGACCAGTTATTATGGGGGGCTGCTGTTGAAGCGCTCGGGGCTGTGGTCGCAGAAGGACTATTTTGAATACCTTGCCACCCAGATTTCCACGCTTCAAAGTAACCCCGGCCGTCATCTGATGAGCGCCGAAATGTCGAGTTGGCAGACCTGGACTCGCAGCGATAATTCGGCCAATAACACGATCGATTATTACAACAAAGGGGAATTGCTGGGCATGGTGCTGGACCTCGAGCTGAGGGCGCGTACCGGAAACCGGCGGACGTTGGATGATGTGTTTCGGTATCTGTTGAAGACCTACGGGCTCCCTCAACCCGGCTTTGAGGACACGCGAGGATTTCAGGAGGCTGTGGAACTGATCGCCCGAGAAGGCGGGGCGTCAGATCCAAACTTCAATGCATTTTTTGACCAATACGTGCGGGGGGTCGAGGAGATTCCCTGGAACCGTTTTCTCCACTACGCCGGCCTCGCGCTGGAGGAAAAGAAGGACAAGCCCACCCCTTACCTCGGGCTCACCTCGCGCACCGATGAGAATCAGCTTCTTGTCTCGACCATTCGCACCGGGACCCCCGCCTGGGATGCGGGTCTGGATATCAACGATGTTCTTCTGGCCTGGAATGACGAGAAGATCGATCCTGCCCTTTTCAATGACCGAATTAAGGAGATGAAGATTGGTGATACGATCAAATTCACTCTCTTTCGAGGAGACCGGCTCCTCACCATCCCGGTTCAAGTCGGCCAGGAAGAAAAGATCACCTATTCGATTAAAGCAGGAAAGGAAGCCGGGGGAGAGCAGCAGAAGGTCTACATGAGCTGGTTGAGCGAAAAGGAGTTTCCCCCCAAGTAAGAGGCCTCGCTGCGCTGCTGAATCGGCCGGGACTCCGCCCTCCGCCTGGAGCGACCTCCGGGGAGGATGCTGTAGCCATTGGAAACTCCTGCCGGGGCACTCGGCGTGGGGTGCATGGGGTGCCGCAGGCATGCGTTCTTTGCATGCGTTCGCGCGGAACGGGGCGCTAACTCTGCAAGATCGCGCTTACCACTCGGTCACCCATCTCGCTGCAGGAAAGCCGGGTAATGCCTGTGACGGGTGAACTTGAGAGGTCGCGCGTTCGATATCCCTTGTCGAGCACCGATTCCACGGCCTGTTCGATGGTGCGGGCCTCTTCGGAGCGATGAAAGGTGTATTGGAACATCATCGCGACGGAAAGGATCGCCGCCAGGGGGTTGGCCAGGTTTTGGCCGGCGATGTCAGGAGCCGATCCATGCACCGGCTCATACAGGGATACTGTCCCCCCGACGCAGGCGGAGGGCAACATGCCGATCGATCCCGTCAACATGGCGGCCTCATCACTGAGGATATCGCCGAACAGGTTGCTCGTCACGATGACATCAAACTGAGCGGGGTTGGCCACCAATTGCATGGCACAATTGTCCACATACATGAAGCTGAACTGGACATCCGGGCACGTTGCCGCCAGCCGGGCGGCAACGTGGCGCCACAGTTGAGAGCTCTCCATGACGTTGGCCTTGTCGACGGAACAAATCCGGCGGCGCCGCGACCGGGCCAGTTCGACCGCCATCCGAACAATTCTCTCAATTTCTCCGACCGAGTAGATCTCGGTGTTGAAACCCACGACGGCGTCTTTAACCTCGGTCACCTTGTGGGACGGGGCGTTGAGGTCACCCTCCGATGGGTCGATGTCTGCAAACCCGCGTGGCTTCCCGAAATAGATGCCGCCGGTCAGCTCCCGCACGATGAGCAGGTCGACTCCCCCGACCACTTCGGGCTTCAACGTGGAGGCGTCCTGGAGTGCTCGAAAAATGCGGGCCGGCCGCAAGTTGGCAAAATTGCCTAGTGCCTTTCGGATCCCCAGCAAACCGCTTTCAGGTTTCAATGCAGGAGGATTGCTGTCCCATCGGGGTCCGCCAATCGCCCCTAACAAGACGGCATCAGACTTCCCGCAGGCTGTAACGGTCTCGTCCGGCAGCGGTACCCCCACCGCGTCGAGGGCCGCACCGCCGATGAGGGCAGACTGCGTCTCGATCGAGTGGCCGAACTTCCGACTGATTGCCTGGACAACCTTCGTCGCTTCTGCGGTCACTTCCCGGCCGATCCCATCGCCCGGAAGAATAGTGAGCTTAAGCTTCATATGACCTCGGATAGAAAAACGGCGGCCTTGCGGCCGCCGCTATACATAACATAAAAATTGGATCCAGCCTGAGAAAATCAAGCGCCTCTAACAATCCGATTTCCCGGGAGCAATTCTAAAATAGCCATCCTGTGTGAATAGCAGGCGACTTTTTTGCCGGATTGCTTCGATTCGGCTCCATGGGATTCTCACCCTCCGGGGTCCGCGGCCCGCCTCCGCTGCGTGACGCAAAGAATCCGCCGGGATCGGTCAGCCACTGGGAGATTTCTTCTTATCGCGCTCTATCTTCCGCCGGACAAACTCCAGAAGGCCTCCCGCTTGCATCATTTCACACGCAAATTCGGGGATGGGGGTGAAGAAGTACACCTTGCGTTTACTCAAGTTCGTGATGGTCCCCGTCCCGATGTTGACCTCCAGATCGTCCCCCATGGAGGTCTCCCTGCAGAATCCTTCACATTCAATCGCCAGAAATCCGTTGTTAATCGCGTTGCGATAGAAGATTCGTGCGAAGCTTGTCGCAATGACCCCGGCAACCTGAGCGCCCCGCAACGCCCACACGGCATGTTCCCGGGAGGAACCGCATCCGAAGTCCTCCGCCACCACCAGAAAATCCCCCGGCTTGACCCGCTTGACAAAATCGGCGTCGATGTCCTCCATGGCATGCTTTGCGAGCTCAGACTCTTCATGCACATTCAGGTATCTTGCCGGGATGATCTCATCGGTATTGATGTGTGGCCGTGCATAAACATGGGCGCGTCCGGTCATGGCGGCGGTTCGCTACCTTTCTAGTCTTTGAGAGAAGCTGTCAGGTATCAGCTGTCAGCTGTCAGTTACAGACAAGTGATCTCACACTGAACCCTGGGTCTCTACATATGTCATTATCGCTGCCCATCTCTGTGGGGGAGCGACGGGTCGCGGCGAAAAGCTGTTGGCTGATGGCTCACAGCTGATAGCTGACCGCTGATAGCTGACCGCTGATAGCTGACCGCTTCTTCACAGATACTTCCTCGGATCAGCAATCTTTCCTTCGATAGCTGAAGCCGCCACGGTGGCCGGCGAGGCAAGAAACACCTCGCTCTTGGGATGACCCATGCGCCCCACGAAGTTCCGGTTGGTAGTGGAAATGCAGCGTTCACCTTCGGCCAGGACTCCCATGTAACCCCCGAGGCAGGCGCCACAGGTCGGGGTTGAGATGGCACACCCCGCATCCGTAAAAATTTCGAACAACCCCTCCCGCAGTGCCTGGTTGTAGATGGAAGTGGTTGCCGGGACGACCATGGTGCGGCAGCTGCGCGCGACGTGGCGTCCCTTCAACACCTGGGCGGCGATACGCAGGTCCTCGATGCGCGCGTTGGTGCAGGAGCCAATATAAGCCTGGTCCAGGGCGATGCTGTCCTGGGCCACCCGGCTCACGCCTACCCCATTCGAGGGGAGATGGGGGAGGGCCACCATCGGTTCCATCCGGTCGACCTGAATTTCGACCGTCTGTGCGTACACGGCGTCGGCGTCGGAATAGACCGGCTCGAAGGTCTTGTCTTTGGAATGCGGTTTTTGCCGGAGGTACTCGAAGGTCACCGTATCAGGGGCGATCACTCCGGACTTTGCCCCGGCTTCGACCGCCATATTGGTCAACGTCATGCGGGATTCCATGGAGAGGGCATCGATGGTGGAACCCACCCACTCCATCGCCATGTAGCGCGCCCCATCGACACCAATCTGCCGAATCACTTCGAGGATGATGTCCTTGGAGAAAACACCGGGAGGAATCTCTCCCTCGACCACGATCTTCATCGAGGCCGGGATCTTGAACCACAACTCGCCGGTGGCCAGCGCCGCGGCCAGGTCGGTGGAGCCTATCCCCGTGGAAAAACATCCGAACGCACCATAGGTGCAGGAGTGGGAATCGGCGCCGATCACGGTGGTGCCGGGCAGGATGTGTCCCATCTCGGGCAGGAGCGCGTGACAAATCCCATGTCTCCCGATCTCATAGTAATGCTCAATCCCCTGCTGTTCGACCCATTGGCGCAGAATCTTCGCCAGGAGTGCAGATTGAATGTCCTTATTGGGAACAAAATGGTCGGGGGTGACGACGATCTTGGAGGGATCAAAGACTTTTTCCACTCCGATCGATTTCATCATGGTGATGGCGGGAGGGGTTGTCACCTCGTGACACATGACAAGGTCGATTCGGCCGTTTATCAGTTCCCCTGGCGCGACCTCGTCTCGTCCCGAGTGTTTTGCCAGGATTTTTTCTGTAATAGTCTGGGGCATAGGTTCCTTATTCACAATCGGAAGCTGGCCTGTATTCGAAATCAGAAGTCAGAGGCCGGAGGTCAGAAGTCAGAAGTCAGAAGCCAGAAGCCAGAGGCCAGAAGCCAGAAGTCAGAAGTCAGAAGTCAGAAGTCAGAGGCCAGAAGCCGGAAGCCAGAGGCCGGAGGCCAGAAGCCGGAAGCCAGAAGTCAGAAGTCAGAGGCCAGAAGCCGGAAGCCAGAGGCCGGAGGCCAGAAGCCGGAAGCCAGAAGCCGGAGGCCAGAAGTCCGACGTCAGAAATTCGAAGTCAGATGCCAGAAGTTGGGATTCGAGACGCGAATCTTGACGCGGGACTGAGGATTAATCCACCAATTTCCCTCTCAGGCTAATATTCAACAGACCGTCCGCACCAATTTATAGTCTGCCAACGGGCAACTGAGAACCGACCACTGAGAACTGGCAACTGCTTTCACACGGCCCAATCGGCCGCATGGTCCTCTGCGGTCTGCGGGGACTCAAATACGCCGGCACCGCCCACATTCGACTGTAAAGCCTTTTCACGCCGCTGTCTCTCCAGGAGCGCCTTATTAATAGCGTTCAGGTAAGCGCGGGCACTGGCTTCGGTCACATCCGTCGAAGCTGCTTTTCCCGTAAAGTTGTGTGTGCCGAACTGGACGTGAACGAAGGCTTCCGCCACCGCATCTTTTCCGCGGGTGACCGACTTCAAGGAATAATCGAGCAACTTTCCCGGCATGCCGGTAATGCGGTCGATGGCGTTATAGGTCGCGTCAACCGGACCGTCTCCTACCGCCGAATCCACGAGCACCTCCTCGCCATGGGCCAGTTTGAGGGTTGCCGATCCAAACCCTTCATTTCCACCGATGGTTTGCAGGTATTTCAGCGAATAGGATTCGGGGACGTGCTTCAACCCGTCATCGAGGATGACGATCAACTCCTCATCGAACACCGCCTTTTTTTTGTCGGCCAGCTTGGTGAACAGCAAATAGGCGCGCTCCAGTTCTTCTTTCGTGAGCGTGTAGCCCAGGGATTCGTAACGCTTCAGAAGAGCATGCCGTCCGGAATGCTTCCCCAGGACGAGCTTGTTCTCAGGGATCCCGACCGATTGCGGGGTCATGATCTCATAAGTGAGCGCCTCCTTAAGCACGCCATCCTGGTGAATTCCCGCTTCATGGGCAAACGCGTTCTTTCCGACGATCGCCTTGTTGGCCTGGACGGGCATTCCGGTAAGGTTGGAAAGAAGGTGTGAGCACCGGTAGATCTCTTCACTGCGAATCCCGGTCTCAAGCTTTAGATAGGCTGATCTTACCCGCAAGGCCATGACAATCTCTTCCAGCGAGGCATTCCCGGCCCGTTCCCCTATCCCGTTGATGGTGCATTCCACCTGGCGCGCCCCGTGCTGGATGGCGGCGAGGGAATTGGACACTGCCAGCCCCAGGTCGTTGTGGCAATGGACACTCAGCGTCGCGCGCGCCAGCGCGGGAACGCGCTCCCGAAGAGTGCCGATCAGCGCCCCGAATTCGCTGGGGATGCAGTAGCCCACGGTGTCGGGGATGTTGACGACGGTGGCCCCCGCTTCGACGACGGCCGCGATGACCTGGCAGAGATAGTCGATATCGCTGCGGCCTGCATCTTCAGCTGAGAACTCGACATCGTCCGTGAGCGACTTGGCGTAACGGACCGCCTCCGCCGCCTGCCGCAGCACCTCTTCCCTCGATCGGCGAAGCTTGTGCCGCAAGTGGATGTCGGAGGTGGCGATGAAGGTATGGATGCGGGGCCGCGCCGCGTATTGAATTGCCTCCCAACACCGCATGATATCTGCCGGGTGAGCTCGAGCCAGTCCCGCGATGACCGGCGTGCGCACCTCCTGGGCAATGCGGCGGACCGCCTCGAAGTCGCCCTCGCTGGCGATGGGGAAGCCCGCCTCGATGACATCGACATTCAAGCGTTCCAACTGCCGCGCCATCTTCAATTTTTCGTCGATGTTCATGCTGAAACCGGGCGATTGTTCGCCATCTCGCAAAGTCGTGTCAAAAACAACAACGCGGTCCATATGGAAACCTCCTGGGAATCCGGCTTGTTACCGGGTGATTCCCGCGAGAAAAATCCGGGTCATTCCCCGGACCAGTTGTGGAAGTGAAATTCGGCCGCCCGGCCGATACCACTGGTAGCACCAGTTCATCATTCCAAGCAGGGCGAAGGCGGCGAGGCGGGGGTCGATCTCCTTCCGGCCCTGCTGCTTCAACACATCCCGGACTAGCCCTTCCACGAAGCGGATGTACGCCTTCTTTCGTTCCGCAATCTTCCGCCGCATCGCGCCCTTCAGGGACTTATCCTCGTGAAGAATCACGGTGACTTCATGGTTCCTCTCCCGGAGAATGAGCCGAAGGTGGCGTTCTATCATCTGCTCTAACCGCTCCCGGGGATCGCGCAGCGCCTGGACCGGCCGGATCACCACTTCGTCGGTCAGATCCATCCCGTAATCGAGAATGGTGTAGAGCAGCTGCTCTTTGCTGGTCACATGATGGTAGAGGCCCGCCTTGGTCAGTCCCGCCGCTCGGGCCACGTCGCTCATGGAAGTGGAATCGTATCCCCGCTGGTGAATGACCCGCGCCGCGATGTCGTAAATGGGATTGTGTAAGCGGGCCTGCTGTCGCTTCGAGGGCATGGACGTCGACGCACTCCTCGTGAATGGGAAGCGGACCGGCCAACGGTGTCCGCGGATTTTGCCTGACGTATTTCGGGCCTTGGGGCGCCGGTGCTGACCTACCGACCGGTCGGTATTCTAAGGAGCGGAATGGGGGATGTCAAGCGCAAAAAGGCAGGGAAACCGCGGTGGACTGATCCTCCGGCCCCCGGGGTCGTCCCGACGTGATACGCAGGTCCCTGCCCCCGCTTCCCAATCCTTCTTAAATCACGATCCCCGGGCCGGACCCTGGGGGGCATGCATTTGGTCTTCCCTCCGGGGCCCACTCCAGCTATAATAACGGCACTCCAGGCAATTGGCTCCGAGGGTTACGACGGCAGGAAGGGGTGCTTTATGACCGGACCTCGCGTTTACTACACCGATTTCTCGGGCGGCAAACTGGTCGTCCCGATTTCACAATCCGTGCTGAAGATCGGACGCAACTCCGAGAACCACGTCATCCTGAACGATCCCTCCATCTCCCGGTTCCATGCCGAAATCCGCCCTCAGAACGGGAGCTTCTACATCGTGGATGTGGGCAGCAAGAACGGGACGATCGTCAACGGCGAGCGCGTGACGGAACGAAAGCTGGCGCACGGCGATCGCATCCAGCTGGGATCCAATCCGGCGCAGGCGGTGCTGTTCGCCTTGGAGGAAGTGAAGGATTCTGTGCTGGCCTCCATCAGCTCGACCAATGACTCCGCGGAAAGCAAGGTCAGCTCCCACCATCTGCGCATGCTGCTCGAGGTTTCAAAAGCGTTGAGCTCATCACTGATTTTGGATGATGTACTGAACCGCGTCATGGAGGCCGTCATTGAGCTGGCGGGGGCCGATCGTGGATTCCTGATGTTAAAGGACGCGCACGGCGAGCTGCAGGTGGCCATGTCGCGAAACATAACGCGCGAGGCCCTTGAGGACAAGCAGCACCGCCTCAGCCGCACGGTCATCCAGCGTGTCATCCAGACCGATCAGTCGGTGATTGTCTGTGATGCCGAGCGGGACCAGCATTTGCGCGATCAGAAGAGCGTCATCGCATTGAACTTGAAAACAATCATGTGCGTGCCCCTGCGCATCTACCGCTCCACGTTTCAGGACAACGGCGCGGAGGATGCCCCTGCGGTCTCGACCATTGGATTGCTGTACGTCGACAAACAAACGGTCACGCAGGTTTTCTCGGATCAAGACCTGGAACTGTTTGAGACCCTCGCCGGCCACGCCGCCATCGCCATCGAGAACGCGCGGTTGCACCAGGAGGAACTGGAGAAGCGGCAACTGGAGGAAGAGTTCAAGATTGCGCGGGAGATTCAGCAAACCCTCTTGCCCAAGACGCCCCCGGAACTGGCCCGGACCCGTTTTTCCGGGGTCAACATCCAGTGTCGGGCCATTGGGGGAGATTACTACGATTTCATCCCGCTGGGGGAAGACCAGGTCGGCATTGTCATCGCCGACGTCGCGGGGAAAGGATGTTCCGCGGCCTTGCTCACTTCGATGGCTCAGGGAATGTTTCTGTCCGAGGCTTGCCCCGAAAGGTCGGCCGCCGAAACCATCTCCCGGGTGAACCATCATCTGGCGCAAAAAAACCCCAGCGGAAAATTCGTCACTGCGTTCTATGGGGTGCTGACCGATGCGGGTGAGTTCCGGTACTGCAATGCGGGCCATAATCCACCTTTGCTGGTGACGGCAGCCGGGGAAGTTCGTCCGCTGCGCGAAGGCGGCATGGTGATGGGAATCTTTGACAAGGTTCCCTATGAACAGGGCGTGGTCTCCTGGAATTCTGGCGACCGGCTGGTTTTTTTCACCGACGGTGTTACGGAAGCCCAATCGAAGACCCTGGAAGAATTCGGAGATGAGCGTCTGCTGGAACTGATCATGACCAATCGCACCCTCTCGGCGGAGGAGATGAAAGTCAAGATCATGGATCGGCTGACTGACTTTACCTCCGGGGTCCTGCAGCATGACGATATCACTCTGATCGTGGCAGAGAGGAAATAGAGTTTGGGATCCGTTGGTTCTCCATGACCGGGCGGGGAGTGGCGGTCAAATTTGAATTGCAGAGTAAGGGACTGCGGGAAGGGGATCGATGTAAGCCCTTGATCATTCGGTTGGAGTGACCCAGAAGTTCGGTCTATGACCCTCGGGCAGGACCCACCTTTTTGCAGTCCCTCTTGGAATCTCTTCTCGCCTGCGAAACAACCTCTAGCCTTGAATCACTATCGTATAGCGATGTAGATTATGAACGGCCAAAATTCACTTAGGAACGTCTAAACAAGGGACAAAAACTCGAAAAAGGGGTAGTAAACCTATGGAAAATCAAATGGAAAGCTCTACCGAACGGCCACAAGCGACTCGCCACCGTCGACCCGCGCCGCTCACAATCTGGGCGGCAGGGATCGTGGGGATGGTGGCCATCTTGTGGCTGGGTCTGCAGCAACTGCAAATCGGTTACTCTCAGGGATATGCACCCGCTAAGGATTCCCTGGTGAACGCTCAGGATGTCAGCGTTTTGGAACAGCAGAATCGGGCCTTTGAGTCCATCGCCAAAGCCGTACTCCCCGGGATTGTCAACATTTCGACGACCCAGGTGATTAAAGCTCGGCCCCAAACATCCCCTTTCTTCAATGATCCTTTTTTCCAACAGTTCTTCGGGCCCGATTTCCAGGGTGTTCCGCGAGAACAGCGTGAGCATGCCCTGGGGTCCGGCGTGGTGATCAGTCCAAACGGCTACATTGTCACCAACAATCACGTCATCGATAAGGCGACCGAGATCCGCGTCCAGCTTGCCGATAAGAGGGAATTTAAGGGAAAGGTGGTGGGGGCCGACCCCAAGACCGACATCGCGGTGATCAAGATCGAGACCGATGGCCTGCGGGCTGTCCCGTGGGGAGATTCAAAAGGCCTGAGAGTGGGCGAGAATGTCCTGGCCTTTGGGAATCCTTTTGGACTGAACCAGACTGTGACGAAGGGCATCGTCAGCGCCGTGGGACGGACGAACGTGGGGATCGAAGATTATGAGGATTTCATTCAGACGGATGCCGCCATCAACCCCGGAAATTCGGGTGGCGCACTGGTGAACATCCGGGGCGAATTGATTGGCATCAACACGGCCATTGAGACTCCCACCGGGGGATCCTCCGGGGTGGGTTTTGCCATCCCGAGCAGCATGGCCCGGCAAGTGGCCGAAAGCCTGATCAAAACAGGCAAGGTGGTGCGGGGGTGGTTGGGCGTGATCATCGGGGAGGTCACCCCCGCCATTGGCCGCGCTTCGGGTTTGAAGGAAATTCGGGGAGCCATCGTGTCTGAAGTCAACGCCGACAGCCCCGCTGCCAAGGCCGGCATCAAGGTGGGAGATATTGTCCTCGAGTTCAATGGAACGGAAGTTCAGAATCGGAGCCAGTTTGCCTACCAAGTCGGATTGACTCCGGTCGGCAGCACCGCCAAAGTGAAGGTCTGGCGCGGGAACGAGGTCCTGACTCTGAATGTCACAATCGGCGAAATGCCAAAATCGGCGGAGCGAGGACCGGCGGGCGAGTCCACTGGGGGTGAATTCAGCAATGTGTTGAACGGGATTTCCGTTCAGGACCTTACGCCGCAACTGGCCCGGCGCTTGAACCTGCCCAGCAACACCACGGGGGTGGTGATTTCATCTATAGCCCCGGGCAGTGTGGCCGCGGACTCCGGATTGCAGCGTGGTGACGTGATTCAGGAATTGAATCGTCAAGAGGTTCGAACTGTCGAGGATTACAACCGTATTGCGGCGAAAATTGGAAAAGATGATACCGCCCTGCTTCTGATCAATCGTAACGGGGTGACGGTGTACGTGGGCTTGAGTCCTGAAGGCGGACAATAGTCACTGGTTTTCCGCTCTTGGCCTGCGGTTGGCTGTGTAAATGGTTTCGGGTGTCCGGGAGGACACCCGAAAACCACCCCTGATGAAGTGCCGTCCCGGGATGTCATCCCCTGCGTCTCCGGCCCAGGGTCTTCGCTGTTATTCGATCCCACGATTGCGAAACCACGGTTCCTTGTAAGGCGCGAAAAAACGTGGGGGGCCTCTCCTCCGAGAGTTTGCCACTTTTTTTCGTGTTTTTTCCCCTTCTGTTGGTGCTATTATCCCTCACCTTCATTTCACAAAGAGATGGCGAGCCTTGACAGGCTCCACTCGACCCCGGCGAGCGGGGGGATCCACTAATAAAAGGAGAAGAGACAATGGCTGAGAAGAATCTGATGGATTTTCGCGGGTCCGCGATCGGGGCGGATTTCGACAAGATGGCAGCAGGTACGATCGGGGCCCCAGGTATCGTCCCGATATTCTGCATCCTCCCTCCGCACATTCTTAAGCATGTCGCTCAACGGGGAAGTGAGAAGCAAAAGCAATGGGCATGGCATACCCTGTCGCTGTCTGAACAACTGCGCGGTCAGCGGAGGGTGATGTCAATGATGGCGACTACAGGATCGACTGCAACGGGGACCAAGCGGCGGACCATTTACGACGCCAAGCACGGCTCCAGCCTTCCGGGCAAACTGGTCCGGGGAGAGGGAGATCCGAAGAGCAAGGATAAGGCAGCGAATGAAGCCTATGATGGCTCCGGCGCAACTTATGACTTTTATCTTCAAAACTATAATCGAAATTCCATTGACGATCGCGGAATGCGGCTCGATTCCACGGTGCATTACGAGAGGGGTTACGACAACGCTTTCTGGAACGGCCAGCAAATGGTTTACGGGGATGGCGATGGCAAGCTGTTCAACCGCTTTACGATCGCGCTCGATGTGATCGGGCATGAGCTGACTCACGGCGTGACCGCGAATGAGGCGGACCTGTCCTATCAGGATCAATCCGGGGCGCTCAATGAGTCAATCTCAGATGTCTTCGGCTCGCTCGTCAAGCAGTACAAACTGGGCCAGACGGCCAAACAGGCGGACTGGCTGATCGGGCAGGGACTGCTGGCCCCCGGCGTCAAAGGGGTCGCCCTGCGATCGATGAAGGCCCCCGGCACAGCCTATGATGATCCCGTGCTGGGAAAAGACCCTCAGCCTGCCGATATGAAGGATTACGTGCAAACGAACGAGGACAACGGGGGAGTTCACCTGAACTCGGGCATACCCAATCGGGCATTTTACGAAACCGCGGTTCAAATGGGCGGGAACGCGTGGACGAAGGCCGGTCAAATCTGGTACGTCACCTTGCGCGACAAGTTGCGCCCGGATTCGAACTTCGAAGACGCCGCGCGAATGACGGCTGCCGTGGCCACCGACTTGTTTGGCAAGGGCTCGAATGAGGTCAAGGCGGTCCAGGCGGGCTGGAAGGCGGTCGGACTGTAGATGCGGACCGCTCGGACCGGCCCGGGATGATGCGCATCGGCTCAAGCCACGGTTGTTTCAATTGCGGATTTCGGAATCCGGAATGATGGGCTCGAACCCAGGTCCCAGTCTGCGTAAATGAGCGTCCCCCGGGCAGGGGAGGGTGTGCAAACCTTACCGGTTCATGGGTTGACTCTCACGATTGTCGTCTCTAGTCGTTCTGGTATCTTTTGGGGTTAGGTTTTAGAATCTTCGCGGGGAGTTGCAAAGGGGCTCATGTCCGGCGGGGCCGCGATGCCAGAATGTCATGATGCGGCTAGGGTCGCTGCGAGAGTGCTCGTCGTGAAGCTGGGTATGCAGACCTGGACCCCGAACGAGGATCACCTATGCGAATTCGACTTCAAAGGTCCGGTGGGTTTGCTGGGATCAAATTGTCATCTTCCGTAGATACCGAGGAGTTGGGTGCGGATCAAGCGGGACGGATCACGAAGATGGTGGAAGGCGCCGCCTTTTTCGAGCTACCCGACACCCTCAAGTCCGCTCGACCGATGCCGGACCGGTTCGTTTACCGAATCCAGGTCGAGGAGGGTGGCCGGGTGAAAGAGGTGGAGGTCGATGAGGCCTCTCTGCCCGATCAATTGAAACCACTCGTCCAGCATCTGGTGGAGGCAGCGCGAAAGAAATAGCCCGATTCTTGCCTTCTTGCTTATATCCTTTGAAACCACCCTCCATTATTTCTTCCACGTGACACACCGGATGTGACCGAACGCGGAAATGCAGGATCTTCATCAGCCCACGAGATGGGTCACCCATCGGATTGCCAATCCGGGCGGTTTTGGATTCGTGTGTGATAAAATGACGATAGAATGCCTGAAGGAAGTGTGTCATGAGCACGGAACCTGATGTCGAGATCGATTACGCCCCGGAGATTGCCTCTCTCAAAAGGGAATTGAACGCGGTTATCCTGGCGCATTATTATCAGGATTCAGAAATTCAGGACATCGCGGATTTCATCGGCGATAGTCTCCAGCTGGCACAACAGGCGGCCGCGACCCGTGCCCGTGTGATTGTCTTTGCCGGCGTTCATTTCATGGCCGAAGTGGCCAAGATCATCAATCCTCGGAAGACCGTGTTGCTGCCGGATCTGAACGCGGGCTGCTCATTGGCGGAAGGGTGCCCGGCTGACCAGTTTGAGCTCTTCAAGGCGCGTTACCCGGACCATCTTGTCATCAGCTACATTAATTGTTCTGCAGCCGTGAAGGCTCTCAGCGACATTATTTGCACTTCCTCCAATGCAGAAAAGATCATCCGCCAGATTCCGGCGGAGAAAAAGATTATCTTTGCGCCCGACCAGAATCTCGGCCGGTACCTGATACGAAAGACCGGCCGCGCAATGGTGTTGTGGCCCGGTTCGTGCATGGTCCATGCCATCTTCTCAGAAAAAAAGATCATTCAATTAAAAGTCCGATATCCGAAGGCCCTCTTGCTGGCTCACCCGGAGTGTGAAGAGTCGGTGCTGCGGCTTGCTGATCATATCGGATCCACAACCTCCATCCTGAATTTCGCGATCGGAAGCCCGGCGCGGGAATTCATCATCGCCACCGAGCCGGGGATCATCCACGCGATGTCGAAAAAGGCCCCGGAAAAGGTCTTCATTCCCGCCCCTCCCGACAGCAGTTGTGCCTGCAATGAATGCCCTCACATGCGCTTGAACACCCTCGAAAAAGTCTATCGCTGCATGAGAAAGCGCTCCCCTGAAATCGGCATGGATGAACCCCTCCGACTCCGCGCGCTGCGCCCGATCGAGCGCATGCTGGAGATGAGTTGAATAGAGCATTCAGCTATCAGCTATCAGCAATCAGCGATCAGCGATCGGGGAGCAGCGGTCAGCCATCAGCGATCAGCAATCAGCTTTCACAGATCAGCAATCAGCTTTCAGCTATCAGCAGTCAGGAATACCCTCAAGAATGGAAGTAAGCGTGGTCGTCAGCACAGGAACTCACATCATCCCCCACCGAAAGGGAGGGATGCGAATTGAGAGACTTCAAACAACTCAAGGTATGGCAAAAGGCTCACAATTTAACTTTAGGTTTGTACAAAGCTACTTGGAAGTTTCCGAAGGAAGAGTTGTACGGACTGACAAGCCAGATTAGACGATCTGCTGCCTCCATTCCGGCAAACATTGCAGAGGGTTGCGGACGTTCGAGTGAAGTCGAATTGGTTCGCTTCCTCCAGATTGCAGGAGGTTCTGCTTCTGAACTCGAGTATCACCTTCTCCTGGCCAAAGATCTTAGACTCTTAAACATTGAAGATTATGATTTCTTGAATTGGAGTGTTTGCGAAGTAAAAAAGATGCTAACGGGCCTAATTCAAACGCTGAAAGCTGACCGCTGACAGCTGATTGCTGATCGCTGATGGCTGACCGCTGATCGCTGACCGCTGAAAGCTGACAGCTGACGGCTGATCGCTGACCGCTGATCGCTGATATCTAACCCATGTCCCTCCCTCTAAAATCGGAAGTGCTCCGCAAGCTCATGATCAGTTTCTTGCGTGAGGATGTCGGTTCCGGAGACCTGACGACCAACGCCATTGTCCCTGCCTCCGCCCGGGCCCGCGGATGGCTGATCGCGAAGCAGAGGTGCGTGCTTGCAGGACTGGAGCTGTTGCCATACGGGTTCAGGGTATTGGATCCATCGGTACGGGTTAAATGCCTTTTCAGGGACGGCCAGGAGGTGGCGGGAGGTCAGCCGGTGGCATCGGTGAGCGGCCGCGCGCGCGCCCTGCTGACGGGGGAACGGGTCGCATTGAACGTCCTCCAGCGTCTTTCAGGGATCGCAACATTGACGCACGAATTTGTTCGGGCCGTTCGGGGCACCCGGGCGCGGATCTATGACACCCGGAAGACAACCCCGGGCTGGCGTATGCTTGAGAAGTATGCGGTGCGTTGTGGTGGCGGCCACAACCATCGACGGGGACTCTTTGATGCGATCCTAATTAAAGACAATCACCTCGCCTTCGCCGGCGGCGTAAGGCCTGCCGTCGAGCGGGCCCGGATGGAATCAAGAGGAAGCGGCGCTTTGGAACTGGAGGTTTCCACCGTTGACCAGCTCCGGGATGCCCTTGGGTTAGGAGTGAACCATATCTTGCTCGACAATATGACTCCACCCCAGGTGCGCCGTTGTGTGGAGTTGATCCGGAAGCAGCCCGGAGGACGAAGGACCCTTGTCGAATGTTCGGGCGGTGTCTCACTCCGAAGCGTGAGGCCTTTTGCGGAAGCAGGCGCCGATTGGATCTCTGTAGGGGCGCTCACCCATTCCGCCCCGGCGGTCGACATCAGCTTTGAAATCGAACCAGCAGGGGCCGGGCGTCCACGCGGTGACTCCCCGTCGCGGGCGCACCGGAACTAAAGCGAAGTTTTATTCGGAAGCCAGGAAACCCGAGGATCGGTCGTCAATGGAAATGTTCCTCGATCATCTAATTTCTTTTAGATTGAAGATTTTTAACTTCCTGCATGCCCGGTCTCCTCATGACAGATGTTTCTGCCCTTGTCACGACAGATTCTGTTGATAAGGCATGAAGGGGATCCGGTTTTGATTCCCGCCTTTCCGGGTAAGGTGAAGGGTGTTTCATGACGAAGACTGACATTCTGGTTATCGGGAGCGGCATTGCCGGTTGTGCGGCAGCGCGTGCGGCTGCCAGGAGAGGCGCCGACGTCCTGTTAATGACGAGAGACTCCAGCCTTGAGGAGAGCAACACGTTTTACGCGCAGGGAGGAATCATTTTTCGCGGGGACAATGATGCCCCCGAAAAACTGGCCGCCGATATCATCGCCGCCGGTGCGGGGCTCTGTTACGAGCCGGCGGTCCGGGTCTTAAGCGAAGAAGGCCCGCGCTGTGTCCAGGAGGTCCTCATCGACGAGCTTCAGGTTCCCTTCGATGTTGTCGACGAATCCACCGATGAGTACGACCTGACGGCCGAGGCCGCGCATTCCGTGCGCCGGATTCTGCATTACAAAGACGTCACGGGACGGGCGATTGAGACCGCGTTCCTACAGGCCCTGGCCAAGAATCCCCGAATCCGCATCCTGACCAATGCCACGGCCGTCGACCTGCTGACCTTGTCGCATCACTCGCTCAATCCTCTCGACACCTATCAACCCCCCACTTGCATAGGCGCCCATGTGTTGATCAATGAAACCGGGATCGTGGATACGATTTTTGCGAAGGAAACGATTCTGGCGACCGGCGGGCTGGGACGCGTGTTTCTGCATACGACCAACCCGCCGGGTTCGCGCGGGGATGGCATCGCGATGGCCTATCGCGCCGGCGCCCGCTGCATCAACATGCAGTATGTCCAGTTTCATCCCACCACGCTGTTCCATCCCTCCGGCCGGTTCCTCATTTCCGAATCCCTGCGAGGGGAAGGAGCGCGGTTGATGAGCCCTCGTGGGGAGGAGTTCATGAAAAGGTTCCATCCCAACGGTTCGTTGGCCCCGCGTGATGTGGTGGCCCGTGGAATACACCAATGGATGATTGAATCGGGGGAACCCTGCGCCCTGCTTGACATTTCCCACAAGAGTCCCGATTGGGTTCGAAGCCGTTTTCCGGGAATTTACGAGAAGTGCAAGTCCCTTGGAATCGATATCACCCGGGAACCGATCCCGGTGGTTCCGGCGGCGCATTACAGTTGCGGCGGCGTTTCCGTCGATGCGCTCGGAAAGTCCAATGTCGGCCGGTTGCGAGCCGTGGGAGAGGTGGCATGCACCGGCGTTCACGGCGCCAACCGCCTGGCTTCAACTTCATTGCTCGAGGGCCTGGTGTGGGGAACCCGGGCCGGGTCCGACGCCGCGGAGAGATCGTTGAATGCCGCAGATCATTATTTTCCCGAGATCGCGCCATGGGTCTACGAGCGCGAAACGGTCGACCCCGCATTAATCGCCCAGGATTGGCTCACCATTCAACAAACGATGTGGAATTACGTGGGACTGGTTCGTACCACCAAGCGTCTCGATCGTGCCCACGAGATCCTCCGGGAGCACCACTTGGAGATTGAGCGGTTTTATGACAAGGCGGCCATCAGCGATTCCCTGATCGGATTGCGGAATGGAGTGCAGACGGCCCTGGCAATCCTGCTTGCAGCCATGGAATGCCGCGAGTCGCGGGGGTGTCATTATAGAAGCGATTAGTGAGGAGCGCTGACCGCTAAGCGCTGATCGCTTCCTTCACCCACTCGTCGAACAGCGCCGCGATGTCGGCGTGAACAGCTTCGACCGGGCGGTTGCCGTTGATCTGGAAGAACCGGAAAGGCTCACGTCGCTGCAGCCAGCCATATCCCTCCCGGACGCGCTCAAAGAACTCGCGGGCTTCCGTTTCAAACCGGTTCTCGTCGTAAGCCTGGGCGGTGTTACGGCGTTGGGCCCGATTCAGGCTGGTCTCCACGTCGATGTCGATGATCAGGGTGTGGTCAGGGCGGAACCCGTCGAGCACGAGATCGTCGAGAATGCGAAGAAATTCTACGCCCAGTTGCCGGCCGAATCCCTGGTAGGCCCAGCTGGCGTCGTTAAACCGGTCGCACAGGACCAATTTCCCGGCTTCCAGCGCCGGCTTGATGACCTGTTCAACGTTTTGAATTCGTGATGCGTAGTAGAGGAGAACTTCTCCGATGGAAGTCAGGCCGGTGGTCTTGGAGTCCAGAAGGATTTTGCGGATATCCTGCCCAATCGGCGTGCTCCCGGGTTCTCGGGTGGCAATGAACTCGACTCCACGAGCTCGCAATCGCTCCGCCATCAGGTTGAGCTGAGTGGTCTTGCCGCAGCCGTCAATCCCCTCGAAACTGATGAACCGTGGTCTCGACATAGCAAGGCAGTTTAACATTCGATGGACAGTCCGGTCTATCAAGACCGCACGCCCCGTTCAATCTTTTCGTGAGGGCCTTCTCACCCCATGAATATTCAAGAAATCAGCGCCAATCTCAAGCCGCTGGAGGAGCGAATTCAGCAGGCGTGTCGGCGTGCCGGGCGCGAACGCCACGAGGTTCAGCTCATCGCCGTCTCGAAGACGTTTCCCGTGGAGGCGGTCGTGGCTGCCGTTCATGCGGGGTTGACCATCTTTGCCGAAAATCGGGTGCAGGAAGCGGATCAAAAATTCAGCGCCCTGGCTTCGTCTCTCGCCATGGAGGATCAGGGAGGCGCTGCCGGCGCCGCTGAAAGAGGGTTTAAACTCCATTTGATCGGACATCTGCAAAGCAACAAAGCAAGACGGGCAGCGGAAATCTTTGATATGATACAAACGGTGGATCGCATCGAAGTGGCCCTGAAACTTTCCCGCTCTTGTGAACAGCTCAATCGTTTGTTACCCGTACTGATTCAAGTGAACCTCGGCAATGAGGAGACCAAATCCGGCGTTGAACCGTCCGGCGCGCTGGAGCTGGTGAGGAAGGTTTCTGAATTGAAGGCGTTGCGGGTTCGGGGACTGATGGCCATTCCGCCGTTTCGAGACCACGCGGAAGAATCACGCGCCGATTTCCGAGCGATACGCCGGCTCGCCGAAGAGATTGCGAAGCCGCGCCTTGCCAACGTATCGATGCACGAACTCTCCATGGGGATGAGCCATGACTTTGAAGTGGCCATCGAGGAGGGAGCCACCATGATTCGCCTCGGGACGGCGATTTTTGGGAAGAGAAGTTAGGCCAAATGGACGAGATGGAGATCAATTCGCGGGAAGACGGCTGTACCTTCCGGATTGTCGTTGTGCCCCGGGCTGGCAAGAATGGCTTGGCCGGGGTGCTGGCCGGAGCGCTCCGGCTGAAGACGGTCGCGCCCCCGGTCGATGGGGCAGCGAACGCCGCATGTATTCAATATCTTTCGCGCCTTCTGGATGTCCCGAAATCGAATGTGGAACTCATTTCCGGAGAACACCATAAAAGAAAGACGGTTTATGTTCGTGGAATCAAGGCCTCCGACGTTCGACGGATTTTGAGCGGAGCGATGAAGTAAGAGTTTATTCAGTCTATTCAGTCTATTCGGTCCATCTGGTCTGTTCGGTCTGGGCAGTGTGTTTGGTCTGTTCGGTCTGTTCAGTCTGGCCGGTCTGGGCGGTTCATTTTGTCTTTGAGTCTTTTTGCCCAATGAGACCAGGAGTCCTTAACCCCTGTTTTCCGATGTCAGGCTTGCAATGAAATGGCTCAATATTGACTGCAATAACCGGTGAGACCAGGCCGGAAAGGCTGAAACCCAACCGACCGGGTCGAAGCAAGTGACCCGACCGAACAGACGGAACAGACCGGCCAGACTGAATAGACCGGATAGACCAGATGGACTGAACAGACCGAATAGACTTATTCCTCCGTTGGAATGATGAAATCAAAAATCCTCGATCTCATCCGCCGCAAGGGCATCAAGGAGCTGATCCGTGAAAACTACCTTCTGCTCCCCCTCTTCGTCTTATTTGTGATTTCTTCCTTCGGCGTCTACTCGCCGCCGCTCCGGTTTACGGCCCCTCAGTTCATCGGCGTGATCGCCATCACCGTCTATTCGGTGGCGGCGTTCTACCGTTACATTCTGCGGTTGGGTGGGGACTTTCAATATGTTGAAGTGGTCGGCGCGCTCATCCTGGCCATCAACTTCCTGGTTCAGCGGACCGGGGGACTGCATTCCTTTTGGTTTGGATTGTATCTGCTCTTGATGCTTGCAGTCGGCATCAACTACTCGTTGAGAATCTCCTTGCTCACGGTGGTCCGGATTTCGCTCCTGGAGGGGTTCAATGCGTTGGCGACGGCCTTCCGCATGGACCAGCATTTTGAAACGGACCGCCTTCTGCTGTGGTTGTTAATGCTGGTCCTGGTGGCAATCGTGGGGGAGGCCTCCCTGGTAATCCTGAAGCGCCGCCTCGCGCAGGCTGAGAAAGAGTTGGAGGCCGCGGCAATTCGGGCCGAGGAGGAGGCCCTCGAGCGCAAGAAGTTTCTCCCGGTCTTTGCGCGGACGATCGCCTCGGGAGAACCCGAGATGGCTCTTGCCGGCGGGGAGACCGGTGATCGGGGCACGGAATTTGAGGATGTGTTTCTGGAGCATTTGAGGACCGCCCTCATTGCCAGCCATGTGTGCTTCTTTGTCCGCGATAACACGGGAGTCTTTCAGATGAGTTGGATGGCGGGAGAGGGGACGGAGTTCAATCCGGACGCGTCCTTCGTGGAAGGGCAGGGTTTGCTCGGATATTGCGCCAAGAACAAGACCCCCCTCGTTGGAAAACGCAGTCCCGGGACCTCGGCCCGTTCGTGGAAGGTGGACTTCGTGTATCTGAAGTCCGTGGGAGATCTGGTTCGAGCCTATCTGGCGGAACCCGTCGTGCACGGAGCAAGTGTGGCGGGAGTGCTGGTGGCCGATCGAATGGAAAGCCCGGATCCGGAGCCCCCGCCGGTGCCGGAGTTCACGCCGGAAGAGGAACGGATGATGAAGTCGGCCGTGACCATCCTCGAACTGGAGTGGAAAAGAAATCAGACGGCCCGGGCCCATCGCCAGTCCAACGAACTTCTCACCACCTTCTTTCGGATTATTTCCAGGATGAGCTCGAGCTTGAACGTGGACGATGTGTCCTCGCTGCTGCTGAAAGAGTCCAAGGCCCTGTTGAATTATGAAACCGCCGCGGTGGCCTTGCTTTCGGAAGACCGGAACTCGTATTCGCTGATATCGGCGGAAGGGATCGAATTTGACCGGGACCTGCGCATTCCGAGCGATGCCAAGACCTGGACCTATTGGTCGATTACCTCCGCGGAAGATGCCCTGCTGCTCTCCGATTTCCAGCGGAGGGCCGGCCAGATGCCCATTTACATGCCCGGCGAGCCGCCCCTGGCGGTGGGTTCACTGCTGGCCATCCCGCTCGGCCCGCCCTCTCATCGGCACGGGGCCTTTGTGCTCACCCACAGCCAACCCGGCCAATTCGGAAGTGAAGTCCAGCAGCTGTTGCGCCTCCTGTGTCAGCATGTGGCCGTCATCGTGGAAAACGCCATCAACCACCGTCAGATGGAGACCCTCGCGGCCACCGACGAACTCACCCATCTCCCCAACCATCGCAGTTTCCAGGAGCGCATCGAGGAAGAAATTTCCCGTTCCCGGCGGAACAAGAAACCGCTCTCCTTGTTGATGGTGGACATTGACCATTTCAAAAAACTGAATGACACCTATGGTCACCCCTTCGGGGATGCGGTGTTGGGTCAGCTGGCGACGATCCTGGAAAGTTGCCTGAGGCGGGAAGACTTCGCCGCCCGTTACGGGGGAGAGGAATTCGCGGTGGTTCTGCCGGACACCAGCCGGGAGGGCGCGCGGCAATCGGCGGAGCGGTTTCGAACCGAGGTCGGACGCACCGCCTTTACCTATGAAGGAAACTCGGCCCAGCTTTCCATCAGCGCCGGCATTGCGACCTATCCCCGGGACGCCACGTCCAAGGAACAGCTCATCGAGAATGCCGACCGGGCGCTGTATGTGGCCAAACGCACCGGACGTAACCGTATCGCCCAGTATCATGTGATCGAAACGATGCAGTTGCCGATCGAATTTTCAAGCTGAAGGGGAAAATCCAGGAGAGCGTCCTGCCGGGAGCCGGTGATCGTGCCGTCGGTTTTTTCAGGCGGAGCGTTGGGGCCGTTTGGGGCTTTTGAATTAAAAGGGAATATCGGGTATGATAGGCGGTCAACCCGCTTAGACGGAAAGGGTTGAAGAGGGGCTTTAAGTGGAAACAGGCGATCTGGTCATTTACCCGGGCGAGTTTGCGGAAATTCGCGTCATCATGGCCCAATTGGCGACCGAGGCGCGTGCCAAACTGGTCTTTCTGGTCGACCGCAACGGGCAACCCATCGCTTCACATGGGGGTGACGATACCGTGGATACGACCTCCCTCTCCTCGCTGGCGGCGGGGAATGTGGCGGCCACGGAAGGGCTTGCCAAGCTGCTGGGGGAGCGGGAGTTTTCGGTGCTGTTCCACGAAGGAGAGCGCGACAACATTCACTTCTCGATTGTGGCACACCGGGCGATTCTGGTCGTGATTTTCGACCACAGCACGCCCGTGGGCCTGGTCCGCCTGCGTGTCCGCAAGGCCAGTGTCCAGTTCGAGGATGTTTTTCAACGGATCGCCGCGAGGTTCCAGAAGGAATTGCAGCCTACCGGCGTCATCAGTGACTATCCATTTCCTGAAATCACGGATGATGACATTGACCGGCTCTTCAGCGAATAATCCATCCGAGGGATCCTAGTTGACCTTTATTAATTACGCGTCTCGAGAAATCAACTGCAAGATTGTGTACTACGGTCCCGGCCTCGGGGGCAAGACCACCAACCTGAATTATATTTATCAAAAGATTCATCCGGCCAACAAAGGGCGGATGGTTTCGCTCGCCACCGACACCGAGCGGACCCTGTTTTTTGATTTTCTTCCGCTGGAACTGGGGTTGATCAACGGGTTTAAGATCCGCTTCCATCTCTACACCGTGCCCGGACAGATTTTTTACGATGCCAGCCGCAAATTGATTTTGAAAGGGGTGGATGGAGTGGTGTTCGTCGCCGATTCCCAGGCGGAGCGTTATGACGCCAACATCGAAAGCCTCTCCAACCTGCATGAACATCTCCACGAGCACGGATACGATTTCGCGACCATCCCCTACGTCCTGCAATTCAACAAGCGTGACCTGCCCAACATCTCCCCGTTCGAGGATTTGAAGAAAGAGCTTTGGAAGAAGAATGAGCCGATTTTCGAAGCCATCGCCTCCCGCGGCGTCGGTGTCTTTGACTCCCTTAAAGAAGTCACCCGCCAGATGCTCAACGGGCTGAGAAAAAGATAGAGCCTTCCCGACTGAAAAACCCAACTCCCTCCTGACCCGAACCCGCAGTCCCTGATATAGGGAAACTCAATGCACATAGGATTCTCTTGGAGTTGTTCTGCCTCAACTCCGTCAGGAGTGGCATCTTTGTAGCCTCGATCCCGCTCTTTCCTTTTCTCAAATGAACCCCGTAGGGGTGACATCCGGGTAGATTGTTGCCGCAATCAAATCGCCGGGTCAGTCCACCGGGGCAGATGTCACCCCTACGGGGTTCAACTACAAACCGAGGAGGAAGATCCGAGCTACAAAGATGCCACTCCTGACGGAGTTGTAAGATGGCACGTTCCGCGATGTAGCAGCTCCCCGTAGTGTCTCAGGACCGGATCGGGGTTCCATGTGGCCAGATTATCAGCTTGGATGATTCACTACTCTTTCAAAGATTTCATCCCCGAACCCGATGAATCGGCCCAAAGGCAGGCAGAGCAGCATAGGGACGACTCCCGAGGTAGGACTCGAACCTACAATCCACCGTGGTGGATCAACAATTGCGGCGAGCGGATTATCACCCTGCGTGATATTAGTGCGCATGGTCTTGTTTCGTCACAGATTTATCAGCGATTTTCCTCGCACCCCGTCTAGTATTGTATTAGGCCATTTCTGAGCATAGTGGTGCACAAAATAGGGCACAGTTTTTGATCCTCCAAAGACCTTTTGGAAGGAATGCCTACGACCCCCCAAGACATTTCACTTGAATTGATAATGAGTAAGTCCTAGACTCATTCTTGGCCAGCCGCCCCCCATGTTGGCGCATTATCTGAATGACGACCGGCTTGCCACTCGAGGCTTTCGACCGAACGATTCCATTCCCCGACCCGAACGGTACAGAAGAGGAGCGCCACCCAAAACGATTACTTGTGGGAGCATTCCGAGCACCCTCCCATTTTGTTGCGACGCAGCCGCTCGGATCAGGGTAAGGCAATTGAACGGTCCAATAACTCTTTGTTCATCTGGATGTGACCACGACTATGATCTATGCTCGTATTGTGACTCGGGGTGGCAGGGAGTGCGTTGTCCGTTCGACGAGCTGTGAAATGAAACAAGGGGATGTCATACCGATCCGTATGAGACGCCCTGATGAAAGGCAACATGGGACGCAAGTGGGTGATATTGAAAACATTATCGTGGGTGTATTCGGGGAATCAACGGCGCAATAGGCGGATCGCAAAGCAAAGTTTCCGAGAATACGCGGATCCATCCATTTAATGTTGGCTGGCGAGTGAAGAGAAACAGGTGACTCAATGAAGTACGATGCGTTCATTTCGTATAGTCACGATGACAAAGAGTGGGCCTTGACCCTGGCTGCGCTGATTCGCCGGCGAAGACGGCCGAGTCGCCGCGGCTGTCTATCTGTCTTTCTCGATCTCGACTCGATTGGTGTGGGCGACAACTGGGTGGCAACCATTGAGAAGGCTATTCAGATGAGTCGCCACATCATTCCTGTGTTCTCGCCCTCATACTTTAGATCCAAGGCATCTGGTTGGGAACTCCTCCAGAGACTGATTCCTGACTTTGACGCTCAGGCGAAGGCGATCCTTCCATGCCTGCTCTTTGATTGTGATATTCCGCCGCGGTTGTCACACATCCAATACCTAGACTTCCGCAGTGGCCACGAATCAACATCCCCGCTGTTTGCGGCTCAGTTTGAACGCCTCGTTGCTGCGATCAAGGGCACTCCGCCAAGGAATGTCACTGTCGATAAGGCAGCAGAAAGCCCCAGCACACTGCTTCCCGAGTTCCCGTATTTTGTCTACATCTCAGATTCCAAGCTTGAGATGCTTGAGACACTGATCTCCCGGCCGGTCACTGAGAGGTCGCCGCAAGTTGCAGATGGACAAAGGCGCTTTGACTCAATAAAGACCGTTATTTGGGAATTGGAGAAGAAGAATCAAATCGGGCTGGTTAACGGCGGCCGCCCCTACATTGCGGGAGACTTCCCGATGAAATGGGGCGTCGTTGACTGGGGTGTCTGTGATGCGGACATCCGTGTCGTTTTCTTCTTCACCTCAGAAACCGACCCCATTATCCTAATGGCTGGGTCTGTTCGCCACATTTTAGGGTCGCCGCCGGCACAATATGAGTTCCCCCGCGGTGCCTTCGGCTACAGCGGGTCACATCTGCCCGGAATCATGCAAGCTATCCGCTTTGGCTACGGGGGTAAGTGGGCAAACAAAATCGGTGATCTGCTCGACTGGGTATTTTCCGTGCGCCTCTGTCGTGAGGACTCGCCGGAACCGCGGATGGATGGGCTTCCCGCTCTCTGCTTTCCAACGCAAAAGCTAAGTTTTGTCGCGCGTTTATTGAGGCGAATTCGACGCCCGACGGAAGAGCATCTGGCCAAGTACCTTTCCAGCCATGCTCGCAAAGCGTTGCAGAACACGAGGTCGGATGTGCTGATTTGCACTCCCCTGTATGTGGCGTTGTCAGAACACGAGTGACGATCACGTGCCAGCTAACATTGGCTTGCAGCGGACGGCGCTGCGCGCCGCCGCTGAAGCTAGGCGTTAGGGGGTCAAGGTTGCATGTCTCAGATGGGAATTCACCTTACCTTGGATGACGTCACTGGACTCCTCCATGGAGACGAGGAGGCATGTCGGCACATACTCGAGTTCGCCAACACCGTTGCATGGCACGAAGGGCGAATGAAGGGCATCGAGGAAACGGAGGACATCGCAATGGATGCGGTCGTGGAAGCAGTCAAAGCGGTTCACGACAGGGAGTGCACGTCACCCAAAACCCTTGAGCGCGTTGTCATGCGGACCATCTGGCAAGAATCTCAGCGGACCTACCATCGCTCACGCAAGGAGGCCGACGTCCCCCTTGAGTTGGTCGCCTACGTGGATTCCCACTTCGACCCGGAGCTCGCCCCAACCGAGGATCTCGAGCTGCGGCATCCGCGATTGATTTACGCTGACGAGCGTCCCCTGACGGAGGATTCGCTTGCGCGGATTGACCTTCTCGCAGTTGATCGCCAACTCCTTACCAATCTCAGCACACACCCGGAGAGAATGTATGAACTTAACCCTCGCAGATTCGAAGAGTTGGTGGCGGCCATTCTCAGCGATCTCGGATATGTGGTACAGCTCACCGCCCAGGGTGCCGACGGTGGGATCGACATCATTGCGACCCAGAAAACTGGGGTCGGCGAAGTATTGCTCTTGGTCGATTGCAAGCGCTACTCGCCGCCCAAGAAGGTTGGGGTCGAGATCGTACGATCTCTCTTCGGGATTGGTGAACAACGGAGGGCGACAATGACGATGCTCGCGACGACAAGTTACTTTACAGCGCCTGCTCAAGTGTTCCAGAGGACCCTCCGTCATCGGTTGGCCCTCAAGGACTACGACGATCTTGTACTCTGGATCTCCGAGTATGGCACGCACAAGTGAGCAAGGCGCATACGGGGTCAGGCCGGGACATTGGACAATTTGAGCATCGCCCAGACGAAGAGACGGTCATCGTCCCGATTCTTGACATTGTCACAGCATCCAAATTCGGTACGCATTGTTCCGGGAATCTCCATTTGTCCAAAGTCCCGATCTGATATACATATGCTGCATGCTCTCTCTGAGATGGTATAGTGGATAGAGCTCGATGCGTCTTACCCCACAGGAGATGTCACAATGAGTATTGACGTACAGGCAACATCCTTATTGGGCACAACCCAACAAATCCGCCTCGATGAGGTTCCCGATGTCTGCCCACGATGCCACCGATCTGTCCGCCCGATGCAACTGTTCGTTGCGACGCTCCATGAGCGTGACATGAGTCAGGTCGTATTTCGTTGTCCTCGTCAGCAGTGCCAAGAACTATTCATTGCCACGTATACTGGATTGGGTAGAATGGAGGTAAACAGAGCAGTGTTTGGCCTTGTCGGGACAGCACCTCAGGCCGCAACGAAAACACCTTTCCCTTCCATAGTTTCTGAGGTCTCCCCCACCTTCGTTGAAATCTATGATCAAGCCATTGCTGGTGAGACCCACGGGCTCATACAGCTCGTTGGCATCGGGCTGCGGAAAGCCCTAGAGTTTTTAGTAAAGGACTTCGCTTGCCACGAGGCACCCGAAAAAACGAAGATGATTCTCGAAGCACCCTTGGCCGTCTGCATCTATAAATATGTCGCCGATTCAAATGTTCAGGCCTGCGCCAAACTCGCCACGTGGCTCGGAAACGATGAGACTCACTACACGCGAAAGTGGGAAGACAAAGACATCAACGATCTGAAACGTCTTGTAAGACTCACTGTGAACTGGGTGGACAATGTCCTCTTAACAAAAAAGTACGTCTCGGAGATGGGATTGTCTGATAAGAAGGAAGGGGTCTAACCTGGGCGCGTTTACAACCAGTGCTGGAAAGCGTGCTGCCGGGTGACGAGCCAGACGTTGGACGGAGGTCTGATTGTCGTGATGCTGAAAGTATGAAGGCGCCATCCATTGGCAGATGCGTATACTGCGACCGCTCTGACACAAGATTGAGCCGTGAGCATATCGTGCCGCTTGGTCTTAACGGTGAGTGGGTTCTACATGACGCGAGCTGCCTTAATTGTGCCCGCCTCATAGCCCGGATCGAACACGATGCATTGCGCAATGCGTTCATTGGACCCCGGGCTGCTCTCGGCATGCGAACGCGACGACCCAATCAGCACCAGAAGCTCTTCCCCCTTCAGGTAGAGAGTGCGGGCAAAAGACGAATAATCCAGATTCCAATCGAGGACTACCCTGTTTACATGGCACTACCGCAGAGGTGCTGGGGTCAGATCCGGACAACCGGACAATTGGCAATCACGTCATCAGTGGATGAGTGCCGGTCCCCCTGATGAAAAGTGGATTTGTCGTTCTCTCCGTTCCTAACGCGATATAATGAGGCCTTGTTTTGGAGCATGAACGTGACCGTATTCTTCCCCGTTCCCCCTTTGTGGAGTCCCGATGGCCAGGCCGTTACGCATTCAATGGGAAGGCGCGTGGTATCACATCACCTCGAGAGGGAATGAGCGGCAACTGATTTTTCGCGATGACGAGGATCGATGCGAATTTCTTGGCCGGCTCAGCGAAATGACGGCGCGTTATCGCTTGCGGCTGCATGCGTACACGCTGATGGACAATCATTGGCATGGGCTGTTGGAGACCTTGGAGGCCAACCTCAGTCGGGCCATGCAGTGGTTAAACAGCGGATACAGCGCCTGGTTCAATCGGCGACATGGGCGAACGGGCCACCTCTTGCAGGGACGCTTCAAGGGGATCATCGTGGAACCACAACGGTGGGGGCTGGAGTTGAGTCGCTATGTGCACCTTAATCCCATTCGCGTGGGCAGGTTGGAGTTGAACAAGCTGAGTCGGCGGCGAAGTCAGGCGGTCTTGTCGACAGGACTGCCGGCCGAATTGTGGAAGGAACGCGTTGAGTTTCTGAGACACTACCGGTGGAGTTCCTATCGCGCCTACATTGGACTGGAGCCCACTCCCACCTGGTTAACGACGAACACGGTGTTGAGCTGGATGGGCGGAAAAGAGGAAGAGCGGAAAGAGGCCTATCGGGATTATGTGGAAGGGGCCGCCCGGGAAGGGCTGAAGCAAACCCCCTGGGCGGAGTTACAAGCACAGGTGGCGCTGGGGGATGAGGCATTTCTCCAGAGTCTTTCGCATAAGGCGGACGGGGACGAAGAGGAGCAACCGAGTCTGCGTCAACGATGATGATGGGGTCACTCCCTTAAACGGCAACGGAAAGTATACCGTGCTGGAAGGCAATCGCCGCGCGGTCACCACGAAGATTCTGAAGAATCCCGCGCTCCTGACAGGCATGGTAGAGCACATTCAGGTTCACGCCGCACAGGTTCACGCCGCTCTAGCCAGCGCACTGGCAAAGATGTATACTTTTGGTTTCTGCGGCACAGAATACAGAATTCGAATTCCTGTCGACTGAACATACCCGACTGAGAGGGTTTGATGTCTACAATACCGTTCATCCTTCACGCTGGGAAATTACGCGACAGAACCGGCACCGCATTCCCCGGGGACATCCCCACAAGCGAGGAACCATTGCCCGCGATCGTAGAAACCGACCTACGAGGATACGTTTTGTCACGCGGGACGCGGGTCACCTTTGTACAACGCGAGACCACAGATGACAACTAAAGGTTCGGCCAAAAACTGGCCAGGCGGCAAGCTGCCATTCGTGGTGCGCGGCCTCTCGCGGGAGACAGCAGGACAACAAGCCTTCAGGGACATCCCAACCACCGAAGAGCCCTTGCCGCCAGCACTGGAGACCGACCAGGCAAACCACCTCCTAGCCCGGTATACCCGTATCACGAAGGTGCAACAGGAGACGACCGATGACAACTGAAGATCAAACAAGAGACCTGCCCATGGTGCCCTTCTTGTTTCGTTTCACGGAATCGATGCCGGAGTCTCCCCGCCATCCACTACGTTACGATGCGCAACGCCAGATAGCGCAAGTGTTCATCGGCGGAAAATGGGTGGACAGCCTTGATGCTCCATCCCCTTTGATGGTGGCCACTCGGGAAACTAGAGTGCCGCGCAAAACGACAGACGATGCATGACAGGCATGTTCTAATCCTTAGCACGCTTGCCGACGCAGCCACTGACGACGTTGTCCGCCGATTGACCCAGTTCGGCATCCCGTTCAAACGGCTCAATACCGAAAACTATCCGTTCTCATCTACTTTGACCTTCCGCCCCGACAAAACAAACCGGCGGGACTGGATTGCCGTCGACGGGGAACCAATCCCAGTTCCGTACCGCATCTGGTACCGGCGCGTGCGCAGTCCCGCAAAGCCTGACGGCATGGATGACGGCGTTTACACATTCTGTCTCCAGGAAAACCGCGCCGCCTTGCTCGGAAGCATCGTGGATCTTCCGGGGCCCTGGATGAGCCATCCGGCAGCCGTCTGGCAGGCGGAACACAAGCCTTTTCAGCTCACCCGGGCCGCCGAACTCGGGCTTCGGATTCCCCGTACTGTCGTCACAAATGACCCGCTGGTGATCCGCAAGGCCTTCAGTGAATTTCAGGAGATGGTCGTGAAACCCGTCAGGACCGGGTACATTGTCCATAAAGGACAGGAATTCGCGATCTTTACTTCACGTGTCATGGAGCAGCACCTGGAGGAACTGGAGAGTGCCAGATGGAGCCCGGCCATCTACCAAGCACTGATCCCGAAGCGGTTTGACTTGCGCATTACGATCATCGGGCGCAAGATCTTCGCAGCCGCCATTGATTCCCAGTCCGACCCCGCCGCCACACTCGATTGGCGTCAGACGAATAATCCCCGACTTCCACACCTGCCATTTACCCTTCCCGAAGAGATTGCCACCCGCCTATTCCGCTTGATGGACTCTCTCCGCCTTACATTCGGAGCGATTGACATGATTCAGGATCCGGACGGAGAATATGTATTTCTCGAAGTAAACCCCAGTGGCCAATGGCTCTGGCTCGATGACATGCTGCAGCTCGGAATTTCTGATGCGGTCGCGGAATGGCTGGCGGGAGGGCGAACATGAACGTCCGGTTGAAAAAACTGTGGTGGCTTCTTCGTGACGGCGTCTACCCTGGGCTTCAACCCCTCTCCAAAGAAGCCGCGGAGAAGGAATTGGCCCTTGCAAGAGAGGAACAGGAAAAGTGCGACGCACAAATCAAGACGCTCCCCGATGACGAAAATCTTCTCACTCAATACCTCAGCGCATGTGCCAGGCTCCTGGACGAAGCGGAGGACACGCGGCGAAGCGTTGAAGCGCGTCTGACAAGCACCATAGGACTGTCCTCCATCGCGGGCACCATAGTATTCGGCGGCATTCTCGCCCTCGCCACGGGAACCCCGCACGTAGACTCGCTCCTCCTCCGACTCCTGATGACATTCGGTGCTTTTTACCTTGTGCTCCAAATCTGCGGTGCGATTCTGGCATCCATCTGTGGACTTGAGAGGCGAGGCTACATTGCGGCACAGGCGAGCGACGTTCTTCCGTTGTCACATGAATCTCGTCCTGTTTGCCTGCGTCGTCAGATCGCTCTGTATACCCTCAGGCTCGGCGACGAGCAATCAAACAACAGGGCAAAAGTAGACCAGATGGCCCTAGCGCAACGCGCCATGACGAATTTCATTGGCGGTCTGACCCTGCTTGCCGTGATCGGAACCGGGTTTGCGCTCACCGCGAAGAATCCAAGTGATGATCTCATTCAGACACTTCGGAAAAACCACGCTCTCTATGAAATGCTTCGTGGTCCTCAGGGTCCGAAGGGCGATCCTGGCCCGCCGGCTCCAACACCCAAACCCATGAAAGAACAACAACCTCCACCTTTGAGCAAACAGTCAGTTATACGTCCAGCGCTTGCAGGCAACTATGAATAGTAGGACTGAGAAAACAGTAGTCTATGGGGTCACACATCTCAAAGTTGTGTCAAGAGGCAAGACTCCACCCAGTGCCCAGCCGAGTATTGCTGTGTGTTCCGCCCGGTCGCCAGTGAGTCGATTGTCTTCGAACGCCACTCCGTTGTTTCCCCATCGAGACGGGC